>MEQX01000032.1:0-29232 GCA_001770415.1 Betaproteobacteria bacterium RIFCSPLOWO2_02_FULL_63_19 | reverse complement strand
CTCCCGTCGGCATTCGCGGCCGCTCGCATCCCCGCTTCGCGTGGCCCCTGCTCCCTGCTCATGCCTCCCCCACAATTCGCACTTCGGTCTGTAACTCGATACCGAATCGTTCCTTCACCGTTGTGCGCGCATGCGTGATTAGTTTCTCGATGTCCGCGGCGCTCGCGCGCCGCTTCGGATTTACGATGAAGTTGGCGTGTTTCTCCGAGATGCGTGCACCGCCTATGACAAAGCCCTTCAGGCCACAGGCCTCGATCAATTGCGCCGCATGCTGACCCGGAGGATTGCGAAACACCGAGCCCGCGTTGGGCAGATCGAGCGGCTGTGTTCGGATGCGTTGCTCCAGCAGTTCGGTAATTCGTCGCCGCGCCTGGTTGCGGTTCCCGGCCCTGAACCGAAGCCACGCTGCCGCGAACCATATGTCTTTGCCCAGCGCGCCTCCCGGAAGCGCGCAATGCCGGTAGCCAATGTCGAACTCGGTCGGAACGTGCTCGCGCAATTCGCCGCAGCGATCGACTGTGAGCGCACGTGCCACGACCTCCCAGGTCTCGGTTCCGTAGCAACCTGCGTTCATTGCCAGCGCCCCGCCGACCGTGCCCGGAATACCGGCAAGAAACTCCGCGCCGTCGAAACCCTGATTCGCGGCAAAGCGTGCTACCTTGGGGCTGGGCACCCCTGCCTCGGCGTACACGCAGTCCCCGTCAAGACGCAACGCCGGGCGCGAGCCGTGCGTGAGCACGACGGTGCCGCGAAATCCGCCGTCACGAACGAGCAGGTTGCTGCCCAGACCGACCATGCAGACCGGTTCGTCCGAAGGAAGGCTGCCCAAGAACGCGGCCAGATCGCTAAGGTCGGCGGGAACATAGCAGCGCGCAGCGTACCCGCCCGCGCGCCAACTGACATGCCGAGACATCGGCTCATTCAGTCGCAAGGTTCCGCGCAGTGCGTCGGCCGGGACACGGATCGGCTCGCCCATAATCATCCTGCCGCCTCAACAAGCCGCGCCGGCACGCCACCGATGGACCCGGCCCCCATGGTCAACACGACGTCACCCGCCCTTGCCACGCGCGTTATCGCGGCCGCCATGTCGGCGATATCATCGATGAAAATCGGCTCGATCCTGCCTGCGACGCGGATCGCGCGGGCCAACGCGCGGCCGTCTGCCGCGACGATGGGCGGTTCGCCTGCCGGATACACCTCCGCAAGCAGCAGCGCGTCGACACCGGAGAGCACGCGCACGAAGTCCTCGAACAGGTCGCGGGTGCGGGTATATCGGTGCGGCTGGAAGGCGAGCACGATTCGCCGCCCGGGAAACGCGCAGCGCACAGCCTCCAGCGTCGCGCGCATCTCCGCCGGATGATGTCCGTAGTCGTCGACGAGAGTAAACGTACCGCGTGTATCCCCGTGACATTCGACGGCGACCTCGCCGCATCGCTGAAAACGCCGCCCGACGCCATGAAATTCGGCCAACGCCTTCTGCACTGCGGCGTCCGGCAACCCGAGTTCGCCGGCGACCGCGATCGCGGCGAGCGCATTTTGCACGTTGTGCCGACCAGGCAAGTTCAGCGAGACATCGAGCGGCGCCAAGCCCTCGCGAAGACATGAGAATCTCATTCGCTCGCCGGCCACTACGTTCACGGCCCGGATCGTTACCTCCTCGCGCAGACCGTAGGTGATAATCGGCCGCGATACGAACGGCATGATTTCGCGCACGTTGGGATCGTCTGCGCACAGAATCGCGCTGCCATAAAAAGGCAGGTTCTGCAGAAAGTCGACGAACGCCTGCTTCAACCGCGCGAAATTGTGCTGATACGTTTCCATGTGGTCGGCGTCGATGTTGGTCACGACTGCGACCACCGGCTGCAGGTGCAGAAACGACGCGTCGGACTCGTCGGCCTCGACGACGATGAACTCGCCTGCACCCAGCCGCGCATTCGAAGCCGCGCTCGTCAAACGCCCGCCTATGACGAAGGTCGGATCGAGGCCGGCTTCAGCCAGAACGCTCGCCACCAGGCTCGTCGTCGTAGTCTTGCCGTGCGTGCCCGCGACCGCCACGCCCTGCTTGAGCCGCATGAGTTCAGCGAGCATGAGCGCCCGCGGCACGACCGGGATCCGCCTCGTGCGCGCTGCAATCACTTCCGGATTGTCCGAGCGCACGGCCGTGGATACCACGACCACGTCGGCCCCGGCGACGTTTTCGGCGCCGTGACCGAGCGTCAGTTTCGCGCCGAGCCCCTCCAGCCGCCTGGTCGTGGCGCTTTCAACCAGATCCGAGCCGCTTACCGCGTATCCCAGATTCATCAGCACTTCCGCAATGCCGCTCATGCCGCTGCCTCCAATGCCGACGAAATGGATGCGCTTGACCTTGTGTTTCATACGCAATCCCGTCGGCATTGGCGGCCTGCCGCCCACACGCAGCGCCTTGGCGCTGCGGCCAAACACCCTTCGACGAAATGGATGCGCTTGACCTTGTGCTTCATACGCGCCCTCGTGGGCATCGGCGGATTGCTTTTTTCACCCCGCCACCTCCATGCACGCGCGTGCGACCGCCAGCGTCGCATCGGGACGAGCCAGTGCGCGCGCTTTGTCGGCCATGTCGCGCAGTTGTTCGCGCGACAATTCCAGGAGGGTCCCGGCGAGGCGCTCGGGCTTCAATTGCGTTTGCGGCAGCAGGATCGCCGCGCCGGCAACGGCAAGATGGCGGGCGTTGCCCGTCTGGTGATCGTCCACGGCGTGCGGGAACGGAACCAGAATGCTCGCAACACCGGCGGCAGCCAGCTCGGAGACCGTCAACGCCCCCGCGCGGCAAAGAACCACGTCGGCATCCGCGTAGGCTGACGCCATGTCGTCGATGAAGGCGACGGCGCTAACGCTTACACCAGCATCGCGATAGCGCTGCGCGAGCGCGTCGATGTGCGCAGAACCGGACTGGTGCGTAACCTTGGGCCGCCGCTCGGGCGGCATCAGCGCAAGCGCTCGCGGAACGGTGTCGTTCAGGATGCTTGCCCCCAAGCTCCCGCCGATGACCAGCAGATTCAGGCTTCCCGAGCGCGCGGCGTAGCGTTGCGACGGCGCGGGAAGTGCCGCGATGTCCTGTCGCACGGGATTGCCCGTCACCGTCGCGTTCCTTAGGGCGTCGGGAAACGCGCATAGGACTCGATCGGCAATGCGAGCAAGAACCCTGTTCGCCAGCCCCGCGACCGAGTTCTGTTCGTGTATTACCAGCGGCCTGTGCAGCAACCAAGCCGCCAGCGCACCCGGAAAGGACTGGTAGCCGCCCATGCCCAACAGCACGTCGGGGCGGCGCGCGAAAATCGCGCGTGCTGCATGCCAAAGCGCCAGCAGCAGCCGCAGCGGGAGCAATACAAGCGGCACCAGGCCCTTGCCTCGCAACCCGGCAAAAGGCGCCCATGCCATCTCGTAGCCGCGCTTCGGCACAAGCATGGCTTCCATGCCCCCTGGGGCACCGAGCCAGACCACGTGCCAGCCGCGCTCGCGCAACTCGTCGGCCACCGCGAGACCCGGGAACACGTGTCCCCCCGTTCCACCCGCCATGATCATGATGGTCTTGGCCATGTCACGCCGGCTGTCCTTTCATCATCTGACGCGACTCCCAGTCGATGCGCAGCAGAATTGCCAACGCCACGCAGTTCGCGAGAATGCCGCTTCCTCCAAAACTCATAAGCGGTAACGTCAATCCCTTGGTCGGAAGCACACCCATGTTGACGCCCATATTGATAAGCGCCTGTACGCCGAGCCACACCGCGATGCCCTGCGCGACAAGTGCCGAATAGGGGCGCTCCAGCTTCACCGCCAGCCTGCCGATCGAAAACGCGCGAATGACCAGCCAGGCGAACAAGGCGATAACGACGGAAACACCGGCAAATCCGAGTTCCTCGCCAATCACCGCCAACAGAAAGTCGGTGTGCGCTTCCGGCAGATAGAGGAGCTTTTCCACGCTGGCGCCAAGCCCCACGCCAAGCCATTCGCCCCGCCCGAACGCGATCAGGGCGTGAGAGAGCTGATAGCCCTTGCCGTACGGGTCGGACCATGGATCCATGAAACCGAAGATGCGCTGCATGCGGTAGGGCGACGAAAGGACCAGGCCCGCGAAACCGACGGCAAGCAAAGCCAAAAGCGCCGCGAACCAACGACCGTTCATCCCGCCCAAGAACAGAATCGTCGTCGCGATCGCGGTGATCACCACAAACGCGCCGAAGTCCGGTTCATGGAGTAATAGCCACCCGACGATGAGCATCACGACGAGCATCGGCAACAGGCCTCGCTTGAAACTGTGCATGAGTGCGGCCTTGCGCACGGTGTAATCGGCCGCATAGAGCACGGCAAAGAGCTTCATCAATTCCGAAGGCTGCACGGTGACGATTCCGAGCGAAAGCCATCGACTGGCCCCGTTTACCTCGCGCCCGAACCCCGGCATCAGCACCAAGGCAAGCAGCACGACGCCGGTCGTGAACAGAAACGGCGCAACCTGCTGCCACCGGCGCATTGAAACTTGGAACACGAGCATCCCTGCAACCAGGCTCGTCGCGAGAAAGATCGAGTGTCGAACCAGGAAATAACTCGACTTGCCACCGGCAAATTTGCTCGTCTCGGCAACTGCAATTGATGCCGAATAGACCATTACCAGACCAAACATCAGCAGCCCGAGCGCGGTCCACAGCAGGCTCGCGTCGTATTCGGCCATCGGCGTGCGGCTCGGGCTAATCCGTTGCATCGATGAACCTCCGCACTGCATCCCGGAAGACCTCACCGCGATGCCTGTAATCTCGATACATGTCGAAACTCGCGCACGCAGGCGAAAGCAACACGGCATCGCCTGGCCGCGCCGCGGCTGCCGCCAATTCGACCGCCTGTTCCATGGTTTCCGCGCGCTGCACCGGTGTGCCCGAGCCCTCGAGCGCGATGTGGATCGCCGGAGCGTCGCGTCCTAACAACACGACCGCCCTCGCCGTTCGTGCCAGGGCACTCCTGAGCGGTGAGAAATTCTGCGACTTACCCTCGCCGCCGGCGATCAGAACTATGCGGGCGCCCTCGCGCAACGACGCCGCGGCAAGCCCCTCGAGGGCCGCAACTGTCGCGCCGACGTTGGTTCCCTTGGAGTCATCATAGAAGCGAACATCCCCCGTCTCGCCTCCTTTTGCTCCGACCAGCTCGACCCGGTGCGGCAGCCCGTGAAACGTGCGCAGCGCGCCGAGCACGGGCTCAAGAGGCAGGCCAATCTCGGTGCACAGTGCCATCGCGGCGAGCGCGTTCGCCGCGTTGTGCAGCCCCGCAAGCTTCATCTCGCTCAGCGGGAGCAGAGGTGTCGTTCCCTGCGCGAGCCAAAGGCGACCCTCGCGCTCGATCAGGCCGAATTCCTCCGGCCCAGCCGCCGCGCCAAGCCCGAATGTGACGGTCCTTCTCCCCGGAAGCGCCATCGACAGGCTCAGCGGATCGTCGCGGTTCAGGACTTGAGCGCCGCTGCCGCGAAATATGCGGGCTTTCGCCGCTGAATAGTCTGTCAGCGACGCGTAGCGATCGAAATGATCTTCGGACAGGTTCAGCATCGCGGCGGCGGACACATCGAGCGAATCGGTGGCCTCGAGCTGGAAACTCGATAGCTCCAGTACCCACGCTTGGGGATCGCTCCCGGCCTCGCGCCGGCGCCGTAGTGCATCGAGTGCCGGCGGACCGATGTTGCCGGCAACCTCGCAATCCAGACCCGCCAAAACGCACATTCGACCAGCCAGTGCCGTGACCGTGCTCTTGCCGTTGGTGCCGGTGACGGCAATGGTTCGCGGACCACGTTGTCCCGGCAGCGGCCGGCGGTCTTGCTCATGAGCGCCGCGTAAAGCCCGCGCGAACAGTTCTATATCGCCGACCACAGGAACACCACGGGCGCTGGCGCGGCTCACCGCGGGATCGGCGAGGGACACACCCGGACTGATCGCGACCAGATCGATTCCGACGAAGTCCGCGTCATTGAATGCGCCGAACGAGACCGCAACTTCGGGTAGCTCATCGCGCAGTTGCGCGAGGCGCGGCGGCGACGCGCGCGTGTCGGCGACGCGAACGTTCGCGTGCTCGCGCGCCAGCCAGCGTGCCATCGACAGTCCCGTGTCACCCAATCCCAACACCAGTACCCTCTTCCCCTCCAGTTCCATCACAGCGCTTCAGCGCGGCTTCAGCGTCGATAATCCGAACAGCACCAGCATCATGCTGATGATCCAGAAGCGCACCTTGGCGATTGCGCTTCTCGCTGACGTGTTCATCGCAGTTTCAATGTCGAAAGCCCAAACAGCACCAGCATCATGCTGATGATCCAGAAGCGCACCACGACCTGCGATTCCTTCCAGCCGCCGAGCTCGTAGTGGTGGTGCAAAGGCGCCATCCGGAAGACCCGCTTGCCGCCTGTCCATTTGAAGAACAGCACCTGAATCATCACTGATAGTGTTTCGGCGACGAAGACGCCGCCCATGATGAAAAGCACTATCTCCTGGCGAACGATCACTGCGACTGTTCCCAGTGCTGCGCCCAACGCGAGCGCCCCGACATCACCCATGAACACTTCGGCCGGGTAGGCGTTGAACCAAAGGAACCCTAGGCCCGCTCCGGCAAGCGCACCGCAGATGACGGCAAGTTCGCCCGCGCCTGGTATGTACGGCAGCAGCAGATATTTCGAGTACACGGCATTGCCGGCTACATAGGCGAATATGCCGAGCGCGCCGCCTACCATGACCGACGGCATGATCGCCAGGCCGTCCAGCCCGTCGGTGAGGTTGACTGCGTGACTGGTGCCGACAATCACGAAAAAACTAAGTGTGATGAACCCCCACACGCCCAGTGGATAGGCTATGTTCTTGAAGAATGGCAGGATCAGATCGGCCTTCGGCGGCAGTCCCATTTCAAACCCGCTGCGCACCCACTCCATGAAAAGCGTCAGGATGTGTGCGTTCGACGGAACCGAAACGGCAAAGGCCAGATAGATCGCTGCGGCAAGACCGATCAACGCAGACCAGAACAGCTTGTTGCGCGCCGACAGGCCCTTGGGGTTGTGGTGCACGACCTTTCGATAGTCGTCGATCCAACCGATGGTGCCGAACCCGAAAGTCACTAGCAGAACGATCCACACGAACCGGTTGGACAGGTCGGCCCACAGCAACGTAGTGAGAAGTATCGAGATCAGCACCAGCGCACCGCCCATGGTCGGAGTACCGGCTTTGATCAGGTGCGACTGCGGGCCGTTATCACGCACCTGCTGCCCGATCTTGTATGCGGTAAGTTTGCGAATGACCAGCGGGCCTGCCAGTAGCGATATGACAAGCGCGGTGAGGCAGGCAAGCACTGCTCGCAAAGTAATGTAGGAAAAGACGTTGAACGCGCGGACATCGTGCGCCAGCCATTGCGTGAGTGTGAGCAGCATCAGTGTTGCTCCCGGCCCACGAGTGCCGACACGACCCGTTCCATACGCATGAAACGCGATCCTTTAACAAGAATCGATGTCCCCACGACGTCTTTCTTGACCACGTCCTGGAGCAGGTCCTCGATGCGGGCGTACCAGACGCCACCAGCGCCAAATTCCGTGTGGGCATGGACCGCCAGATCGCCGATCGCAAGCAATTCGTCTAGGCCCGCCTGCGCCGCGTAGTGACCCGTCTCGCGATGGAACACTTCGCCCAGCTCGCCGACCTCACCCATATCGCCCAACACCAGGATGCGCCGGCCCGGCAGCTTGCGCAGCACCTCGATTGCTGCTCGCACCGAATCGGGGTTCGCGTTGTATGTGTCGTCGACGACCACCGCGCCGCCTTGGCCGCGCTGTACCTGCAATCGCCCCTTTGGCGCAGTGAACCCCGAAAGACCGCGTGCGACCATAGGAAGGCTGGCTCCGGCCGCAGTGGCTCCCGCCGCCGCACCCACCGCGTTGCAAACATTGTGGAGACCCGCCATCTGCAACTTGAATTCGATGCTTCCCTCGGGAGCCGAAAGCACGATTTCGCTGCTGAAATCGGATAGCGCGTATCGACCGCTGACGGCCGCCGCGTGCTCAATTCCGAAGTCGCGAATCTGGTTTGAACCCACCAGGCTGCGCCAGTACGGCGCATACGCATCGTCGGCGTTGATCACCGCCGTTCCATCAAAGGGAAGCGCGGCCAAGGCCGAGCCATGCTCGCGCGCGACCGCGTCCATGCCGTTCATGAACTCCTGGTGTTCGCGTTGCGCATTGTTCACCAGCGCAACGGTGGGACGCGCGATGCCGGCGAGGTAGGCCGTCTCGCCGGGATGATTCATGCCTATTTCGATCACCGCCGCGCGATGCTCCGAACGCAGCCTCAATAGCGTCATCGGAAGGCCGATGTCGTTGTTCAAATTGCCTTGTGTGGCGAGAGTGGCTTGTGCGCCGAAGTGCGCGCGCAAAATCGCCGCAATCATCTCCTTGACGGTCGTCTTTCCGTTGCTTCCCGCTACCACAACAAGCGGGATCGAGAACTTCGCCCTCCAATGAGCCGCGAGCCGACCCAGCGCAAGTCGCGTGTCATCGACGGTGATGCATGAAACCCCGTGCGCCGCCATCGCGTCGCCTGAAGCCTCGCTCACCATTGCCGCTACGGCGCCGCGCTCCTTCGCGGCTGCGATGAATTCGTGTCCGTCGTACCTTTCGCCCCTCAGTGCAACGAACAAGGCACCGGCCTCGATCGAACGGCTGTCGGTGGACACTGAGGCAAAGCGCACCTCTTGTCCGCGCACGCGTCCTCCGATCGCCAACGCTGCCTCCCCGATGCTCATCATGGCGCCCAACGGTCCAATGCCAGTTCCGCCTCACGCACATCCGAGAACGGCAACTTCTCGCCTCCGCTCTCCTGATGTGTTTCGTGGCCTTTTCCGGCGATCAACACCACATCGCCCGCTCGCGCCCAGGCCACCGCGGCAGCAATTGCGGCACGCCTGTCAGCGATGGCGTCATGGGCAATGGTGATTCCCGCTTTGATCTCGGCAATGATTGCGTCCGGATCTTCTCCGCGCGGGTTGTCGCTGGTTACGAAAATCCGGTCGGCGTAGCGCGACGCCACGGTTCCCATAAGCGGCCGCTTGCCGCGGTCGCGATCACCGCCACAGCCAAAAACCACGCAAAGTCGCCCGCTTTGCGCTGCCGCCAAGTCGCGCAGCACCTGGGCGACTTTGTCGAGCGCATCAGGCGAATGGGCGTAGTCCACCACTATCAGCGGCCGCGCGCCGCCGCCGACGCGCTCCAAACGCCCCGCCACCGGGACCAACGTGCCGAGGACGCCGCTCGCCCGCTCGAACGGCACGCCGGACACCATCATGGTGGCGAGCACTCCGAGAAGATTTGAAATATTGAACCGTCCGAGCAGCCGGCTTTCGATACGCGCCTCGCCCCAAGAACTTCTTACGGTGAAGGCGATACCCCTCACCGATGTGATGACATCGTGCGCCTCGACGTACTGCTCCAGTCCGGAGCGCTTGGCTGTTCCGTCGAAACAGCTGTAGCCGGTCCTGATCACGTCGCTGCCGACGAGCATGCGTGCGATGCTTACGCCCTGGACATCGTCCATATTGACCACCGCATGGCGCAGGCCCGGCGAGCGGAACAGGATCTGCTTGGCCTGGGCGTAGCGCTCCATGTCGCCGTGGTATTCCAGATGGTCGCGGGAGAGATTGGTGAACAATGCGGCGCCGAATCTGACGCCGTTGGTACGCTCCTGATCGAGACCGATTGACGAGACCTCCATAACCGCGCCTTGCGCGCCTTCACTGAGCAGCCGGTCGAGCGAGCGGTGCAGCGTAACCGCTTCGGGCGTGGTGTTCGGATTGGGCACCAGCGCACCCGGAAATCCGATCCCAAGCGTGCCGATTACCGCCGTGCGTGCACCACAGGCGCCGCAACCTTCGGCCAGCCACTGGCTGCACGAGGTCTTGCCGTTTGTGCCGGTCACGCCCATGACCCAGAGTTTCTCCGACGGACGCCCGTAGACCTCGTGCGCCACATGTCCCGCGAGGGTTCGCAATCCGTCCACCGGCAGATTCGGCAAGCGCCAGCCGTCATTCCAGTCGAATCCGGCCCGCTCCCAGAGGATCGCCGCAGCACCTGCAGCGATCGCACCGGCGATATGGCGACGACCGTCCTGGGTCTGCCCCGGATAAGCAAGAAAGACTTCGCCCGGCTGCAACGTCCGACTGTCAACGCAAAGATTGCCCACGTCGACGCCCTGCGCGCGCAGTTGCCCGAGAATTTCGATCACTCTGTTATGCACGTCCCCATTGATCCGTTGGCCTGCGACCCAGTTTTGCTCCCTGTTGCTTTTTCCCCAACCCTCAGATGCTCTCTTCGACCTCTTGCCCTTTGGCAGGCATTTCGACCGGGCGCATCGGTGCGTCCGGTGGCACGCCTGTCAGGCGCAGTGCTCCCTCCATCACGCGCGAGAAAACCGGCGCGGCGATCTCGCCACCGTAGTACCGGCCGTCCGATGGTTCATCGATCATCACGGCGATAATCAAACGCGGGTTCGATGCCGGCGCGAAACCAACAAACGAGGACACGTATTTGTGCGCCGCGTAGGTTCCGTTTTCCTGCTTGTGCGCGGTGCCGGTCTTCCCGGCGACGCGGTAGCCGGCGATCTGAGCGCGTGGCGCGGTGCCGCCGACTTGCGCGGCGAGTTCGAGCATGTGCCGCACGCGGCGAGCGGTCTGCGCCGTAATGACTGACCGAGGGGTACCGGGCAAATCCACCCTCGTGAGCGACAGCGGAACAATCCCGCCGTCGCGGGCGAAAATGCTGTAGGCGTGCGCGAGCTGGAGCAACGAAACCGAAATGCCATGCCCGTATGCCATCGTCGCCTGCTCGATCGGCCGCCAGGTTTTGTATGGACGCAATCGCCCCGCCACCTCCCCCGGAAAGCCAAGGCGTGGAACGGCTCCGAATCCCACCGACTGGAACATGTCCCATAGTGACTCCGCGGGCAGCGAGAGCGCGATTTTTGCCGCACCGACGTTCGACGATTTCTGGATGATCTGCTCCACGCTCAGTACCGCCTCCGGATGCGCGTCGCGGATGGTCGCCGCGCCGATGGTGAACCTGCCTGGCGCGGTCTGAATCTTGGTCTGCGGCGTGATCCGGCCCGACTCGAGGGCTGCGGCAATGGTGAACGGCTTGAGTGTCGAACCGGGCTCGAAGGTGTCCGTAACGGCGCGGTTCCTGAGTTGCGCCCCGGAGAGCTGCGCTCGGTTGTTCGGGTTATAGGTCGGGACGTTGGCCAGCGCCAGCACCTCGCCGGTGCCTACGTCGAGCGCGACGATGCTGCCGGCCTTGGCGCGATGCCGGATCACCGCGGCCTTCAACTGTGAGAACGCCAGGCTCTGGATTTTGGCATCGAGGGCGAGCGATATATCCTTGCCCTGCTGCGCGGCGCGTATGCTCTCGACGTCCTCGACGATCTGACCGAGCCGGTCCCTAATGACCCGGCGGCTGCCGGCCTTGCCCGCCAAATGTTCTTGAAACGCAAGTTCGACCCCTTCCAGTCCGGCGTCCCCGGCACCGGTGAAGCCGAGCACATGGGCCGTGACCTCGCCGCTTGGATAGTAGCGGCGATACTCGCGGTCCTGGAACAGGCCACGAATGTGCAACTCCGCCACGCGATCGGCAACCTCGGGTGGAATCTGGCGTTTGATGAAGACGAAGTCGCCACCGGTTTCCGCGATGCGATTCGTGATTTCGCGCTCTGGCATGCCGAGAAGTCCGGCAAGCTTGGACAGCTGCGGACCTTCGAATTTCACTTCCTCTGGGATGGCCCAAATCGACTTCACCGGCGTCGATACTGCGAGCATTTCGCCGTGTCGGTCGGTGATACGGCCGCGGTTCGCGCTCGTCTCGATGATACGGCCGTACCGCGACTCGCCTTTGGCTTGGAGGAACGCGTTGTGCAGCCCCTGCAGATAGACCGCCCGGCCGGCGAGCACCGCAAAGCCGCAGAAGACGAGCAACGCGACGAACCGTGACCTCCACGCCGGCAGCGTTAGCTCGAGTACCGGACTGGTGGCGAAATTCACTGCCGCCTCCCCTCCCCCGGCACCTCGCGCGTCACGATCCGAATGCGCTTCGCATCGGGCGCCCGCATACGCAGCACCTGGGTCGCTATATGCGCTACTCGCGTGTGCGTGGCCCAGGTGCTCGCTTCGAGTTGCAGTTGTCCGAATTCAACCTCCAGGGTGCGTGCGCGTTCCTGCTCCCGCTCGGCCTCGGCGAACAGTTTTCTCGCCTTGTGCTGCGACGTCACGAGCCCGAGCGCGCAGACCGTGAGCAGCGCCAGCAGAAAGAGGTTCAGTCGCACCATGCCCGGCTTACACCAGCTTTTCCGCCACGCGCAGCACCGCGCTACGCGCGCGTGGGTTGGAGGCAATTTCTCTTTCGCCGGGACGCTGCGGCTTGCCCAGGATGCGTAGCCGGGGCGGCGGCAGTTCCGCCTCACGCAGCGGAACACGTGCGGGCGCCTCCCCCGCCCTCGCATGGTTGCGGATAAAATTCTTGACGATCCGGTCTTCCAGCGAATGGAAGCTGATCACGACCAGCCGTCCGCGCTTGCCCAGCAGCGATAGTGCCTGAGGGAGCACTAGCGACAGCTCCTCAAGCTCCTGATTGATGAAAATCCGTAAAGCTTGAAACGTCCGCGTCGCCGGATCCTTGCCGGGTTCACGCGTCCGGACGGCCGCACCCACGAGATCGGCAAGTTGCCTTGTTCCGGTGACAGGCCCTCTTGCGCGAGCAGCAACAATCGCCTTTGCAATCTGTTTAGCAAACCGTTCTTCCCCATGGCTTCTCACCACCTCCCTGATCTCCTCTTCGCTCGCCCGCGCCATCCACTGTGCAGCGGTGGCACCCCTTGTCTGGTCCATGCGCATGTCAAGCGGTGCGTCGAATCGGAAGCTGAATCCCCGCTGCGGATCGTCAAGCTGAGGCGACGACACGCCGAGATCGAGCAGCACCCCGTCGACGGCCGCGACATTTTTCGCGCGAACCGTTTGTTCCAACTCGCTGAAGCGCGCGTGCACGATCGAAAAGCGCGGGTCGGTGATCAACCGCCCGGCTGCGACTGCACTCGCGTCGCGATCCAGCGCGATCAGCCGTCCCTGCCGATCCAGCCGATCGAGAATCAGCTTCGCGTGCCCTCCGCGCCCGAACGTCGCGTCCACATAGACGCCGCGCGCGCGCCCGTTCCCGTCAATGGCCATCGCGTCGACCGCTTCATGTAGGAGAACGGGTTGATGGGCATCGTTGCTCACAGCGAAAAGTTTTCGGTACCGGGTGGCGGTGCCGAGCCCGCCTTGGCGAGCGCTTGCGCGAGCTTGGATTCCCAAAGCTCGGCGTCCCAGAGCTCAAAATGGCTGCCCTGCCCCACCAGCATCGCGTTTCTCTTTAGCCCTGCGAACTTGCGCAGCGCGGGCGACACGAGAATTCGGCCTTGTGCATCGAGTTCGAGTTCTTCTGCGTGGCCTACGAGCAGGCGCTGCCACCAGCGCGCCTGTTCGTTGAAACTCGAGAGAGACTGCATGCGGGAACCGATCGGCTCCCATGCAAGGCGTGGATACAGCAGCAGGCAACCGTCAGGGTGCGCGGTAAGAACGATCGCGCCGCCGCCCGACGCGGACAGGAGTGCATTGCGGTGACGCGTGGGCACGGCGAGTCGGCCTTTCGCGTCCAAACTGATTTCCGCCGCCCCTTGAAACACTTGCGCCCCCCTTGGCCGGAATTGTCGAGCGGGAAATTCCCTTATTTCCCACTAAACTCTACTTCTCACCACTTTATGGCAAGAAAATAGCCCGGTCAAGGGGTTTTTCGCGAAAATTCTCTTTGCAACAGAGACTTAAATCAACTTCTTCAGGGAATTTGGCAGGAAAAATTTCATCATAATAATAAAAGGGATAGCAAATATATCGAAGGTAAACTCTCAGCATTTGGCCGGCCTTCCGTGCCTTGGCCCTCCACGCCGAGGAAACATCACCGCTCCCCCGGCGAACCTGGCGCGTCTGGAACCTGCCCAATGCGACGTCGCATAAAATACGCGCCTCGAAGAGGTTCACCGGACACAAGGAGAGGTGCATGCGCTTTGTCACGTTTCAGCAAGGTGGGGCCGCGCGGTTGGGGGTATGCATCGACGACAGCGTCGTCGATTTGTCGAAAGCTGCGCCGGACTTGCCACGCGACCTGGTCGCGTTGATCCGCGACTATAAGAAGAAGACCGCCCAATGGACCATAGGCAAGAATTTCGACAAGACCGGAGGATTTGGTCCCTGGATGGTCACGCCAGACGAATTGCCCCCAGGCGGTGCAGGCCTGTCGATCCGCTCGCGGCTGAACGCTCAGGTGATGCAAGACGCGAATACTCGCGACATGCTGTTTCCGGTGGCCGAAACGATCGTGCTCTTGACCGAGTGCCTTACGCTGGAACCCGGTGATGTGGTCGTGATGGGAACGCCAGCCGGGGTCGGCCAGGCGCGCACGCCGCCGGTATGGATGAAGCATGGCGATACCATCGAAATCGAAGGCGTGGGCCTGCTGAGCAATCCGATCCGGGACGAAGTTTCCGCGGTCTGAGCGCGTAGCTCCCGCCTCCCGTCGCAGCACGAAGTGAACGCCATTCCTTGCTCCGAGATTCTTGCCGGTCGTGCGCCCGAGGGCGTGCCGGTCAGCGTCAGGGGCTGGGTGCGTACCCGGCGCGATTCAAAGGCAGGCATTTCGTTCGTAAACGTCGCCGACGGCTCGTCCTTCCAAACGGTACAGGTAATTGTGCCCAGCACGCTGCCCAATTACTCAAGCGAGGTGTTGCGCCTGACGGCCGGATGCGCGGTGGTTGCCACCGGCATCGTCGTTCCTTCGCCGGCCAAAGGGCAGCGTTTCGAGATGCAGGCTAGTGCGTTGACGGTAGTAGGCTGGATCGAAGACCCGGATTCCTACCCGATCCAGTCCAAGCCCCACACGCTGGAATTCCTGCGCGAGGTGGCTCATCTGCGCCCGCGCACCAACGTGATAGGCGCGACGGCACGCGTGCGGCATACGATTGCGCAGGCCATTCACCGTTTCTTCCATGAACGCGGTTTCCTCTGGATCAATACGCCGATCATCACCGAGTCCGATGCCGAAGGGGCGGGCGCGCTTTTCCGCGTTTCGACCTTGGATGTCGCGAATCTGCCGCGCACGCCGGATGGAAAAGTCGACTTTGCCCAGGATTTTTTCGGACGCGAGACCTTCCTCACGGTATCAGGACAGCTCAACTTGGAGAGCTACTGCCTGGCGCTTTCCAAGGTCTATACCTTCGGCCCGACCTTCCGCGCGGAAAACTCGAATACCAGCCGGCACTTGGCCGAATTCTGGATGGTGGAGCCGGAAGTCGCTTTTGCCGACATCTCCGACGACGCCGATCTAGCGGAAGCTCTGCTCAAGCACGTCCTGGCAACCGTGCTGGGCGAGCGTTCCGAGGATATGGCGTTCTTCGACGAGCGCATCGAGCGGGGACTGATAGCAAAGCTGCAGGGAATCGTCGACTCGGAATTCGTGCGCATGGACTACCGGGAAGCGATCAAGGTCCTCGGGCGAGCAAGGGAGAACTTCGAATTTCCGGTCAGCTGGGGAATCGATCTCCAATCCGAGCACGAGCGCTACCTCACCGAGCGGTATGCCAAGCGACCCGTGATCGTCATGAACTACCCCAAGGACATCAAGGCTTTTTACATGCGCCTCAACGACGACCAGCGCACCGTCGCGGCCATGGACGTGCTCGCGCCGGGTATCGGAGAAATCATCGGCGGCAGCCAGCGCGAGGATAGGATCGACGTGCTCGACGCACGCATGGCACAAGCCGGGCTCGACCAGGCGCACTACGGCTGGTACCGAGACTTGCGACGTTACGGCTCGGTCCCGCACGCGGGCTTCGGGTTGGGGTTTGAGCGAACGGTGGCCTATGTCACCGGGCTCTCCAACGTACGCGACGTCATCCCGTTTCCGAGGACACCGGGAAGCGCCAGGTATTAGAGCACGCTCAGGAATGATCTTACGACGGTCATACGAGGGCAAGCACAAGGTTCGCTATCGCCTCCCGTCGAAACAGGTTCTCAGCTGCCCGCCCGCGTCTTCGCTATTTCGGCAAAGATGCGATCAACGCGTTCCCTGTCCTGGACGCTGCACACCCCCGGATGCGTGCACCACGTGAGCAGGCGCTCCCCCGGACCGGGCGCACCTGCGGATGCCGCACCCTTGAAGCGTGCCTTGAGCTGTTTCACCTGCAGCGCAAGCCTCTGCTCCTGAAATTCCGCAGGGCTGTCCAGACCGAGCGACAACTCCAATTCAACCAGATATCGCATGCGCGATTCCGCGCCCTGATTTACCTTACTTGAATACTCGCCCGCTGAAGCGGAATCGGTCAGTGCGCTCAACGCTGCATCGCGCCGTACGAGCATTTTCTTTTCCCAGGTCTCGGGCAGCGACGGCAAAGCTGTCCACTGGTCCCGCACAGCTGCCGGAGATGTTCCGTACCCGGAGGCCTCTGCGCCCGACTGCACCAGGGCATCGAGCGCCTCGCACAACCGCTCCTTTGCCGCGAGCGTCTTCCAAACCGCAGCGCCGCGGCTCTTGGCTCGCGCGGACAACATCGCATCGATTGCCGCGTTCGCCCGCTTGAAACGTGATTCCAGCTCGCGCGCGGCCGGGCCCATGGCCGCGGATTGCGTGGCCCATTGTCCCTGCTGCTCGCGCTGCTCGCGGCGGATGGTCTGGTCGTCCATCTCGACGCCAGCTGAATCGGACCCCATCGCGAGCGTCTCAAGCTGCGCGCAGACGCTCTCCAGCGAACGGCGCAGATCCTGTCTGCGTCCTTCGGCTTCCTTGCGCTTGGCGTGGCGCGCGCTGAACACGGCATTGCACGCCACCCGAAACTGCTCCCAAAGTGCCGTCTCGTCGCTCCGCCGCAGCGGCAGTGCCTTCGCCTGCTCCTGCCAGCGCGCCTGGATTGCCTTTATCTGCGACAACGCGTCGCTCCCCGTCGCCTTGGGCGCAAGTGCCATCGCCTCTTCGATCAGTGCTTGCCGGTTCGCCCTCGCCTGATCTCGCGCCGCGACAAGCGCTTCACGCAGCGGCGCCAGCGCGGCCTTATGCTTCGCATCGAGAGTCTTCCAGGCGCCGGGATTAACACTGCCCAAATCACCCTCGCGCCACTTCCTGTCCGTGTCGCGCAGCCAGCGTTCGATCTCCCGCCAGTCGCGCGGATCGTTCAGCAGAGCCGACGCGTGTTCCGCGGCCGCAGCGCTGAATTCCTCACGCCGTCGACGAGTCTCCTTGTTCCTTGCCGCAAGCTCCGCGAAGTGTTTTGCCGCCGGCGCATAAGCCTTTTCGCACGCGGCGTCGAATCGCTCCCATAGCGCCTTCGGCACGCCCGCGTGCTGCTCGTCGAGCGCCTTCCATTCCTTGCGCAAGGCCTGGACCTCACGCGCCAGTTGGGCCGGGTCGGTCTTCTGCGTCGAAAGCGCCTGCGCTCGTTCGCACAACTGAATGCGGGCATTGTGCTGACCGAACGATTCCCAGCGTTCGAGTTCTGCGAGCTGCTGCAAGAGCCGGGAAATCCGCTGTGCCGTCGGTCTTGGCAGGTTTCCGGCACCGCTCCGAAGGGGCCTGATCCCGTCAGCAGCGGCGCGTGCCGCCTGCAGCTGCCCCGCGGCAAGTGCTTGCTCTGCATCATGAAGTAGTGCGTGCAGGCGGTGCCGCATGGCGATCGCTTCCTGCTTCGCCGCTTCCACGTCGTCGAGTCGGCGTTTCTCAATCGCCAGCACCGCGGACTCGAAGCGCCGCGTCAAATCAGGCGTGCGAACCGCGCGATTCAACGCCTGCCAACGGACAACCAATTGAGCACTGTCGCGGTGCTCGCCCGCGGCCAACTGCTCCGCCTCGAGAACCAACGATCGCGCAATTTCATGGGCCTGTTGCTCTTCCTCCCTCTTTCTGATAAAGCGCTCGGCCTCGTCGAGCTGCGCGAGCGCGGCGGCGGCGCCGTGCTCCTGCGCCAACGCCCTCAGCGCGGCAAGCTCCGTGTGCATACGCGCAAGCGCTTCCGCGTCCGCGCTCGCCTCAAGTGTCAACGCCGAACCGAGCGTCCCTGACCACTCCCGCATCCGGCGCTCGAAGTGCAAGCGGGCACGCTGCGTTTGTTGTTCGCGATCGAAGCGCGCCTGTACCTTGGCTCGGGCAATTCGAAAACCCTCCAAGAGTTCGGGATCACCGCTCATGTCGAGCGCCGCCCAGCGCCGATCGAGTTCGACTACCCCGGTCAGTATCGGCCCGGGATCGGTTTCCAGGGTCTCCAATTGCGTGATGATCGCCTCGGCTTCTGCCTGCCGCCTGCGGCGACTGTTTATCGACTCGATCCGCTGTCGTGCGAGCCGGGCGACGCCTCGATCCTTGTCTTTGGCCGCTTCGGCAAGCCTTTCCAGACCCGTCTTTGAACGAACACGTTCTGCGGCCGCCATGCGAGTCTCCGCATGTTCTGCGCCGAGCGCGAGTTCAACCAGCAGCACCTCATCGCCGATGTGCTGGATCGCTTTGCGGCGACGTTCCGAATCGTGGGCACGACGCACGACATCCGCACGCAAAGCATCGGTGCAGTCGTCAGATTCGAGGATAGCCTGTGCGCAGGCGCCATCTGGCATTGTCGCCAACGCAGGGCCAAGTGCCGATGCGACGGCAAGCTTTACCGCGGGATCCGACTCGGTTCGCAAAGCAGCGAGGAGCGTCGCGATATCCGTGCAGCGCTGCGCCGCAGCGACGCGTACCTCCGAGGCCGGATCCGCGGTCAGCAACTGAGCTAGCTCGGCCGAGTCCGGCGCCAGCTGCTCCACGCCAAGCAGCCGTTGCACGGGCTCGCCATGCGTGTGAAGAGAAGCACGGGAAAGAAAATTGGAAATCATGTTCTGTGCAAACCCTCGCGCATCCTACCCAACTGCGCGCGAGGCGACTAACTTTACCTGAAGTGGAGGTAATCTTCAGTGCAGATGTTTCTTGCCCGCCGGCGAACGGAACGCTCGCTCTGGCGTGCCCGCTTCCCGCACCGGCGCACCCTGAGCAAATCGGCGGTCGAAGAGCTGATTGACCAGCCCGAGGACCTCGCCTATTTCGGCATCGCCAAAGTGGCGTCCGAGCAGCACCTTCAAGTCTTCGAGCATGTACCCGCGCTGAACTTCCTGTACCGACTCGGGCGTTGGTCCTACGAACACCATGCCATGTTCGTCACGGCCGTCTTCCTGGTAGTAGGTCACCTCGACGCCCGCGGCCTCCTCCGAATACGGGGACAGCGCCTCGAACGCGGCTTCGAGTGATCGCTGGAAGTTCCGGCCGACCCAGCCGGTCCAGCAGATCTCCAGCATGCGCCGGCGTTTGTCGAACACGACACCCGGTTCGTCCTGGTGCGCGCTTTTCGCCTCCGTTAGGCTTTCGATATCGACGTAACTAAGCCATGGCGCAAGCGCCTGCTCGATCTCGACTTGGGATACACCGGACCGCACCATCACGGTTCCGTGAATATGAACTTCAGTATGCATGTGAGTTCCCCTGATCGTTTCGGCCGGAATGCGCTGGATGACGCGCATGCCCGAATATGGCATTTCAATGGTGGTCGTAGTCCTCCACTATATGCGCTCGATGACGATCGCGATCCCCTGCCCGACGCCTATGCACATCGTGCACAATGCGTAGCGGCCGCCAATCGCGCGCAACTGGCTTGCCGCCGTCGTGACCAGGCGCGCCCCGGAAGCACCAAGCGGGTGTCCGATTGCGATCGCGCCGCCGTTCGGATTTACGTGCGCGGCGTCGTCTGGCAGGCCGAGATCGCGCGTCACCGCGAGCGATTGTGCCGAAAATGCCTCGTTCAGTTCGATCACGTCGATCTGATCGAGCTTCAGGCCGGTCAGCGCCAGCACCTTGCGTGTTGCCGGAGCCGGTCCGATGCCCATTATTCGCGGCGCCACACCCGCTGTGGCCATCGCGAGCACGCGCACCTTCGGCTCCAGCCCGTATTTGCCCGCCGCGGCCTCGGAAGCAAGCAGGACCGCGCATGCGCCGTCGTTGACCCCTGATGAATTGCCTGCCGTCAAGGTACCATTTTCCCTAACCACGGGTTTCAACTTCGCCAGCGACTCCATCGTGGTATCGGGACGCGGATGTTCGTCACGCTCGAACACGGTCACGGCGCCTTTCCTGCCGGCAATGGTCACCGGCACAATTTCATTCTTGAAGAATCCGGCGGCCTGGGCCGCGGCCCACCGCTGCTGGCTGCGAAGCGCGAACGCATCCTGGTCTTCGCGCGTTATCTTGCGTTCGTCGGCGAGGTTTTCTGCCGTCTCGATCATCCCGTCGACGCCATACTGCGCCTTCATCTTCGGATTGATGAAGCGCCACCCTATGGTCGAATCCTCGATCTTCGCCGAGCGCGAAAACGCGCCGTCGGCCTTGGGCACGACGAACGGTGCCCGCGTCATGGACTCGACCCCGCCGGCAATCATCAATTGCGTCTCGCCACAGCGGATCGCACGTGCGGCCGTGCCGACCGCATCCATGCTCGACCCGCACAGTCTGTTGACCGTCACCCCGGGCACCTCCTTGGGCAGGCCGGCAAGCAGCAGCGCCATGCGTGCCACGTTGCGGTTGTCCTCCCCCGCCTGATTGACGCAGCCATAAACGACGTCCTCCAAGGCACCCCAATCGACCTTCGCGTTTCGCTGCATCAGCGCCTTGATCGGAAGGGTTGCCAGATCGTCCGTGCGGATACTGGACAGCGCGCCACCGTATCGACCGATCGGCGTGCGCACGGCGTCGCAAAGCAGTACGTGATTCATTACCTGATCTCTCTTGCGTGAATTGGCAATTGAAGCTACAAGTATACGCCAGCCTGCGGGCCCCTGAATCCGTTTAGGTCGGCGTCAGCCTGTAACATACTCCATGGAGCTGTCGCAGCCCAGCCGTGAATGTCTTGTTAGGAGCACAGTGTTGACCGATATCGCTGACGACCTAGTACGCAAGAAATGCCTGCCGTGTGAAGGCGGCGTGGCGCCGTTGCGAGACGAGCAGATCGGCCCGCTTCTGAATGGTCTGCCCGGTTGGCAGCGCGATGGCGCCAAGATCTGCAAGGACTTCCGGTTCAAGGATCATTACCAGGCGCAGGCCTTCGTCAACGCCGTCGCGTGGATCTCACACCGTGAAGACCATCACCCGGTCACGGTCGTGGGCTACAACACGGTGCGGGTGGAATACTGGACCCACGCGATCGGCGGATTGTCCGAAAACGATTTCATCTGCGCAGCGAAAGTGGACGCGTTGTTCGAGCTGTGATTCGATGTAACGCTCATCGCTACGCCGTGTGCGTCCTTCGAACTGTTCTATCGATGTCCGATCGGCTGCTCGCCGTGCTCGCGATCGCCCGAGCCGCTCAATAAGCGCCGCAGCCGCAATCCAGGCTCCAGATGCCCTGATCACCGACGATGAGCGGGTGCGAATGCCCCATGTGCGCCGGGCCCGGATTCACCGGTGGACCTCCCAGGCGCTTCTGATACTGATACCCGCCGTAGGACTTGATCGGCAGCCAGTCCTGGGCAATGGGCGGCGGCGGTGGAGCAAATTCCGAGTAGGAACCCGCAGCGTAGACGACCTTGCCGCCCACCATGGTCAGCACGGATTCGAGATCCCTGATTTCATCCTCGCTAATGCTGAAATAATCCGAGGAGAGGAAAACCAGATCTGCAAGTCTTCCGGCCTCAAGCGTCCCCTTGCGCTCCTCGTCGCCCGATATCCATGCCCCCGCCGCCGTATACATACGCAGCGCTTCGGTGCGATCGAGAAGATTGCGCTCGTCGTTCAGTTTGGTGCCGCCGAGGGTCTCACCGGTGATCAGCCAGTGCACGCCGATCCAGGGGTTATAACTGACTGCGCGATTGGCATCGGTTCCCGCCGAAAGCGGAATACCCATTCCGCGGATTCTCGCGATCGGCGGCGCATCGGCTGCGGCGGCGGCACCCTGGCGCGCAAGGAACGCTTCGCCGTCGGTCGACAGGCGGTTCTGTATGTTGATGCTTCCACCCAGCGCGGCGATGCGCTCGATGCTCCGCGGCCCGAGCACCTCGCAGTGATCAAAGCCCCAGCGCAATCCGGTGAGCGGCACCTCTCGGTGCACCTTTTCCAGCACTGCGAGAATTCGCTGCGCCGACGAGTCCCAGGTCACGTGCTGTCGAAACGGCCAACGCATGCCGGCAACGAATTCCACCACCTCGGTAAGCTGGCTTTCCATGATCGCCGGCTGACCGCCCCAATCCTTGTTGAAATTGGTCGAATCTCCGGCTGACCACGTCAGGTATTCGCCCGCGCCTATCATGCGGAGATAGTCGTCCCCCTGTCCCAGCTTCACCAACTGTGCCCAGTCGCTGTAATTTTCGATTTCCTTGCCCGGAGTCTGAGCGAACAGCGTGTACCCGATGCGCAGCGTCAACAGGCCGTCGTTGGCCAACTGTGCAATGCTTCGATAGTTGTCGGGATAGTTCTGACCTCCGCCGCCCGCATCGACAATGCTTGTTATCCCCAACCGATTGTGCTCGCGCATGAAATGGCGCGTTGAAATGGTCTGATCCTCTTGCGACAGGCGCGGAATCGAAAGCCACACGCCGACCAAGCTCGCCAGGCTCGTCGTCGCCACTACAAGACCCGTAGGCATACCGGAGGCGTCGCGATCGATGGTGCCGCCGAACATGTCCGGAGTGTCCCTGTTCCAACCCAAAACGCGCAGCGCCGCACGGTTGAGCCACGCGCGGTCGTACAGGTGCATCACCATCGCTGGGGTGTCGCCCGTGGCGGCGTTGATCTCATCAAGCGTCGGATAGCGCTTTTCGGCGAACTGAGCCCAGGTCCACCCGCCGATCACCTGTACCCAGTGCGGAGCGGGCGTGCGCCTGGCCTGTTCGCGCAGCATGCGCAACCCTTCCGCAAGCGACGGCAGACCGTCCCAGCGCACCTCCATCGAGTAGGTCAATCCGCCGCGGATGAAATGCGTGTGCGAGTCGTTGAGACCTGGAATCACGGTGCGCCCTGAGGCATCGATCACCTTCGTATTCGGTCCGCGCAGGTGACGCAGGTCGCCCGCGGATCCCGTCGCGATTATGGTATCGCCTCCGACGGCGATTTCTGACACGAACGGCCGGCGCTTGCTCATCGTCGCGATGCGCCCATTTACGATGAGCGTATCTGCGGGCCCGCTGGTTTCTGTCCGTGGTTGCACTCTAGTGCAGCCCGTCACTGACGGCGACGCCCTCAGGCTTCAGTTCGAGGCCCGAGGCCATTGCCTGCTGCAGGAGCAAAGTGGCGAAATCCCGATCGGCCATTCCGTTGCCCATCATCGCCTGAACCAGATCCCGTGTGATCGACGCCAGCGGCATGGGCACCTCGAACTCGCGTCCGGCCGAAAGGCCAAGATCCAGGTCCTTGCGCAGAAGATAGGGCGTGAAGGTCACCTTGAAGTCCAGATTGACGAATGCAGGCGTCTTGTAACGTGTAAACATTGATCCCATGACACTCTGGTTAAGAAAATCGAGAAACGCATGCCGCGGGACACCCGCCTTCTCCGCGAGCACCGTGATCTCGGCCATGCACTGGGTGACCACGCCAAGCATCACGTTGTGGCATATCTTGACAATGCGCGCGAGTTCCCCTTCGCCGACGTAGGACGAACTGGGCCCGATGTGCGCGAGCAGCGGCGCCACCTCATCGTACGCAGCTTTGGGTCCCGAGCACACAAAGCTCAGCTTACCGGCCTTGATCACCTTGGCATTGCCCGAAACCGGGGCGGCCAGCATTTGTGTACCGAAGCGGGCAAGCATTGCGCGTAGTTCGGCCGAACCTTCGAGCGAGATTGATGAGCACTCAACGACGATGCGCGGCGCTGGACCCTTGCCCGTTTGCGACGCGGAAAGCATCCCCTGCGGACCCTGGATAACCTCTTTGACGTCGTCATAAGTCGACACCATGCAGAATACGACGTCGCAATCGGCCAGTTCGGTCAGACGACTGGCGACCCTTACGCCGTCGCCGGCCAGCGGTTCAGCCTTCGCCTTGGTTCGGTTCCACGCTGTGACATTGCGACCGCCCTTCGCCAGCCGCTGCGCCATCTCGAACCCCATGCGGCCTGTTCCTATCCAACCTATTTTCGGGTCATTTTTCATCATGTAGTCCAAATACCGAACATCAGAACGTGGGCTGACGTACTCGAAAGAACGGTCGCTCCCGCGAAACGGCGCCCGCTGCGACGCCCGCGAGCTCAGTACGGATTGGCAATAGGAAGATCCTGCGCCGGATAAAGTGAAATAATCTGCGCCCCCTTGGGTCCCAAAATCACCATTTCCTCGATCCGGGCCGCCGACACCCCGTCGGTCGCCGGACAATAAGTCTCGACGGCGAAGACCATGCCCTCCTTGAGTTCGATAGGCTCCCTGAACGAATTCACTCGCGAAATCAGCGGCCGCTCATGCAGACCCAGTCCCAGCCCGTGACAGAAGTTCAACCCAAAAGCCTCCATCTCGCTGGAAAAACCGATGTCGCTTGCTTTGGGCAGCGTCCTGGCCACCTTGTCGCTGGACATGCCGGGACGAAGCAGGTCAATCGCCTTGTCCATCCACTCGCGCGCCTTGCGATACGCAGTGCGCTGTGGCGCCGTTGCGCGGCCGACGCTGAATGTGCGGTAGTAGCAGGTGCGGTAACCCATGAAGGACTGGATGATATCGAAGAAAGCCTGATCACCCGGGCGGATCAGCCGGTCGGTGAAATTGTGCGGGTGCGGCGAACAGCGCTCCCCGGAGATCGAGTTGATAGCCTCGACGCAGTCGGAGCCCATTTCGTAGAGCCGCGCGGTGGCCAGCGCGACGATCTGCGATTCCTTTACGCCGGGCTTAAGCGCCTCCGCAATGTCCTGGTAGACGCCGTCCACCATGGCAGACGCCATGTTGAGCAGCATCATCTCGTCGATGTTCTTCACCTCGCGCGCCAGCAGCATCGCCTGCTGCCCGTCGCGCACCACGATGCCGACCTTCTGCAGTTCGAAAAGCATGGGAGGCTCTACCACGTCGACGCCAAGCGGCATGTCGGCGACGCCTTCGGCGTCAAGTATCGCTCTTATCTCCTTCGCCGCGTCGCGGAAATAAACGACGTCTCGTCCGGTCGCGCCGCGCATTCCAAGCATCCCGGCGCGGCAGTGATCTGTCTGCAGCCAGGGCGCGTAAAGTCGATGATGCTTGGCGGCCGATCCGAAGTCCCATACGTAAGGGTCGCCGTTTCCGGTTAGCAGGGAATAGCGAGTGAGCTTGTCCCGGGCCCATTCGCCGATCACGGTGCTGGTCGTGTAGCGGATGTTGTGCTGGTCGAAGCACAAAAACGCTCCCAACCCCGATTCACGCAGCGCCGCGCGGGTGCGCGCAAGTCGGTATTCGTGCAAACGCCGAAAATTGACACGCTCCTCGAAGTCGACCTGCGTGTGGCCCGGAGCGTGTATCGGACGCGACCAGTTGTGATGCGGGTCGATGTCATCAGGCCGGATGAGTTTCGGTTCGGGAACCTTCTTCTTCGCCATGACGTCGCTCCTTTGCTGTGTTATGTGAGTGGCTGCCATCCCGGGAGGATCGCCCGATATCGGTCCGGGCAAGATCCGTCAAGCGCAACGACGGCAATAACTGTTCTTTTTTTTATTCTATTCCGAATCCATCGGTGTAGTGATTTGCGTTTTCGCCGCGCGCCAACATACGTTGGCGAGGAGTGCAAAAACGGGGCAAACTAACGCCGACTCGAACACCCGGCGCGAGATCCGCTGGGTTTCGGCGCTGTGGTCGTCTGCGCACCTGCTGGACGTGCGATAGATCCTCATCAATTTCGACGCTTGTCACGCTCACAAGACATTAAGGAGAAGGTCCATGATGATCGACATCTATTGCCACCTCATTCCGCCCAAACTCAAGGACCTCATGTTCGAAAAGCAGAAGTCAATCCGGGAGCTTAGGACGAATGTCTGCCTGTTCGACCTGGACGAGCGGTTTCGCGTCATGGACAGGTATCCCGACCTGATCCAGGTGCTGACCGTCCCGGGCGCGACGCCGGATGACCTCGCCGGCCCCAAGGGGGCGATCGACCTTGCAAGGCGGATCAACGACGAACTGGCGGAACTGGTCGAAAGGTATCCCTGGAGGTTCGCCGGCGCAGCGGCGGTCCTACCCACCAGCAACATCGACGCTTCGCTCAAGGAAATCGACAGGGCGGTCAACGAACTGAAACTGCGCGGCATACTGCTGCGCACCCCGATCAACGGCAAGCCTGTCGACAGACCCGAGTTCCTGCCCTTGTACCAGAAGATGTGCGAGTTGAACCTGCCCATCTGGTTTCACCCGCACAGGAGCCCGAAGGTACCCGATTATCCCGACGAGACGGAATCCAAGTACATCATCTGGCACATGTGGGGCCTAATGGTCGAGTCCACGAACGCGATGACTCGTATGGTATTCAGCGGCGTGATGGAGAAATTTCCGAAGCTCAAGATCATCATTCACCACTGCGGGGCCATGGTTCCCTATTTTTCCGAAAGGATTACCAACCACTACAATCAGTCGGAAATGCGCAACAAGACGAACTTTACGGCCGGGCTGACCGAAATGCCGGTGGATTATTTCCGCAGGTTCTACACCGATACCGCGCTGATCGGGAATACCCCGGCGCTGATGTGCGCCTACGATTTCTACGGCGCCGAGAAGATGCTGTTTGGAACAGACTCGCCTTTTGACGCGCAGCTTGGCGATTACGGCACCAAGCGAACCATTCGGGCAGTCGAGGAGATGCAGATTCCGGATAAGGATAAGCGCATGATTTTCGAAGGTAATGCGCGCAACCTGCTGCGGCTTCCGGTCTAGGGGCCCTGCGCCGGTAAACTCGAAACTGGAAATTTTTCTTGCCGGAATTGTCGATTGCACTCTTGACTCGTAACGAACGATAAGGATTATCGCAATGCACGGAAAGATCGCGCTCGAGGAACATTTCGCACCGCCGGACACCTTCGAAGTCAAGTTCCGGTGGGTCAGTACCCGGCTGCCCGCCTGGCCGGAACTCGAGCGGCGCCAGGTGAATTTTTTCGATCAGGCCCTGCGCGACATGGACAAGACCGGCGTCGAAATAACGATCACGTCTCTGGGCGCTCCGGCGATCCAGGCTCTGCTCGACCCCCGTGAGGCGGCGGAAGCCGCGCGCAAGACGAATGATTTTCTGAAGGCGAAAATCGACGAACACCCGGGGCGCTTCGCGGGGTTCGCCGCTTTGCCGATGCAAGATCCGGAGGCGGCAGCGAAAGAGTTGACGCGGTGCGTCAAGGATCTGGGATTCGTAGGCGCGCTGGTCAACGGGTTCACGCAGCTGCAAGAACCCGACTCGGCGCTTTATTACGACCTGCCGCGTTACCTGCCGTTCTGGGAGGCAGTCGAAAGACTCGACGTGCCGTTCTATCTGCATCCCAGAAACCCGATGGCCAATCAGATGCGGATTTACGAGGGACATCCCTGGCTACTGGGTTCAGCGTGGGCGTTCGGTGTCGAAACCGCCACGCACTCGCTGAGGCTTATGGCGAGCGGACTGTTCGACAAGTGCCCGCGGCTCAAAATCGTCTTGGGGCACCTGGGCGAAGGGTTGCCCTCGAGCATCTGGCGCGTGGACCATCGGATCAAGCTGGGCGGTGAGCGTACGCATGCCAAGAGGCCATTGGCGGACTATTTCCGCTCCAATTTCCACGTCACCACCAGCGGCAATTTCCACGACACGACGCTGACCGCCGCGCTCGCCGAACTCGGCGCCGACAGGATCATGTACTCGGTCGATTATCCGTTCGAGTATTTCGAGGAAGCTGCGGAATGGTTTGACCATGTCAACATCAGCGATGCCGACCGGCAAAGAATTGGACGGCTCAATGCGCTTTCGCTGTTCAAGCTGAATCCTTAGGTCGGCGCGGCACGCTGGGGATATCGACGCAGCGGAGCGAGAAAGGATACCCTTTCGCTTCTGCAATGTTTTCGAAGGAGACGTGACAGTGTCCACACATCGGCGCTCGGACGGAGCCTCATCCGCGTCGCCCCCACCGGCGCTTGACTATCAGTCCGGCTTCGGCAACCACTTCGCCAGCGAAGCGCTGCCCGGAGCTCTTCCGCAAGGCCGTAACAGCCCGCAGCGGGCCCCCTACGGCTTGTATGCGGAGCTGCTCTCCGGCACCGCATTCACCGCCCCGCGCGAAGTGAATCGCCGGGCCTGGGTCTACCGCATCCGACCCTCTGCAACCCATGGCGATTACAAGCGGATCGACAACGGGTTGATTCGCACCGCACCATTCAATGAAACAGAACCGACCCCCGCACAACTGCGCTGGAACCCGTTTCCCATTCCGGAGCGAGCAACCGACTTCATCGAAGGCATGCTGTCCATTGGGGGAAACGGCGACGCGGGCATGCAGGCGGGCATCGGCATCCACGTCTATGCCACCAGCCGATCGATGACCGGACGCGTATTCTGCAATGCCGACGGCGAAATGTTGCTTGTGCCTCAACAGGGGCGACTTCGGATAGCCACCGAGTTCGGCGTACTCGACGTCAGCCCGCTCGAAATCGCCGTTGTCCCGCGAGGCATGCGATTTCGCGTCGAGTTGCCCGAAGGCCCGGCGCGCGGTTACGTCTGCGAGAACTACGGTCCAATGCTGCGGCTGCCCGAACTGGGACCGATCGGATCGAACGGACTGGCGGCTGCGCGCGATTTTCTCGCGCCGGTGGCCGCATACGAAGACAGCGAAGACACGCACGAGATCGTGACCAAGTTTGCCGGCAACCTTTGGTCGACGCATGTCGATCACTCGCCGCTGGACGTCGTGGCGTGGCACGGCAATCTCGTTCCGTACAAGTACGACCTGACCAAGTTCATGGTGATCGGAACCGTGAGCTTCGATCACCCCGACCCTTCGATCTTCACGGTGCTCACGTCGCCATCGGCCGCGCCGGGCACGGCGAACGTCGACTTCGTGATCTTCCCGCCCCGCTGGATGGTCGGGGAAGACACCTTCCGCCCGCCCTGGTATCACCGCAACGTCATGAGCGAGTACATGGGTCTGATCCAGGGCCAATACGACGCCAAGGCCG
>MEQX01000031.1:27162-28762 GCA_001770415.1 Betaproteobacteria bacterium RIFCSPLOWO2_02_FULL_63_19 | reverse complement strand
CGGGCGAAGGAGTAATCGCTTTAGCACGGGTGGTGCGAATTCGTCGAATAAGCGCTAGGAATGCGGCGAACAGGAACAGACCGCTGATTGCGATGGCGCATGCCGCCGGCAGCCAGTCGCCCCAGCGCACGTACAGCGATTGCCCGCGATGCACCTGCACCGGCTGGATCCAGCTGCCGGCCCTGTCCAGCGGCGCGGCAATGTGCACCCGGCCCCAGGCATCGGCGACCAGCGAATAGCCCACCGTGTTGACGCGTGCCACGCTGCGGCGCGTCTCGATCGCGCGAATCGCCGCGTGCGCGGCGGTGACCCAGCGGGCATCGGAGTGAAGATGCTGGTCGTTGGATACCGTGGCGATGAGGTCAGCACCCGCGCGAACCAGATCAGCGGCGACCGACGGGAACAGGATCTCGAAACAGATGAACGCGCCGACACGCCGCTTTTCGCCGCGCTGGTCGAGGAACGCGAACACCACCGGTGCGTTGCCGTATCCATAGTTCCTTCCGGGCTTCCCGGGCTCGCGCCAGACGAACCGATGCAGCGCCGGAAAGAGTCCGAGGAACGGGACGCGCTCGAAGAACGGGAACAACTCGCGTTTGCGATAGACCTTGATGTCGAGCGCGCGCTCTACCGGCTGCGTCAGCGCGTACCAGGCGAGCTGCGGCGTCACCAGCGCCGCGGCGTTGAAGTACTGCTCGCGCTGGCCCTGGCGCGCGAGCAGCGGCGGCGGAACGGCGTAGGTTTCGATGTCGGTGATGCCGGTCAGCACCGGCACATCGGCGCGCGACACCCAGTCGTAGAACGACATCCACAGCTTCAGGTTTTCGGGCGATGTTGCCTCGCGCCGCAGCGCCGTCTCGGGCCAAAGCAGAAGGTCGGGCTTCATCGGGAGCGCCGGTTCGCTTGACTTGGCGGCGACGCCCACCAGGGCCTCACGGAGCTTCGCCGGATCGCCGGTCTGGGTCAGCGCGACGCGGATCGCCGGCTGCGCGGGCTCGGCGTCCTTCGCATGGAACACCCATGCGCCATAGGCCAGTGGCGGCACGAACACCGCTGCCGCGATCGCGGCCGACGCGCGGGCCAGCACGGCGCGATCGCCTGCGGCGCGCGCGATCGCAAGCGCAAGCAGCGCATTGGAAAGCACGATGAGGAACGTGCCGCCCCACACGCCGGTCAGGTCGTAGAACTGGATCAGCGGGGTGAAGTCCGCCTGCGTGGCCCCGAGCAGCGTGGGAATCTGCAGAGGCTGTTTGGTGTAAAGCCATTCCCATCCCGTCCAGCAGGCCGGCAACGCGAGCAGTGCGGCTCGCCAGTCCAGCGCGCGGCGCAGCAGCCAGAAGACGACGAATACGCCGCTCGTTACGACCGCCTGCGCGCTTACCGCGAGCAGCGACCAGCCCGCGCCGATGTCGAACACGTGCCCGAGCGTGAACAGTTCCATCACCCAGAGCATCGCCAGCCCCTCGGCGTAGAAGCGGCTGAATCCGGCGACCGACTGCAGCCGCAGTAGCAGCGGCGCGAGCCCCACCCATGCGAGCAGCGGCAGCGGCGAGCCGGGGAGGAACAGGTACGCGCTGCCGCACAGCACGCCGCTTGTGAG
>MEQX01000031.1:0-27154 GCA_001770415.1 Betaproteobacteria bacterium RIFCSPLOWO2_02_FULL_63_19 | reverse complement strand
CCGCCGCAACGGTAGGACAGCCAGCGGGCCCGACGATTGCGAGCGCGTCAGAACAGCGCGCGGTCGGTCTTGCACACGAGCTGCGCCGTCCGATTCGCGTCGATGCCGATCGTGCCCTTGATGCGCAGCACGTCGTACTTCTTCTCGCTGGTGCTCTCCTCGAGCCCCAGCAGCGAGAAGCTGAACGGCTGGCCGTTCCAGGTCGTCCCGGTGTAACCCACGCCGCTGATCGCGCCGATGCCGTAGCCGCGGAAGGGCTGGTCGATCGGCTTCGACGGGGTGGTGCGGCCCGCCTCGTAGTGGGTTTTCATCGAGGCGACCGCGTAGATCGTTCTCCCGTCGGCCTTGCCGTTCATCGAAAGGAGTATGCGTTCCTTCGTCCCCTCCAGCGTGACGTCGCACTCGTACACCCCGTCGATCCAGCCGCCGTTGTCGAGCGCGGGGGAGCCTGCAAACGTCCCGCCGCCCGTCTTCAAATTAAGCAGATCCGGACTCCCCATGGTTGGCGGTTTAAGCGGTCTACTCTGTTGGGGCAGGCGTGCCTCACCGCGATCGGTAGTTCGCCCACTATTCGCCGCAACCGCTTGGTTCGCGACCACGAGGCTACCCAACAACGCACAGACGATCTGCAGTAATTCTTTTGAATGTCGCATCGCGCGTTCCCCGATCACCAAATGGACTGGCAGTCCACGCTCACGTCGTACTCGATGGCGGCCAGCGCGAGGTCGCGCCCCTTGACGCGCACCGTGCCGCTGAGGGTGGCCTGCGCATAGCCGTCGGCGTCCTCGCCCATGGCGACCTCGAATGAAAACGCTCCGCCCTTGTGCGTGGTCCCGGTGAGCGTGGTATCGACAAACTTGCCCTTGCCGTAGCCGGCGTAGGGATCGGTGTTCGGATCCAGCCCGGCCAGCACGAAGATCATCTCTCCGGAGGCGTGCCCGTTCACCGACGCATAGGCCTGCGCCTTGCGGCCTCCGGGATCGGTCACGGTGCACAGGTAGATGCCGTCGAACTGCCCGTCGTCGGCGATGTCGATCGGCTCGTTCGGGTCGAACTCGGTGACTTCGGGGTCGATCTCACCGCCACCGATCGCGTCGGCCGGATCGAGCGCCGGATCCAGACAGTTGACATCGGCATCGGGCTCGTCGCAGTAATAATACTCGTCGGCCGCATGCGCCGGAGCTGCTGCGAACAACGCCGTCGCGAAGATCAGCGTGCCAAGCCTGGCCCACAATCGATTACGCATACGTCTCTCCGGTGAATGACTGAAACAGCACCCGGTTGGTTTTGCACACCAGCTGCGCCGTCCGGTCCGCGTGGATACCGATGCCGCAGTAGATGCAAGGCCTGTGGGTGCAATGCACGCCGTTCTTCTTCGGGCCGTGGCCATCGTTCAGGCTCGACAAGTTTTTCGCTATTGTGCCGTGCTGCGGCTGCCTATCAAGAACTGTAAGCAATTTGTCAGATTTATTGAACCGGGAGATCCGCTTCCCTCCGAGGCTTTCCGGATTCCGTGGCCGCTTACGGTGGGACTGCGACTTGCTGCCGGGAGCTAGCTCGCCCGCGGGCGGTCACACCGGTTGCGACGTGATTCGATGGGATGGCGTTCGCTCGTTCCCAAGTCTACCTATGCATTCTTTTCCGTGCGGTCGAATTCATCGAGTGCGGCGCGCGCCTTTTCCCAGACGGCGCGTGCATTGCTGCGGGCGGCGTGTGCCACGTCCCAGTCGGCGTTTGCCTTGTCCCGTGCGGCATCGACACGGCGTCGGTCGTTGACGGCTTTACGCCGTTCGCCGGACACGTTGTCCCAGATCTTGCCGGCGATGCGCCGGTCGGATACTCCAGTGCGGCGGTTGTCAGCGACGTTCTGCCAGTCGGCGTTGGCCTTGGCCCGGATCGCTTCTGCGTTGTCCAGCTCTTCGCTCGCCTTGCGCCAATCCGCCTCCGCTGTTGCGACGGCGGCCTCCAGTTCTGCTCGCGTGTTCATAAATGCCATCTCCGTTGCTGTAGCGCCCCGGTCGCTATTTTGAACCGGGAGGGCAAGAAATGCTGGATTTTCGCGGGCAATCTGAAAGTCGATTCTGCGCGGTGATACCGCTAGAATTTCACGCGGACGGCGGTTAAAGCAACGCGACCCTGTATCGGTCGCACGCCGCATCGGCGAGCACACGAGCACGGCGCTTCATCGGACTGATGTTCCTATGCTTCGGTGTTCGCAGCGAGCCGGCATCAGGCCTTCGCCGCGGTCACCGCGATTTCGACCGACATCTGCGGGTTCGCGAGCGCAGCCTGCACGCACGCGCGCGCCGGCAGGTTGTCCGGGTCGACCCACGCGAGCCATGCCTGATTGACTTCATCGCGCAGCCGGATGTCGGAAACCCAGATCTGCGCGTAGACGACGTTCGATTTGCCGCTGCCCGCCAGTTTGAGCAGGGCATCGATCTTGCCGAGGATCTCCTCGGTCTGCGCGCCGGCGCCGGCGGGCAGCGTGTCGGCGACCTGCCCGGCGATATACACCATGCCGTTGGCCTCGACGGCGCCGGAGAGGATCTTGGAAGGTCGGTGGCGAATGATGGTCATGGCATGTCTCCCTGGTGGATGGTTGCGCGATCAGATTATCGCCAAATCCCGCCTGCGCGGCGGCCCGTCGATTAATATGTCCTGCTCCGACAACCACCATCGGCGCCGGATCGATCAGTCCTCGATGAGCATGAGGTTCGGGCAATGCGCGACTGCTGCGAATTTGACGAACTTGAGCGCCCAAATCGCGCCGTGAGTCGGCCCAAAGTTCACGTCCACAGTTTCGCGCCGCTCGCCGCGCCGAATGCGACGCTGGTGATTCTGGGCAGCATGCCGGGCAGGGCGTCGCTGCTCGCGAACCAGTATTACGCCCATCCGCGCAACGCGTTCTGGCCGATCATGGGCGCGTTGTTCGGGGCAGGCGCCGATATCCCCTATGCGCGGCGGGTTCGCATGCTAAAGCATGCCGGTGTCGCAGTCTGGGACGTTCTCGCCTCCTGCACGCGCGGCAGCAGCCTCGACTCGGACATCGACGAGGAATCGATCGTTCCGAATGATTTTGCGTCGTTCTTCCGCTCCCATCCGCGGATCCGCCGCGTGTTCTTCAACGGGACCAAAGCAGAGGCGTCGTTCCGCCGCTACGTCGTGGATGGGCTTGGCGAGACAACGCTGCGCTTTGAGCGCCTTCCTTCGACCAGTCCGGCCAACGCTTCCTGGTCGCAAGCGCGCAAGGTCAAAGCATGGCGCAGCGCACTGATTTCGGTACGCGAGATTTCCGAATAGAACATCTGTCCGGTGCAGGCGCGGCCGCCCCGTTCCGCCAGGCCCTAGCGCGCGATGCAGGCCTGCAGGAACGCGACCGCCTGCGGCCACGAAAGCCGGGTCGCCGATGCGTTGGCCGGTTCGGACTGCAGTTCCGGTCGCATGAAACTGTGCACCGCGCCGGGCTGGACCTGGACGCTCGTGGCGGCAGGCCGCGCCTCCAGCGCTTCACGCAGCCGTACGAACGTCGGCCGCAGGATGACGTTGTCGTTTCCGGCGTATACGAGGTGCACCGGACACGCAATCTGCGCCGCGAGCGCAACTGCGTCCAGCGTTTCATTGAGCTTGGCCGTTTCGCGAATCGACGGATAGAACGAGACGCAGGCCGCAAGGCGCTGATCCTTCGCGGCATGAAGCAGCGCGTATCGTCCGCCGAGGCAGAATCCGAGCACCGCAACGGCCTCGAGCCGCAACGTTCCCACCATGTAGTCCACGCATTCGGACAGCACGTCGATGAGGCCGTCGTTGAGCCTTCCGGCGCGCTTCAGAGCCGTTGGCAGATCCTCGGGCACTGGTTCACCCGGGAACGGATTCCAGCCGAACGTCGTCAATCCTGCGCCGGCCAGCTGCTCGGCGCGCTCGACTACGAAGCGATCGATTCCGGAAATCGTCGGCAGCAGCAGGACTCCTCCGAGCGGGCGCGGCGCGTGCGCGACATGCCCGTCCACGCGTCCTGCCGAGACGGTCTCGGTACGGATCATTCGGGTGTGCCTTCCCGGGCGTTACGCGATGTTTCCGAACCCTGCCGCGGGTCGAAGAATCGGCGCCGCATTCGTCCGCTAGCGGTTGGCATGGCTCCAGGGCGCGATGCGCGCCTCGAGCCATTTCAGGCCGGTGGTGAGCGAGATGCCCAAAATCATCAGCACAAAGACCGGCACGAACGTCTTGTCCATCTCGAATACGTTGGCGTAGCGCGTGATCATGAAGCCGAGGCCTGAAATGGTGGTGTAGAACTCCGCGATGACCATACCGACCAGCCCGCGCCCGATCGCGAGCCGGATCCCTGCTGCTATGTAGGGCAGCGCAAACGGCAACAGCACATCCCGCCAGATCCAGCGTTCACTGGAGCGGTATGAACGCGCGACTTCCAGCAGGCTCTTGTCGCATTCGCGAACGCCCTGATAGGTGTTGATCAGGACCGGGAACACGGCGAACAGAAATACGACGATGATCTTGGCCTTCAGGTAGATACCGAACCACAGTACCAGCAGCGGCACGAGCGCGACCATCGGCGTCGCATACAGCGCGTTGATCGGCAGATCAAGCGCCCAATCCAGCTTGCGCACGCGCGCCATGGCCACCGCCATCGGGATGCCGACGATGATCGCGAAGACCATTCCGTAGAACATCACTTCCAGACTTTGCCCGAGGTAGTAGGGCAGCTCGCCGGAGGCGCTCAGTTTGACAAAGGCGACGGCAATCTTCGACGGGTAAGAGAAGAAGATCGGATTGATGAACGGCCCGGTGATCTCCCAGACGATCAGAATCAGCGCGACGAACCCGTAGCGATACGCCGCTGCGCTTTCCCAGAAAGGCGCCGCCTTTTTTTCTTTGCGCTTGGCTACGCCGGCATTAACGTTTTCGATGACGCTCATTGCATTCGTCCTTGCGTCGCAGCGAGGTCGCTTGAAGGTGTGTGGTTGAGCCTGCGGGCGCCGCCGGCAGATGGCGGCGCCCTGTCGGCCCTGGTCTCAGAATGCCGGGGTCTTGCAGATCGGACCCTTCCATTCGCCGAGATCGGCGATCGCCTTCTTCGCGAATCTCGTATCGACCACATCTTCGTACTTGGGCGTCTTGCCCTTTTCGATGTTGCCGACCCTGGTCATCAGCATCGCGGTGAAGTTGATGCGCTCGGGCGAGAGGCCGGTGTTGGCATCCCAGATGCAGCTTTTTACCAGGAAGTCGTAGGTGTCCTCGACGATCTTCTGCGGATATTTCGTGTATTTGACCATGATCGGGACCACTTTGGCCCTGTCGCTGTAGATCGCGCGGGTCGCCTCGATATTCGCCTTGACGAAGGCCTGCAGTGCGGCCGGCTTTGCCTGGATGATTTTTTCCGTGACGAGCATGAACTGGTAAAGCTGTTTCGGCTGCAGCTCCCACATGCGCGCGATCGCGTGCAGGCTCGGAACCTTCGTCTTGGCCAGCATCTCCTGTTCGACATGCAATATCGCGGTGTCGATCTGATCGGCCACCAGCGCCGGCACGTCTTCGGTCGCAATGCTGACGAAGTGGACGTCTTTAGGATTGACCTTGGCGGCGCGCAGCACGGTCTTGCTCAGGATGTCGGCGAACCCCCCGGGCTGCTGAATTCCGATGCGCTTGCCCTTGAGGTCGGACATCGTCTTGACGTTGTCGCGCACGACCATCGAGGCCTCGAACTTGTAGATGTTCGCGAGGATGCCCTTGACGGGCGCTCCCTTGGAGCGACCGACGGCCGCCTGCGCGCCAGGCGCCATGCCGATGTCGAGGTTGCCTGCAAGCATTGCCCGATAGACCTTGACGCCACCGTCGAGCGCGACGGTCTTCACCGTGACACCGTATTTCTTGTAGAGACCGATGTCCTGGGCGATCAGAACCGGCATCATCACCACATTGGGTGGCGTCGTCGGCATGCCGACTACCAGATCTTCCGCATTGGCCACGGCCGGCAGCGCCAGCACTGCACCCGCAAGTAAAAAACCCACCGCATCAAGTTTGCGCATTTCCTCCTCCGGTTTCGCTATGTGAAGCTGAATCGGCCCAAAGCCTCGGGCCCTATGGAACACGCCAGCCGGCCTCCGTCCTTCCCGCTGGCGAGTGCATCCTACTCGATCGGTTCAAATCAGCGCAACAGCCACCCCAATGTCCCCGCCGGACGTTCGCGAACTGCCCCAAGGTCGGTGGGCGGCAACTCGAGTCAGGACCTTTCGAGGTGGAATTCGGCCTCGCGGGCTTCCCGCAGCAACGTGCTCCAGACCTGTTCGCGCAATTCGGCGAAGCGCGGCTGGCGCAGCGCATCGCGCGTGCGCGGTTCCGCAAGATCGATGTCGACGATCTGGTGGATACTCGATGGTTTGCCTTTGAGCACGATCACCCGGTGACCGAGCAGCACGGCTTCCTCGATCGAATGGGTGACGAAGATCATCGCTGTCGGACGCTCCTGCCAGATGCGCAGCAATTCGAACTGCAGAATCTCGCGCGTTTGCGCGTCGACCGCAGCGAAAGGTTCGTCCATCAGCAGCACGTTCGGCTCGACCGCGAGCGCGCGCGCAAGACCGCAGCGCTGCTGCATGCCGCCGGACATCTGGTACGGATACGCTTTTTCGAAACCGTCGAGTCCCACCATTTTGACGAATCCCGGCACCTTGCGCTCGATGTCCGCTTGCGACGCGCCGGCCATGCGCAGCCCGTAGGCTATGTTGTCAAACACCGTCTTCCATGGGAACAGCCCGAAATGCTGGAACACCATCGCGACGCCGGCGATCGGCTCGATGACGAGCTGTTCACCGACCCGGATCTCGCCCGCGTCGTGAGGCAACAGGCCGTCGATGCAGCGCAGCAGCGTGGTCTTGCCGCAGCCGGACGGGCCGACGATGGCGACGACTTCGCGCTCACCGACGTCGAAGTTGATGTTGCGGAACACCTCGAGGGAACCGAAATGCTTGCCGAGGCCGCGGACACGAATGCGGGGCTCCCCGGCGGGCGCGGGGCCGGTATGGTTCGTTACCGAGGTTTTCTGCGCCTTTGTCACTGTGCCGCCTGTGTCTTCGAATGAGCGCTGATCGCGCCGCTCGGGGGGTCGTCGTCGATTGAATCGGTGGCAAGTCGAAAAATCGGTACCGGCGCCCCGAACGGCTGTCGGCCCGGCGAATGATAGCTGAGGAATATTGTTCCGTCTTCCGCTGTCAGATTTCAAAGCGTTTCCGCAGGCGGAGCCTGTTTGCCTGAGTTGCGGTCCGATTCGACGCCCCTTCGGACTTGCGCGGCCAGCGCCTCGGAAAGAATTTAGGCCGAGAGCCGGATTTTGCGCCAGACGCCCTGCCGCGGGTAGACTCGGGTGGAAGGTTTCCCGCGCCTGACGACCGGTTCGACCGTTCTTATCCCTTAGACTGCGGGCGCTCAGTTCCGGCACATGGAGTTCAACAGATGATCATCGACATCCACGCCCATCTGGTGGACCGCCGTTACGTCGACGCACTGGCTGCCGACGCGGGACTCGTGGCGCAGGCCACGCCGAGCGGGCAGACGTTGATGCGCAAGGACGGGCACACGGTACTTTGGCACCGCGAACCGATGTTCGATATCGACGCGCGGCTGCGCGACATGGACGACCAAGGCGTCGGCATGCGCGTCCTGTGTGTCAGCACGCCGAATGTCTACGCGTGGCACGGCGAGCGCCAGATCGAGATGGCGCGCTACTTGAACGACGTCACGGCGGACATCGTGAGAACGCATCCGCGCCGGTTCGCGGGCTTCGCCAGCCTGCCGCTGTCCGATGTCGGCGCATCGCTGTCGGAGATCGACCGCGTCACCGGCGAGCTGGGCCTGCACGGCGTGATGATCGGATCGAACATCGCCGGCCAGCCGGTCAATCACCCGCGCTTCGAGCCGGTATGGGCGCGCATCGACGCGCTTCGGCTGCCGGTGTTCGAACATCCGATGTTCCCGGCCCATACCGCGGACATGGAGGAGTACGAACTCCCGTTGCGCGTCGGCTTCGTGTTCGACACCACGCTGGCCGCCGCACGGCTGATCTATTCCGGCGTGTTCGAGCGTTATCCGAATTTTCCGTACATCATGGCGCACACCGGCGGTGCGCTGCTGATGATCCTGGAACGCCTCGACAACGGCTACCGGCTGTTTCCCGACTGCCGCAGGCACATCGGCAGGCTGCCGAGCGAGTACGCGAAGAACCTCTACTATGACAGCGCATCCTTCTACGGCCCCGCGCTCGGGCTGGCGCTGCAGGTCGTCGGCGCGGACCATCTGCTATGGGGTTCGGACGATCCGTTCATCGGCGCCGACACGCGACACGTCACATCGCTGGCGATCACCGAGGCCGACAAGGCGAAGATCCTGGGTGGCAACGCGGGGCGCCTGCTGGGGACCGGGGCGGCAGGATCGTAGACGCACCGAATCGGGATGCGCGCGGATACAATGCAGCGAATGCGGCCGCCGCGATTCGGCGCGGCCCGGCGCTCGAGGAGAACGAAATGCCCAAAGCCATGCGCATCGAAAAAACCGGCGGTCCCGAGGTTCTGCAGTGGGTAGAAGTCGATGTCGGCGAACCGGGCCCGGGCCAGGCGAGGGTGCGGCACAAGGCCGTGGGGCTGAATTTCGTCGACATCTATCAGCGCTCGGGCATATACAAGATTCAACTGCCCTCGGGACTGGGCTCCGAAGGCGCAGGCGTGGTCGAAGCTGTAGGCAGCGGAGTGACCGAGGTGAAACCGGGTGACCGCGTGACCTATTACGGCGGCCCGCTTGGCGCCTACAGCGAAGTGCGGAACATGCCTGCGGCCCGGATGATCGTGCTCCCTGAGAGCATTTCGTTCGAGACCGCGGCCGCGATGACACTGAAGGGATTGACCGCGCAATGCATGTTGCGCAGCGTCTACCGGGTGCGGCCCGGGGACACGATCCTGTGGCAGGCCGCGGCCGGCGGCGTCGGGCTGATTGCGTGTCAGTGGGCCAAGGCGCTGGGCGCAATCGTCATCGGCACGGCGGGTTCCCCGGAGAAGGTGGCGCTGGCAAAAGCGCACGGCTGCGACCACGTGATCGACTATACACGCGAGGATTTCGTCGAACGTGTAAGGGAAATCACCGCTGGCACGGGCGTGCACGCAGCGTACGACGCGGTGGGCAAGGACACCTTCATGGGATCGCTCGACTGCCTGCGGACGCGCGGAATACTGGTAAATTTTGGCGGGGCGTCCGGTCCCGTGCCGCTACTCGACGTCGCGGTGCTGTCCCAGAAGGGTTCACTGTACGTAACCCGAGCCTCAGCAGTCACGTATTTTGCCGAGCGCGCAGACCTGGAGGCCGGTGCGAGGGAACTGTTCGACATCGTGGGTTCGGGCAAGGTCAAGATCGAAATCAACGCCCGCTATCCGCTGAAGGACGCGGGCCGGGCGCACAAGGACCTGGTCGCGCGCAAGACCACCGGATCGACGATATTGATCCCTTAGCCGACGGGCGCGGATCGCCGCGGCGTGACCGTTGACGGGCCCGCGGTACCGCGCTTTCGTGCCGGAACGCGTTGGAGGGCGCATGACGCAGACAGTGACGCTGCCGGCTTGGCTGCTGGCGATCCTGATTCTGTTCGCGGCCTGGGCCGTGCTGGACCGGTTGCTGCTGCCCGGCGTGCGCTGGTATTTGCGCCGCCGCATCAACCGCGTCATCGACGAAATCAACACGCGCCTGAACGTTGAGATCCCGGCCTTCAAGCTGACCCGGCGGCAGGTGTTGATCGATCGCGTGTTTCACGACTCGCGCGTGCAGGCAGCCGCCGAGACGCAGGCGCAGGCAGAGGGCGCGCCGCGCAGCGTGGTCCTGCGTCGCGTGGATCGTTACGCGCGCGAGATCGTGCCCTCGTTCAATGCGTACCTGTATTTTCGAGTTGGATACTGGCTTGCAAAATCCGTTGCCCGCCTGATGTATCGCGTGCGCATCGGCTACGTCGACGAAGCCGGTCTCGCCGCAGTGCCGGCCGGCGCAACGGTGGTGTTCATCATGAACCACCGCAGCAACATGGATTACGTGCTGGTTGCATTCCTCGCGGCCGAGCGCGTTGCGCTGTCCTACGCGGTGGGGGAATGGGCGCGCATTTGGCCGTTGCAGACACTGATCCGTTCCATGGGGGCTTACTTCGTGCGGCGCAATTCCGGCGATCCGCTGTACCGCGTAGTGCTGCAGCGCTACGTGATGATGGCTACCGAATCCGGTGTGACGCAGGCGGTGTTTCCCGAAGGCGCGCTGTCGCTCGACGGCAGGCTGCGCGAGCCCCGGCTCGGATTGCTGGACTATATGGTCAAGGCCTTCGACCCGCAGGGCGAACGCGACCTGGTGTTCGTTCCGGTGGGCATCAACTATGACCGCGTGCTCGAGGACCGCTCGCTGCTGCTCAGGCTGGACGCCGACGCCGCACGCCCGGGCATGCTGCGGGCGGCGGCGATCGCGACCGGCTTCCTGCTCAAGAACCTCGGCATGATGCTTGCCGGACGCTGGTACCGCCTCGGGTACGCATGCGTCAATTTCGGCCGGCCGATTTCGATGCGCGCCTATACCGGCGCGCAGGGCCTCGAATTTCGTGCGCTCACCGACGCGCAACGCCATCCGAAAGTGGCGTCACTGGCCGCCGAACTGATGCGCGAGGTCGGACAGATCGTGCCCGCGCTCCCGGTGTCGCTGGTCGCGCAGGTGTTCGTCCGCGATCCGCAGCGCGCATTCAGCGAACTCGAACTCAAATCCGAGGTGCACCGGCTCATCGGCAGGCTTGAAGCCGGCGGCGCGCATGTCTATGTCCCAAGACAGGACCACGATTACGCGATCGGCGTCGGGCTGCGCATGCTCACGCTGCGACGAATCGTCCGCGAGCGCGACGGGCTGTACTCGGCCAATGCGTCGGAAACTCGAATCCTCGCGTACTACGCCAACGCGATCGCGCATTTGCGGGCTACATGAACGAATACGGTTCGCGGTTGGGACGCGATGGCCGCCCTTCGGGGGCGATGTGCCGGTGCTCAGGCTGATTCGACGACGGCGGAAAACCCGTAGGGCGAATCCTGCGGACCGGCGATGATTTCGTTGTCACCCGCCCGAAGCGGTGCTGACCCAGCGGTACGGCGTCCGCCGATCTGCACACCGTTGACGATGGTGCCGAGGAAGCTGCCGCGATCGTAGACCATCGGGGAATCGCCATCCCGATCGATGGCAAAGTGCTCGCGCGAAACGTTGAACGGTTCGATGTCGGGCAAGCCGAGATCGTTCATGCTCAGCCGCGATTTTCCCAGCGACGGTTCGCGGCCGACGCGAAACGGATAGCGATCGATTGCGCGTCCCTCCGGTGGGAGCACCTGCTTGGCCATCGTCGTCAGCGGCACGAGCGTGACCCGCGTCGCCTGACTCGATGCGGCGAGCGGCGGCGCGTAAACTTCACCTGGACGCACAGTGCGTGAATTGATCGTGCGCAGCCGCTCGAAGAAGGCTCGCAGAAAGCGCAGACCTTCGACCGGGTCATCGAACATCAGCTTGACGAATCGATCCCGCGATACCGACGACAGCGTGACCGTCCCGACGGCGCGCGCGCTCAGCGAACGCGGCCGTTCCTCGATCAGCGCTCCTTCGCCCAGGATTTCGCCTTTACCCAGCATTGCAATTCGCTCCGGATGGGCCGGATCGCCGGCAAAGACTTCGACCTGGCCGGATTCGATCAAATAGGCGCACTGGCTCGCGTCGCCCGGCCGGAATATCACCTCATCGGGTTGAAACGATAGCGTTGGCATCGCGTTTGTTGCCACCGAGTGGCTCTCAATAGTCGTGAATAGACCGCATGGTCGATCAAGGCTCCGCTGGGATCTGAATGCTCATTTCCAGGTTCCGAAATTGTAAGCCGAAGCTCCGGCTGGGTATGGTCCGAGAAGAGGGGCATTTGATGGCCAACTGGCGTTAGAAGGTCTTCGAGGTCTTTTGGTCCACTGCACGTGGAAGATCGTCGCGCGCAAAGATTTCGTTCTTCTGGTGCTTCACGCAGGCTGAACGATACGTGGCATTTCGTCGTAGGTACGACCGTTGAGCGCTCGCCCAGTGAGGTCCTTTCGTACGCCGCCCCACTGCTTGAAGAAGAATGGCACCTTCGCCACGCGGCACTGGCGCAGTACCGAACGAACCCACTCCTTTTGCATCGGTCGTGCCCTGGGGCCCGATTCTCCACCAACGATCACCCAGTGAATGCCCTGAAGCGGCAGGTCGTCGAGCGGACCGATCATCGGTTCCAGAGACAGAAAGCGTACTTGCGCGGGCGTGGCTTGAAGATCGGCAATCCGATGCCGTACGCGCGCGTCTTCAACGCTAACGCCCATCCACACGTTTGCCGGCCATTGCAGCAATGGGGCGAATTGGGCTAAACGGTCGCTGCGTTTGGTGAGAATCTGAAAGGTGTGGTGCGGACAGTCGCGCATGGTGGCGAACACGCGCTGGATGTAGGCAAGCGGTACGTCGTCGTGGAATAGATCGCTCATTGAATTTACGAATACCACGCGCGGCTGCCGCCAGCGACGCGGCAGGTCGACCAGATCGGGGTGCAAAGTCACCTCAAAACCGTTGCGATAACGTTCCGCCCCCATTGCGGTGAGGCGCTTGGCCATTCGCTCGGCGTAGCAGTGTTTGCAGCCCTGACTGATCTTGGTGCACCCAGTAACGGGGTTCCAGGTCACCTCGGTCCATTCGATATTAGATTTCGTGGGCATCGAATTAAGAAAAGTATTCTCTAGTGGGACCTGCCGTGAAATCTACCGCTTGCGTGCGAGATGCGCAGCTATCTTTAACGCGGTCTTGCCGCCTCGCATGTTGCCCGCAGCAAAGCAAAGGGCATACATGGGCGTCTTGTTTGAATTGTAGAGAACCAACGGTTTTTCGACCACATGGGGAAAAATTGTCCGGAGTCGCTCAAGAAAGTACTCAAGTATTTCGTCAGCTCCCGCAATCTTGATGACGGAATCGCGAGATGCGCCAAATAGATCAGTTTCAGCTTTCTTGCGATAGCACCGACTTACCCATTCGGCTGTACCGAAAACGCTGGTAAGGCGTAACCCCCAGCCTTTGTCCGGAAGTACGTCTCTAGGCATCATTCGATTCGCGCCAATTGCGAACGGAAATAGCACCCATAGGTCAATCGCCTTAGTGTTAGCTATGGCTTCGATTGTTCTCCATTCCACGCTCATCCCGTAGGGGTCGAGAAACACGACGGCGCGCCATTTCCGCCAATCTTCGCTCGCACACCATTCTTGCAGCCACGTGTTTGCGTTCTTCTGAACAATGTCGCAACAGTCCCTGAGATGTGAGAACTCGCCATAAACAACCTGTTTCAATGCGTCGATATGCGCTGCCTTGGAGTCGATAAAAACATAGCGATGAAACGTTTGACCGAGTGACAGTGCGATACGGGCACTTCCAGACTGGAACTGTCTGGTTTCGTTACCGTAACCAAAGAGGGAATAAGTTTCATCTTCCTGAGGATTCGCCCGCTCACCAGTGCCCGCAAAGGCATCCACATAAATAGTTCGATAATTCCTCGCGGCCTCGTTCGCGTGGAAGATCTTCTGATACTGAACAAGGTAAGCCTTGAGGGCGGCTAGTTTGCGCTCCGTCCAGGATCCTCCGAATCGTTGCAATGCCATCGTTTCCTCCTGGCCCACGCAAGGGTATGGCTCGGATGCCGATAACTGTTTATTTATACAGTAAGTGGCTATAGGTGGCAATGGCCCAGACCGAATGTAGCGAACTTGTGCTCGGCGCAATTCCTTGGAGGAGTTTGAGTCGTCGGTATAATCACTCGGACTCGGCTCGTCAAGCGCCGGCCATCGCCGGTTTGAATGACATAGGTGAATTATTCCCATGAACAACTTCTCGTTAGGCCAATCGGTCCCGCGCGTCGAGGACAGCCGCTTCATCATCGGGAAAGGCCGCTACATCGCCGATGTCGATCTGCCGAACCAAGCGTACGCCGCGGTACTTCGCTCTGCGCACGCGAACGCGGCGATCCGCTCGATCGACACGGGGCCCGCGCGCGCCGCGCCCGGCGTGCTCGGTGTGTATTGCGAGAACGATCTCGGCGACGACCTGGGCACCACGGCGATCACCTTCAAGCGCAAGCGGCCCGACGGCTCGCCGATGTTCTGGCGTCCGCATCGCGGACTGGCGAAAGACAGGGTGCGCTACGTCGGCGAACCGGTTGCGCTGGTGGTGGCGGAGTCGCTGGCGCAGGCAAGAGACGCGGCGGAACTGATCGAGGTCGATTACGACGCCGCAGGCGAAGCGGTGGTGGATGTCCTCAGCGCGCTCGATCCGGCGAGTCCGAAGGTCTGGGACGACTGTCCGGACAACATCTCGCACGTCCACGAACTGGGGGAGCGCGCGCCGACCGACGCCGCATTCGCGCGCGCCACGCATATCGTCAAACGCCGTTACGTCGTATCGCGTGTACATGCGCATTTCATGGAGCCGCGCGCAGCGCTCGCGGCGCACGATCCGCTGGACGAGCGCTACACGCTGTACAGCGATGTCCAGGCTCCGCACACGGTGCGCGATCAGCTGGCGCATGAGGTGCTGCGAATCCCGAAGAACCGCATTCGCGTGGTCTCCTTCGACGTCGGAGGCGCTTTCGGCGGCAAGGGGCCGGCGCTCGAGCACCGGTTGATCCTGTGGGCCGCAAAACGCCTCGGGCGCCCGGTCAAATGGCTGACCGAGCGCAGCGAAACGGTACTCGCCAACGAGCACGGCCGCGACAACGTGCACGAGGCGGAACTCGCACTGGATGCCGAGGGTCGCTTTCTTGCGTTGCGTTCGCACTGGATCGCGAACGTCGGCGCCTATATCGGCAGCGACAGGAATTTCCAGTCGAGCTTCACGAACACGCCCGGAATGGTCGGCATCTATGGCTTTCCGGCGGCTTACGTGCACTCCACCTGCGTGATGACTCACACAGGGCCGATGGCGCCCTACCGCGGCGCCGGCCGGCCCGAAGCGACCTTCGTCATCGAGCGGCTGATCGACGATGCCGCGGACGAACTCGGTATGGACCGCATCGAGCTGCGGCGCAAGAACGCGATTGCGCCCGAGACCCTGCCGTTGAAGACCCCGCTCGGTTTCGTGTACGACTGCGGCGAATTCAGGAACTGCATGGACATGGCGCTGGAGCTGGCCGACTGGACCGGATTCGGCGCGCGCCGCGACGCTTCGAAGGCGAAGGGCCTGCTGCGCGGGATCGGGTTGTCGAACCCGATCGAGCGGGCGGCTCCGCCGCGAATGGAATACGCCGAGATCCGGATCGACGCCGCTGGAAAGGCGACCGTGCTGATGGGCACCAAGAATCAAGGCCAGGGGCACGAGACAACGTTCAGGCAGGTGCTTTACGCCAAGCTGGGAATCGCGCCGGAGGACGTTACCTACATCGACGGCGATACGGACCGGATCGCGCATGGAACCGGAACCTTCGGTTCGCGCTCGGCGGCGATCGGCGGCTCCGCGCTCGTGGTCGCATCGAACAAGGTGATCGACAAGGGCCGCAGAATCGCGGCACACCTGATGGAGGCCGCACCGACGGACATCGTGTTCGAAGCCGGACATTTCGCGATCGAGGGCACCGACAGGAAACTGTCGCTCGAGGAGATCGCCAAGGCAGCGTACGAGCCCCGCAATCTCCCGGCGGGAATGGAGCCTGGGCTGTTCGAATCGGGGACCTGGGCGCCCGGGGACTTCACATTTCCCTATGGCACGCATGTCTGCGAAGTCGATATCGATCCGGAGACCGGCGTGGTGCGCATCGACCGCTATTTCGTCGTCGACGACGTCGGAACGATGATCAACCCCGCAATCCTGAAGGGGCAGATTCACGGCGGCATCGCGCAGGGCGCAGGTCAGACGCTGATGGAACAGATCGCCTACGATCGCGAGTCGGGCCAGTTGCTGAGTGGATCTTTCACGGATTACGCGATGCCCAGAGCCGACGATTTCTGCAATATCGAGGTCAAGAGCATTTCGGTCCCGACAGAGCGCAATCTGCTGGGCGTCAAGGGGGCCGGCGAGGCAGGCGCGGTTGGCGCCATGGCCGTGGTGATGAACGCGATCATGCACGCGCTCGCACCGCTCGGGGTCAGGGAACTGACCATGCCGGCGACGCCGCACCGGGTCTGGCGGGCGATACACGCTGCGCAAAACGCAGCGAGGTGATCGTTCCGGCAAGTCCGGACTTGTTTCAAGGAGCACAAGACATGCCGAGAATGGCCGCCGACGACGGCGTACAGCTCCATTACGAGGAGGCAGGAAGCGGAACGCCGATCGTGTTCGTGCACGAACTGCTCGGCGGATACCGCAGCTGGGAGGCGCAGGTGCGCCACTTCTCGCGGCGCTACCGCTGCATCGCCTACAACGCGCGCGGCTATCCGCCTTCGGATGTCCCCGAGCGGGTCGAGGCCTACGGCTACGAGCGCCAGCGCGCCGACGTCCGGGCCGTGCTCGATGCGCTCGCGATCGACAAGGCGCACGTGGTCGGGCTATCGATGGGCGCGTTCGCCAGCTTCTATTTCGGCATGCAATGGCCCGGGCGCGCGCTGTCGCTCACGCTTGCCGGCATCGGCTCCGGCACCATGCCCGAGGGCCGGCCGAGGTTCATGCAGGAATCGCAGTCGCGGGCGGATCGGTTGCTCGAGGACGGATTCGAGAAGCACGCCGAATCGCTGTGCCTGTCGCCGACGCGGGTGCAGCTGTTGAACAAGAACCCGCGCGCCTACGCCGAGTTCGTCGCGTCGGTGAAACAGCAAAGCGCCAAGGGCACGGGGCTGACGCTCAAGGGCTATCAGGGGTCGCGCCCGCCGTTGCAGGATTTCGCGCAGCAGACGGCCCGCTGCACGGTGCCGACGCTGATCGTTTGCGGCGACGAGGACGAAATGTGCCTGGACGCCTCGCTGATGTTGAAACGCGCCATGCCGTGCGCCGGACTGGTCGTCATGCCGCAGACCGGACACGCCTGCAATCTGGAGGAACCGGCGCTGTTCAACGCCGCGTGCGAACAGTTCTTCCATCAGGTCGAGTCCGGGCAATACCGGTTGCGCGACCCGCGCGCAACATCGAATCGCATGCTCTGAGGTCGGCGCAGCGATGTCGCCCAAACCGCGCGAATCAGTTTTCCTGGAAAACATCTTTCAACCTCAACTATCGTGCAAACCATGAGTGCAAACCTGTCACTGCCGACGAAGAAGGAAATCCGGCGCCTCGGACGCTACGCCGAAGCGGCCGTGCTGCCGACGCGCGTTGTCACCATCCGCATGCGCGACGGCGTCAAGATCGCCGCGGCGCTGTTTCTGCCCAAGGGCGCCAGACGCGGCAAGACCGCCCGTTTCCCGACGCTGCTGGCGGCCTCGCCTTACCGCTTCGACAACGACATCGCGCCGGCGCTGCCGGTGTTCCTGTGGCGCGAAACAGGGCCGATCGGCTGGTATCTCGAGCAGGGCTACGCGTTCGTGCACATGGACGTGCGCGGAACCGGGCGCTCCGGCGGCGAATACCGCTATATGTGCCGCAAGGAGCAGCGCGACCTGTACGAGGTGATCGAGTGGATCGCGCGGCAGACGTGGTCCAACGGCAAGGTCGGAGGCATCGGGCAGTCGTATTACGCGCGCACGCAATGGTTCATGGCGATCCAGAACCCGCCGCACCTGGCGTGCGTTGCGCCGTACGACGGCAACGTGGACACCTATCGTTCTTCGGCGTACACCGGCGGGATTCCGGGCGAGTTCCCGGTAACCTGGTTCCGCGGCGTGCGCCTGCTCAACCAGGATCCGGCAAGCGGACCGTCGCGCGTGGTGCAATGGGATTACCCGCATGCGGTGCGCTCGCATCCGACCTATGACGCATTCTGGCGCGAGCGCACCGCGGCGGAGAACCTGCACAAGATACGCGTGCCGGTGTTCTCGATCGGCGTCTGGCGCAAGGTGGATTTGCACCTGAACGGCAACATCGTCGGCTACCAGCGCGCAGGCGGCCCGAAGAAGCTGCTCGTGTTCGGTTCGGCCAACCTGCACGCCGCGGTGCAGGATTATTCCAGCATCGCGTTCCACGAAAGGTACCTGCTGCCTTTCTACGACCGCTACCTGAAGGGCAAGCAGACGGCCTACGAGGCCGAGCCTGCGGTGCGCTGGTTTGCGAGCGGCGCCACGCAGCAGCGTACCGCGAATGCGTGGCCGCCCGAAGACATCGACTACAGGACGTACTACCTGGTGAAAGCCGAGAGCGGGGGTCCGGGGGGGGGCGTCACGTCGCTCAACGACGGCGCGCTCGTCAAGCAAGCGCCGCGGGCCGATTCCGAATCGACGTCTTACGACTACCCTGATCCGGGCTGGCGCATGGGGGTGGTCGGTGTGGGGCCCGACGGACGGCCCGATCCGGCGCGGCGCGTGCTGACGTTCACGAGCGCGGCGCTCGAGGACGAGTTCGAAATCGCCGGCCCGATCAAGCTCGTGCTGCACGCGGCCTCGACGCAGACGGACACCGACTTCATCGTCAAACTCTCCGAGCAGTACGCGCAAAGCCGTGACGAACGCGCGCAGGACATCAACCCGCGCTACCAGATCGTGACCAAGGGTTGGCTGCGCGCTTCGCACCGGCGCATCGACCCGAAGCTCAGCACCGAGCACGCACCGTATTACGTGCACCGGCGCCCCGAACCGATCACCCCCGGCAAGATCTACCGCTACGAGATCGCGGTGATGCCCACGGCGCACCGTTTCGCGCGCGGCAGCCGCATCCGGCTGGAACTCGCCAACGGCGATTCGCCGGCGACCGAACAGGTGTTCGCACACGAATATTCGCCCGCCAAGATCGGCCGTGACACGATATTCCACGACCGGCGCCATGCTTCGCAACTCGCACTGCCGGTGCGCCGATAACGAACGCAGCGCGAGGCCGCGCAAGGGGCCGCAATCACCGGAGCACAAGGCGGATGAGCGCCCGTTTCTTGCTCAATCGATCGGGGGCCGATCGCAACGGGGCTGCCGCAGGCTCGTCGGCATCGCGTAGCTGATCATGCCCACCGCGCTCGCCTTCGGCAGCTACCGCTGGCTGCTCGCCGGATCGCTGTTATCGAATTTCTGCCAGTGGATCCAGCAGGCGACGATCGCGTGGGTGGTGTACGACGTCACCGGGTCCGGTGCACTGCTGGGCGCGGTCATGAGCGCTCGCGCGATTCCGATGCTGCTGTCGCCGCTGGCGGGGGTCGCGGCGGACCGCTTCGACCGCAATGTACTGCTTCTGGTCAGCCAGATCCTCAGCGCGTCGGTCGCGGCCGTCTTCGGCGTCATGTTGGCGCTCGGCGCGGTGCACACTTGGCATTTGTTCGCGTTCGTATTGATCGCCGGGACGACCGCCGTCCTGGACCGGCCCACGCGCATGACGGGCATTTTCGAGCTGGTGCCGCGCGAACTCGCGATGAATGCGGCGGCGATCAACGCCATCGGTATGTCCCTGACGCGCATCGTTGCTCCGGCGCTCGCCGGCTTTCTTCTCGGCTGGTTCGACGCCGCGGGAAACTTTGCGTTGCAGGGCGCGCTGTATGTTGTTGCCGGATTGTTGGCGCTCCCCATCGTGTTTCCGCGGCGGCCCGCGGCGGCGCAACAGACCAGCGCCTGGAAGGACCTTGCCGACGGCCTGCGCTTTGCCGTGCGTGACGGGACGACGCGCCTGATGCTGTTCTTCGCGGCCCTGCTTTTCATTCTGCTGTTGCCCGTTTGGACCACGGTATTGCCGGTGTTCGCAAAAGACGTCTTCAAAGCCGGACCCCAAGGTCTGGGACTGCTGCTTACCGCGGGCGGTCTCGGCGGTGCGCTGGGCAGTTGGGCGGCCTCGGCGATGCAGCGCTTCGATCGCCAGGGGCGTGTCCAGTTCGTGGCATTGCTTGTCGATTGCGCATCGCTGCTGGGCGTGGCACTGAGCCCGTCGCTGCCTGTGGCACTGGCATTTCTCGCGATGGCGGGCGCCGCCGAAATGGTCATCGCCACGAGCATCCAGATCACGCTGCAGATGGCTGCCCCGGACGCGATGCGTGGGCGCGTGACGAGCCTCCTTCAGTTGGCGCCCGCAATGATGGCGCTGGGCGCACTGATCACAGGCATCCTGGTCGAATTGTGCGGCGCACGATGGGCGACCGCCGTGCTCGCCGGCATCACCGCAATGCTCTTCATCGGGCTGTACGCGAAGTCTCCGCGCCTGCGGGGCCTGCGGTTGAGCCGGTTCAGCATACCGCACGCTGGGGACAGTCCAAATTTGAGCGCTCCGTTTCGGCCGGAGTGATAGGATTTGCTGGCGCAACAACCAGGGAGGGGACCATGAACACAAGCGTTCCATCGAACGCGGCGACGCTATGCGTCCTCGCGTCGTTGATCGCCGCGCCGTCAGCGCTAGCCGCGAACCCGGCTCCGGCGATCGACATGGGCAGTTCCGACATCGCCGGTGTCGTCACCGGCGCACAAGGACCGGAGGCGGGCGCGTGGGTCATCGCGGAAACCACCGACCTGCCCACCAAGTTCACGAGAATCGTCGTCACCGACGACCGGGGTCGTTATCTCGTCCCGGATCTTCCGACCGCGAACTACCGCGTCTGGGTGCGCGGGTACGGGCTGGTCGACTCGCCCCAGGTGCTCGCAAAGCCGGGTCAGCGGCTCAATCACCGGGCGGTGCCGGCGCCGAACGCGGCGGCGGCGGCGCATTACTACCCGGCGATCTACTGGTACACGATGATGAAGATTCCGCCGGCGAAGGATTTCGGCGGCGCGACCGGGATTCCGAAGGACATCACGCAGGGACGCTGGCTCAAGCAGATGAACAATGTCGACTGTATCGGCTGCCACCAGCTCGGCCAGGAGTCTACGCGAACGATTCCCGCCCAGTTCGGTGCGTTCGGCTCCAGCAGCGACGCGTGGACGCGGCGCGTGCAGGCCGGCCAGGCCGGCCATATGATGATCGGGCGCATCGCCAAGCAGTTCGGCGGTGTGCCGAGTACCTATTTCGGCGATTGGACCGACCGCATCGCCAAGGGTGCGTTGCCGCGGAACAAGCCGCCGCGGCCAAAGGGTGTCGAGCGCAACATCGTCGTCACGTCGTGGGAATGGAGTACGGACAAGCACTATCTGCACGACCTGATCTCCTCGGACCGGCGCAACCCGAGCGTCAACGCCTACGGCCTGCTTTACGGCTCGCCCGAATACAGCACCGACAACATTCCGATTCTGGATCCGAAAACGAACGCGGTGACGTTCTTCAAGCTGCCGGTGCAGGACCCGAACATGCCCGAGTCGCTGGGGCCCGGTCATGCCGCCGCGGTCAAGCCGATGACGCCTTCGGCCTATTGGGGCGAGGAGAAGATTTGGGACTCGCGGGCCAACAACCACAATTCCATGTTCGACCAGAAGGGCCGCTTGTGGCTCGCCGCGACGGTGCGCGGCATGGCCAATCCGGCGTTCTGCAAGAAGGGCTCGGACCACCCGTCGGCCAAGGTGTTTCCGCTCGAGCGCTCGGCGCGCCAGGCGGCGGTGCTCGATCCCAAGACGATGAAGTACACGTTCGTCGACACCTGCTTCGGCACCCACCACCTGCAGTTCGGCTATGACGCGAACGACACGCTGTGGTTCAGCGGCACCGGCCCGGTCGCGGGCTGGCTGAACACCAAACTGTTCGATGAAACCGGCGATGCGGTCAGAGCGCAGGGCTGGTCGCCGTTTATATTGGACATCAACGGCAACGGCAAGCGCGACGACTATGTCGGGCCCAAGGATCCGGTCGATCCGGCCAAGGACAAGCAGATCATCCCCGGTTCGGGCGCCTACGCGGTCATGCCGAGCCCGGTCGACGGCTCGATCTGGTACACCGTGGCCACGTTTGCTGGGCCGTCGGGGTTCCTGCGCTTTGATCCCGCTACGGGCTTGTCGGAACTCTACAAGGTGCCGAAGAACGCTCTGGGCATCCGCGGCGGCGATATCGACAAGAACGGCGTGGTCTGGGGATCGCTCTCGAACGGCCACCTCGGCAGCTTCGACAGGCGCAAATGCAAGGGGCCGCTGAACGGGCCGAAGGCGACCGGCGACCATTGTCCGGAGGGCTGGACGCTCTACCGCTATCCAGGCCCCGGGTTCGCGGGCTTCGAGAAGAACAGTGCGGAAGGGAGCTACTACACCTGGGTCGACCAGCACAATACCTCCGGGCTGGGCGAGAACATTCCGATCTCCACGGCCAACATCAACGACGGGTTCGTCGCGCTGAAGGACGGAAAGATGGTCATGATCCGCATTCCGTACCCGATGGGCTTCTATGCCAAGGGTCTGGATGGGCGCATCGACGATCCGAACGCCGGCTGGAAGGGCCGCGGCCTGTGGAGCACCAGCGGCGACCGCACGCCGTGGCTGATGGAAGGCGGCAAGGGCAGCAAGCCGCGCGCGGTGCACATCCAGTTCCGCCCCAACCCGCTCGCGCGCTGAGGGAGTACCGCTGAGGCCGGGGAGGCTTCCGCGGGTTGTTTCGGCCTGCTTGGCGGTGTATTTCTTGCGCGGGCAGTTGTCATTTGGCAAGCGGCAACGTCTAATGCCCGAACGGGTGGCTGACGCTGCGCGCGAGTTGCGCTGTCGGGTTCGCTGCGCGCTGCGTTGCACGTCCGCCCCACGTCAGGCAACGAGAGAGAGGCAGGCGATGACCGGTGTTCGAGACCAATGGGCGGCGGGCTCAAGCTACGAGGACTTCATGGGCCGATGGAGCCGCCGCCTCGCGCCCGAGTTCCTCTCGTGGCTGCGGATCGCCCGCGGCGTTCACTGGCTGGATGTCGGGTGCGGCACCGGCGCGCTTGCCAATGCAGTCTGCAGCCACGCCGACCCTGCGTCGGTCGTAGGCTGCGATCCGGCGACCCCCTTCGTCGAATTCGCTCGAGAACACGGTCGTGATGCGCGGCAATCCTTCGTGATCGCCGGAGCCGGCGGCCTGCCGCGCCGCCCCGGGGGGTACGGCAGCGTCACCTCCCTGCTCGCTTTGAATTTCCTGCCCGACCCCGAAGGCGCGGTTCGGGAAATGCGCGCCGTGGCTGCGCCGCAGTCCACGGTGTCCGCGTGCGTGTGGGACTACAGTGACGGAATGCTGTTCCTGCGCCATTTCTGGGATGCGGCTGCATCGCAGGATTCCGCAGCTGCAGCGCTCGACGAAGGCAAGCGATTCCCACTTTGCCGGCGCGACGCACTGACGGCGTTGTTTCGCGATGGCGGTCTCGGCGACGTGCGCTGCGAGCCGGTCGAAATCCGCACGGTGTTCGCCAGTTTCGACGACTATTGGCGCCCCTTTCTTGGAGGAACGGGCCCCGCGCCGTCCTACGTTGCATCGCTTGGCGCTGATCGTCGTGCGCTACTCGCGCGGACGCTCGACGAGGCGTTGCCACGCGGGCCGGACGGGACGATCACCCTCGGTGCGCGAGCCTGGGCGGTTCGCGGAACGGTGAACCGATAAGTTCGCTGCCTGACATGAGCGCGGAAATATCGCCCTACGACGGCGGCTGCACCTGCCGATTCGTGCGTTATCGGCTGACATCCAAGCCGCTATTCGTGCATTGCTGCCATTGTCGCTGGTGCCAGCGGGAGGGCGGGACCTCCTTCGCGTTGAACGCGCTCATCGAGGCCGATCGCGTGCTGCTGCTTCAGGGTCGCGTCGATGTCATCGATACGCCGTCGAACAGTGGCAAGGGGCAGAAGATCTCCCGCTGTACGAACTGTCACATCGCGGTCTGGAGCAACTACGGGGGGGCGGGAGACGCGGTTCGGTTCGTCCGCGTCGGCACATTGGACGAGCCGGACCGTCTTCCGCCCGACATTCACATCTACACCGCGTCCAAGCAGCCCTGGGTGATCATTCCGCCGGGTGCGCCTGCGGTCGCCGAGTATTACCGGGCGTCGGAGATGTGGCCGAAGGAGAGCCTCGAACGCCGTGCGGCGATCGTCCGCCGCGAAAAAACCAATAGCACGCGCAGTGCATGAAGCCTCGGATCACGCTGATCACCCTCGGGGTTGACGATCTCGAGAAGGCGGTGCGCTTCTACCGCGATGGTCTCGGGTTGAGAACCGAGGGCATCGTCGGAAAGGAGTTCGAGCATGGCGCGGTGGCTTTCTTCGATCTCGAAGGCGGTCTGAAGCTCGCGCTCTGGCCCCGATCGAGCCTCGGCCATGACGCCGGAATCGACGTCAGTCACAAGAGCAGCACCGAGTTCAGCATCGGTCACAATGTTTCCTCGAAGGCCGAGGTGGACGGCGTGATGGCGCAGGCAGCTGCGGCGGGTGCGGTCATCGTCAAGCCTGCTCAGGATACCTTTTGGGGCGGGTACGCTGGTTACTTCCAGGACCCGGATGCGCATCTCTGGGAGGTCGCGTGGAATCCCCAATGGGTCATCGCCGAGTGAGGCATCCCTGGTAGTGGCATGGACGGATGCGGATCGCGCGCCGCCCGTCGCATGCTCCCGGGTCGGATGTCTGGCGAAACAGAGGCGCCAAAATGACACAGGTTCGAGTCGAGAGCTTTACCGTATCGATTGACGGATACGGAGCTGGTCCGGGTCAGGACATCGATAATCCGCTCGGCGTGGGCGGGAGGGATTTGCACCAGTGGGCATTTCCGACCCGCACGTTCCAGCGCGCGCTGTTCGGCGCCGAGGGCGGCACGACGGGAATCGATGAGGACTTCGCCGCACGAGGGTTCAGGAACATCGGTGCCTGGATTCTCGGCAGGAACATGTTCGGACCGATTCGCGGTCCGTGGCCTGACATGAACTGGAAAGGCTGGTGGGGCGAGAACCCGCCGTATCAAGTCCCGGTCTTCGTCCTGACGCACCATGCGCGAGCGTCCATCGAGATGGAAGGCAACACGACATTTCACTTCGTCACCGGCGGGATTCACGAGGCGCTCGAACGGGCGCGCAAGGCAGCCAACGGCATGGACGTGCGCATCGGCGGTGGGCCTGCCACGATACGACAGTATCTTCGTGCAGGCCTCATCGACGAGATGCACATCGCCATCGCGCCGGTTCTGCTGGGCAGCGGAGAGCGGCTGTTCGATGGCGTTGACGCACGCGCGTTGGGATACGTATGCGTGCAGTTCGTACCGTCGGAGAAGGCCACCCATGTCGTGCTTCGGCGCGAGCGGTCACGGATGGACTGACGGCATCAATCGAGCCTGCGGTGAACCGTCTATGAAGCATCGAGTAACCCTGGTCTGGATTCTGTTGTGCGGGATTGGAACGGCCGCCTGTGCTTCCACCGGTCAGAGCGAGACGCCTTTTCAAATCTTGGGCAGGCGAAGGCGCTTGGCAAACAGGCGCGTGGCGTTGCCGCTGAGGATCTTCTGCTTTTGGCCGTCCGGCAAGCCGAGCGCCTCGATATAGGACGAGTCCGAAATGATGAACGGATAATCGGTGCCGAACAGGAAGTGATCCTCGCCGATTTCGCCAACCGCCATTTCGATGAACGCCTTCGAGAAGACGCAGGTGTCGTAATAGAGGTTCTTGCGTGCGAAAACGCTCGGCGGCTGCGTAATGTGCTCGCTGCATTCGTGGAACAGCCGAAAGCCATGGTCGAGGCGCTCGAGCAGCCCGAGAAATGCCGAGCCGGTATGCGCAACGATGAACCTGAGGCCGGGGTGCCGCTCGAATACGCCGCCGTAGATCATGCGTGTCACGCACAGCGACGTGTCGAACGGAAAGCCGACGCGGATCGGCAGCGCGTAGCCCGGCAGGTGTTCGGCGAAAGCCGGGAGCATCGGGTGTTCGAACAAGGGCAGGTCTCGCTCACTGAGCTGCGCCCACAGCGGATCGAAACTCCGGTCGTCGAGCGCGACGCCGTCCAGGTTGGAGCCGATGCCGATGCCGACGACGCCCGGAGCGTCGGCGATGCGTTCCAGTTCGCGCAGCGACGCTTTCACATCCGGCAGAGGCAGGGACGCAAATCCCCGCACGCGGTCGGGATTGCGCCCGGCGCGCGCGATGATCGAGTCGTTCAGCTGTCGCGCGAGTTCGACTCGCCGCGCCTTCTCGAATATGTACACGCTCGGTGTGTTCATCGAAATGATCGACATGTCGATGCCCTTGCGGTCCATCTCGCGGATGAGGTGGTCCGGATGGAACATTTCCGGCCGGAACGGAAGCCAGGTCTTGCCGTTCTTGAGCAGGTAGCTGAAACGGTCCGGATTGACCCGCACCGTGACACCCGGGAGCGATCTCAGCGCATCGTGGAAGAATTCTTCGATCTGGTGGCAGTGAATATCGATCTTCATGATCAGCGTCCGGCGATGGATGATTGCGCTGATCCGCGCTCCGTGCCAGCCGCGAAAAAGGGCGTTTGGCGTTCTCTCTATCGGTTGGCGACCCGGGATCGGATACTACAGGAATCAAAGGGGAGCGTGCCAAAGGAACGGCAGGCCTTGCTTGCCGCTGGATGCTCTTTGCGCCGCGGTCGAATAAGGAAACGACGGGTGAATGTCAACAGGCCCTGGCCCGTTGCAATCGGCAAATTACCCACTGGGTGACTCGGGATAGCTACGCTGCTCGGATCGATGTCGAATTCCGGGGCGACGTCGCGGGTGCGCGATATATCGATCGAGTGTGACGCAGATCAAAGACTGCCATTCGCATCGGTCCGACCATTTAGCGCACTAGGAGGCGGGACCCATACCCTTGGGACTGTTCCCGAGGCCGCATCGCAGTGCAGCGCACTGCAACGGTTTCAGTTGCGTGCACGACGGCACCAGGATCCATCGACCGGGCGCAAGCGGCCTTGGGGTAGTCGACGGGGACCAGAACGAAGATCCTCGCGAACTGGCCGTTCGTACAGACGGTGTCGCGTCGACTGTCGGCAGGACGGCGACGGGATCATGTCGGCAGACCCACCCAGGAAAGCTAGCACGGGAGCCGGATTGGGCGCGGCGAGGCGGTGATGAGCGCGGGCATCCAGCCAAGACGAAGGAGCGACAATGGCACTGAGTGTGAAATTGGCCGAGGGGCGCGCGGTGAGATGGGGGGTGGCGGTGGACCTGAAGCGCTGCGTGG
>MEQX01000030.1:3490-5900 GCA_001770415.1 Betaproteobacteria bacterium RIFCSPLOWO2_02_FULL_63_19 | reverse complement strand
ATCCAGACGCCGAAATTCTTCAGGAGACGGGCGATCTCCCGGCCGATCGAGCCGAAGCCGGCGATCATCACTTTGGTCTCGGCCGGGGTAATGATCTTCGCCGCAAAGCTCCGATCCCAGGCGTGCCGCGGCTTCTGGATGACCATCTGCGGCACGTTGCGCAACAGGGCGAGATAGAGGCTGACAGCGTGCACCGCGACAGCCGGCGAAAACGCGCCGCGGGCATTGGTGATCGATGCACCGTCCGGGGCACCATGCGTTGCAATGTTGTCGAAACCCGAGGTCAGCAATTGCACCCAACGAAGATTCGGGGCCGTGCGCGCCAGCCGAGCAACTTCGGCGGACCATGCCGGATCCTGGATGACCAACGCATGGGCCAACTGAAGCTCTTGCGTCAGGGCGCCGATGTCGTTGGCGACCACGACGCCCTGTTCCGCCGCGATGACTTCGACCACGCGCGGCTGCACGCCTTGGGCGAATAGAACAATCTTCTTCATGACCGAACCCCTCAGGGCTCATATTCTGGTGCTTCCGGGTTCCCCGTGGATAGGGCGAAAGGTAGCATGGTCATCCTGGCACCGCGCCGCGGTGCCGGTCTGGAAATCGCCGGTTCGGTCCTTCATCACAGGACGGCTTCGATCAACTGCGGTCCCTTGCGCGCCATGCAATCGGCGAAGAGGCGATTGAACTCTTCTGCAGTCCTGCACGTATGCCCTTCGACACCCATGCCCTCGGCGAGCCTTGCCCAATCGAGATCGGGATTTGAGAGATCGAAGAGATCGGGGACGCCGTTTTCCAATCCCGGGATGCCGTACATGCCGACGGAGCGCATGAGTATTCCGTACTGACGGTTGGAAAACACCACCGTGGTCACGTCCAGGCGCGCGCGCGCAATGCTCCACAAGGCCTGCAACGTGTACATGCCGGAACCGTCGGCTTCGAGGGCGAGGACCTTGCGCCGGGGCTTCGCCATCGCCGCGCCCAGCGCAACGGGCAGACCCTGCCCGATCGAGCCGCCCGTCAGGAAGAGACAATCGTGCGGTGCTGCTTTCGCGGTGAAAGGATAGGTGCCGGCGCCGGCAACACCGGATTCGTCCGAGACGATCGCGCCCTCCGGCAAGTACTTGTTGATGGCGCGGCCGATGGATTCAGCGGTCAAGGCGCCGGTTGCAAGATCGAACGAAGTGCGCTGCGCGAGCAGCTTGTTCACGGTTTGCGCATCCGGCTGCCCAACGGCATCGGCGAGCGTGACCAGCGCGCCGGTCATATCGTCTTCCGCGCTGCCGACACGCAGGGCACGCATGCTTCTCGGAACCAGCACGCTATCGTAAGTCGGATGGGCAAAGGACAGAATCGGCTGTCCCGTGCCGACGATGACGAGGTCGTCATAATTCGAGAGGACCTTCAACGCTTCCTCTCCCCATCCCGAGAGACGCCGGAATTCCATGCGTCCGGCGCCGCGCTCCATCTGGCGGTTGAGACCGTGGCAGAAGAATGTCGCACCGGTCTTCGCTGCGATGCGGGTGCAGGCCTCGCGCCCCTCGCCCATCAGCGAATCGCCCGTGACGAGGAACGCCACGCGACGCCCGGACCTGAGCACGCCGAGCGCTTGTGCGATCACCGCATCTCCAATCCTGGTGCGCGGCAAAGGCGGCAGGGGCTTGCCGACAACTCCGCCCTTGCTCCAAGTCGTGTCGGCGGGCAGGATCAGCGTTGCGATCTGTCCGCCCTTTGCCGTCGCTGCCTGATGGGCGAGCGCCACGTCGGCGCCGACGTCGGCCGCCGATGCCGAAACTTTCGTCCAGTCGGAGATGGACGCGGACAAACCTCTAAGATCCGATGTCAGCGAAGCACCGAGGGGCAGATGCCACGTAGCGTGCTCGCCGACGATATTGATAAGCGGTGTTTTCGCCTTCTTCGCATTGTGCAGGTTGGACCAGCCGTTCGCGAGACCGGGGCCGAGATGCAGCAGGGTGGCTGCGGGCTTTCCAGCGACGCGGCTGTAGCCGTCCGCCGCGCCGGTCGCGACGCCTTCGAAGAGGCAGAGGACGGATCGCATGCGCGTGTCGTTCTGCAACGCCGCCACCAGATGCAGCTCTGAGGTGCCGGGATTGGCGAAGCAGGCATCGACGCCGCAGGCGAATAGGGTCTCGAGCACGCTCTGCGCGCCGGTCAATTCCGTCGCCGCCTCGGAAGAGGGACCGAATACCGAATCTGTCACGTTGTCTCTCCAAGCCGATTTGGCCCGTTCCTGTGAATCGCGGGTGCTGCAGTGCGCAGCGGGACGTGCAACGCACACTTGCTAATCCCCGAGGGATAGAATCAAATCGGCCGCGAAATCTGAAGGGCCTGCCGGGGGTCCCAATCCGGTGCTTGAGCCGGACTGAGAAGGTAGCACAATGCCGCGGGA
>MEQX01000030.1:0-3410 GCA_001770415.1 Betaproteobacteria bacterium RIFCSPLOWO2_02_FULL_63_19 | reverse complement strand
CTGCGGCCGAGCGTGAACATCGTCGCCGGCGCCCAGTACGCACGCATCGACGATCAAGGCCTGCACTACCTGCACGAGGACAAACCCGCGCTGCTCGAAGTGGACAATGTCGTGCTGTGCACCGGGCAGCAGTCGGTGCGCGCGCTCTACGATGAACTGGTGGAGCTGGGTTCATCGGTCAAGCTCAGCCTGATCGGCGGCGCGCAGCGCGCGGAAGAACTGGATGCGCTGCGGGCGATCGATCAGGGAACGCGGACCGCCCTCGCGCTATAGGGCGCGATCGGCCGACGGCATCAGTCCGAACCGCGCGGCCACCACGGCACGGGGATCACCAGGGCACGCTCTCGCCCAGGTAGTCGAGAAACTGCGCCTTCTTCGGAAGCTTGGGATCGAGCAGGATCTTCAGCACGCGCGACACGCTCTCCTCCGGGGAAACGGAAGCGCCGGCGCCGCCCATGTCGGTGCGCACCCAGCCCGGGTGCAATGCGACGCAGGTCACCCCGCGCGGCGCCAGTTCGATCGACAGGTTCTTGACGATCGCGTTCAGCGCCGCCTTGGTGGAGCGATACAGGTAGGACCCGCCGCTGGTGTTCTGCCCGGGCAGCGACATGCGCGAGGACAGAAACGCCATCAGACGCCGCTCGCTCGCGGCGACCCGGTCCGCGAATGCCGCCGCGACGCGCAGCGGGCCGATCGCGTTGGTGCGCAAGACCTCGAGCCACAGCGCGTCGTCGACGTCCTGGATGCGCTCACCGGGCGCGCCGGTGATCCGCGCCTGTCTCATTTTCGTCACCCCTGCGTTGCATATCAGCATGTCGATCGCCTGTTCGCCAACGGCCGCCGACAGCGCCCCGATCGCCTTCGGATCACCGGTGTCCAGCGCATGGACTTCAATGTCCCGTCCGGCGTCGCCGGCGAGCGCGCGCAACGCGTCCGCCTGGCCGGGATGGCGGCAGGTCGCGAACACCTTCCAGCGCGCGCCCGAGAGCTGGCGCACGAATTCCAGGCCGAGACCCCGATTCGCGCCGGTGATCAATGCTGTGGCCATCTCGCGTTCCTTCCGATCCGACCCCGGACCCATGGCGCAGTTCCCCCGACGCGCGGGTCATTCTGCAACGGGTTCTAAAGCGCCGCGACGAATTCGCGCACCGCCTCGAGCACCGCCGCCGGCTGGTCGCGGTGCGGCGAGTGCCCGCAGCGGTCGAGCTTGAGCAGTTCCACCGCTCCCTTCACCTGCCGCTCGATCGCGTCGAGCTGCGCCATCGTACCGTACGTGTCGTCGCGACCCTGGATCGCGAGCACCGGGCACTCGATGCGCGGCAGGTATTCCTCGATGTTCCAGGCGCGAAACTCCGGCAGCAGCCAGACGTCGTTCCAGCCGAGGAAGGACTTCTCCGGGTTCGCGTGGTGGCGAGCGAGCCTCGCCGGCAGGTCGGTGGTGGCGAATGCCTCTTTGGCCTCGGCGATGCTTTTCACGCAGATGTCCTCGACGAACACGTGCGGCGCTTCAAGGATCAACGCCCTCGCCCGTCCGAACGCGCCGGCGTGAACGATCGCGATCGACCCGCCGTCGGAATGCCCGAACAGCACCGGCGATTCGATCTCGAGCCGCTCGAGCAGCTCCGGCAGCGCCTCGAGCGCCTCGTCGTGCATGTAGCGCACGCCAAACGGCGCCTGCAGAACGTCGGATTTGCCATAGCCGTAGCGCGAAAACACCACCAGCGGACAGCCGGTCGCATCGCAGAGACGTTTCGGAAAATCCCGCCACATCGACACCGAACCGAGGCCTTCGTGCAGCAGCACCACGGTCGGCGCCGCGGCATCGCGGCCCGCATAGCGCTCGACTTCGAGCCTGTGCCCGCAGACCGTGACCGATTCCGGCTTGGGGGTCACACTTCGCTTCTTATCCATCCGCGCCCAATTCTACCGGATGCTCCGCGGACCCGGCGCGGCAGATCAAGGATGTTTCGCTGACTTCTTGGTCATTCTTTCCCCCGTTCACAGCCTATTTCTGATATGGCTGCGCCGTTCGCAGCCTATCTCCGGAACCGACTGCGGATCAGCCGGGTGAACGCTTGATTTCGCGTACGGATGACAAAGTCGATGCAGGGGTATTTAATATCCCGATTTTTAGGAAGTTAACTTTGAAGTTAGGGGCCACTACGCTTATGCCTCTCGCGAAGATTGAAGTTCGGAAAACTTGGCCACCGGAGCAAGTGCAGGCGATCATCGAGGCCATCTACCTCGCACAGAGAGAAGCCTTGAAGGTTCCTGCGCATGATCGACAGATTCGGTTCGTTGAGCACAGACCAGAGCATTTTCACGTGCCGCCCGGCAAGACCGAGAATTTCACGCTCATCGAACTCACCATTTTTGCGGGCCGTTCGGCTGAAGCTAAGCGTTTGCTGTATCGAGCCATCGTGAAGAACCTTGGAGCGGTGGGCATTGAGCCGCACGACATATTCATCGTGCTCCACGAGGTACCGCTCGAAAATTGGGGTATCCGCGGCGGGGTGCCCGCCTCGGAAGTCGATCTCGGGTTCAAAGTCAATGTTTAGCCGCGTGGCCCCTAACCGCGCGTTCGAGAGCGGACGCGCCGGCAAGCGCCGGGTCCTTGGCGGGCGCCCAGGGTGGCGCGCCGCTCAACGCGAACGTTAGCTTTTGCAGGAGGCGTGGCACATGAAGAAAAGGATTTTGGCGGTATTGGCCTACATGGTTCCAACATTTCCGCTGGGTTATCTCTGGCATCTGACAGTCTTTGCAGACTACTACAAGTCCTTGGATGTTTTCCGTGAAAACATAGTTGTCCCCTTCGGCGTCACCTCAATGCTGATCCAGGGCGTCATCTGGGCCATCATTTATGAACGCATGTTTGCTGGGCAACCCATCCTGAAAGGTGCGCTAAAATTTGCAATGGTCGCCTGCCCGCTCGCTTGGAGCTTTATGGTCCTTGCGGTCAGCGCCAAGCACCACATGGCTTCCGTCAGTGGCTTCCTGCTAATTGAAACTGCATTTATTCTGGTTCACTACATCGTCGTAAGTCCCCTCATCGCGGCGGTCTATGCGCGCAAAAGCTAACCCCTATGAGGCCCCGGCGTGTCAAGAGGCAAAGAAGTAGCCGTCGCGAGGGGTGAGGCTCGCGAATTCGTGCAGGCGCCGATCGGTGATCCGAATCGGCGTCGTCGCGAGCACGTTTGCGCGCGACGCCCTGGAAACGACTTCTAGCCCCATCGGGCGTATTCAATGCGTCTGGCTCGCAATCGCAGGATTGCGTCCGGTTCGTGCCGCGCTCGGGGTGGGGGCAGGCGAGCAAGAAAAGCAACTCCGAAGTCGAGGAACGATTCGGTGCCGGGGCTCGCGTCCCATCAACGCGAAGGGCTGCCGGGCTGTTGCGGCCAAGGTCGCAGCGT
>MEQX01000029.1:7412-15164 GCA_001770415.1 Betaproteobacteria bacterium RIFCSPLOWO2_02_FULL_63_19 | reverse complement strand
TTCCGACGCGGGCGCGCGCTCCGTCAGCGACGAGCTCGTTCGGGTCGATTACGGGGACTTCGCCTAGTGCGGGCGTGGCGCATAACCCGCGAGATATACCGGCCGCATGCCCTTTCCGGCGAAGGAGCAGCGCGAGTTGGCAACCGATGGAATTCCCCGGGCGTGCGCATCGCCTACACGTCGACCAGCCGTCCGCTCGCCGTACTCGAAATGCTCGTACACGTCACGCGCGACACGATTCCGGAAAACTTGCTCATCCTTCCCATCAATGTTCCCGACGGCTTGGTCCGGGAAGCTGAAGGGCTGCCACGCGACTGGAATGCCCTACCCTATTGCGCGAGTGCGCGCCGATTCGGCGACCGCTGGGCCGCCGAACGCCGAAGCGCCGCCCTTCTCGTGCCATCGGTCGTCCTGCCCGCGGAACGCAATCTTTTGATCAACCCAATGCATCCCGACTATTCGAAGATCGCCGCGCTTGCTCCGGAGCGATTTCAGTTCGATCAGCGACTCCTGAGATAGTGCGGCTGCGCCCTCGCCACCTCGATCGAGGCAAGGGGCTGACGTGGAACGTATTGACTGCATCGTCATCGGCGCCGGCGTGGTTGGACTCGCGGTGGGCCGCCGCCTGGCGCTCGAGGGCCGAGAAGTGGTTGTCCTCGATGCCGAACATGCAACGCCCGGCGCTGGAGAAGCTCCATGCCAGGGCGCTGGCAAACGGGGTGGACGACCTGCGGTGGCTCACCGGCGAACAGGCGCGCGAGCACAAACCCACCGATGCCGGCGAGCCCCAATGCGGAACAAGAGGTCACGCCTGCCAGACCGCTCGGTCATGCATGGTTTGACTGCACTTGGATTCGAGACCACGGACTCCAACGCCCGGCGCTCGTGCGATCCCAAAGGGCCTTTGAGTCAGGAACGAGCGGCTCATGCCCGCAGGTGCCGATTCAGGAACTCGACGCTGCGGGGCCACGAGGCTTCGGTCGCTTCCTTGTGGTACCTCTCGGGATGCATGTCGTTGACGAAGGCATGGTTGGCGCCTTCATAGAGATGGAGTTCGCACGGCGTCTTTGCCCGATCCAGGATCCGGATGATGCGGTCGATCTCCGAGCGCGGCGTGATGACATCTGCGGTCCCGTAGTGAATGAGCTGCGGGCAGCAGGCGTTCTCCAACTCCGTCGTGTCGGGGTAGATGCTGGGAAAGTAGAGTACGCCCGCGTCGAACTCGTTCGAGCGGCACGTCGCAAGCAGCGCAAGCCCTCCTCCCATGCAGAACCCGAGCACGCCCACCTTCCCCGACACGAACGGAAGGCGTCGAAGGTAGGCGGCACCGCTGATGATCTCCTCGACGCCCCGGTCGATGTCGAGCGACGTCTTCAGCGCTGCCGCTTCCGCCCGGTCGTTGGTGACTTTACCGTGGTAGAGGTCCGGCACCAGAACGACCATCCCCTCTCTGGCGAGGTCCCGGCTGAAATCCCGGAAATGCTCCTCCAGACCCCACCATTCGTGGGCGACAATCACCGCCGGCCACGGGCCCGGCGCAGTCGGGTGGCTCAGATATCCGTCAACCGCAACGTCCCCGTGTTTGTAGAACGCGTGCATGGAGACGATTCGCTCATTCATGATTTCCCTCCCCGATCACGAGGCGGAATTGCGGGGCGCGGCGAACGCGTCAGCGAGCCAGGCTCGGGGACAGCCTGCCGACGATTTCCTTATCCCAAATGGTGATTCCAGGAAGCCCCGATTCCAGCTTCTGCACTTCTTCGGCAACGACGGAATTCAACTTGCGGTCACCCTTGACACGACACCGATCGAGTTTCGCCAGATAGATCGTGCGATCCTTTTCGAACGCGAGCTTTGCGTCTGCCGGCGTGCTGAAGCGGTTTTTCTCGTCGATAAAATCCTTGATGGTCGCGATTTTTTCCCCGAGTCTTCGACGCAGAATATCGATGGCCCCGTCGTCGAGCACGTCGTTCGCCGGCGTCAGGCGATATCTGCCGGTTACGATGGCCGACGGATTCGCGGTCTGGTAGCTGATCCCCGTAAGAACATTGGACTCGCTCCCCGGTTTCCTGTTGCGGAAGACCAGGAGGATATCCCCGACGCTCGAAATATTCGCTCTCAGGAAGAACTCCTGCGCCTCGCCCTGCTCGGCGCCGGGCGCGCCCAGGGGCAGAAAGAATGCGCTTCGATTCGTATAGACATAAAGGCCTTGGTCGCCGGATCGTTCGGCCGGGAGAATTGCGAATCGGTCATTGATGGCCACTCCGATGCTTCTCGCGCAATCCATGTAATCCGACATCGAAGGCTTCTCGGCGCGAGCCCATGTCGAAAAACAGGCGGCGAAAAGTATCGGAGCACCTAAGCAGCCCAGGCGCGCCAAACGTTTCATCTGGCTTCGGCAACTCATGTCCGCAGATGGTGGGCGACAACGTTCAGTAAAGGTCTGCACATATGGTAGACATAAGAATTATAAAAATCAAGCAATTATTGGCCTTATTTGAGAAATCACTTGATGATACGCGTGGCGCGGGAAGCGCATGCGCTAGAACCGGCGCCATGGCTGTGCGAAAGCATTCGACGGGACGGTCGAAAATGGCGGCTACGCGTCGGTCCGACCGTTTCGATACGCAGGAAGTCAGTTGTTCTTGGGCGAATACCCGCCGTGAAGCAGACCGCCTGACAGCGTGCTCAGCCGTGCGCATCGCGACTGTCTCCGGGAGCGTCGCCGCGCTCCTTCAAGCCGTAGTCCCGCACCACGGACGCCACGCGCAAACGATAGTCCGCGAATATGCCTCCGCGTCCCTTTGCCTGCGCTTTTCGATGCTGCTCCCGATTCCGCCAGGCGCGCACTGCTTCTTCATCACGCCAGAAAGAAAGCGACAGGTACTTTCCTTTCGTCACCAGGCTTTCAAAGCGCTCGATCGATATGAAACCGTCGATGCTTTCCAGATCGGCCCTCAGCGAGCCGGCCAGATCGAAATATTCCCCGTCTCTTCCTTCGGCCGGCCAGACTTCGAAGATCACTGCAATCATCGCTGCCTCCCGCGGAATTTATTACGGTTGATGGTCGCGCCGATTTGGGCGCCGCGCAATCCTTCGGTGCATGGTAGTACCCGGTCCAATAGCGCTCTTTCATCCTGAGCATTTCCCGGGCTTTCGGTCACCCAGCCTCGCCGCTCGACCCGTCCCTTGCGGAGATACCCCGGATCGGCGATGGGGCCACCGAATGATGTCAGGCCAAGTTTGAGGAAGGTGCCGAAAACCTCGACGGTGCGCATGCTCATCGTGCCGGGCTATCGTTCACGTCCGCCGGCGTGCTGTCAGGCTGCATGCTTGGTTGCCGTCGCGGTCATCAGTCCCCACAGCCAACTGATCCTGTAGCCCTCGACGCTCGCTTCGGGGTACCCCCCTTGCTTCAGCAGGTTCAGGCATTCGCTGCGCCGATAGACCTTGAAATGGGCAGGGCTGAACAGGCGCAGATACCAGTCGCAAACGCGGCAGGCGAGGTAGTCGTCGCACCAATCGGTAATGAGCAGGCGCCCACCCGGCCGCAGGACGCGCGCCATTTCGCCAAGGGCGGCCAAAGGCTGACGAATGTAGTGAAACATGTTGCACGACACCACCACATCGAATCGCGAATCGTCCCATGGCAAATGCTCGACCCAGCCTTGCCTCAAATCGGTGCCGTCCGGCAGTCTGCGGCGCGCCACGCCGAGCATCTCGGCCACCGGATCGACGCCGGCAAGCCGCGCCTGAGGATATCTTTGCCCGATCTGGTACAGCAGCACCCCCGTTCCGCAGCCCACGTCGAGTACGCGATCATCAACTCCGATGGACAGTCGCGCCATCGTTTCGCGGGTTGTCGCCTGAACGTAGAACGACCATCTTCTGTCGTACTGTTCGGCAACACGCGAGAACTCCCTGATGACCGGATTTGGCTCATTGGTGCGCCGGCCAGGCTTGTCCACCGGTTTCATGACCTGCGTTTCATGACCTGCGATCGCTTCAGGTGACGCGCTTAGCGCCAATATAACCGATGCGCCCCCCGATGTCGCCGTCGCAACCGGTTTGGCTACAATGGGATCTTCGCCGCGGCACCATCGCATCGAGGCATTCCATGGTCGACGACATTCCAGGGCTGAGCCGCATCCTGAAGACGAACCGGGTCATTGCCGTGGTCGGGTTGTCCGCCGACTGGTTCCGGCCGAGCTACTTCGCCGCCAAATACATGACGGAGCACGGCTACACCGTGATTCCGGTCAATCCGCGCTGCGGCGAAATTCTGGGGCAGCGCTGCTACCGGTCGCTGCGGGAAATCGCCGGCAAGGTCGACATCGTCGATGTTTTCCGCAGGACCGAAGACGTGCTGCCGATCGCCGAGGACGCGATCGCGATCGGTGCCCGCGTGCTGTGGCAGCAACTGGGCGTGACCAACGCGGAAGCGGCAGCAAGAGCCGAAGCCGCCGGCCTGGAAACGGTGATGGACCGCTGCGTCAAGATCGAGCACGCGCGCCTGTTCGGGGGCCTCAACTGGGCGGGCGTAAATACCCGGGTCATCACCGCGAAGCGGCCGCGATGGTTATCCTACTGACGATGCGCCCGGCATTCATTGTGGCCGCGTATCGCGCGAACACCGGATGCCGTTCATGTATCGCTGACACAATGCTGGGAAATCGTGGCTGACCGCAAGTTCGGTTTCGAGACCCTCGCGCTGCACGCCGGGCAGATTCCGGACGCCGCCGTCGGCGCGCGCGCGGTGCCGATCTACCAGACGACGTCGTTCGTGTTCGACTCCGCGGAGCACGCCGCGAGCCTTTTCAACCTGCAGACTTTCGGCAACGTCTACACCCGGCTCTCCAATCCCACGACCGCGGTGTTCGAAGAGCGCATGGCGGCGCTGGAGGGCGGACGCGCGGCGGTCGCCGCGGCCACGGGACAGGCGGCCGAAATGACTGCCGTGCTGACGCTGCTCGAGGCCGGCGATCACATCGTCTCGGCTTCCACGCTCTATGGCGGCACCTACACGCTGTTCGCCGTGAACCTGCAGAAGCTCGGCATCGAGACGACCTTCGTCGACCCCGACGACCCCGAGAATTTCCGCCGCGCCCTCAAGCCGAACACCAAGCTGCTCTACGCCGAGACGCTCGGCAACCCGCTGCTGAACATCGTCGACATCGAGGCCTTGGCCGGGATCGCGCACGAGGCCGGCGTTCCGCTGATGATCGACAACACCGTGGCCACGCCCTTTCTGTGCCGGCCGTTCGAGTGGGGCGCGGACATCGTCGTGCACTCGGCGACCAAGTACATCGGCGGACACGGCACCACCATGGGAGGGGTGATCGTCGAATCGGGCAAGACCCCCTGGGGCAGCGAAAGCATGCGCGACAAGTTTCCCGGCATGCACGAGCCTTCGCGTGGCTACCATGGCGTGCGCTTCTACGAGACCTTTGGCGACTTCGGCTACAGCATGCGCGCGCGCATGGAGATTCTGCGCACCTTCGGCCCGGCGATCTCACCGATGAGCGCCTGGCTGCTGCTCCAGGGGCTCGAGACGCTGCACGTGCGCATGGAGCGCCACTGCGAGAACACGCTCGCGGTGGCGAGTTTCCTCGAGAACCATCCGCGGGTCGCGTGGGTCAACTACCCGGGGCTGCCCGGACATCGCTATCACGAACTGGCGAAGCGATACCTGCCCAACGGCGCCAGCGGCCTGCTCAATTTCGGAGTCAAGGGCGGCGCATCGGCCGGCGAGAAATTCATCGAGTCGGCGACCTTCATGAGCCACCTCGCCAACATCGGCGACGCGAAGACACTGATCGTCCACCCGGCCTCGACGACACACCGACAGATGTCGGAGGAAGAACAGGCACGCGCCGGAGTGACGCCCGACATGATCCGCGTCTCGGTCGGGCTCGAGACGCTGGACGACATCCTCTGGGACATCGACCAGGCGCTTTGCGCTGCCGCGAAGGCTTAGAACCTGTTGATGCGCGAGGCTCACTCGGGCAATCTGTAGCCCTTTTCCCGAAACAGCCGCAGGCACGCGTCTGCCACGTCAGGATCGTAAGCCGTTCCGCGCCCGCGCCCGATCTCGGCCAGCGCCCGCTCGATCCCCAGTCCGGGCCGGTACGGCCGGTGCGAGGACATTGCCTCGACGACGTCGGCCACCGCCATGATCCTGGACTCGAACAGGATGGTCGTTCCCTGAATGCCGTGCGGGTAGCCGCTGCCGTCGAAACGCTCGTGGTGTTCCAGTGCAACGCGCGCCACCGGCCAGGGAAACTCCACCTCCTTGAGCACATCGTAGCTCGCTTCGGCATGGGTGCGAACAAATTGCATCTCGATTTCGCTCAGCCTGCCGGGCTTGGCGAGGATTTCCGACGGAATCTTGATCTTGCCGATGTCGTGCAGGTACCCCGCGACCAGCAATCCCTCCTGCGCGCGCGTGTCGAGTCCGAGTTCCTCACCGATGGCCATCGCGATCTCGCCTACGCGCCGCTCGTGCCCGGCGGTGTACGGGTCGCGCATTTCGCTCAAGGTCATGGCCACGTTCACGGTACTCATGAACGCCGTTTTCAATTGCGCGATGTAACGCCGGATCTCCGCCTCGGCGCGCTTTTTCTCGGAGATGTCCTGCAGCATTCCGATCACCGCGGGACGGCCGCGGTACGTGGCGCGGGCGCCATGTAATCCGACATCCATCGTCGAGCCGTCCTTGCGCAGCCCGATCAAGTCGAAGCTTGCACTGGCTCTTTCGGTGTCGGTCGGTCCGCGTAGGTATTTCGCGACCGTGGCGCGATCTTTCGGGGCGGCCAACGACTCGGCATCCCTGCCGATCAATTCACCGGCGCCGGCGTAGCCGAAAATCTCCGCCAGCCGCGAATTGACGTAGGCGAACTTGCCGTCCTGGACGATATAGATGCCGGTCAGCGACTGCTCGACCAGGCCGCGGAACTGCTCTTCGGCCGCGCGCAGCGCGTCCGTGGCACGCTTGCGCTCGGTGATGTCGTGCATGACAAACGACACGGCGGCAACTCTGCCGCGTGTATCCCTGACAGGCGACACCGTGATCGAGACATCGATGCGACGACCATCCTTTGCGATCCGCACCGCCTCGAACGGCGGCATCGCCTGGCCTTGCTCGATCAGTGCGCGCCTCGCGGCCGTCGTGGCCAATTCCTCGGCCGGGATGAGGTTGCCGAACTCATTGCCGATCACCTCTTCGGCCGAATAGCCGAACATCCGCTCGGCGGCGGCATTCCAGCTGATCATCCTGCGGTCGATGCCGCGGCACATGATCGTATCGCCCGATCCCTCCACGATCGCCGCGAGCATGGCCCGGTCAGTCTCGGCCCGCTTGCGCTCGGTGATATTCCGGCCCACGCCGCGGTAACCTCGGAACTCGCCGTCCGGGCCGAACACCGGTTCACCGCTGAGCGAAATCCAGGTGGTGCCTCCGCGCGCGTCGCTGCGCTGAAGTTCGAGATCGCGGAACGTCTCGTGGCGTTCCAGCGCCGCCCGGTGCTTCGCCCAGTCGGCCTCGGTCATGTTCAGCGCCGGCACGTCCCAGCGCCGCATTCCCAATTCGGGACGGCTCGCCGTTCCGGATTTCGCTCCCTCTTCCTCGGAGTAGCCGATGGCGCGGAACTCCCGGTCCTGCTCCCAATACCAGTCGGAGGACAGGTCGGTCAGGCTGCGGAAGCGCGCCTCGCTCTCGCGCAGCGCCTGCTCGGCCTGCTGGCGGGCGGTTTC
>MEQX01000029.1:7042-7360 GCA_001770415.1 Betaproteobacteria bacterium RIFCSPLOWO2_02_FULL_63_19 | reverse complement strand
GCGTCGCGACCAGATCGTCGGTGAAGAACCCGGCCTCGGCCGCGTAGAAGTTGATCACGCCAGCGACGGCGCCCCCCCGACGAATCGGGAACGTTCCGTAGGCGCGCGCGCCGGCGCGCTGCGCGGCCTCGATATTGGGCGACACCGGCTGCACGCTCTCATCGGCAAAATCGTTCAGGATGAGCCACGTTCCGGCTCTCAGTGCAGTTGCGGTCCGGTTGCGCGCCGAGGGGACAGTTTCATCCACCGAAATGTCAAGTTGTGCCACATAGCCGGCGTCCTCCCCGTATTGCGCCCCCGGTTCGAGGCGTTTGCTCG
>MEQX01000029.1:0-6976 GCA_001770415.1 Betaproteobacteria bacterium RIFCSPLOWO2_02_FULL_63_19 | reverse complement strand
CCTGGAACAGCACCTCGCGGGTGGCACCGCGCACGATCATCTGGTTGGTCTGGAACAGCGCATCGTAGAGGTCCCTCTGCCGTGCGACCGTCCGTTCAATCTGCTTGCGTTCGGTGTTGTCGCGAAATACTCCCAACAGGCAGTCCTTGCCGCCCAGGCGAATGGGCGAGGCCTTCACATCGGCATACGACACCGATCCGTCGCGGTGCAACATCGCGACGTCCGCCGCCAGCTCGATCTCGCCCCTCACCAGCCTTTCGAAGTTTTCTATCGCCTGCGGCAAATCGTGCTTCGGGTGAATATCGGAAACGCCGAGCCGGACGATCTGCTCGCGCGTGTAACCGAGCATGTCGCAGATTGCCGCGTTTCCGGCGAGAAACCGTCTGTTCTCGGCGTCGGCGACCAGGATTCCGTCGAGCGCGCCCTCGAAGATCGAGCGCAACCCTTCCTCGGACTCGCGCACCGATTCCTCGGCGCGCTTGCGCTCGGTGATGTCGTGAATGATGCCGGTGAAGAACCGGCCCTCGCTGGTTTCCCACTTCGCCAGCGAGAGCTCCAGCGGAAACTCGCTCTTGTCCTTGCGAATGCCTCTGAATTCGACGTTCTTGCCGATTACGGCCGGCTCGCCCCCGGCGGCCACCCGGGCCATGCCGGCGAGATGTCTTTCGTGGTACATGCTCGGCATCAGCAGAGTCACCGGCTGTCCCTTGGCCTCGGCTTCCGGGTAGCCGAAGATAATCTCCGCGCCCTTGTTCCAATCCACGATGTTCCCGGCGCTGTCGGCCGTGACGATCGCGGCCTTGGCCGACTGTGCGAAAGCCCGATAGCGTGCCTCGCTCTGACGCAGAGTCTTGTTGGCGATCTCCAGTTCCGCCGTGCGCTCGGCCACGCGTCGCTCCACTGCGGCGTGCGCGAGGCGCAGTTCGGCTTCTGCCTGTTCCCGGCGCGTGATTTCGCCCTGCAATTCCCGATTGGCACGTTCGAGCTGGCCATGCGTGGGGATGGAAAGGATTTTCGGCATGACTGCCCACAACGATACTGCCGTCACGACCGAAACGGCCGCGGTGAGCGCTTTGAGTCCTGCATCGGCCCAGTAATTCGCGTGCCAGATATTCCAGAGACCAAAGAGGTGCGTCGCGCCGCACGCCAGCACGAAGGCGCCGAACAACCAGAACATCGACGGCATCGGGAGGTCACGACGCTTCTGGACCATGTACCACAGCGCGATCGGAATCGAAAAATACGATGCCGCAATGAGGGAATCCGACAGCACGTAGGCCCACAGCAGGGACGGCGTCCACGCGAAGCAATAGCCGTGCGGCATGAAACTGCTCGGGGAAACGGAATTGAAAAGCGCGTCGAACATAGCGACTCCCTGGTGTTTGCGCCGCTCTCCGAAGAGAGCGGCATCAATCGCAGATCAGCCCCCTCTTATGGCATCGGGGGGTCCACCGCCAATGGATGTCTACAGTCAGACAGGTGCCGGAGCACCGTCTGTTCGTTGCCCGGGCAGCGTTGCATTCGATAGGCGGGTAATGCTGCCACAGATTGTGGAGCGGGGAAACAAGGTGCTGAACGGGTGTTCAGGGTGCCCCGGAGGCGTCGTACGCAGCAGCCGGAAACTGGCGATCACCACGCGATTCGCATAGAGCCTGGCCCTGTCCTTCCGATGGAGGAACCTCGCGCCGACGGCCGAGCGACGCGCCAGGCGTCAACCGCCACCGGTCCTCAGGTCCTGAAGCCATGCCCCGACTGCTCTGATTTCCGCCTCGTGGGCTGCATCGCGCCATTTCTCCGTGAGCGCCGACGCGTACCACTCGCGCATGTATTTCAGCGCCAGAAGCCGCTCTGCATAGGCCTGCGCGCCCGCGGAAAGCGCCGGCGTGTAGCTTTGCACTCGAAACGCAACGGGCGCGAAATAGGCGTCGACAGCGCTGAAGGCTGCACCACCCAGGAACGGGCCGCCGAAGCGGCGAAGTCCCTCGCACCAAAGCGCATCGACCCGCTTCCACTCCGCCAGCAGCTCGCCTGGCCAGTTGAAAAGCTTCACGCGCAGTCCGCAGTTCATCGGGCAGGCGTTGCGGATGATCTGAAAACCCGAGTGCATTTCCGCCGCGGCGCAACGCGCCCAGGCTCTGCCCGGCTTCCCGGCCGGCCAGACGCGCGGGTGTTCCTCCGCAAGGTACTCGGTGATCGCCATCGAGTCCCAGACGGTCAGGTCTTCATCGATCAGACAGGGCACGCGGCCCGTCGGTGAGAACGTGGAGAAGGCGGGTGCGCCGTCGGCCGAGCCGAACGGAACGAGCCGCTCTTCGAACGCGATGCCGAGTTCCTTCATCAGGATCCACGGTCGAAGCGACCACGATGAGTAGTTCTTGTTGGCGATGTAGAGCCGGCGCATCGTTGTCGCGCCTAGCGCGCCCGGTCGAACGCGCGCGGTTCACGGCCGATCGGATCGTCCGGGACACGATAACGCTCGGCGACAAACTCACCCGGATGAAACGGATCTTGCATGGCCATCAGCGATAGTCCTCGTAGTCCATGACGCAAGCGTACCGGTCCTTGAATCCAAATGTCACGCGCCGCTTGCCGGCGCGAGCCGCATCGATGCCGGCGACTGCGGGCCCGACGAGGCAGGCGAGACGAAAGCGCTCGTCTAACGGCGCAGGCCCGCACTTTCCAGCACCTTCGGATTCACGACATTGATCGGGGCCCCGGCCGCGTAAGCCACGATCTGGTCGAATATGTCCGAAAACTGAACTTCATACTCGTCGCGCGTGACATAGCCGAGGTGCGGCGTGCACACGACGTTGTCCATGGCGAGCAACCGATGGGCCGGGTCGAGCACCGGCTCGTCTTCGTAGACGTCGACCGCGGCCATGCCCGGCCGACCGGCCTTCAGAGCGGCAAGCAACGCGCCGGGCGCGATCAGCGGCGCGCGGCTGGTGTTGACCAGCAAGGCCGTCGGCTTCATTCGGGCGAGGTCGTCCGCGGTCACGATCCCGCGCGTCGCATCGAGCAGACGCATGTGCAGCGAAATGACGTCGCACTCGGAAAAGAATGCCGCCTTGCCGGACGCCACCGTGTAGCCGTCGCTTCGCGCCCGCTCCCGTGAGCCTTCGCGCGCCCACACCAATACACTCATCCCGAACGCCCTGCCGTAGCCCGCCACGACGCTCCCGATCCTGCCGTAACCGTAGATCCCGAGTGTCTTGCCGCGCAACGTGTTGCCGACGCCGACCTGCCACTTCCCCGCCTTGAGCGCCGCCACCTGCTGCGGGATCCCGCGCATCGCGGCAAGCACCAGTGCCCACGTCAGTTCCGCAGTGGCATACGACGGCGTACCCGGATGCTGGCTCGACGAAACAACGATGCCAAGCTGCGTGCAGGCCTCGATGTCGATGTGGGGATAAACGCTGCGCTGACTGATGAGCCTGAGCTTGCTCAGCCGCTGTAGCAGCGGCGCGCGGATCTCGGTCCGCTCGCGTATCAGCACCAGTGCTTCGGTTTCCCGCAATCGTCCGGCCAGCGCATCGACATGCTGGACATGGTCGTTCCAGATCGTGGTGTCGTGGCCCGACAGCTTCCTGAAGCACTCGAGCGTGCGGACGGTGTCATGATAATCGTCGAGGATGGCGACCTTCATAGCTGTTGTGCTCCGAACTGCCGGCGTTCAGGCGATTCCCCGTCGGCGCCGCCTTTGCCAGTGTGCCACACGCGGCGATCACCGGCACGCGAACGCCCGGTGGCCGCGCGGCGCGCCCGGCACAACGCGTGCAAAAGGGCCGCGCTCGACAGCGCGGCCGCTGCACGCGGCAGTTCGGCATCGTCGCATTCACAATGCCTGCTCGTTGAGCACGGCAAGATTGTGAGCGGCCCGCTCCACCGCGCGATGACCTTCCTCGATTGCTTCCTTCGCGCGGTGGAAATCGAGCAGGCGAAGGTGGGCCAACCGGGGTGCGACAACCACCTCCGGCGGCTCGCCAGCCATGCGGCTGCGGGCGATCCTCACCTGTACGATGTCCATGGAGGTGGTCAGGACGTCGATCATCGAGGGCATTGCGGGTTCATCAGGTGACTTCCCAGGCGCGAGCGCGCTGAGGTCTTCCTGCAGCTTGCGCATCCACTTGGTCACGGCGCCGGCCACCGCGTCCTGCGCCGAAGCGGCGCGAAAGCGGCGGCCGAGGATGTCGGACCCGAGGTCGACTGCGATCACGATATCGGCGCCCATCGCGCGCGCCAGGGACACCGGTACAGGGTTGACCAGACCGCCGTCGACAAGGAACGATCCTTCCCATCGCACCGGGGCGAATAATCCTGGCAGGGCGATCGAGGCGCGCACGGCCTTGAAGATCGAGCCGCGGCGCAGCCATATTTCCGCCCCCGTGCGCAGCGAAGTGGCGACCGCGGCAAACGGCACCCCAAGCTCGTCAATCGGACGGTCCGCGAAATCGCGGCTGAAGAATTCCATCAGGCGATTGCCCTTAAGCACTCCGCCGCTCAGACTCACATCGAGGAAGCCGACGACGTCCCCGATCCCCAGTTCCCGCACCCCGTTCTCGAGGCGATCCAGTTCACCTGCCGCATAGGCGGCACCGACCAACGCACCGATCGATGTTCCGCACACGATATCTGGACGAACGCCTGCCTCTTCCAGCGCGCGGATGACGCCTATGTGAGCCCAGCCGCGCGCGGAACCGCTTCCCAGTGCAAGCCCCACGCGCGGCCTGTGCGGCGCGGTCATGCACAGGTCCTTCGCGCAGAGAGCCCTTCTTCGATGTCTTGAGCCATCACCTTAAGCAGCCCAGTCCTGGTCGCCTATCGGTACAAGGCCAATGAGGCCGAACCCCGCGTCACGGTCGCGCGCGGTTCTGGCGCGCATCTGCGTGGACGCGGCAGTTATGCCCCAATTGATATTCCAAGCCATGTGCATACACCTTTCGCCACGGCCCGCACTTGCTCGCTCGACAAGGCACCGAGCCGATTGATGAGTCTCACCGTTGGAACCGTGATAATTCCCTGAGCATCAAATGCCCCCGGTCGGAGAAACCGGATGGGTACAACGACCTCGAACCGCGATTGGCGAAGGCTGGTCGTGTGCGGAATCAGCGTCACCAGGGAACGGTCCGATTCCTCGGCGGGAACGCTGAGGACCAAGCAAGGTCGAACTTTTGCCGCCAGCCCGAGATCAACCATCCAGACCTCGCCGCGCAGCGGCGCTTTCACCCAGCGGCCTCGCGACGATCAAGCTCTTGAAATACTTGATCAGCCGCCACCAAAAGCTCTTGATCGGTAGGAAAGGGGTGGGGCATTTCGGCCGCGCGACGGAGCAGCGCTACCAAGACCTCGCGTTGGTCGGTCTCGGACAACGCTTCGAATGACTCCAGCAAGTAGCGTGCCGCGTCTCCCATGACGAAATATTCTACTCCAGCCTGCTATGGGGCATAACGTCCGCAGCCGCCGGCGCGCGAGCACTGACGTTCGAAGACGCACGATGCCAGACGCGCATCCGCGTCGGCTGCGCGGTTAAGCATGGCGTGGCGCGAACATGATGATGCCCATGCCAACGATCGCCACGATTGCGCCAACCAAGTCCCATAACGTGGGACGCAGGCCGTCGATGGCCCAGAGCCAGAAAATCGCAGTGGCGACATAGACCCCACCGTATGCAGCGTAGACGCGCCCAGCGGCGGCGGGATGAAGCGTCAGGAGCCAGACAAACAACGCCAACGAGCCCACCGCTGGAACCAGCAGCCAGGCCGGCGCACCTTTCGTGAGCCACAGATACGGCAGGTAGCAGCCAACGATCTCGGCGACGGCGGTGGCGACATGATGTGCTTGGCCAAGGCGTTGTCGATCTCGTTGTGGCGTGGTACCGGCTGCTTCCGTCCGGTAGCAGGATTGTGGCAAATGTCGTGGCGTCTACGGTGCCGCAGAAGAGCACAGCCTTGTTGTTCGGGCTGGCGGATCAGCCCGCTGCGCTTCACAGCGCGATTTCTTTCGTCCTGTAGTCCTGCGGCACCTCGTCTAACGCCATCAACCGAAAACCCTCTTCGAGGGTTTCCTCGAGTTCTTCAATCGTTTCACCCTGGGTCATGATTTCCGGGTGTTCAAGCAGCTTCCCGAGCCAGAACTGATCGCCCTTGCGGTAAACCATGATCAACTTTTGGCCCCTATGACGTCGTCAGTTTGAAATCTCAAAAATAGTCTACTCCGATGCCGTCGGAGTCGCATAACGTCTCGGTCTGCGGCGGGCCACCGCGATGGTCGGTCTGGGCGCGACGCTGGCGGCGGCCGGCTCGAGCGCGCGGTCAGCCGGCAGCATGTCCACGACTTGGGGAATTCGAGCTACTCGGCGGAACAACTGCCCTGGAGTTCAGCGCCAGGATGACACCGAGCACTCCACAGAGCAGGAGCCCGAGATCTTGGGGTATCGACAGGAGGAAAGCCGCCTGTCCTCCAGTGAGTGCCCAGAGCACCGGAACAACGAAAACTTGCCACGGATACGGCCGGGTCAGAAATGCCAACACACCAAAAGTAAAGATAGTGGTGGGGCACGGAAGTCCAAATGTCGGCGACGCCGGGTAGTGATGGCCCGCCATCCACGACAGCGCCGGATATGCCAGGAGCGCGTATATCAGCAATGCACCTCCCGTTCAAGCGTGCCACCTGGCAGAGCGCGCAAACTGAAGCTGGCGCCGAATCACACCCCACCAGACGAACGCGAGTGCGCCGACCAGAGAAAGGACAGCGAACACGATGGCAACTGGGTTGATGGCTGTGAAGAACACCCAATGATAGACAACGCCGCGTTCAACGGGCCGCAGGCGAAATGAACCAATGAGCACGGCGGCTCCCGCGGCTCCGTTGGAACGCGCTTTTATGCGACGTCTTGCATCTTGTTCGCGTAATCGCGGCCCGATGTCTGTGGAGGAAGAGGCTTGCCATCTTTGTGGTAAAGCGCAATCGCTTCCTC
>MEQX01000028.1:126632-163763 GCA_001770415.1 Betaproteobacteria bacterium RIFCSPLOWO2_02_FULL_63_19 | reverse complement strand
GCTTCACCGAACGAGATTGCGAACGCAGGTCCCCTCGAGTTGCAGCCGCCGGCGCCGGTGGCGAAGCGCTTGAACTCCCCGTCCGAGTGATGCGGACTGTCTACGCGAGATAGTTATTTCCTCAAGCGCCGACTCTTCAGTCGCACTGCGTCTTTACAGAACCCCAAAATGCAAGCAAGCCACCTGAGTGGACGGCCTGACTGCATGAAATGTGTGGCGTAAGGTCTGCGCCTATGGTTCGGCTACGTCTTGGAAGGTTTAGGTGGTGGAGGGAACATCTTCATCAACGACTCGACGCATTCATTGGCGATGGTTCGGCTCGGCTCCTTTTCGCCCGGAAATGTTACCCACCCAGCTTTCATAAGATCATCTTCCCTGTTCCAGGAGTCGGCCTTCTGCAAGGCAACGATTAGGTCGTGGTCTGTTTTCGCTGCGCGTTTGAAATTGGCCACGCAGATGGGCGCCAATGCGGCAATGCGAACTTGCTCGTTCGATTCACTCACCAGCTTGTCAACAGTGCTCTCAAGATGCCAGTTGGCCCAATTAAAGCCGAGCAGCATGGTTACGATTCCGCCCGCGACAAAGCCTTGGATCAGGCGAATCGGATTGTCTCCGTCAACATATGGCGACAGGAACGACAGGAACTGAGGAACTTTCATTGGATTTCCTTTCTGTTCCTAGGGTGGATGATTCCATCCTAGAGCGACGCTCGTAGAGCAGCGATCAACAGCGCGGTTGCCTCCCCCTCCGGAGAGCAGGACCAGTATGCGCCGATATTGGTTTTCGTGTTCCCCCATCGCATACGCCGACTAACCTGCCAACCTTTCCACGCCTTGCGACGACTGCCATACTGTCAAGACGAGGATGGATAGCAACTTGAAGCGCAAGACGAATACGTTGTGCAAGGGAGGGACAGCTACCCGTCTGGCGCTTTTCAAAACGGTCAATAACAGCATTGATTCATGTCATCCACAAAACCAGAATCCATCTTCACGGTAGCCTTTGCACTGCTTTGTACGACCCAGTTTCTAGGCTATGCGCAGCATTACCTCCTTCAGCCTACCTTCGCACTTTATGTGACCCGTCTGGGCGGTTCGCCCTTGTTGGTGGGGGTGGTCATCGCCTCGTTCAGCATCACCAGTGTCTTGTCCCGCCCGTTGATCGGCTACTTCGCCGATTTCTGGAGCAAGACCGGGGTGCTCGTTTGGGGACTGTTCGCCCAGGCTCTCAGCGTGTTGTTCTGTTTCTTCCCGTTCATCGGTGCGACGATCCTCGCCAACGGTATCAGGGGGGTGGGCTGGTCCGGAATGAATACAGGTGGCTATGCCCTGCTGGCCATGAGCGCGCCGGTAAACCGTCGTGGCGAGGCGTCGGGCTATTACGGCGCGGTGCAGGCCAGCGCCACCATCATTTTCCCCGCCCTGGCCCTGTGGATAATCAACGCGTCCTTCGGCGGTTTCTTTGCCGTTTTCATATTTGCCATGGTCCTGGGGATCCTGGGTGCAGGCGTAGGGCTCATGCTGGCGCGCCGGCTCCCTCGTGACCCACCCGCTCCCGCGTCCGCCGCAGCGGAAGTCTGGTGGCGCAGCATCATCAATATGTTCGATCAAAACATCTTACTGGCGGCGGCGCTGCTGTTCTGCCTCAATCTGTCCACTGCCTGCCTCAGCAGCTTCGTCGTCCTCTATGCCGAGGAGATCGGAATAGGCGGCTTTGGTTGGTATTTTGTCGTGACGGGCATAACGAGCCTGCTCGCCCGACCGCTTTTGGGACTCGTGTCCGACAAAATCGGCCGTGGCAGTTCCCTTGTCGCGGCCTACACGCTGGAGGTAATCGGCTTGCTGATATTTCCCCTGGCCACTGACATCATCGGCTTCATATTTGCCGGAGCGCTGTACCTTATGGGTTTGGCGATCGGCCAAGCAACGATATTCGCGCTGGCCATTGAAAAAGCACCCGCGGACCGCCGCGGGCGCGCCATGGCAAGTTTTTCCCTGGCATTTTCTCTGAGTAGCGGGACGGGAGGGCTGTTGGGTGGACTGGTGGTCGACATGGCGGGCTATCAGTGGATGTTCATAGTCATGGCCGTGCTTTGCGCTCTCGGCTTCGTGCCGACGGGCAGATGCTGGTCCCAGTTGAGATAGGGTAATTCTCAGAGAGGATGTACCGAGAGATCTGGTCGCAACAATCGCCGGATATTCCTGGTTCAGATACCGGCAGGTCCCGCCGTCGGTCGGGAAGGTGATGGCGGCGATCGGGCTGATCGAGTCCTTCGACGGGCGTTTGCGTGACGGGCACCTGAACGTGAACGAGTTCGCGTCGCTCGAGCGTGCTCAAACGATGCCGCAATGCTGGCAAGACGACTGCAATTTGCAAAGGCCGCACGGCGCGCTCGGCCACCTGACCCCGAGCAAATACGTCAACCGAGGTCGCTCTTGACTATTGACCTCTTGTTACTCGATCGTGGCAGGCGGCAAAGAGACCACGACAGAGACGCCAAGGACGGACTTTGATGCGAAACAATGGTGCTTGCATCGATACGCCGCGCGCTCGGACCCGAGCCGTTCACACCGCGGGCAGGAAATACAAACAAATTTGAGCCGCGTCAACAGTATCACTGCCGATCGAGTTCATAAGGAAGCCATGCAACGTGTGCGTTCGACGGAAAGGTTCGGTGACACGGCTGCCCGGTGCCTCATCCGTCAGCGTAAATGCCACGTAATCTAACGGAGGATAGAGATGAACAAAGCGCTTCTGCTGGCAACGCTTCTGTTTCCCTTGAGCTTCTGTCTCGCCACTGTTGAGTCCTCCTTCGCCCAAACTTACGACTTTTCCTACAGCTATTACGATCCATCGGCAAGCGGGGCGGATGATCATATCGTCAGCGTAAGCAATGCCGTCCTGCATGGCGAGGGGAACGTCACGGCATGGATTCCGAAAGCAGGCGCACTCACTTATGAGGGTACAACGCCCGGGGTCATCACGTACCGCTTCGATTTCCAGGGAACCGTTGCGGACGCGACCCTGTCAATCGCGACCTCTACATTTCACTGGTCATACAGTGAGGGGCATGCCTTCGTCTATGGGTCCCGCGACGGGGAAACCTGGGTCGAGCTGAGCGAGACGGTCCCCCCGGAGTTCGGTCTGGCCAATACCCAGGTGGCTCGCAGCCTTCCCGCAAGCCTGTTCGGCGGGCAGTCCCTCTGGTTCAAGGTGGAACTCTATTCCTATGGAGAGAGCGCGGCTCAGGGAGGGGTGTGGACCAATACGGCACAACACTCCCGTTATGATGGAACGGCCAACAACAAGACCTTTGAGCTAAACGTCAGATTCGCAGCATCTGCAGGTACCACGGTCGCCCCTGCCACGCCGCTGCCACCGGCGCCAACGACGCAGACCGTGTTCACACTGCCAACCGGGGAGATGCCCGCCGACGCCGTGTCGGTGAGCCCGAGCGGCACCTTCGGCAGTGCCACGCTGGTCGTTGCGTTGGATTTGTCCAAAGTGCTCACGGGCGGGTCCTCTGCCGCGCAAGGTCGGTTCGCCGCCACCTATAACATCTACGTTGCCGCGCTGGTGCCCGGCGGCGTACTCGGTCTCAGCGATGCAACCTGGTTCGTGTATCCGGCGACTCATGCGTGGGCCGAACTCGCTTCCACGATAGACGCGTATTTGGAGGGCATCGCGGAAAACGCGATCGACACCAGGGAAATCAGCATTCTGCAAGACATGGACGTGACAGGGCTGGTGGGCAGCGAAATCTACATTGGCTACGGCACCAGCGATGCGGAAATGCTCAATGCGAACCGGTATCGGGGCATCTACAAGGTTCAGTAGCTCATATCCGAACGGTCGGTTCGGAGAAGTCTCGCTCGCCGGTTAAGGTCGTTGTCGCCCATACGGCCTCGCCCTTTGGGCGCGCGAGTAGAATGGGATTATGACAACCGGGCAACGCACGCCCCGCCGGCGCGCGGGCAGCCGCGAGGCAATCCGCGCCTCCAGCCCGCTTTTGCGCGTCGCGTTAGCACAGCTCAATGCGGAGCCCGGCGACTGCTCGGGGAACATCGCAAAGGCGAAACGTTTGATTTCGGAGCACCGCGGCAGGACGGACCTTCTCGTCTTTCCGGAGTATTTCGTCACGGGATACGTGACCGGGCAGGACGTCTACAACCACGCGCTGCGCACCGATGACGCGCTGTTCCAGGAGCTCGTCAAGTCCACCGACGGCATCATGATCGCGATCACGTTCATCGAGGAAACGGGAGCCTTCAACTTCTACGACAGCGTTGCCTTCGTCGCCGACGGCCGCATCGTGGGCATCCATCGCAAGATCTACCTGGTGAGCTACGGCGTATTTGACGAGCGGCGTCATTTCAGCGTCGGCCCCAATCACCATGCGATCGATCACGGCGCCTTTCGTATCGCGCCGTTCGTCTGCGCCGATGCATGGAGCCCCGCCCTTGTCCACCTTGCCGCCGCAGACCTCGCCCACATTTTCGTGTTCTCCGCCTGCAGCCCCACGCAGGGACTCGGCAGCCGGCTCTCCACCAAGGAGAGCTGGCACCGCATGAACCAGTTCTACGCCTCAATGTACGGGGTCTATGTTCTGTTCGTAAACCGGGTCGGCAATGACAAGGACCTGACCTTCTGGGGCGGCAGTCAGGTCATCGACCCCTTCGGCAAGATAATCGCACAGGCCAAGGGTGACGCCGAGGAGATCATCGAGGCCGAATTGCGGCTCACCGAGGTTCGCGAATCTCGCACCGTCCTCCATACCGTCCGCGATGAGAACCTCAACTTCCTCGTCCATCGCCTGCAGCACGTTATCCAGTCGAACTACTCCTCCGTGGAGGCGCAGGACCTATGAGAACGGAAGCCACCGCGTTCTACAGCGAAGGACTGCAGCTCGATGCCTCGTTTTACCTGCCCGACGAACGTAACGAAGACCCGTCACGCCCCATCATCGTCGCTTGCTCGGGCTTCATGGGACTCAACCGGATCCATCCGGCCCGCTTCGCACGCGCCCTGACGCCCTTCGGGTACACCACCTTCGGTTTCGACTACCGGGGCTTCGCTGCCAGCGAGGGCCCCCGAGGGCGCGTCCTGCTCGAGGAGCAGATCAGCGATATCGCCAATGCGGCCGCATTCGCCGCCACCCACCCAAACGCGGGAGGTCGCCGGGTCGTCCTCCTGGGATGGGGCATGGGAGCAGGGCTGATTCTGGAGGCGGCGCGGCTGCTTCCGCGCGTGGTCGGGCTGGTCTGCGTCAACGGTTTTTACAACGGCAAACGCGTGCAAAAAACCGTCCGTGGTTGGGACGGCTACGTCGAGTTCATGGACAAACTGGATCAGGCACGCAGCGAATCGGCTCGTACCGGAAGCGTCGTGGAGGTGGAACCGTTTTCGATCTACCCCGTCGACTCCCAGTCCGGTGAGTATGTCAACGATGTTCTCTACCGCGTCCCCGAGTTCGGCGGTTTGTTCAAGCCGATGCTCGCCGATTCGCTGCTGCGTTTCGCCGCCGACCAGAACCTTGAGGACTTCGGCCGCGTGCCGCTGTTGATCGCGCATGGAGAGAAGAACCGCATGCATCCGCCGACGGAAGCCGAGTCGCTGTATCGGAACTACCCGGGCCCCAAGGACATCTACTGGCTCTGGGGCGCTGGACATACCGAGTTCATGGACGACAACCATCCGACCTTCAGGCGGTTGACCGACGCCATAGCCAGCTTCATGCAGACTCAGGTACTGGACAAGAGCTGGTAGCGAGGAGGAAAGCCCTGATCACCGACGCAGGGGTGCAGCTCTGGGTGGTCGGCGGGTCGGACCGGCCCCGGGCCTCAGCCGCCACGCAGCGAACCCCGGCGGCCCGACCGCTTTCCCGCGGGCGAGATGCTGGTTGACATTGGCTGCACCGTCGGGGCCTTGACGAATTGATTCGCTGACCCGTTCCTTTCCAGACCCGGGACCGGGGCACGTAATGGAACACGGGCTCTTATTCGGTGCGGGCCCAGAAACAGCGAACAGTCGGGAAGTTGCAGTGAGAGGGGAGCAGAAAATGACCAAGGTATCAATCGTCGCAAGTTCTTCCGTTCTGATTGCATTGGCTGGCTGCGCCACGACCGTGAGTTCGGAGAACGTGAGTTTGGACTTCGAAAGGAGAGGCATCTCTACAGAGGAAACAGCGCAAGATATTGCCGCATGCACCGACGACCTTAACAACGGAAATTCGGCCACCCGTGGGGCGAGTCCGGGTGAGGCCAAACGCCTGTTGGCTCTCTGTATGGAAGGCAAGGGCTATATGGTTTCCGAGCACCGCACCAAGTAACGGCGCAGCTCTGCCGGAGGCTCAATCGATGCCAGTTTGGCGAAAGAGTGCAGGCAAGTGAGGCCAACGATGGCGGCGGGTTAGGGGAACTGCCGAGTACTGCGAGTCGATTCCTTCCCGTTTGGGCACGAAGATGCCTATGCCGAAGCCCTCGTTGTTGAGGACGTAGACCACCTCGAAACGAAAGCCGTGATCCTCGATAGCCTCAGTGCCCGGGACGAAATCGCGGTGAGGGAAGCGGCTGTCGGCGAAATAACTTCCGAGGATCGCAACGCTCGTAGCCTTTTCGAGAGCTGCAACGCGGTCTCCGGGCCCGACCACGATGAATTCACCATGGAGATGATATTCACAGGGTTCGCCGTTGAGTATCTGTTTCCGGCACAACCCGACGTCGGGGACGACCAACGGGAATCGGTATATGGATGATCTCCGCTTTCCTAGAACTTGATGACGACCTTCTTATTGGCGATTTGGGTGAACATCGGCTCCAATAGGGCATGGGCTTGCTGCTTGCAGGGTTCCGCAAATCCAAGATCGATCGCCGCTTCTCTAATCTTGTCCTCAGCAGCCTTGAGTGCCCCGGCGACTAACACCCACGGTTTAAAACCACCCCATTGGACGTCATAGATTTGTGTCTTCTTGAGGTTGACCTTGTGGGTCAGAATTTGGCATCTCGGCAGCTTTACGATGACCTGTTCAGGGCCTTGGGTAATGTCTTCATTCTTGATCTTTGCAAGGTCAATCCCCGCGTACACTTCGCCGACTACGATCAGTAGTGCTGTGGCATCCGGTAAGAATAGCGGCCTTTGTTTCGTCTGAGTCACCACATCCTTGATCGAAAAACGCACGAGCATCAGGCGCCCCATCCGTTGAATCTGCTCGACGGACAATTCGTGCTTTGACTTCGATGGTTCGGCGAAACGGCGGTAGGCGTAGATAGCGGCGCCGGCAATTGCGGCTATCAGGATGAGATAGAGCAGGGGGCGAAATAGCAATCGATTCATTGGTCACTCCCGCCTGTCAGCGAGAGCCGTTTTTACCATAGGTCGCCGGACAAGGTAAGAAAGTGTCAAACATCGTGCTCCTGCTATAGGTGTTTCCGTGAGAAAGAATCGGCATTCGAAGGACCGGGGGGCGTGATCTAGATCACGCGATTGGGGCAGAGGAGAGCGACCCGTTGGCCGGCAAGTGGTGGACTTTACTAACTTCCCCGTGGTATCGCCTAAGGGGAGCAGGTCACGAAAGGCGCGTCTCACTTGGCTGCAAGGCCCAGCTCCATGCGAAGCGGAATTTCCCGTCCTTGCCCCGTAAATGGCGCTTCTTCCGCTAGCATGATCCGGGTTGTTGGTACCCCCGCCGCCACCAGGCCGGCCAGAACGGTCTCTCCTCGCCGGCGCGCGAGGTTTCGCAAGTCCGTTTCGCCCACATCGGTCTTCGCCAACAGCCGGTCATATAGCAGCGTGTGCAGATCCCGGCCTTTGAGGGCATTCATGTCTCCTTCGCTGATTGGCTCCTGTTTCTCGACCAACCCCTGCAAGCGGGACATCAGCTTGCCGGCGTTGCTCTCCTTGCGCTTCTCCGGGTTGGCCTTGAACCACTTACTCTGCAAGGTCTTCCAGGCATCCTTTCCGAACTGCTGCGTGTAGAGTGTCTCCAAGGCCACCCGTACCTTGGGATTGGCTGTTGAGATTGGACCGGGATCTTCGTTCGGCTTGAGCTTGACGCCTGTCTTCTCCACGACGGCGAGGCGTAGTCGGGTTTCCTTCATCACCGGCCGGTCGATGCTGTCCGACCAGGCGGGGTGCACCGTCAGGGCCAGCTTCGGGCGTTTGTTCAGGATGGTGGCGATCTGCTTGAGCTCTTCCCGTTCCGGCGGGGTCAGCGCGGATCCGCCGGCCTCGAAGGCGACCTGCTCCAGCTTTTCGCCGTTGCCGCCGAACAGGCTGGCCAAGGCGCGAAACGGCGCGGTGACGATCCTGGTAATGATGTTAGAGATGGCCTTCCAGATGATGCCGCCGTAGCTGAACTGGGGATCGTCCAGGCTGCCGGACACGGGCAGGCCCAGATCGATGCGACCTTCGCCGTCCTGCAGGATCGCGATCGCCAGATCCAAGGGAAGGTCTTTGGCCGTTGGACTCTTCACCCGATCCCCTAGGGTGAGCTTGTCCATGACGATCTGGTTCTCGCCCAACATCTGGCGCTCCTTGATCTTGTATTCAAGGTCCAGTGACAGCTTGCCGGACTCGATCTTGCGGCCCACGAATGTGGCAGTGTACGGCGTAAGCCGGTTCATCTCCACGTTGCGAAAGACCACCTTGATGTCCATGAAGCTGGTCGGATCGAACAGGTCCAGCTGGCCCACAGCACGTGCCAGTCCGTATTCGTCCACCTGGCCGTCCAATTCCAGTTGGGCAGCGCTGCCCGGCTGGGTTGAGATGCCGTTGAAGGTTCCCTTGAAGTCGTGGATGCGGGCTCCAAAGGGCAGCGCCAAGGATTGGTCCGCAAAGTCCATCTCACCATTTTCCACACGGACACGGTCGATCGTTACACGGGTCGCCGGTAGGTTCTTCGTCGCCGCGGAATTGGCGGCGGTGGGTGCACCAGCAGGCGGCGGCGCCGGCTGGGACTTAAGGATCTTCTTCAGGTTGACTGTCTTGTCCGGGTAGATGACCAGCTTGCACGCAAGGCCATCCAGTCTCAACTCCTCTATGTTCAAGCTCCCGGGGCGGTAGCTCATACTGTCGCTTTCCATGGACTTCCACGCCAGGAAGCGGGCACCACCCACGGATTCGTTAAGCAGCAAGTTATCCGCCCGGAACCCCCCGTCGAACGTCAATTTGCCGTCGTACTTCACGCGCCCGGAGGCCGATAGGGCACCCGAGGCCAAGGTGAGATCGGCTGTCCGGCTGATGTAGGGCTGGGCCGAGCCCAGGGTCAGGTTGGTGAGCTTGAAACGCAGATCGGCGGCGGGCGTGGCGATCACCGCCGTCCCGTCCGCCTGGAACGCGCCGCCCCCCTTCACCTTCAGGCTCAGCCTCACCGGCAACGCGGCCTTCAGGTTGTCGCTCGCGTCCTTGACCGAGGCTGCGATGTGTTCCAGGGTTATACGGGCGGTGGGCTGCACTCCCTCGTCACGCACGCTGACCTGGAATCCGTCCAGCCCAACTTCACCAACCCTGTAATGCCAGAGACCGGAGGGTTCCGCATGGGAGGCCGGCTTCGGTGCCGGAGCGCTGTCGGCCGGCTGCAGGGCTTCGATCAGGCTGATATTGCCGCGCGAGTCCCGCGACACGTCCAGGCTGCCGCCGCTCAGCATCACGCTACCCGCTGTTGCGGAGTGGCCTGCGAGATCGATGTGACCATCCGACAGCTTGATGTCGTTCAGGTGTAGGAAGGGCTTCCCCTCACCCGTACTGGATAAGCGGATGCCGGATACATCCACCTCCAGACTGTCAACTTGGGCCTGCGCGGACGTCCCTCGAGCCTCGCCCCTGGCAACGAAGCGCGCCCGTACGTTGCTTACTTCGACACCCAACGGTTTGCGGAAGGTGGCATCCCGAAGTCGCATAGCGAGGCCATCCAGCTTGACGGCGGCGAGATTTACTCGCCAAGCGGCTTTGGATTTGGCGGCAGTGCTGGCGGTCGATGTCCCCTCTCGACCCGACTGATCACCGGCTGGCTCGGCCGCCCGTTTGCCGGACTGCGTCGTGAACCAATCCTCGATATCTAGATGGCCCTTGCGGTCGCGGTCCAGGCGCACTTGGCCGCCGGTCAACGCCATGGCGCCGACCTCCAGGCTGCGCTGATCCAGATCGAAATGACCGCCGCTCAAAGCCAGCGTGTCCAGTCGGATGGCGGGGTCCTTGACCTCTTTGCCGCGCAGAAGGAGCTTAGCGACGCTCGCGCTCAGCTTGTCCAGGACCAGGGAGAGCTTGTCTTCCGCCCAGTTCACCCGGTATTCGAACGCGAGCGCGGCCTGACCTTGGGGGGGCCCCATGTTCACGTTGTTTTCCAAATAGGGCCACAGCCACTCCAGGCTGACCCGCTCGATCCCCAGTCGGCCAGTCGCGACGATGGCAGCGGGTTGAGTTTTCGCTTTGTCCTCCGGCTTCCGGCCCGCAGCCTGTGGCGCCTCTCCATTGCCGGATTGAGTTGGCAGCCCTCTGGAAAGGACCCACTCACCCTTCCAGAGGATGCGGGCGCCAGAGCCTGTGGTGGCGGTCAGCGAGTAGAGTCCCTTGTCCTCCGGCAGGGTAGACAGATCATCCACCGTGAGGTCCACGGGATTGAGTGCGGTGGCAAATCCCACACGCCGGTCGTTCAGGTCTACACGCCCGTTCACCAGTTCGACGCGTCGCACCAGCAGGCGCGGCACCGGCTTATCTGGCCTATCTTCGTCGCCCTTGAAGGCGTCGATGAACGCGCTCCAGTTGAGCCTGCCACCCGCCAGCAGCACCACGCTGGCATGGGGATTCACCATTCGGATGTTCTGGAAGGTATAGGTCCACCTGAACAAACTGGCGGCCTCGAAATCTGCGAAGAGTTCGTCGAACGACAGCAGGGGCTGGCCATCGGGTTCGTTCAGTTTCAGGCCCTTGACGTCCACGGACAGCGCCAGGGGGTCGAACCGGGCCGAGCCGATGACCAGTTCGTGCTTGCTCCTGTCGGCCACCATCTTCGGCGCAACCCATTCCACCAAGGGCTCGAACCCAAACCATGCAAACAGGAAATAGGCGGCCACCAATCCGAGTGCGACAAGCACCGGTGTCTTGAGAAACCACATACGCAATCTGGAAAACAAGATGCGCTCCGATTCCGTTTGTTGGCCGAAGAAGGCATGGACGGCCGCACTGGCCGCCGTTAAGCCGCCCAGGTCCGCGACCAACCGCCCATCAGCCGCATAGCCCAACAGATGTAAGGTGTTGAGTTACGCGCCGGTTGACCCGTGTTGCTACCTTCAGTTGACCCATGCCCAAGCTAAGTATCCTGCGAAATATCAGGTAACTGTTACCACTCTAGACGGGTCAGGTGGCTATGAAAAGGTGGGTCAATTCCGCACGAAATTCAACATGCATGATCTTGATGGCTCCCCGCCCGGGGCAAAAGCGGGCACCGCTGGGAATTGACCGTGCCCCTTTGAAACCGGCGCGCCCCGCAGAACACGGGTCAAAACTCATTCAGAAATCGATTCCCGGCCCTTTACCAGCTGATTCGTCGCACATCCGGTAACGCATCAAAGTGCTCGTCGCGACTGAGTATTGGCAACCCGTGTTGCATCGCCAGGGCGGCGATCCAGGCGTCGTTCGCAGGGATCGGTCGACCCAAGCGTTTGAGCGTTGCGCGCAGCGACGCGTATGGCAAGGTCGTTTCAGCGGTAACCGCCAGAAGATCAAAATGGCGAAGATGGATCTCTAACCATTCCTCATAGGTTTTTCGATGTCTCGAACCCATGATGCCGTAGCGAAATTCACCGAGCACGATCACAGGAATTGCAGCTCGCTGCTGTAGCCCCAAGATCGCTCCGACTCCGGGCACACCATCGACAAACGCCGAGAGCGCGTTCGTGTCGAGGATCAATGCCGATCCTCGGGCTCGATGACCTCGAATTCCTGGTCGATCACGGATTGAACGCGGACGGTTTCCTTGTGCAATCGCTTGAGCTTGCCAAAGCCCTTCATCCAATCCGGCTCGCTTGCGTAGGGGCGCCCAGTGTCGAGCACCAGCTTGTCGCGCAATGCCTCCGTCACGAATTCCTTAAGCGATTGACCGCGCTCGGCAGCGGTAGCCTTCGCTTTGCGGAAGATCGGATCGGGGAGATCAAGTGTTGTCTTCATTTGCCCATATTGCCATATTTATGGGATGCTCGCCAAGCGCTGCGCCGGATCGCATGACGTTGGGCACTGGTGCGAGATTATATTGGTCGAGTCTCGTTCGAGCCCTCACCGACTCCCCGACCAGGGCAAATCTGGGCACTCCTGGCTTGTTAAGGTGCCGCTTTAGCGAATGTACTTGCTTCGTTCTGTTCGGGCAGGGAATTGAGATAGGATCTTCGTCAGGTCCTATTAGCGACACGCCGGGTGCCAAGAAATCGCGTCATCATTGCGCGGTGATCGAGAGCAGACCGTATTCGTCCATGATGACCAGTTTGGTTCCGGAATTGCTGGGCACCACGGCGATTCCTGTGGGGCGGTTCAACGATCCGGGTAACGGACCCAGTGCGACGCCAGTAAGGGACGGTTGACCCGCAATCGTGGTAACCACGCCGGCCGGCGTGATCTTTCGTACTGTATTTGCATCGGTTAAATACACGTTTCCCTTCGCGTCAGTGGCCATGCCTCCTATGGAAAAGAAGCTGGCGCTGGAACCCGTTCCGTCGACTATGGTGCCTTGCGGAGTCGGCTGCCCCGATCGAAAGGACCAGCAAGGCGTGGCCCCCGAACCCGCGAGCAGCGCAATCGCGCCGCTTGGTGTAATCCTGAAAACCTTGGTGAACCATGATGCGTAGACGTTGCCGACGGCGTCGGTGGTGAGCGATATGACATCATGGTCACACCTTAAAGAAGGCCGTGGGCCAAGATCGTTGTAATAGGCGAACCACGTCACCGCCCCATCGGGTGCGATTCTGCGGATCGCCCTATTGGAATTATCTGCCGCGTAGACGTTGCCGGCGCCATCGACGGCGATGGCGGTGGCGTCTATTCCGGCAGAACCAGGCAAGGTCGTCACGGTGCCGTCAGGGCTGAACTTACGAATTTCCGCGGAGCTGTACCCATAGACAATGTTGACCCCGTAGCCATTTCCGGCCGCATCGGCCGTGGTGCCATAGACATAGATAGTGGAATTCTGAATTCTGCCGATGTTGGGTAATGTGCTGACGACGCCCGCAACACTTAGCTTGCGCATCCCTCCCGAGTAACCGAAATAGATATTTCCTGTCGCATCCACGCCCAGCGTGCCGCTGACACTATTGATCCGCGCTACCGCGCCGACCCCGTCGTCGCTGCCCGGGTGGGGAGGGTTCCCGGCCAGCGTGGTCACGACGCCCGATGGGGTCACCTTGCGCACTACGAAATTGGCCTCGTCCCTCACGACTAAATTGCCGCCAGCGTCCGTCGCGATGCCCATGTGAATGCCGAATCGGGCATCGGGCCCGATGCCGTCGGCATAGCCGCAAAGGAATGCGGTGCCCGCCAAGGTGCTTACCGTGGCATCAGGCGTGATTTTGCGGATGGTGCAATAGCCTTCGGCGGTTACGTATAAATTGCCCGCCGCGTCGGAGGTTATGCTGTATATGTGCCCGAAGCGGGCGGCCGAACCGATCCCATCGGTCGATCCGATCTCGCCGGGCTTGCCTGCGAACGTAGTGACGACACCGCTCGGGCTTATCTTGCGTACGGTGGCGTTGCCATCGTCGCCGACGTAAACGTTGCCGGCAGGGTCCGTGGTCAGAGAATGCGGCCCGAAAAATTGAGCGGCGGATCCGACGCCGTCACTCGCGCCCGCAATACCTGCGCCCGCGAGCGTTGTCACCATGCCGGATGGCGTCACCTTGAAAATCGTATTCATTTGCCTATCTGCGACATATACGTTGCCGGCTGCGTCTGTCGCCAGACCGTCGGCCGCGAATTGCGCCTGCGTGCCTACGCCATCGCCGCCCGCTAGAACCGTCTGCACACCAGCAGGTGTCGTCTTCCAGATTGTGTTGTCCCTCGCTCTGAAGAAATTGCCTTGAGTATCGAATGCCATTGGGTCGAAGTCGGCTACTCCCTGGCTCGCTGTGCTCACCACACCCGCTGGCGTGATCTTCCTGACGCCGCCATCGAGATAAATGACGCCCGCCGGATCGACTGCGATGCTCCTTTCGTTGAAAAAGCGCGCTTGAGCGCCATTACCGTCGAGATTGCCGGGCCCCCCCAGTTTCCCTGCGACCAGATCAATTCCCGGCGCCGGATTGACTGCCAGTGTCGCCGCCACGCTCATCACACCGGCCAAATTGGCGCCATTGTTCACCCGCACCTGATACTGGTCGCCGTCATGCCAGGCGGAAACCTGCTCAACGCTATATGTGACCGCCGTGGCACCGGCAATCGCGTGCCCATTTCGATACCATTGATACGCAAGCGGAGCGGCGCCGGCTGCCGTGACTGTGAAAGCGGCCGCTGCGCCAACGGCGGCGGATGTGCTTCTTGGCGAATCTGAAATCTGAATGACGTCGGCGGTCGAACTGCCGCCGCCGGAACCACCGCCGCCGCCACTACAAGCGACGACCAAAAGCGAAAGGACAGTGACTGCCAGACAATTCAGTTTTCTTGACCGCGAAGACATGCAAGCCGCCCGATGTAACCAAGTGACAAGCCATCTGCGTCCAGCGCGAGTCACATGCCAGACGAGTGATGTGTGAGCACCAAATACTTGCATGGGATGCCTTTCCACTGGGGTGGATAGGGTCGGAGCGCGACCGTCCGTTCAGTGTCGAACGAGGACCTATGGCCGTCCGTTTTGTGGGAGAGCACCTGTAGCTTGTGCTTGTTTGCTACGGCGGTCTGTACGCCAGCGCACATTCGCTGACGCTCTTATGCCCCGTTGCAGTAACACCGGGGCCTACGGATACATTGATCTCCCTTTCCGCAGAATCCTACTCCCCGGGAAGCCAGGCCGCCAAGCGACCGATATGCGACGAGCGGACTGGGAAGGAAGGGTGCAGACATGAGTGACTCCACCGCACCCGGATTCGAACTGCTGCTCCAGGAGCACGACATTATCGAATGCGCCTATTACCTGCAAGCCGGGCGCGGCCAAGGGCTGGATTTCGAGCGGCTCACCATCGAACAGGAAGCACTGCGCCAATCGAAGAGCAAGGACCCGAAGCCCGTTGCCCTCGGCGGCGCGGAGTTCCTCCTGCATCGCTATGGATCGAGCTCGGCCCTTCCGATCGTGCTCGAAAACGCCGACATGACCATCCAGCGCGGCGAATACAACAGCCCGTCATTCTTCGTCACGTACCGGTCGGAGGCGCTATGGCGCAATTCCGGCCAGGGGTTGCACCAGCGGTTTCTTGATTGGGCGAGCGACTCTATCGCCTGGCTATGAGTAGGTACGGGAATTGATGCACATCATCGGCGAGGAACAGAAGAAGGATCGGAACCGCTAGCGCGGGAATAGACATGCAAGGAAGGAGACGCGACATGCGTGGAAGAGGAAATGCCGCTCACTCCGGCGGTGAGCTTTGAGGGCAGGATGGAGAATCGTCCGGTCGGTTCAGACGAGTTGGATCTGATCGCAGCCTGGCTGTCTGAATTGCTGAAGGAAATGCTGTTGCATGAAGGGACCGAGGGAGCGTAAATCTTATGCGGGCTGGACGAACTGTAGTTCTTAAGCTACAACGACCGACGAGATTGTGCGCTACCTGACCGCCGCGGGCGTGGAGCCGTTCGGCGAATGGTTCGTCGGACTGCGGGACCGCCAGGCGCAAGCGCGGGTACGGGCCCGACTCGACCGGGTCGGGCGAGGCCTATTCGGCGATTGCGAGCCCGTGGGCGAAGGCGTATCGGAACTGCGGATCGACTGGGGACCGGGGTACCGCGTCTATTTTGCACGCGCCGGAGTCGAAATCGTTCTACTGCGCTTGGGCGGCGACAAGCGCAAGCAGCAGACGGATATCAAGACAGCGAAGGAGTATTGGCATGACTACCAGGAAAGAACGAAAACCCAAGGCAAGCGCCCCGGCTAGCGTGCCGGATCGGCCAGGGTTTCTCGAATGGCTGAAGGATCCCGAGAACGCCGCCGCCTACATCGAAGCGGTACTGGAGGAAGGGGAACCGGTGGGACTGCTGCAGGCGCTTCGCAACGTCGCGGAATCGCGCGGGGGCGTGTCGCAGATCGCGCGCAGAACGGGCTTGAGTCGCGAGGCGCTGTACCGAACGTTGTCCAAACGCGGAAATCCGCAACTCAGCAGCCTGACCGCCATACTTGGCGCGACGGGTTTGCGGCTGAGCGTGCGTCCCTCGGAAGCGAAGGCGAGGAAGGCCGCCTGATTTGTCTTAACAATCAGTTGCCTGTAACCTTCACTGTTCTTGCAGCATCCACTCGTAGGCGGGCATGACCCGCAGGCCGCTGCCAGAGAGCGCGATTCGTTGTTCTTGAGTCACGACCAGTAGCACCGCCGGCAGCTTCGGCTGGGTCTTCACCGCATCGGCCAGCGCCCGCAGTTCTCGCTCGCGGGCGTCCACCGTCGAAGGGTCGGCGCAGACTTGCAGCAGCTCGCGCCGGCCGTCGCGGTAGGCCGCGAGGAAATCCACTTCGAAGCCTTCCGCCGTCTTGACATAGGCCGCGTCGACGCCTCTACGCTGCAGTTCATTGAAGACCGCGGTTTCCAGCGCGTGGCCGGTTTTAGCACGAGCGCTGGCGTCGAAGGCGTGGATCAGTCCGGGATCGGCCGGATAGATCTTGCGCGGATTTGAATTGCGCTGGCGCTCGGACGCCGTGTGCAGCGGCACCGCCTGGAGGAGATAGGCGTCGACAAGGTGCCCGAGCAACGCATGCACGGAATCCTTGCTCACCGCGTGCCCTTGCGCCTTCAGGTCCTGGAACAAGCGGTGCACGCTCATGCTGCCGGCCGGGTTGCGCAGGCAGTGCCGGACAATCCAGCGTAGTGCGCTTACCTGCGACACGCCGTAGCGTTCCAGCACGTCGCGAAACAGCACTGTATCGACGTAGCCCTGCAGCAGCTCGACGCGCAGCGCCCGCGTGAGTCCCTGGGCCTCGGGAAATCCGCCTTCGACCAGGTACTCGCCAAAGCGCTTCTCTACCAGCGAGCGTTGATCTGCCCTCCAGCGCCGAGGTTCGGCGCGGGGCTCTTCGCCACGGTGGCGCAGGAACTCGCGAAAGCTAAACGGGCGGATGCTCGTTTCGATGCCACGTCCGCGCAGCGAGGTATGGACTTCGCGAGATAGCATGCGCGCCGAGGAACCTGACACGACCACCTGCACGTTCTCGCTGTCGAGCACGCGGCGCACGAAGCGCTCCCACCCTGCGACGAGCTGAATCTCATCGAAGTACCACGTCACGGTCAAGCGCCGCCGCAACTGCGGATGGCGCCGATAGAACTCCTCCAGCAGCGCGCTCAACTGATCGGCGGCGATGTCAGCGAGCCGGTCGTCGTCGAAGCTCAGGTAGAGCGCGCGTTCCGGCGCGGCACCGCGCTGCCGCTCGGCGACGAGCTGCCGCAGGAAGGTCGTCTTGCCGGCACGGCGCATGCCAGTGACCGCGTGGACTTTGTTGGGAATCTCCGGCAACGCGGCATCGCGGCGGGTCATCGGCTCGGCCTGGCCCGGCGCCAGCGCGGCATTGAGCTTCTCTTCGAGGACTGGGTGCAGGGGCATCGGCGGGGTTGGGATATGTATCCTTTTAATACGGAAACATTAGCACAAACCAATCGTTGTTAAAAGGATACCTTTGAACATCAAATCGCCGCAGAATCGATCCGGGATCCCCGCACGTTCGCGCGTTGCGGCAAAGCTCGGACCAGCAAAAAACATTCGGAGGACTTTCTCGCTTCTATGGAATCGGAGTTCCATTCGAAGAGAGGTCGGGCTAGGCAGCGTTTCTCGTGGCGCACGGTCCAATACCGACCCGCGGACTATCGGTATTCGTATCCCTCAAAAGCAAGAAAGCCACCGCGATGGATGGCCTAAGTGCATGATCTTGATGGCTCCCCGACCAGGGCTCGAACCTGGGACCTGCGGATTAACAGTCCGTCGCTCTACCAGCTGAGCTATCGGGGAATTGGCGAACGCGTGATTTTAATGGGGCGCCGCACCCCGGTCAACGTAACACGACCTTTGCGGCGTCGGTTGCAGCACGCTAGCCCACGACCTTCGCGATCGAGTCGGACACGTAGTCGATGTTCTTCGAGTTGATCGCCGCCACGCAGATGCGTCCGGTGTCGATCGCATAGACCGAGAACTCCTCGCGCAGCCGTGTCACGGCCTGCTTTGACAGCCCCGAATACGAGAACATGCCGCGCTGGCGTGTCACGAATTCGAAATCGTGTTTCGGCGCCTTGGCGCGCAGCTTGTCCACCAGTTGCTGGCGCACGGTGCGGATGCGAGCGCGCATCTGCCCGAGTTCCTGCTCCCATTGCGCGCGTGCCTCGGGTGAGGTGAGGACTGAAGCGACGATCTGGCCTCCATGCGTGGGCGGGTTCGAGTAGTTGCTGCGGACCAGGCGCTTGATCTGCGACAGCACGCGCGCGGCTTCGTCCTTGTTGCCGGCCACCACCGAAAGCCCGCCGACGCGCTCGCCGTAGAGCGAGAACGTCTTCGAGAACGAGTTGGCGACAAATGCCGCGCCGCCCGCCTTGTCGAAAATCCGCACCGCGGCGGCATCGGCGTCCAGGCCGTCGCCGAATCCCTGGTAGGCGATGTCGAGCAGCGGCACGAGGCCCTGCTTGTTGACGGTCTCGGCCACGGCGGCCCACTGATCGGCGGACAGGTCCACGCCGGTCGGGTTGTGGCAGCAGGCGTGCAGCACGACGATCGATCCCTTGGGCAGCCCGCGCAGGCAGTCGATCATGCCGTTGAAATTCACGCCGTGGGTCGGCGCATCGTAGTACGGATAGTTGTTGACGACGAAACCCGCGTTCTCGAATATCGCGCGGTGATTTTCCCAACTCGGGTCGCTGATCCAGACCTGCGCCTGTGGCAGCGTCCGGCGCAGGAAATCGGCGCCCACCTTCAGGCCGCCGGTTCCGCCGAGCGTTTGCACCGTGACGACGCGATTGTCCTTGAGCGCCGGGCTGTCGCCGCCGAAGACGAGCGTCTGGATCGCTTTGTCGTAGGCCGCCAGGCCGTCGATCGGAAGGTAGGCGCGCGGCGCGGATTTCTCGGCCATGTCGCGCTCGACGCGGCGCACGCACTCGAGCACCGGCACCTTGCCGGTATCGTCATAGTAGATGCCGACCCCGAGATTGACCTTGTTCGGGTTCTTGTCTGCGACAAACGCCTCGGTCACGCCAAGGATCGGATCGCGGGGCGCCATTTCCACGTGCGACAAAACATTGGAGGTCATGATGGTCTTCTCTCGGTAGGGGCTGAACTGTTAAACTGAATAGTTTCCGTTGCAGTGCACCATTCTATACCTTTGATCACCACTTTTCCCAGCAGTCCGTTCCGGCTCAACCAGCCCTACGAGCCGGCCGGCGACCAGCCGGAGGCGATCGAAAAGCTTGTCGAGGGCATCCGCGATGGACTTGCCTACCAGACCCTGCTCGGGGTGACCGGGTCCGGCAAGACCTACACGATGGCGAACGTGATCGCACGCCTGGGGCGACCGGCGCTGGTGCTGGCGCCGAACAAGACGCTGGCCGCGCAGCTCTACGCTGAATTTCGCGAGTATTTCCCGGATAACGCGGTCGAGTACTTTGTCTCCTACTACGATTATTACCAGCCGGAAGCCTACGTTCCTTCGCGCGACCTGTTCATCGAAAAGGATTCATCGATCAACGAACACATCGAGCAAATGCGGCTCTCGGCGACCAAGACGCTGCTCGAGCGCGAGGATGCGATCATCGTCGCGACCGTATCGTGCATCTATGGCATCGGCGATCCGGTCGACTATCACGGCATGATCCTGCACCTGCGCGAACGCGAGCGGTACGCGCAGCGCGACGTGATCGCGCGCCTCGTGGCCATGCAGTACGAGCGCAACGAACTCGATTTCCGCCGCGGCACGTTCCGAGTGCGCGGCGACGTGGTGGACGTTTTCCCCGCGGAGAACTCCGAAACGGCGCTGCGCATCGCGCTGCTCGACGACGAGGTCGAGACGCTGACCCTGTTCGACCCACTCACGGGGCACACCCATCACCGGGTGCCGCGGTTCACCGTGTATCCGTCCAGCCACTACGTGACGCCGCGGGCGACCACGCTGCGCGCCATCGAAGCGATCAAGGTCGAACTGTCCGGGCGGATCGGGTTCTTCAACGGCGAAGGCAAGCTGGTCGAGGCACAACGTATCGAGCAGCGCACGCGCTTCGACCTTGAGATGCTCAACGAGCTGGGATTCTGCAAGGGGATCGAGAATTATTCCCGGCATCTGTCCGGGCGCAAGGCGGGGGAGCCGCCGCCGACGCTGATCGATTACCTGCAGCCGAACGCGCTGATGATCATCGACGAATCGCACGTCACCATCGGCCAGCTGGGCGGCATGTACAGGGGAGACCGTTCGCGCAAGGAAAATCTGGTCAACTACGGCTTCCGGCTGCCGTCGGCGCTGGACAACCGGCCGCTCATGTTCGAGGAATTCGAGCGCGTCATGCGCCAGACGATGTTCGTTTCCGCCACGCCCGCCGAATACGAACGCCGGAAGTCCGCCCAGGTGGTGGAGCAGGTCGTGCGCCCGACCGGCCTGGTCGACCCGGAACTCGAGGTCCGGCCTGCGGCGACGCAAGTGGACGACTTGCTGTCGGAAATCACGCTGCGTTCGGCCCGGCGGGAGCGCGTGCTGGTGACTACGCTTACCAAACGCATGGCAGAGGAACTCACCGAGTACCTGTCGGAGCATGGCGTCAAGGTCCGCTACCTCCATTCGGAAGTGGAGACGGTGGAGCGCGTCGAGATCATCCGCGACCTGCGGCTCGGCGAGTTCGACGTGCTGGTGGGCATCAACCTGCTGCGCGAAGGTCTGGACCTTCCCGAAGTGTCGCTGGTGGCCATACTCGATGCGGACAAGGAGGGGTTTCTTCGTTCCGAGCGCTCTCTCATCCAGACCATCGGGCGCGCCGCGCGCCATATCAACGGCCGGGCGATCCTGTATGCGGACCAGATCACTGATTCGATGAAAAGGGCGATCGGCGAGACCGAGCGGCGGCGCGGCAAGCAGATCGCATACAACGCAAGGCACGGCATCACGCCGGTAGGCATCGTCAAGCGCGTGCGGGACATGATCGAAGGCGTGTACGACAGCCAGCAGGTCCAGTTGGAGCTCAAGGCCGCCGAGGCGCAGGCGCGTTACGAGACCATGTCGGAGAAGCAGCTGGCCCGGGAGATCAAGAAGATCGAAAAGCAGATGTTGCGGCATGCACGCAGCCTCGAGTTCGAGAAGGCCGCCCAGGCGCGGGATCGGCTTGCCGAACTGAAGCGGAACTTCTTCGGTGCGAGGCCGGCCGACGAAGAGCCCGAACCGAGGCGGGCCGTTGGCTAGGCTTATCCCCCGTTTCTTTGACATCTGACAAGTTTTTCGGGCGACCGGCGACGATAATGTGCGCCACACGCGAAACACTTCACTAACCTGACTCCATCGAGGGACATATGGAAATCAAGAAAATCGGAATCATCGGCGCAGGAACCATGGGTAACGGCATCGCGCAGGCCTTTGCGGTCTGCGGTTACGAGGTCGCGATGACGGATGTCTCCGCCTCTGCGCTGCAGCGAGGCTTGAAGACCGTCGATGGCAGTCTCGATCGCCTGGTAAAGAAGGACAAGATGACGGCGGACGCCAAGGCCGCGGCGCTGGGTCTGATAAAGACCGCGACTGACATTGAAGCGGTGCGCGGCAGCGATCTGATCATCGAGGCCGCGACCGAAAATCTGGACCTCAAGCTGAAGATCTTCGCCCAGCTGGCGGGACTCGCCGGTGATACGGCAATCGTGGCGACCAACACATCGTCGATTTCCGTTACCCGGCTCGCCGCGGCAACGCCGATTTCAGACCGGGTGATTGGCATGCACTTCTTCAACCCGGTTCCGATGCTGCAATTGGTGGAAGTGATCCGCGGCCTGCAGACTTCAGACGCAACCTACGCATCGGTGGAGGCGGTGGCGAAGAAGATCGGCAAGACGCCGGTCAAAGTGCGCAACAGCCCGGGGTTCGTCGTCAATCGGCTGCTGTGCCCGATGATCAACGAGGCGATCTTTGCGCTTGCCGAAGGGCTCGCGACTGCCGGGGAGATCGACAGCGCGATGAAGCTGGGAACCAACCAGCCCATCGGGCCGCTGGCGCTGTGTGACCTCATCGGACTGGACGTCGAACTGGCGGTGATGAACGTGCTGTTCGAGGGGTTCAAGGACCCGAAATACCGTCCGGCTCCGTTGCTCGTGGAAATGGTCGAAGCCGGCTATCTCGGCCGCAAGACCGGCCGCGGTTTCTTCGATTACGCGAAATAACGCTTGAACGATGAGGTCGTCGGTCGTATTCGTCTGCACCGGTAACATCTGCCGCTCGCCGACCGCGGAGGGTATATCCCGGAGGATGATTGCGAATGCGGGCTTGTCCGAGCAGATCATCGTCGATTCGGCGGGAACGCATGGCTACCACGTCGGCGAACCGCCCGACTTGCGCATGCAGGAAGCCGCAGCGCGCCGCGGCTACGACCTGTCCGGGCTCAGAGCGCGCAAGTTCGTGCGCGATGACTTTCAGCGTTTCGACCTGGTGCTGGCGATGGACCGGGACAATCACGCGTTGCTCTCTTCGCTCGCAGGCGCTACCGCAGATTCCAAGTTGCGGATGATGATGCAATACGCGAGGCGGTTTGACGAAAAAGACGTTCCCGACCCGTACTATGGCGGCCCGAGCGGATTCGAGCGGGTGCTGGACATGCTCGAGGACGCCGTGCAGGGCCTGCTCGATGCATTGCGCGGGGGAAATGCATCGCTGGCCGCGCCCCCGGATAAGCGTTGAGCTGCAGCCTTGCTTCCCGACGCACGGTGCAGTTTCCCGTGCGTCGGGGAGGGCGCCGCAGCTATTCCTTGCGGGTCTCGACGATCTGGAGCGGCTGGCCGAGATCGGGGGGTGGCGTACGACGGGGTCTTTTTGCAGGCACGAATTCCGGCTCGTCCGGAACGTCGATCGCGGCGCCGGGTTTGGTCTGTACCAGTTGCAGCCCGCTTTCCTTGAGCACCTGATCGAGGTCCACCGGAGGGGCCGGCGGCGCCGGCTTTGTCACAGGTTCGGCCGCAGATGCCACTGGCGCTTCGACCGGGGCCGTGGCAGCCGGTGCGGGTTCGATGGATACAAGGGGCGCTGGCTCCACCACGGCCACCGCAGTGCTTGCCGACTCGGTCGGCAACGATTCAGGCGCGCGGTCGCTGGCGCTTTCCAGTGGGCTTTCAGGCCGCAGTGCGGCGGGTACTTCGGCCAAGTCGTCGGGCTTCGGGGTTGACAGGCCGAGTTCCTGCTGCGGAGGACCACCGGCCTGATGGCGTTCCTCGCGCGGTCCGCGATCCCGTCGTCCGCGCCGGCGTTCGCCTTCCGGTCGCGCTGCCTGCCGTGAGTCACCCGCCGGAATATCGGGTGCATGGCTCGCGACTTTTTCTCCGGCGGTCGGCGTGCGCTGCAATGTTTCGTCCGTTTGCGCCTGCCTCTCCGCGCTCAGGTTCTCCGCCATCTGCGGTTCTGAAAGGTCGCGGGGGCGCGGTTCTCCGCGTTCCCGGCGCCCGCGCTCGGAACGCTGGCTGCGTTCGGGCCGATCACCAGCCTCCGGACGCGCGTCGCGCTCCTGACGCGCGCCGCGTTCCTGACGTTCACTAGCTTCCGGCCGCCGGTCGCGCTCCGGGCGCGCGCCACGCGTGCCCTCGGGCCGTGCCGCGCGCTCGGGCCGCTCGCCGCGCTCTCCGCGGCGCGTGTCGGCTTGCCGGATTTCGCGCGGCGCCTGCTGGCGTTGTCCACTTCGCCCTTCTTGCCGGTCGCGCCCGCTGCGGTCCCGATCCCGTCCCCCTCGGTCGCGGTCACGGCGCTGATCGCGTCGATGCAGATCGCGTCGTGGCTCGTCTTTGCGGGGCTCGCCGGATTTCGCGTCGCTTGCGGGCGCGCCCCTGAACCAGCCGAGGATGCGGTCGATGATGCTGCCGCGCTCTTCGGTTCTGGCCACCGGAGCGGCGACCGGAACGGCCGCGACCGGCGCCCGCGCGGACGGGTCCGGCGTGAAGTTCTGCACCGCGGCCAGCTGTCGCTGCGGTTTCGCTTCCGGTGCCGACGTGTCCTCTTCTTCGGCCGGAGGCTCGACGAGTTCGTAGCTTGCGGGCAGCGCGCCCTCCTGGTTCAGATCGTCATGGCGCATGCGCGTGATCGTGTAGTTGGGCGTATCGAGGTGAATGTTCGGGATCAATACGACATTGACCTTCATGCGCGCCTCTATGGCGTGGATGTCGGTGCGCTTTTCATTCAGCAGGAACGTGGCCACGTCCACCGGAACCTGCGCGTGCACGGCAGCGCTGTTCTCCTTCATTGCCTCTTCCTGAATGATGCGCAGGATGTGCAGTGCGGTCGACTCGATGCCGCGGATGAAGCCGGTGCCGCTGCAGCGCGGGCAGGGCTGGTGAGCGCTCTCGCCGAGCGAGGGCCGCAGCCTCTGCCGCGAGAGTTCCATCAGCCCGAAGCGCGATATCTTGCCCATTTGCACCCGGGCGCGGTCGACGTGAAGCGCTTCCCGAAGCCGGTTCTCGACTTCGCGCTGATTGCGCGGGTTATCCATGTCGATGAAATCGATCACGATCAGGCCGCCGAGATCGCGCAGCCGCAACTGGCGGGCGATTTCATCCGCTGCCTCGCAGTTGGTGCGGAATGCCGTCTCCTCGATGTCATGTCCCCGGGTGGCGCGCGCCGAATTCACGTCGACGGAAACCAGCGCCTCGGTATGGTCGATCACCACCGCGCCACCCGAGGGCAGTGTCACCTGCCTCGAGTATGCGGTTTCGATCTGGTGTTCGATCTGAAAGCGCGAGAACAACGGCACGTCGTCGCGATACAGTTTCACGCGATTGACGTTGTCGGGCATCACATGCGCCATGAACTGCTGCGCCTGATCGAATATCGACTGGGTGTCGATGAGAATTTCGCCGATTTCAGGATGGAAATAGTCGCGGATCGCACGGATGACCAGGCTGCCTTCTTGATAGATCAGGAAGGCGCCCTTCTGCGAGCTGGACGCATCCTCGATGGCGCGCCAGAGTTGGAGCAGGTAGCCGAGATCCCACTCCAGTTCCTCCTTGGAGCGTCCTATGCCCGCAGTGCGCGCGATAATGCTCATGCCTTGGGGGACGGGCAGTTGGTCCATCATGTCGCGCAACTCACTACGGTCCTCGCCCTCGATACGGCGCGAAACGCCCCCGCCTCGCGGGTTGTTGGGCATGAGGACGAGATAACGTCCCGCCAGGCTGATGAAGGTGGTGAGCGCGGCGCCCTTGTTGCCGCGTTCGTCCTTTTCGACCTGGACGATCAGTTCCTGGCCTTCCTCTATGGCGTCCTGGATCCGCGCGCGCCCGACGTCCGCGCCCGACCTGAAATAGCCTCGGGCAACCTCCTTGAAGGGAAGAAAGCCATGCCGCTCGGTGCCGTAATCGATGAATGCGGCCTCGAGGCTGGGTTCGACGCGGGTGATGACACCCTTGTAGATGTTGCTTTTTCTTTGTTCTTTCGAGGCCGATTCAATGTCGAGATCGATCAGTTTCTGACCATCGACAATGGCGACACGGAGTTCCTCGGCCTGTGTCGCATTGAAAAGCATGCGCTTCACTGTTTTGTTCTCCCGCGCGCGCGGGCAGCACAAACCGCGAGCCTGATTGTCTAGGCCTGCATCATCGGGTCCGTTGTCATGGAAACGTGGATGGTCTGGTTTGTCGGGTCTCGTTGCCTATCTTGTTGCCCTAAGTGCAACCGGCGTGCAACCGACCGGAATATCTGCCCATGTTGCTGGCGCGCATATCAAGTACTATCACCGGTCCATGAATGGACCAACCTTTGCTGGCGTCGGGTCTTCGAGTGCCGATCGGGGAGGCGTATAGAAATGACATGCATCCCTGGCAAACAGCCGAACCGGGGGACCAGGTAACCGGGTCCGATTTCCGGACCGCCGGCGGTCCCGCAACTTAAGCCGCGAGCAGATGATAAGGAAAATTAAGGATTTAAGCAATGTATCCAGCGTGGTCGTCGGTCCCGAGGGGGACGATCAACGGGTGGATAACTATCTGCTGAGGTACTGCAAGGGAATTCCGAGAAGCCATATCTACCGCATCCTGCGCACCGGCGAGGTACGCGTCAACAGCAGGCGGGTCGGCGCCACCCACCGCTTGAACGAAGGCGATCGAGTGCGCATTCCGCCGGTGCGTCTTCCTCAGAATCGAGCGGCGCAGAAGCCGCGCGCGCGCGCGGTCGATTTTCCGGTCGTTCTCGAGGACGAGGCGCTGCTGGTCCTTGACAAACCCGCGGGGATAGCCGTGCACGGGGGCAGCGGCGTCAGCTTTGGCGTTATCGAGTCCATGCGTGCCGCCCGACCGGGACTGCGATTCCTCGAACTGGTACACCGGCTCGACCGCGATACCTCGGGGCTGCTGATGCTCGCCAAGAAGCGTTCCGCGCTGACACGGCTGCACGCCGCATTGCGCGAAGGGCTGGTGCGAAAGCGTTACCTTGCGCTGGTGAAGGGAGAATTCGGATCATCGGAAAAGGATGTCGTGCTGCCGTTGCGCAAGTTTCTGACCTCGGCGGGAGAGCGACGCGTGAGCGTGCACGGAGAAGGGCGCGAAGCCCGCACGCTCTTTCGCACCCATCAGGCGCTGCCGGGCTTTACACTGTTGTCTGCGGAACTCCGCACCGGGCGTACGCATCAGATCCGGGTGCACCTGGCTCATCTTGGATTCCCAATCGTCGGTGACGAAAAATACGGCGATTTCGAGATTAACCGCGACCTTGCGAAGCGCGGACTCAAGCGCATGTTCCTGCATGCGGCGGAACTCGATCTTTCGCATCCGGCGACCGGCGCGCGACTGGCGCTGCGCGCCCCGTTGCCGAGGGAGCTGAGCGTCTTCGTGGAAGGCCTGAAAAAGCGTACAGATTGAGCGGCCATCACCATGCGCTATGAATTGATCGTTTTTGACTGGGACGGAACGTTGATGGATTCCGCGTCGACGATCGTGGCCTGCATTCAGGCCGCTTGTCGGGATCTGGGCTTGACGGTGCCCGAAGATCGGCGCGCCGCCCACGTCATCGGGCTGGGGCTGGCCGATGCCCTTGCGTATGCGGTTCCAGGTCTGCCGCCAAGCGAGTATGCCACTGTCTCGGAACGTTACCGGCACCATTTCCGGCTCCGCGACCCGCATATCACGTTGTTTCCCGGGACCAGGGAGATGCTGGTCGCGCTAAAGGGTCGCGGGCATCGGCTCGCGATCGCGACCGGCAAGAGCGCCAAGGGGCTGGAGCGTGCACTTCGCACTACCGGTGTCGCGGATTTTTTTGCCTCTACGCGCTGCGCCGACCAGTGTGCGTCCAAGCCCGCGCCCGACATGCTGCACGAACTCATCGAGGAACTGGCGGTGGAGGCCGAGGCAACCTTGATGGTTGGCGACACGGTGCACGACCTGCAGATGGCCAGCAACGCGGGCGTGGATGCGCTCGCGGTGGGACACGGCGCGCACCGAAGGGAAGACCTGCTCGCGCTGGATCCGGTCGCGTATGTGGATAACACGGCTGAACTCGGAAAATGGCTGAACGAGAACGCGTGATCTGCAGTAGCAGCGCGCTTGAAGACTCGGGAGCGGGCGTGCGCTTTGAGGTCGGGCAGGGCGACGAGAAGGTGGGCGCGTTCGCGGTGCGCTACGAGGGACAGGTCTACGCCTATCTGAACCGCTGCGCACATGTGTTCATGGAACTTGACTGGAAGCCGGGCCAATTCTTCGATCAGGAAGGCCAGCATTTGATATGCTCAACCCACGGTGCAGTCTATTCCCCGGATACCGGCGCGTGCCTCGGCGGACCCTGTAACGGCGCACTCGCCCGGATCGAGGTCGAAGAGCGAGACGGTTTGATCTACCTTAAGGCCGATTGGGAATTTTCGAAACCACGGCGAGTGCGGGAGTAGTGGATGCGGAATGGTCGCATACTTTGGGCGAAATTCAGTTTTGCGTTGCTGTCCGGCGGGCCATTCGATCGATGCTTTTTTCCTCCCGCATTGACCCCCTCGCGGCGCAACGAACTGTTTAGAGGTTGAAGCGATGGCCGAGAACGACAGCAACTGGGAACGGGCGGTAATCGAGAAGTTGGCCTCCGAGGCGCTGCGAGAGCAACGGCGTTCACGACGCTGGGGGATCTTCTTCAAGCTGCTCACGTTCGCATACTTGAGCTTTCTAATTTTCCTCGCGGTTGATTGGCGGGCGAATTACGACGGCCTGAAGGGGGGCAAACACACGGCGCTGGTGGACGTCGTCGGCGTCATTGAGCCCAGGGGGGAGGCGAATGCGGACCGCATCACCGCTGCTCTGCAGAGCGCCTTCAAGAACAGCAACACACAGGGCGTGATCCTGCGCATCAATTCACCAGGCGGCAGCCCGGTGCAGGCCGGAATCATCTACGACGAGATCCGTCGTCTTCGCGGCATTTACCCGAACATTCCAATGTACGCTGTTGTCGAGGACATCTGTGCTTCGGGCGGTTACTACATTGCCACGGCCGCCGATCGCATTTACGTGGACAAGGCGAGCATCGTCGGCTCGATCGGCGTGCTCATGGATGGTTGGGGTTTTACCGGTGCGATGCAAAAGCTCGGCGTCGAGCGGCGTCTGCTCACAGCCGGCGAGAACAAGGCATTGATGGACCCTTTTTCTCCGGTGAATCCGAAGCACCGGGAATATGCGCAGAGTCTCCTGGATGACGTCCACCGGCAATTCATCAATGCGGTAAGGAAAGGCCGCGGCAAGCGTCTCAAGGACTCTGCCGAACTGTTTTCCGGACTGATGTGGACCGGTGCGAGAAGTATCGAACTCGGCCTGACCGACGCTTATGGGAGCCTTGACTCCGTGGCGCGCGAGGTGATCAAGGCCGAGGACATCGTCGACTATACGCAGAAAGAGAACATCGCCGAACGTTTTGCCAAGCGATTGGGCGCCGCCACGGGTAATGCTCTAGCCAGGTTGGCCCTGTATGGCGATTTCGCGCTGCGCTGATCATTTCCATGTCGCCGCCTCGGGCGACGTGATTCACCGTTCCGAGAGAATCAGGAACACGCTCGGCCGGTCTTTGAGATACGGCTTTTGCGTCGCCCAGTCCGCTATCCGTGACGTGCGCACCGAGGCGGTGGCGAGCGTGAGGTCTGTCGCGATGCATAGCAGCGTGTCGGGTCGGCAGACGGCGAGCAGAGCCTCAAGGAGCTGCGCATTGCGGTAGGGAGTCTCGATGAACAGCTGTGATTCGCGATTCCTGCGCGAGCGGGACTCGATGTCGCGGATTGCCCTGTCGCGCGCAGGCCGTTTGACAGGCAAATAACCATGAAATGCGAAGCGCTGGGATTCAAGTCCCGACGCGATGAGCGCCAACAGTACCGAGGACGGACCGACCAGAGGCACGACCCGTACGCGGTAATCATGGGCTCGTCGCACAAGCAGTGCGCCCGGATCTGCGATCGCCGGACAGCCCGCTTCCGAAATGAGGCCGGCGTCAGTCCCTGCAAGCACCGGCCCGAGTAAAGCCCCGATGATTGCCGGCGGGGTGTTGTGGTCCAGCCGTTCGATGGTGATCGCAGGCAGCGGACGACCAGGCCCGATCAGCTTGATAAAGGCCCTTGCGGATTTCGGGTTCTCGGCGATGAAATAATCCAGCACGCGGATCCGCTCTTTCACGCCGTCGGGCAGCACCGCATCGATATCTCTACCGCCAAGCGTGGCGGGGATCAGGTAAAGGGTGCCGGGGTCCACGTGGATTTCGCCAACCGCGTGGACGTCAGGGAATCTTCACGCCGTGTTCGCCCAGCAGATCCACCAGCGCAATAAGGGGCAAACCGATCAGTGCGTTCGGATCTTCACATTCCATGCGCTGGATAAGCGCGATTCCAAGACCTTCGGATCTGGCGCTGCCCGCGCAGTCATAGGGCTGTTCGCGGTCGAGATAGCGCCCGATCGTTGCATCGTCAAGGATGCGAAATGCAACGCGACAAGGGACAACCCGGGTCGAGGTCTTGCCACTGGCTGCATCGTGGACGCAGATGGCGGTAAAGAACACGGCTTCCTGCCCTGACAGTTCGCGCAACTGTCGCAGGGCTTTGTTACGGCTTCCCGGCTTCCCGAGGATTCTGCCGCCGGAAACCGCTACCTGGTCGCATCCGATTATGATCGCGTCGCGGTGGCTCGATGCGACGGCCAAAGCCTTGGCGGTCGCAAGCCGGGCCGCCATCGATTCAGGCCGTTCACCGTTTTGAATCTCCTCCTCGACCGCGGGATTCACCGTGGCAAAAGGAACTTGAAGCCGATTGAGCAGTTCGCGGCGGTACCGAGAGGTGGATGCAAGTACAATCTTCATGGTGTACTCGGACTCCGCAATGCCAACGAGCGGGCCTCATGCCGGGTCAACAAAGAGCCTTTCCCGTTCGATGGAATTCATGCAAGCGCATGCGGAAAATGCTGATAACGCCCTGAACAACTTGGAATTTATTTTGACAGCTGCTGGCGAACATAATATCATGCCCGGCCTATGTCGCAACCGAGGCTGATCGACGGCCTCCAGTTCGCCCGTGGGGCCGAAACGCTCAAAGGGTCGCTGGACCTGTCGCGGTTGCCGCGGTTGGCAGAGATGCGATGCGTGATTCAATGCCTGTCATATGAATTGAGAGGCAGAACCGACGTCCAGGGCCGATGTTGGCTACAGGTCTCTGGCGATGGCGCGCTGACTTTGGAATGCCAACGCTGCCTCAAGCCTGTCACGTTCCCGTTGGCATTTCGCGCCGAGTTGCTCCTGGCAGAGAGCGAGCGGGAAATTGAGGCGGCTGATGATGAGTTCGACCGCGTGCTTGCGAGCAAGGCGATGCACGTCGACCGGTTGGTCGAAGACGAGGTAATTCTGGCGCTGCCCATGGTGCCCAGGCACGAGCAATGCAGCGACGGGCAGGGTGGTACAAAGGCAGGCAAACCTTCGCCGTTTGCGGAGTTGGCGAAGCTCAAGCGGATTCAATGACTCGGATGGACTCGTTGAATTCACGAAATCGATATTGAGGAGTTACTCCATGGCCGTTCAGCAGAATAAGAAGTCGCCGTCCAAGCGAGGAATGCGTCGCGCACACGACTTCCTGACCAGTCCTGCCCTTGCCGTTGAGCCGACGACGGGCGAGGTGCATTTGCGTCATCACGTCAGCCCCAGTGGGTTCTACAGGGGCAAGAAGATGGCCAAGGCACGCGGCGAATAGCCGCGCCGGCATGGCGGCCCGACTGCAGGTCGCATAGCGGAGAAAGATCCACGCGCGTTACGCGTGTGGCATGCGGCGGATGGCGATCAGCGTATCCATTGATTGCATGGGCGGTGACCATGGCCCGCGCGTCACCGTGCCGGCGGCCGTTAACGTTGCGGCTTCCCGTGCCAACGTCGAATTCATTCTGGTCGGTCTGCAATCCGAAATCGAAGCCGAACTCGCGAGGCTGCGCGTCGATGAAGGCGTGCGCGAACGGCTGCGCGTGCGACACGCCGCCGAAGTGGTTACGATGGATGAAACCCCCAGTGCCGCGCTTAAGAACAAGAAGGATTCCTCGATGCGAATCTCGGTCGAACTGGTCAAGAACGGCGAAGCGCAGGCTTGCGTCAGTGCCGGCAATACCGGTGCGCTGATGGCCGTCTCCCGGTTCGTGCTCAAGACCCTGCCGGGAATCGATCGTCCGGCCATTTGCTCGGTGCTGCCGAATATGAAGGGCAGAACCTACATGCTCGATCTTGGCGCAAATGTCGATTGCGGGCCGCAACATCTGTTGCAGTTCGCGGTAATGGGGACAACCCTGGTATCGGCCGTCGAACGAAAGGAACGGCCGAGCATCGGACTGCTCAATATCGGCGAGGAGTCGATCAAGGGTAACGAAGTCGTCAAGCAGGCAGCTGAATTGCTGCGCTCGAGCGACCTCAATTTCAAGGGCAACGTCGAAGGTGACGACATATACAAGGGGAAGACGGACGTCGTCGTTTGCGACGGATTCGTCGGCAACATCGCGCTGAAGACATCCGAGGGGCTGGCGCAGATGCTGGGGTCTTCGCTGCGGGAGGAGTTCTCGCGCACTTGGTATACGCGGCTTGCCGCTATGATAGCGATGCCGGTCTTGTCGGCATTCAAGCGTCGGTTCGATCATCGATGCTATAACGGGGCGACTTTGATCGGATTGCGCGGCATCGTCGTCAAAAGTCACGGATCAGCAGACACGTTCGGCTTCGAGTGCTCGATTCTGCGGGCTGTCGACGAAGCCCAGAACGAGGTGCTGCAGAGGTTGATGCAGCGTTTTGGCGCGGTGGAGGCGGCGGCGTGATCTATTCGAAAATCGTTGGTACCGGCAGTTGTCTCCCCGAAAAGGTCGTGACCAACGAAGACCTCGCGATGCGGATGGACACCTCCGACGAGTGGATACGCGCGCGCACCGGAATACGACAGAGGCACATCGCCGATGTTTCGCAAACGTCAAGCGATCTCGCGGTGCCGGCGAGTCTGCAGGCACTTGCCGCAGCGGGAATGGCGCCCGCGGAAGTGGATCTGATAATCGTCGCGACATCGACACCCGATCATGTCTTTCCAAGCACGGCCTGCCTGCTTCAGGCTCGGCTCGGAATAAAGGGCTGCCCGGCGTTCGACATTCAGGCCGTGTGCACCGGTTTCGTATACGGCCTTGCGGTTGCGGACAAGTTCATTCGATCCGGTCAGCACAAATCCGCCTTGGTGGTGGGCGCCGAAGTCTTCTCGCGCATTCTGGACTGGAATGACCGGAGCACGGCCGTCCTGTTCGGAGACGGCGCTGGCGCCGTGGTTTTGCGCGCCGACTCAAGACCGGGCGTGATGGCGAGTGCGCTGCACGCCGACGGCTCGCACGCCGACATCCTTTCGGTCCCCGGTAACATTTGCAGGGGCGGGATAGCAGGGTCACCATTTCTGCAAATGGACGGGCAGGCGGTGTTCAAATTTGCGGTCAAGGTGCTCAACGGTGTTGCGCGCGAGGCTTTGGAACAATGTGCGCTGACGACGCGCGACATCGACTGGCTGATCCCGCACCAGGCCAACGTGCGCATAATCGATGCGACCGCGAAGAGGCTGGGGATTGACGCCTCGAAGCTTGTCGTCACTGTTGACCGTCACGGGAACACTTCTGCGGCGTCGATTCCGCTGGCGCTCGATCTCGCGGTGCGGGACGGACGGATCCAGCCCGGGCAACGGGTGATGCTTATCGGGGTCGGCGGCGGTGTCACCTGGGGCGCCGCATTGGTGGAGATTTGAGAGACTTGAGAAATGCCTGATTCGGCAAAACCGGTACCAGCGGGCGCCGTTCTCACGCTTCGTCCAGCTCGATATTGGACCGCAGCGCGCCCGCGACAGTCCGCAAATGCCAGATGAGGATGTGTTTTCCACTGGACCTTTGACGCTGAACCCGAAATGACAAGACTCGCGATGGTATTTCCCGGACAGGGCTCGCAATCTGTTGGGATGATGAATGGCTACGGCGATCTTGGCTCGGTGACATCGGCGATAGCGGAAGCTTCCGAGGTTCTGAAACAGGACGTCGCCAAGCTTATCGCCGAGGGGCCTGTCGACGAACTCAACCGAACGGTAAATACACAGCCGGTTATGGTGACGGCGGCATATGCCGCTTACCAGGCGTGGAGGGAATTGGGAGGTGCCGAGCCGCAGGTCGTGGCGGGGCATAGCCTGGGGGAGTACACCGCGCTGGTCGTCGCTGGCGTAATTAGCTTTTCGGACTGCCTGCCGCTGGTACGGCTGCGTGCGCAGGCGATGCAGGAAGCGGTGCCGGAGGGCGCCGGGGCAATGGCGGCGATTCTCGGACTGGACGACGCCGGGGTGCGCGCCGCCTGCGCCGAGGTCGCGCAGAACGAGGTAGTCGAGGCGGTGAACTTCAATGCCCCGGGCCAGGTCGTCATCGCGGGACACGCCGCCGCCGTGCAGCGGGGCATGGAGGCGTGCATGGCACACGGCGCCAAGCGAGCGGTCGCGCTGCCGGTTTCCGCACCGTTTCATTCCTCGCTGATGGCGCCGGCGGCTGCGAAACTGCGCGAGGCCCTTGTCGGGGTGACGTTAGCAGCACCGAGGATTCCAGTAGTTCACAACTTCGATGTCAAGATGCACGTCGACGGTCCGGCGATCAAGAACGCTCTCGTGGGCCAGGCCGACCATCCGGTGCGCTGGCGAGAGTGCGTGCAGGCCATGGCAGCGCTGGGCGTGACGCACGTGCTGGAATGCGGGCCGGGCAAGGTACTTGCACCGTTGGCAAAACGCATCTGCAACGAGTTGCAGGGCCTGGCTCTGGCCGACCGTGTCGGCATCGAAAAGGCGTTGCGGAGCCTGAGTGGTTCCTAGGGAGGTCAGCGGAATGCTCGACAACCATGTAGCGCTGGTCACCGGTGCCTCGCGTGGGATCGGAAAGGCGATCGCACTCGAGCTCGCGGCGAAGGGTGCCACGGTCATCGGAACGGCGACGACGCAGAGCGGGGCGGCATCGATATCGGAATTTATCGCGGGCGCAAGTTCGCGCGGCGGGGGTATGTTGCTCGATGTTAGGGACAGCGCCGGGGTGGAAACGCTGATCGCAGAAATCGAGAAGGCATACGGGAGCGTTTCGATACTGGTCAACAACGCCGGAATCACGCAGGACAACCTGACTTTGCGCATGAAAGAGTCCGAATGGGACACCGTAATCGACACGGACCTCAAGTCGGTCTTCCGGCTCTGCAAGGCGGTGCTGCGCGGTATGATGAAGGCGCGTACCGGCCGCATCGTCAACATAACGTCGGTGGTCGGCGCAAGTGGCAACGCCGGCCAGATCAACTACGCGGCCGCCAAAGCGGGGGTCGCCGGGATGACGCGCGCGCTTGCGCGCGAGATTGGCACCCGTAACATCACCGTAAACTGTGTGGCGCCGGGATTTATCGACACCGATATGACGCGCGCGCTTCCGGACGCCCAGCGGGAAGCGCTGTTGGCGCAAGTTCCGCTCGGGAAATTGGGTACCCCGGAGGACGTCGCCGCGGCTGTTGCGTTTCTCGCTTCACCGGCTGCGGGTTATATCACCGGGATTACGTTGCATGTAAATGGTGGGATGTACATGATTTAGAGAGCGTTTCTTTGCGTTGCGCGCGATCTGATACAATGCGCGCCTCCGAAACTGCGCAGCACCAAGTATGGGAGAAGGAGCTACTCATGGAAAACATAGAACAACGGGTCAAGAAAATCGTTGCCGAGCAATTAGGCGTAAATGAAGCGGAAACCAAGAACGAGTCGTCGTTCGTTGATGACCTCGGCGCGGATTCGCTGGACACCGTCGAACTCGTGATGGCTCTGGAGGAAGAGTTCGAGATGGAGATTCCGGACGAGGAGGCCGAGAAGATCACTACGGTCCAGCAGGCGATCGACTACATAATCAGCCACGCCAAGAAGAGCTAAATCTCCTTTATTCACGCACAGCGGAGCCGCCTTGCCCCGCCGACGGGTCGTCATCACCGGCCTCGGGATCATAAGCCCGGTCGGAAATTCGGTTGCCGAAGCCTGGTCGAACGTACTCGCAGGCAAATCTGGGATATCACGTATTACCCGCTTCGATCCGGCAGCCTTTTCGGCTCAAATAGCAGGCGAGGTACGGGGGTTCGACGTAACACAGTACTTGTCGGCGAAGGAAGCGCGCCGCATGGATACCTTCATCCACTTCGGCATGGCGGCAGGAATTCAGGCCCTGCGTGACTCCGGATTGGAGGTAACACCGGAAAACGCGGATCGGATCGGGGTCAATATCGGTTCGGGAATCGGCGGGCTGCCGATCATCGAGCAGACCCGCGACGAGTACCTTAAGAGCGGACCCCGCAAGATCTCGCCGTTTTTCATTCCTGCGGCAATCATCAACATGATTTCCGGCGACCTTTCGATCATGTTTGGTCTTAAGGGACCGAACCTGGCCATGGTGACCGCGTGCTCGACGGGCACTCATTGCATTGGGGACTCTGGCCGGCTCATCGAGTATGGCGATGCCGACGTGATGATCGCGGGTGGCTCGGAGGCTACAGTGACGCCGCTGGCCGTCGGCGGATTTGCTTCGGCCCGCGCGCTGTCGACGCGCAATGATGATCCCGAGAAGGCTAGCCGTCCCTGGGACCAGGACCGCGACGGCTTCGTGCTCGGTGAGGGGGCAGGCGTGGTGGTTCTCGAGGAATTCGAACACGCCAAGCGGCGGGGCGCACGGGTATACGCGGAACTTACCGGTTTTGGCATGAGTGCGGACGCCTACCATATGACCGCGCCCATGGGGGACGGCGATGGCGCGGCGCGCTGCATGGCCAACGCAATGCGCAACGCCGAAATCAACGCGGATGAAATCGACTATATCAATGCGCACGGCACATCGACACCGCTGGGCGACGTCGCGGAGACGGTGGCGGTAAAACGCTGCTTCGGCGACCATGCGAGGAAACTCGCTATGAGTTCCACCAAGTCGATGACCGGTCATCTATTGGGCGCAGCTGGAGGCGTCGAGGCAGTATTTTCGGTGCTGGCGCTGAAAGACCAGGTCGCGCCTCCGACGGTGAATCTGCTAAATCAGGACTCCTCCTGTGATCTGGATTACGTTCCCAACTCGGCGCGCCAGATGCCGATTCGATCGGTTCTTTCGAATTCGTTCGGCTTTGGTGGAACAAACGGAACGCTGATCTTTCGCCGGGTGTGAGCCAGGCGCCTATCCGGGTTCGCCTCCGGCCTTCGCCGGTGTTCGCCTCGCTGCTCGTCATCGGTCACCTGCTCGGGTTCCTGGCCGTGGGAGTCAGCCTGGACGGTCCTGCCCTCGGATTGGCCGGCGCCGGAGTGCTGCTTT
>MEQX01000028.1:0-126625 GCA_001770415.1 Betaproteobacteria bacterium RIFCSPLOWO2_02_FULL_63_19 | reverse complement strand
TTGGACCGCCGGTGAGGCGCTGCAGCGATGGGCGGATTCGCCACTGGAAATCGAGCTGCGCGATGGCGGAAGCGGCGCCTGGCTCGACAGACGGGGGAACTGGCACGAAACCCGCATCGCCACGGGCGGCTATGTGTCACTATGGTTGATCATTGTCCCTTTGGCGGGGGTCGGAGGGCGGCGCAAATGGGTCGTAATACCGCGGGATGGGGCCAGCGGCGAAGAAAGGCGGCGCCTTCGGGTGTGGTTGCGATGGCGGCATGGCAAGATTGACCCTGACGGCGAGTGAACTAATTGAGCTTGCGTGTGTCACTAGTGCAAGGCTGGTTGCAATGGGCTGCCGGTTATACTCACGACCGCCCGTCGCTGGGGTACTCCTGTGACGGGACGGGCTTCGACCGGGGTGGCGGTTGATGAGTGACCGGGAGCTGGACCAGGAGCTGGTCGAGCGTGCCCAGCGGGGCGATAAGCACGCCTTCGAGCTGCTGGTGTCCAAGTACCAGCGCAAGCTGTCGCGTCTGCTGGCGCGGTTCGTCAAGGATCAGACCGAGGTGGAGGATGTCGCGCAAGAGGCCTTCATCAAGGCTTACCGGGCGCTTCCGTCCTTCCGGGGCGACAGCGCGTTTTATACATGGCTGTACCGCATCGGCATCAATACCGCAAAGAATTATCTGATGGCGCTGGGCCGAAGGGCCCCAACCATGAGCGAATTTGATTCGGAAGAGGCAGAGGAATTCGACGCTGGCGACCGGTTAAGGGACAACAATACGCCTGAGAATCAGCTCATGAGCAAGCAGATCGCCCGCACCGTGAACGACGCTATGGATCGGCTTCCCGACGAGTTGCGCTCGGCCATACAGTTGAGGGAGATTGAAGGACTGAGCTACGAGGAGATTGCCGTGGCGATGAACTGCCCGATTGGGACGGTCCGCTCGCGGATTTTCCGCGCGCGGGAGGAAATTGCTGAACGGCTGAAGCCGCTGCTTGAAACGCAGGGCGACAGGAGGTGGTAGCGATGAAAGAACGGATTTCTGCACTGATGGACGGCGAAGCGAGTGACTCGGAAGTGGGCCACGCGCTCAGCGGCCTTAAGACCGATGCCGATTTGCGTCGCATTTGGGACACCTACCACCTGATCGGCGACTCCATCCGCGGTCATGTTGCTCCGGCACTGGCAGAGAAGGTGTCGCGCCAGCTTGCCGCGGAACCCACGATTCTTGCCCCTCAACGCAGAGTCCCTCGGACACGCGTTGCGCGGCTGGCGTTTCGCGCCGCAGCCGCCGTTGCCGGGATCGCACTGGTCGCATGGCTGGCCCTCCCGGGACTCGATCCAGAACCCCAGCAGATCGCCGGATCGACACCGCCGGCGACCTCTGTTATGGCGGTGACCACGCCGGTTGCCGTAGGTGTGGAGAATTATCTTTTTGCACACCAGAACTATTCGCCGGTGGGCGCCATTCAGGGTGTAGCGTCGTACCTGCGTACGGTGGCTGACGAACACGGAGTCCAGAGCAAGTGAAACTGTATCGCCTGCCGCTGCTGATCGCGTCGTTGCTGGTTCCGTACTGCGCGGCGTTCGCTCAGAGCGAACCGGCGGCGGAGCAGTGGCTGCAGCGCATCTATTCGGCGATGCAACAACTTTCGTACACGGGGACCTTCGTCTATCGCTACGACGATCAGATGGAGACTTCGCGGGTGACACGATTGGCCGACGCGCCAGGGCCCATCGAGAAGTTGGAGATACTCGACGGGGTTCCGCGAGAGATCATCCGCAGCACGGATCAAGTCGTGTGCTATCTGCCTTCTATCATGACCGTCAAGATCGACAAGGGAGGCGGTCGACGTCCGTTTCCGTTCGTGCTTCCAGATCAGGTCAAGGACCTGGCGCATAGCTACGTCGTGCGAAAGGGTGGCGTGGAGCGCGTTGCCGGCTATGATTGCCAGGTGATTGTGCTGGAACCCAAGGATAATTTGCGTTATGGCCAAAAGCTTTGCGCGGATCTGGCCACGGGAATGCTGTTGAAGACAAAGACGGTGAACGATAAGAATAAGGTGCTGGAAACGTTCGCATTTACCGAGATCAAGATCGGCGGCCCTATTGCTCGTGAGCAGGTGGAATCCGGTTTCGTAACGATGTCAAAGGGCTGGCGCGTCGAGATCTCGGGAGCCAGCAATGCCGATCTCACGCAGGCGGGGTGGACCGTGAGGTCGCCATTGCCGGGGTTCCGGAAGGTAACCGAGGTAACCCGTACGCTTAACGGAGCGGCCGGGGTCGGTCACATAGTTTTCTCCGACGGTTTCGCAGCGGTGTCGGTGTTCATTGAACCCAGTGTCGCGACCAATGCGACGCGGCACGCTGGGCTGTCGAGGCAGGGGGCGATCAACGTATTTGCGCGGCAAGTCGACCGCCACTGGGTTACCGTGGTCGGCGAAGCACCACCGCGGAGCGTCAAGCTGATCGCCAACGCGGTGGAGCACCGAAGGCCCTGAGCCCGGAAGTTGGGGCGCAAGGACGCCGTCTCCGGTATCGTCTGTGTCCCCGACGCCGGGGATCATCGGAGAACGAAAATCCCTCAGCGGTACTTTATGGTTTTGGCTTTTGAATGATCAGGAACCGTACTATATCTGCCTTCGTGTCCGATGACCGCCGGGCCCGTCGGCGCAAACTTACGCAATGACGAAACGATCTTCGACGAGGATGCCGACATGGCAAGAGCAATACTGACACTTGTATTCGCACTGGTTGCACTCGGTTCACCGGGAAGCGCAGGAGCGCAAGGCCGAAATCTTCCGGATTTCACGGAGTTGGCGGAAAGACAGGGGCCTGCCGTGGTCAACATCAGCACTGCGCAATCGGCGCGGCGTAACTTTCCGCAGTTTCCGAACATCGACGAGGATGATCCGATGTTCGAGTTCTTCCGCCGCTTTATTCCGCGCCAGCCGGGTCCGGGCACCGGACCACGCGAATTTCAGAGCCGCTCGCTTGGTTCGGGATTCATCATAAGCAGCGATGGCTACATACTTACCAATGCACATGTAGTCGACAATGCGGCCGAAATCACCGTCAGGCTTACCGACAAGCGCGAATACAAAGCACGGGCGATAGGTGCCGACAAGCGTACCGATATCGCACTGCTCAAGATCGAGGCGGACGGACTGCCTTCGGTGCGCCTGGGCGATCCCAACAAACTTAAGGTAGGCGAGTGGGTGGCAGCGATAGGGTCACCGTTCGGTTTCGAGAGCAGCGTTACTTCGGGCATCGTCAGCGCAAAGGGGCGCAGCCTGCCGCAAGAAAACTTCGTGCCCTTTATCCAGACAGACGCCGCGATCAACCCGGGCAATTCCGGCGGGCCGCTGTTCAACATGCAAGGCGAGGTCGTGGGCATCAATTCGCAAATCTACAGCCGCACCGGTGGATTCATGGGACTGTCATTCGCCATCCCGATCGACGTCGCGATGGAGGTACAGGAGCAGCTCCGGCAGCACGGACGCGTCAGCCGAGGACGAATTGGCGTCGTAATCCAGGAGGTCTCGAAGGAATTGGCCGAATCGTTTGGACTGCCCAAACCTTCGGGCGCGCTGGTCAATGCAGTCGAAAAAGGCGGGCCGGCGGACAAGGCCGGCGTAGAGGTCGGCGACATCATTCTCAAATTTGATGGAAGGCCGGTACGCAGTTCGTCCGATCTTCCGCGTTTGGTCGGAAACACGAAGCCCGGCAATCGGTCGAGCATGGAGATCTGGCGCAAAGGCGCGAGCCGCGAAATCGGCGTCACCTTGGGCGAGATGGTCGAGGATCGCGTGGCAAGCGGGCCCCGCGGCGACCGTCCGACCGAGAAAACGGCCAATCGCTTGGGTTTCACCGTGAGCAATCTCACTGCAGAGCAAAAGCGCGACATCAAAATCGACCACGGCGTGCTGGTGGAAGACGTACGCTCGAACGCGCGCGCAGCGGTTAGGCCGGGGGACGTGATTACCGCACTTACGAGCAAAGGGCAGACCACGGAGGTCAGGACAGCCGCGCAGTTCAGCAGACTAATCTCGCAGATGGACCGTAATGCCACGCTAACACTGCATGTGCGCCGTGGCGAGGGCAACCTATTCGTCACAGTAAAGGGCGAAACGGGGAATGGCTGAATCGTCCCGGGCGCGACCGCGATTCACCGTCTACAGCCGCGCCTACTGCCATCTTTGCGATGACATGCTTGAGGCCCTCGAAGCATTGAGGGGCGAGGCCGGCTTCGACTTCGAGGCGGTCGACGTGGATGCAGATCCCGTACTCGAGAGCCGCTTTGGCGAGTTCGTCCCGGTGCTGATGCATGGCGAGCGCGAACTCGCACGCGGGCGGCTCGATTCTTCGCTCGTCCGTGCGTATTTGCGTGATTTCGGTTAAGATTCAGCACGTTTGACGACAAAGGGTGCGCCGGAGCACCCTTTTTTCATAGGCCAGATTACTCGCTCAACTTTGGGGAATCGTCGAGGGTGCATTGCATCCCCGACCCACGGAATTCGCGCCCTTGCTGCACGTCCGCAACTTTTCGATCATCGCCCACATCGATCACGGTAAGTCGACACTTGCCGACCGGTTTATCCAGCGGTGCGGAGGCCTGTCCGAGCGTGAGATGTCGGAGCAGGTGCTGGACTCGATGGATCTGGAGCGCGAGCGCGGCATTACCATAAAGGCTCAAACGGTCGCGCTGCATTATCGGGCGCGCGACGGCCAGTTGTACCTGCTCAACCTCATCGATACGCCGGGTCACGTCGATTTTTCCTATGAGGTGTCGCGTTCGCTCGCGGCATGCGAGGGGGCGCTCCTCGTGGTCGACTGCTCGCAAGGCGTCGAGGCACAGACCGTCGCCAACTGCTACACCGCCATCGAGCAGGGCGTCGAAGTGGTGCCGGTGCTTAACAAGATCGATCTGCCTTCGGCCAATACCGAACAGTCGATACGCGAGATCGAGGACGTGATTGGCATCCCGGCGCGGAACGCGATCTTGGCGAGCGCCAAGACCGGCGAGGGCATCGAGGAGATCCTGGAAGCTGTTGTCCAGCGCGTACCGCCTCCCTCGGGTGATCCATCGGCGCCGCTCAGGGCGTTCGTGATCGACTCCTGGTTCGACAATTACGTGGGCGTGGTGATGCTGGTGCGTGTCGTTGACGGAACACTGGGGGTCAAGGACAAGCTGCTGCTCATGTCCACCGGTGCCACTCACCTTTGCGAGCAGGTCGGTGTGTTTACACCCAAGTCGCAAAGCCGGGACCGGCTGGCGGCGGGAGAAGTGGGTTTCGTGATCGCGGGAATCAAGGAGTTGCACGAAGCGAAGGTCGGGGACACCGTTACCCATGCCGACCGGCCAGCCGCCCGGGCGCTGCCGGGATTCAAGGAGATCAAGCCGCAAGTGTTCGCGGGTCTTTATCCGGTGGAGTCCAATCAGTACGAGGCATTGCGCGAGGCGCTTACCAAGCTCAAGCTCAACGATGCGTCCTTGCACTTCGAACCCGAGGTGTCGCAGGCGCTTGGTTTCGGCTTTCGCTGCGGCTTCCTTGGCCTGCTGCACATGGATATCGTCCAGGAACGGCTGGAGCGCGAATACGGCATGGATCTCATTACGACGGCCCCGACGGTCGTCTATGAGGTTCTTTTGCGCGACGGCACCGTGCTGAAAGTGGAAAATCCGGCAAGGATGCCCGAGCCGTCGAAGATCGAAGAAATCCGCGAACCGGTCATTACCACCACTATATATCTTCCGCAGGAGTTTCTCGGGTCGGTGATGACCCTGTGCAACCAAAGGCGCGGCTTACAGAAGAACATGCAGTACGTTGGCCGGCAGGTAATGCTCACCTATGAAATGCCTCTCAGCGAAGTCGTGTTGGACTTCTTCGACAAGTTGAAGTCGGCCTCGCGCGGGTATGCTTCGCTCGACTACGAGTTCAAGGAATACCGCGCCGCAGACATCGTAAAACTCGACATCCTCATTAACGGCGATCGAGTGGACGCGCTTTCGCTCATGGTTCACCGCGACTACAGCCAGTACCGCGGGCGGGATCTCGTGTCGAAGATGCGGACGTTGATTCCGAGGCAGATGTTCGACGTCGCCGTTCAAGCGGCGATAGGGTCTCATATCGTCGCGCGCGAGTCAGTAAAGGCGCTGCGCAAGAACGTGCTCGCCAAATGCTACGGCGGCGACATTACCCGCAAGAGAAAGCTGCTCGAGAAGCAGAAGGCTGGCAAAAAGCGTATGAAGCAGGTAGGCGCCGTGGAAATTCCGCAGGAAGCGTTTCTCGCCATCCTTCGGGTGGAAAGCAAATAGTGATGAACTTCGCTTTATTGCTGTTTGCGCTGCTGCTCGTGACCGGCGCCGTTGCGCTCGCCGATCGTTTCTGGCTCGCCCGCCGGCGCGCCGACGGAGAGAAGGAACCGTGGTGGGTCGAATACGGGAAGAGCTTTTTCCCGGTGATTCTGATCGTATTCTTTCTGAGATCTTTTCTCGTCGAGCCGTTCAAGATCCCCTCGGGCTCGATGATTCCGACGCTGCTCGTCGGCGACTTTATACTGGTGAACAAATATACCTATGGAATCCGTATCCCGATCATCAACAGGAAGATTCTGGGTATCAATGAGCCGAGACGCGGTGACGTGATGGTGTTCCGTTATCCGGAGGACCCCTCTCTTGATTACATCAAGCGCGTGGTCGGCATACCCGGGGACAGAATCGCCTGGATAGGCAAGCGATTGCTCATAAATGGCGTCGTGGCGCCGCGCCAGCCAATGCCGGATTACCTGCATCCAGAGCGGATGAATTATTCCAAGCAGTTCCTGGAAAAGACCGGTGATGTCGCGCACTCGATTCTTATTGAGGACGGTGCGCCGGCCGCGATTCCGTTCATCAAGCCGTTCCCGTTTCGCGAAAATTGCAATTACAATAGTAGCGGCGTCCAGTGTACGGTACCGCCCGGTCACTACTATATGATGGGCGACAACCGCGACAACTCGGCGGACAGCAGGTTTTGGGGGTTCGTGCCGGAAGAGAACATTGTGGGCAAGGCGTTTTTTATCTGGTTCAATTTCAGCGAGCCGAGCCGTTTCGGCAGCTTCAAATGAATTCCGCTAGTGCGTCATACAGCGCGGCCCCGGTTTCATGGGCGCGTAACAAAGTAAATCCGAGCGTATTGCCATCCAATCTGGGAGGTGTTGCTATGAACTGCAGCCAGCGTCCGATTTGCTACAGGCAGCGCGGACTGAGCATGGTTACCTTCTTGGCGGTGGCCGTAGTCCTGATTTTTGTCGCGATCGGTGGCATGAAGATCGGTCCCGCCTATATGGAGTACGCCACGTTGAAGAAAACGGTGACTCGCGTCGCTTCCGAACATCGCACCGGGAGCGTCGCGGACGTGCGCAAAGGCTTCGATGCGCAGGCAGCGATAGACAGTATCGACGTCATAGGCGCGCGGGACCTGGAAATCAGCAAGGAGAGCGGCGAGGTGGTAATTTCGTTTGCCTATACAAAGAAACTGCCGCTGTTCCGCAACGTCAGCCTGGTGATCGAATTTGCAGGAGCCAGCAACCAGTGAAGTTCGCGCCTGCACGGTAGGGCATGGACCGGGGACGGCTGCAGCAGGTCATCGGCTACCGTTTTGCGCAGTCAGGGTTGCTTGCGCAGGCGCTTACGCACCGCAGTTATGGCGCGGCCCACAACGAGCGCCTCGAGTTTCTCGGTGACAGCATCCTCAACTGCGTGATCGCGACCGAACTCTATGACCGGTTCGCCGATGCCAGGGAAGGTGAACTGTCGCGATTGAGGGCAAGTCTGGTGCGGCAGGAGACGCTGCATCGTATCGCTCAATCGCTTTGTCTCGGCGAGCAGCTTCGGCTGGGCGAGGGCGAACTCAAGAGCGGTGGCCATACGCGGCCGTCAATCCTCGCCGACGCACTGGAGGCTCTCTTCGGGGCGATCTACCTGGACGGCGGTTTCGAGGCCGCGCGACAGATCATCGTCCGACTTTATGCAAACGCGTTGCACGATGTTGACGCCAAGGCGAGCGGCAAGGATCCCAAGACGATGCTGCAGGAGTTGCTCCAGGCGCGCCACATCGCATTACCCAAATACGCCGTCGTCTCCACTAGCGGCGCGGCGCATGACCAGAGGTTCGTGGTCGAATGTCTGATTCCCGAACTGTCGGTCCGGACCACTGGCAGCGGAAGCAGCAGACGTGTGGCCGAACAGCAGGCGGCGCAGCGTGCCTGCGAGCAGGTCAGAAAGTGAACGGTAGGCGCGAGCACCTGGTGCAGCGCGCGGGCGGGACCCAAGAGGAAGCCTTTCGATGTGGCTCCATCGCGATTATCGGCAGGCCGAATGTCGGTAAATCGACCCTGCTTAACGCGCTTGTCGGGGCGCACATCAGCATTACGTCCAGAAAGCCTCAGACCACCCGCCACCGCATTCGTGGCGTGTTGACGGATTCCGATGCACAGTTCGTCTTCGTCGATACGCCGGGCTACCAAATCGAGCACAGAAACGCACTTAACCAGTTGCTGAACCGAGGCGTCGGGCGAACGATCGGCGAAGTCGACTGCGTGCTGCTGTTGATTGAGGCAGGGCGTTTGCTTGAGTCGGACCGGCGTCTCCTTGGGCTGGTTCCAGCCGGAATTCCGCTGCTCTTGGCGGTCAACAAGGTCGACCGCAGCAGCCGCGAGCGGCTGCTGCCGTTTCTGCACCGAGCAGGCGGCATGGCAGACTTTGCAGAGATTGTTCCGATAAGCGCAGAGCGCCGCCGGGGTCTGAAAGAACTTCTGCGCAGCATTAGAACGTACCTGCCCGAGCAGGCCCCGATGTTCGCCGCGGATGAGCTTACCGACCGAGACGAGCGGTTTCTGGCCGCGGAATCGATACGTGAAAAGCTGTTCCGTCTGATGGGAGACGAAGTTCCGTACGCCAGCAGCGTGACAATCGAAAAGTTCGAGGAAGGTCCACGCTTGCGCCGGATTCATGCCGCCATCGTGGTGGCCAAAGAGGGGCATAAGCCGATGGTCATCGGTGCCCGCGGCGAAAAGCTCAAGCGCGTCGCCACCGAGGCCCGCATGGACATGCAACGGCTGTTTGGCGGCAAGGTTCATCTCGAAGTCTGGGTTAAGGTGCGAGGCGGATGGACCGACGACGCCCGATCGCTCAAGAATCTCGGCTATGAGTGAGAGACGGGCGCGCGACCGCGCGGTGGATGAGGGCTATGTGCTGCACACCTATCCGTATCGCGAGACCAGCCTGCTGGTGGAGATTTATGCGCGGGGAGCCGGCAGAATGACCTTGGTGGCGCGCGGCGCGCGCAGGCCGCGCTCGGCGATGCGCGGTGTTCTGATCGCGTTTCAACCGCTGCAGCTCAGCTGGTATGGGAGTGGCGAAGTTCGCACGCTGATCCGTGCCGAGTGGATTGGTGGTCAGCCGCTGCTCCAAGGGGCGGCATTGTTGTGCGGCTTCTATCTCAACGAATTGTTGCTCCGTCTACTGCCACGTGAAGACCCGCACGAGAAACTGTTCGATCGTTATGGAGAGGCGATGCGAGGTCTGGCGTCGGAGGCCGTTACGGGTCCCATCTTGCGTTCCTTCGAAAAGTCGCTGCTGCGGGAGATCGGGTATGCGATGGTGCTTGAACGGGACGTGGCCGGTGATTGCGGCATTGATCCGGCGAAGACCTATACTTACGACCCCGAGAAAGGGCCCTTGGAGGTGAGTGCGGTCGCTTCAGCAGGAATGAAGTTGGCAGGGCAGACACTGCTCGATATTGCACGTGACGATTTCAGCAGCGCCGTGACCCAGCAGCAGGCGAAGCTGTTGATGCGCCTGCTGATCAACCACCGGCTGGAGTATCAACCGCTCAAGAGCCGCCGGATTTTCCAGGAGTTGATGGAATTGTGATCGAACTGGGAGTGAATATCGACCACGTTGCCACGCTGCGTCAGGTGCGCGGGACGACTTATCCTGACCCGCTTCAGGCGGCGCTGCTTGCCGAGGAGGCGGGCGCCGACGCGATAACCCTGCATCTGCGCGAGGACCGGCGGCATATCCAGGAGAGCGATGTCACCAGGATCCGCGAAAAGTTGCGCACCCGAATGAACCTGGAGGCGGCGGTGACCGGAGAGATGATCGGCATCGCCATCAAGGTGCGCCCGCACGACATATGCCTAGTTCCGGAGCGGCGCCAGGAACTCACGACCGAAGGAGGACTCGATGTCGTAGCGCAACTCGGGCGCATCAAGGATGCGTGCGCCTGGCTGGACGCGGTCGGAGTACGCGTTTCTCTATTCATCGATGCAGACAACAAGCAGATCGACGCGGCCAGGGAGGCCGGCGCGCGCGTGATCGAAATCCACACTGGCCACTATGCCGACTCGCAGGGCGCCGTGCGGGCGGCGGAATTCCAGCGCATTCTGGGTGCAGTCGACTACGCGACCTCGCTCGGACTGAAGGTTAATGCCGGGCACGGACTCAACTACGATAACGTACGGCCTATCGCCGCGATTCCGAAGATATCTGAACTGAACATCGGCCACGCGATAGTCGCCCAAGCGGTATTCACGGGCTGGCAGGCTGCGGTGAAAGAAATGAAAAAACTGATGCTTGAAGCGAGGAAGACCGTGCTGTGATCGTCGGTATCGGTACGGACCTCTGCGAGATCGGGCGGGTACAGAAGGCGCTGGAACGCCATGGCGAGCGCTTTGCGCGGAAGATCCTCGTCGAATCGGAACTCCTACGGTATGGCAGGCATCGCAAGCCGGCCGCGTATCTGGCCAAGCGCTTCGCCGCGAAGGAAGCTTTCTCCAAAGCGATGGGGACCGGGATCCATTTTCCGGTCAACTGGCACAACGTCAGCGTCGAGAATGGACCATCGGGCCGACCAATGTTGCGATTTTCGGAACCGCTGCGGGCCCTGTTACGCGAGCGAGGCATCACGGCTGCGCACCTGAGCCTTAGCGACGAAACGGGCATGGCCTGCGCGTTCGTCGTGCTTGAGGGAGACTGATGCGCGCACGGTTTCATCTCGGCCCGGTCATGATTGATCTCGCGGGCGCGGCCTTGGACGCTGTCGAGCGCGACATACTGACGCATCCACTTGTTGGAGGCGTTATTCTCTTTGCGCGAAACTTTGAATCGCCGGAACAGTTGCGCCGGCTGACTTCCGAAATCCGCGCGTTGCGCGATCCTAAACTCCTGATTTCCGTCGATCACGAGGGCGGCAGGGTACAGCGCTTCAAGCAGGGGTTTACCCATATTCCCGCGATGCGCCGCCTGGGCATCCTCGCCGATCGGGACCGGGCCTTGGCTCTCGCGACCGCCGAGGCGGCCGGTTGCGTTCTTGCTGCCGAACTGCTGTCGCGGGGGGTTGATTTCAGTTTTACGCCGGTGCTCGACGTCGATTTCGGCGCAAGCAGCGTGATCGGTGACCGCGCATTCGACTCCAACCCGACGCGCGTCGGCGAGTTGGCCGGTGCATTGCTTCACGGAATGGGGCAGGCGGGAATGGCCGGCGTCGGCAAGCATTTCCCTGGGCACGGGCACGTGCGAGCCGATTCTCATGTGGCTGTGCCCATCGATGAACGTGAGCTGGCGCGTATCGATGCGGAGGACATGGTTCCCTATCGCATGCTGATTCCGAGGGGTTTGGCGGGCGTAATGCCTGCGCACGTGATCTATCCGAAAGTCGATTCGCGGCCGGCCGGGTTTTCGGAGATTTGGCTGATGCGTATTCTGAGAGAACAGCTTGAATTCGACGGCATGATCTTCAGCGATGACCTGTCGATGAAGGGAGCCAGCGTGGCGGGCGACATGATCGCCCGTGCAAAGGCTGCGCTTGACGCGGGCTGCGACATGGTCCTGGTCTGCAATGCACCGAACGATGCGGTAAGTCTGCTCGACGGGCTGGAGGCAGCGCCGCTGCACGAGCTGCGCTCGGAGCGTATGCGGGGTCAGCGGAAGGTGAGCTCTGAGATTGACCTGCGTTACGCCGCGGCGCTCAAGACCTTGCAGGACGCTTTCGCGTAGAGTTGCCGTCGTGTGCAGCGACCTTTTTCGCGCCGCTTCGCTTGCGCGATTGCGCGCTGGATCAGTCTCGGTTTGAGATGAAGCGCCACGTTCGCGCAGATCCCTCTTCGGGTCGCGATGGAGGCGCCGCCCTGCCGGCGAGTTTTGATATTCGTTGCACTGCGTGCCCGCGACTGGCGCAGTTTCTGGCGGACGTGCGCGACGCCCACCCCACTTATCATGCGCGCCCGGTCGCGCCCTTTGGCAACGCGCTCGGCGGGCTGCTCGTGGTGGGGCTCGCGCCGGGCATGCACGGTGCGAATCGCACCGGACGCCCCTTTACCGGGGATTACGCGGGTATTTTGCTGTATCGCACGTTGCACAGGTTCGGCTTTGCCAGCCATAACGGGTCCGATGACCCGGGTGACGGACTCGAATTGAACGGTTGCCGAGTCACGAACGCGGTCAAATGCCTGCCTCCGCAGAACAAACCCGAGCCGGCCGAGGTACGGCGCTGCAACGGTTTCCTCGTCGCGGAGCTTGCTACGGAAAAACCGCGGGCAGTGCTTGCGCTTGGCGGAGTTGCTCACCGCGCGGTATTGATGGCGTTCGGGTGTGCGATCGGCGCGTATCCGTTCAAACACCGTGCGGCGTATGATCTGCCTGCCGTTGCCGGTTTGCCCGATTGTCCGCGCCTGTTCAACAGCTATCACTGCAGCCGCTACAATACGCAGACCAAGCGGCTCACCGCAGCGATGTTCGAAGCCGTATTTGCGGATATCAAGGCGTTTCTCCAATCTTCCCGATGAGACGCGAACAGCAGACTCGGCCAGCACGACTATCGCGGCGGGCCGCCCACAGTGAAGACGTCGGTGTCGCATTCGACCACCGCGCGTTCGTCGCGGGTTTGCCCAATCTTCCGGGCGTCTACCGGATGCTCAATGCACCTGGTGAAGTGCTCTACGTGGGAAAGGCCCGTGACCTGAAGCGACGCGTTGGCTCCTATTTTCAGAAGACGCTTGCAAGCCCCCGGATTGCGATGATGGTGTCGCAGGTCGCGTCTATGGAGGTCACGGTGACGCGTTCGGAGAGCGAAGCGCTGATCCTGGAGAACAATCTCATCAAGTCGCTTGGCCCCCGCTACAACATTCTGTTTCGCGACGACAAATCCTATCCTTACCTGACAATGGGCGGCGGCGAGTTTCCACGCCTGGGGTTTCACCGTGGCGCGATGGACCGGGACAGCCGGTATTTCGGGCCGTTTCCGCACGCCGGGGCCGTGCGCGAGAGCATCCAGCTGTTGCAGCGGGTGTTTCGGTTGCGTACTTGCGAGGATACGGTGTTCGCCAATCGCTCGCGCCCTTGCCTGTTGCACCAGATCCGACGCTGCTCCGGACCCTGCGTCGGTCTGATCGCGCCACAGCTCTATGCGGAGGACGTGAGAAACGCTCGGCTGTTTCTCGAAGGACGCAGCAACGACGTTATCAACCGCCTGGCCGAACGCATGCAGACGGCGGCCGATGGCCTGCGTTTCGAGGAGGCGGCACTTTACCGGGACCAGATCCAGTCGCTTTCCAAGATGGCGCAGCGACAATACGCTGACACGGGTTCGGACCGGGATGCCGATGTCATCGGAATTGTGTCAGGACAAGGCCTCGCGTGCGTGAATCTGGTGATGGTACGTGGCGGGCGGCATTTGGGCGATCGCAGTTTCTTCCCGCAGAACGCGGGGGACCGCGATCCGGGCGAGGTCTTACAGGCATTTATTGCACAGCACTACCTGGACAAACCGGTTCCCGAGCTGATAGTTACAGGCAGTGAACTCGACGCAACGGAAGCCGAAACCTTTCTCGGCGGACATGCGGGGCGCAGGATACACGTGGCAACACGCCCGATAGGCGAGCGGCGAGCATGGCTGCAAATGGCGCAAAAGAACGCCGCGCACGCTCTCAAACAGCGACTGTCCACGCAGAGCACGCGGGAGACGCGGTTGGCAGCCCTGCGGGAAGGACTGAGCCTTCCCGATACCGTGCAGCGCATAGAATGTTTCGATGTCAGCCACACGCATGGCGAGGCGGCAGTGGCCGCCTGCGTGGTGTACGATCGACATGAGATGCGCCGCTCGGAATACCGCCGCTATAACATCGCGGACGTGACGCCCGGCGACGATTATGCTGCCCTCAGACAGGCCCTGTCGCGCCGATACAGCAAGGTGGCGGGCGGAGAGGGTGTGATGCCCGACCTCATTCTGATCGACGGCGGCAAAGGGCAGGTCGGTACAGCCGCAGACATGCTTACCGAACTGGGTCTGATCGACGTGGCGCTGATCGGGGTGTCCAAAGGACCTGAGCGAAAAGCCGGACTGGAGGAACTGTGGAGCCCGGACAACCCGCAGTCAGTACATCTGGCATCGGACCACCCAGGACTGCACCTGATCCAATCCATTCGCGATGAAGCGCACCGCTTTGCGATTGCAGGCCACCGGGCGCGCCGTGCGAAGACCCGAGTCACCTCGACGCTCGAGGGAATAGGCGGTGTCGGGGCAAAACGGCGCCGCGAACTGCTGGCGCGTTTCGGAGGTCTGAAAGGGGTGATGGGTGCAAGCGTCGAGGATCTCGCGCAGGTGCAAGGCGTAAGCCGAAGCCTGGCCGAGAAGATTTACCAGGAACTGCATGCCGCTTAACTGGCCCAACATTCTCACGTTGTTCCGGATTCTGATGATTCCGGTCGTGGTGGGCGTATTCTATCTTCCGCGCGGTCTGATTTCGGCGCATGAGCAAAACCTGATCGCCTGCTCCGTGTTCACGGCGGCTGCGATCACTGACATACTGGATGGCTATCTTGCGCGGCGACTGAATCAAATGTCGTCCTTCGGCGCCTTCCTCGATCCTGTCGCCGACAAGCTGATGGTTGCCGCGGCGCTTATCATACTGGTGCAGCTTGGCCGAGTCGACGCGTTGATAGCCGTGATCATCATCGGGCGGGAGATCGCGATTTCGGCGCTCCGCGAATGGATGGCGAAAGTCGGTGACGCGAAAAGCGTGGCAGTCAATTTGCTCGGCAAGATCAAGACCATTGCGCAGATGGTCGCGATTCCAATGCTGCTCTATCACGACCGCATACCGATATTCAATCCGCGCGTGGTTGGCACCTGGCTGATCTACCTGGCCGCGGCATTGACTCTCATTTCGATGGTCCACTATATGCAACTCGCCCGACCGAGCGCAACGCGCCTCGGGTAATTCGCGCCGCCGACCGGCAGTATCTGCTGGCAATTCCGCGGGGGGCCGTCGGCGACGGACCATGGATGCCGATATCGCTGAAATGCGTCGTTTTGAAATCGGCCCCCACAAGGGATCGATCGACGTCCATGGATCTTTGACTTAGCGTCGTCGAAGCACATATAATCCGGCCCGATTCACTGCGTTCGCACCCGACCCGGACGAGCTTGTGCCTTTGTCTGGAAATTGCAGCAAGACCAATGAGTTGGCGCAGGTGGATCAGGTGACCGAGCTGGTCCAGCGGGCGGACAAGCAGAAATAGGGGCGGCTAAATAGTTGATATTGAGGACAAAGCGGGAATAGCTCAGTTGGTAGAGCGCAACCTTGCCAAGGTTGAGGTCGCGAGTTCGAGACTCGTTTCCCGCTCCAAATCCCGAGAAACAGCGCGACCCGATCCGGGCGATTTGGCGCTGTATCGGGCGGCCGTCGTCCGTCAGACGGTTGCCGCATCCGGCGGGGTGGCAGAGTGGTTATGCAGCGGCCTGCAAAGCCGTGGACGCCGGTTCGATTCCGACCCCCGCCTCCAGTCAAGACCTCACGAGTCTAACGAAAATCGATAGGCGGGACCCAAGCATGCCAACAGATCGGGCGCGCCGAAGCCACGCTTTGGCAGCTTCCCACCGCGCTGTCTTTGCGGCTCGCTGCGCTGGAGTGGCGCCGACCGTATCGACAAAGGGCGCACGACTCAATACATCCACGAAATCCCCGGCCAATGCGGACATTGCGAAACCGTTTCAATCCAGAATGAGCGCTGTTGATGTTTGTCCAGAGCACGCGGCATTGCGGCGGCCGGCACTATGCCGCGATCGACACTTCGTCGCGGATAATAACTGTCCTCGGCAGAAACGACCGCCGGCATCTCCATCAGCACAGCGATTTTGCAGTCAAGTTCGACTGGTGCCTCCGATAGCCGCGGCGCGAATGAATGGACTGCGGCTTTGGAACGCCACATCAGTCGGGCTCTCATGGAAACGATTCCACTGCGCGAAAAGCTTGTTTTGCGTATGTGCACGGCACCATGGTGTAATTCCTTCGGAGGCTATACGAGGAAGCGCGGCGCATCATAGACGCGCGACACGGCAAATACTGTGAGGCGCGTCACAGTAGAGGTTCCAAAGTGACCCTGGGCCCGCGCTCGTGGCGCCGTGACGGACCGCGAGCGGGCAGACCCTCGACGCGAACGGGGTCGGGCATTCGCTTGTGGCAAGAAACGGAAGCCGAGGTCTTTCATCCGAGGGAAATCGGCAATGGAACTTCGGAGTCGATCCGGTTGTCGCACAAAGGAGACGCGCTTGGCGGCCGACAGAATCCGGGTCAACTTTTCGAAGGCAGCAGAGCCGTCAGCGTGAATTGTGCGAAAGCGTAGGCGTGCGACGAAGGAACGTTTGGGCAGTGCGGTTTCGAGCGTCTTGGATGTGTTTCCAGTGCGGACTGTATCGATTGGCGCAGTGTTCCCGTTGAAGCCGGCCTCAGTGGTGTCGATAAATCTTGTGCCGGCACTGCCGTGCGCTGACGTACTCGACTTGATCAAATCGCTTTGAGGATGTAGAACTTGGACAATCGAACGACCGACGCAACCCTCGAAATCATCGGAGTCAAGGTTTTGCGGACCGTGGCCGGTGATGGCTGGTATGCATCCGTCACGGTTCGCGTCGCGCAAGCCGACGACCGGGTCGCCCGTGGCTGGGTGCACGTCCGTCCGCGCGGTACCCGATTGGTTGTCGATGATTGGGATTCGAGCGACGCTTCCGATATAGGGCGCTTTGGCGAGGTGATACAGACCGAAGCTGATGCCATCGTCGAAGCGGTGAACGCCAAGCTGGCTGTCGACCGCCGGCTCCGATAAGGGCCACACGCACGACCGGAGAATTCCAGGCGGTCGAATTACTTTGGTAAGCGACGCGTTTGCGCCAATGGCGTTGCAAGCTTCGATACGCGCGAACGATGTGCGTCCCGGTCCCGAAATCTTCTCTTGAGAGCTCCGGTCCCGTGCGTGAACAGCGTCAAGCGCGAGTTTCCGGCTTCGTTTCGACTTCGCTCTGAGCGCCGTCCGACGCTGGCTGAAACCAGACCCTGATGTTTTCCATCTCGGGTTCAATGCTCATACTGGCCAACATACTGTGTGAGTGCAGCGCGAGCAGGGCGTTGATGCTGGCGTCGCGCTGCGCCGCGCGATTCAGTCGGCCGGCAAATGCGCGGTTGAGTTTATCAATGTCGGCGAAGAAATCCCGCAGCCCGTCCAATCCGGCCGGCTCGCCGCGCAGGAAACGGCCGAAAACGTGCATTGAGACGATTCGATACACCATCTCCGTTCCGGTGGCGAATGGCATATGCATATGCGCCAGCGGCCGCATTCGACTGAGGATCGGGCACGCGCTGGTTGCAAGGATCAGCCCCATCAAGGCGCGGAGGGCGGTTTGCGTATCGGTGCGCTTGCGCGATTCGCACTCCTGGCTCAGCACGTGCACGTCAATCCGGTCTATCGAAGACAGCTCGGAAAACTTCTCCACAATCGGCACCAGATCGGCGGCAGCGGGGCAACGTGCGCCGGGCGCATCGGGCAACGGACAATGCGGACACTTATCCTCCTTGAGCAGCGTCCACGCGGGGAGGTCGCCGGCCGCGGAAGGACGGTCGAAGTCCACATCAAAGCGGTGCCCGATCCCGGACTCGAGCCGGAAAATATAGACAATCTTCTTGCTCAAAGCGCTACCCGATCAAAGGACGCAGTCGCGGATAATAGCAGAGTGATGATATTCAATTCCAACGGCAACGAAGTTCGAGGCTCCACGATACGCGCACCGAACGCACGTATTTGCGCACGGCAGGAAGGCCTGCCCCTGGCAGGGTGCGGAAATTCAGCGATCGCCAACAAGGCTATGCGCCATAAAACCCTTGGGTACGCTTGGGCAATCGCGTTCGCCCTGATACTGGCGTGCTCCCGCGTCGCTGCCGCGGTCGAACAATTCAAAATTGGCGGCACTGGAGCGGGGCTGGGCACCATGCAGCGTCTTGCCGACGAATTCATGGCAAGGAATCCCTATATTCGGATAATCGCGGTGCCCAGCCTTGGCAGCACCGGGGGCATCAAGGCGGTCGTTGCCGGCGCGATCGGTCTCGCCGTGACTTCGCGTCCGATGAACGAAAGCGAGCGCGGCCGCGGGGCCGTGCAGACCGACTTTCCCCGAACGCCATTTGTATTCGCGGTCTCCACTCGGTCCAAGGTGCTGGCGATCACCTCTGAGGAACTGGTCGAGATTTATGCAGGCACCCGGGTGACCTGGGCTGATGGCACCCCCGTTCGCATCGTGCTGCGACCGAACAGTGACACCGATTCACGCATCATAAGGAACATGTCCTCTGCGATTGCAAAGGCGCTTGAGGCGGCGTCGGAGCGCCCAGGAGTACAGTTTTCGGTGAACGATCAGGACGCTGCAGACGATCTGGAGAGGATACGCGGTGCGATCGGACCGAGTTCGCTCGCTTTGATAGTATCCGAGCGGCGAGCGCTTCGTGCCCTCGCGCTCGACGGCAAGGAACCCACCCCCCGGAACGCGGTCTCGGGTATCTATCCCCATCATAAGCGCCTGTTCATGGTGACCGGAACAAAGAGTCCGTCGGCCGTCCGTCGTTTCGTTGCCTTTGTGAAGTCTCCCGCCGGTCGCAAGCTTATCGAAGGAAACGGGCAATGGATTCCCTGAGAGCCGGTGCAGTGACCGCGTTAACCGAGGACACTATTGTCAAGATAGTAAAACGGCTGGCCCTGCTGTTCGCGCTTTCGGCAACGATCGCGCTGCCCGGTGGATATTTCAGCCTTGAGTATTCGAACGGGGTACAACATCTCGAGACGGTGGCCCAGGTCAAAGTCGAGGCGATCAATAGACTTGCCAGGGTTAACCCGGACCTGTGGATGTACCAGGTTCTGCGCATCGAAGAGTTGCTGCAGAGCGACCGCGTGCTAAGGCGCAACGAGCGTGTAACGGTCAGCGACGCTGCCGGCGAGGTCATTTTGGCCGTGGGTGCACCTTCGGAAGCACCGATCATAATGCGCACGTTCCCGATCTATGACTCGGGACGGACAGTGGGGCACGTCGAGGTCGCGCACTCGTATCGCAATGTAATTTACGGCACCGTGGCCGCGGGACTTCTGGGCGTGCTGCTGGGCGGCTTGGTATACGCGACGTTGCTTGTCCTGCCCATGCGGGCACTGCGGCGTGTGACCGCCGCACTCAACAAGGAAACCGAAGCGCGAAACGCGGCCGCCGCGCTGTCACGTGCGGTGACCGAAACCGCGAACGACGCCATTGTTATTGCCGACGGATCGGGGGCGATCGTGGGATGGAATCCGGCGGCCGAGCGGATGTTCGGCTATTCGCAAGCCGAACTCATCGGCCAACCGCTGACGCTGGTATTACCGCAGCGGTATCACCAAAGACATCTTGAAGGTATTCGAAGAGTACAAACCGGCAGTTCGTGGAACGTATTCGGCAAGTCCGTTGAACTGCATGGGCTGACCAAGGCACGAAGGGAATTCCCGATCGAGCTTTCGCTTTCGGCATGGGAGACACCGGACGAGAACTATTTCGCCGGCATTATTCGCGATATCAGCGAACGAAAGCAGGCCGAGGAGGCGCTGGCCGAGCGCGATTCACGCTATCGCGCGGTGGTCGAAATGAGCAGCGATGGATTTTGGGCCGTGGACCAGGACGGACGGCTGTTGGATGTAAACGAGGCATATGTACGTCGCTCCGGCTTCACTCGCGACGAACTGGTCGGAATGCATATTGTCGACCTGGACGCGAAGGAGTCGGCAGCAGATATCGCATCGCATATAGAAGCCATCCGGGACAAAGGGGCGGACGTTTTTGACACGTTGCACCGAACCAAAGGCGGCGTAACATGGCCGGTTGAGGTCACGGTGAGACATCGATTGGACCGCAAGGGCCAGTTTCTGTGCTTTCTGCGCGATATCACTGAACGCAGACGCGTCGAGGAAGAACGCCGGCGCAGCGCGGAACTGCTTCAGGCGCGCACCGCCGAATTGGAGCGATCGCACCAACTGCTGCAGGCGCTGACTGCCGTTCAAGAATCGGTCCAGGAGGAAGAGCGCAAGCGGATCGCGCGGGAACTGCACGATGAGTTGTCGCAGAAGCTTACAGTACTCAAACTGCAAACTGCGCTCGCGCTGTCAACGTTTGCCCAGGGGGACTCCGACTTGAACCGGCAGCTGAAGGACATAGATTCGCTGCTGACCGAGACCATGCACTCGGTCAGTCAGATTGCAACCAATCTACGGCCGGTCGTACTGGACGAGTTGGGCTTGGTGGTGGCCTTGCGCGATTTGGTGGAGCGATTTTCGGAACGTACAAAAATCGAATGCGAATTCAGCGTTCACCCGCCGGACCTGTCTATCGATGACAAACTTGCAATGCCGCTTTACAGGATGGTTCAGGAGTCCCTGACCAACGTCGCACGGCATGCTGAAGCGAGCGAAACCACAGTGTCGCTCCATCGTGACGGATCGGGAATGCTCACCTTGAGCATAAGCGACAATGGAAAAGGTGTTTCCGACGAGGACCGGCCCGGGCGAGGTTCGTTCGGTCTAATGGGGATGCGCGAACGCGCTGCGATGCTGGGCGGGGAGCTAAGAGTTCACAGCCGGTCGGGGGCAGGCACCTTGATTGAGATTGTTATCCCGTAGAATCAAGATGGCACCGAGAGAGGTCCGTCCATGAGTATTCGAATCGTGCTAGCCGATGACCACAAGATGATCCTGGCGGCGCTACGCTCGCTGCTTGAAAAGGAAAACGACATCGCCGTAGTCGGAGATGCAGCCGACGGTACAGCGCTTCTTGAACTTGTCGAGAGGACGGCCCCCGATATCGCCGTGGTGGACATCGGCATGCCCGGTATCAACGGCATTGAGGCGACGCGGCGTTTGCTTGCCGCACGGCCACTGTTGAAAGTAATCGCGCTGTCGGCTTATACCGATAAACGCTTTGTGCTCGAAATGATGGAGGCCGGCGCCAGGGGATACCTCGTCAAAGCCTCAGCGGGGGAGGAACTGCCGCGCGCAATCCGTACGATTGCGCAAGGGCAAACCTACTTGTCCCCGGAAGTCGCCGGCGCCGTGGTTGATGAGGCTCGAGGTCACGGTTCAATCGCTGGTCATGCACCGGCGAAACTGGGACCGCGTGAACGTCAAGTGTTGACGTTGCTCGCCGATGGGAACAGTTCATCTGAAATCGGCGCACAGTTGCACATATCGGTGAGCACGGTCGAAGTCCATCGGCGCAACATCATGCGCAAGCTCAACTTGCACGGCATCGCCGAACTGACCAAGTACGCCATCCGCGAAGGTTTGACTTCTCCTTAGGAAAAGCGCCACGGCCCCAGGGCCATGGGAGGCGATTGGTTCGGCTTGCTTGGCGAAGGCGTCCTGTAACGCTCCCGACTACCCGTTTCCCGGTATTGCGATTACCTGTTGCCCGGAATATTCGTGCAGCACGAAATCGCCTACATTGAATCTCACGTTTAAGAAATACCACGTGAATTGATCCGACAATCGCTTGAGTATGGTGCCCGCACGCGACACCGCGTGCTTCGTTGATGCGGGAATGGTTTGATGACCGATCGAGTCGCACATTTTAAGGTCGAACAATCGCCCTATTACTACATGACGCTTGTGCCACCGCATTCCGAGCCGAATGTCGCTAGGCAAGAAGGAGCAGAAGACATGTCCCTGGTACACGCCGAAGCAGCGCAGCGCCGTGATCATTCAACCGCGGGCGCGCTGAAGCGGGATATCAGGTCGGCAAAGAGAAGAACAGGGTCAGAAATTAGCACGCTGGACACACTCTATCGCCATGCGCTGGCGATGGCACAGGAGGCGATCGCGCGATATGGAGGATTTGCCATACACGCGGCCGACAAGGGCAACGACGAGGTCGCCGATTTATTCGGCCGACTATCCGAATTGAGCGGGGAGCAGGCCTGCCACCTCGCGAAGGCTACCCGCAGCATGGTGCCGCCGAAGTTCAGTGCCGGTGAGCATTCCTGGCTCTACAGCGACGTTCCGGCCCCGGAAGGCGACGATTTCCTGTTCCGGATGTTGACGCCGCGCCTCGCTTTGGAAATCGCGCTCGGTGCAGAGACGCGCGCAATGATGTTTTTTGAAAAAGTGCGTACCACGTCGAAGGACCCCGGGGTCCGTGAACTCGCGATCGACCTCGGGCGCGAAAAGGAATCCCATGTCGCATGGTTGCGGGATTCGCTCTCGCGGGTACCGATGCCCTTTCAACCGGGCGAGGACTGTCCCGGCGACCCGGCGACGCCGCAAGCTCTTTAAGTGCGAATGTGCTTTCAGCGTTGGTGGCAAGCAGGGTGAAGCGAGGTATGGCTGATTCGCGATTGAGGCCGCATTTCATCGCCAGAGCTGCTCGATGCGCACGCTGATTTGGATTCCAATCGCTTCTCCGGAAGGAAATGCCGCGTCTTCGGTCGGCGGAGAACATGCGTTTGGGGAAACGGACTGGCCCGGGATTCGCAAGACGGTTGCGGAATTGGAACTGCCGTACACGAACGTTCATCTGTACCAGGACGCGTTACCTTGCTGTGAAAAGGAATATGAGGTCGTCAGGCGCATTGCCGAGAGCGGAAGCGACAATCATGAGTTGCTGCTGAAGTTGGTTGACGAAGGTGCTCGGCTGGTGGGCACCGAAGACGCCAGCCTTCTTCTTCATGAATACCGGTTGCTTCAGGACGTTTTGGGCGGACAGAGGCAGGACGATGACGACCGGAATGCGAACCGAAAACAAGAGCTGCTTGTCGAGCGGGATCGCTTTATCGCAGCCCGCATCAATGCAACATTGCCAACGGCCGAAATCGGGTTGCTGTTCTTGGGGGGGAACCACTGCGTCGAGCCACTGCTCGATGCGGATATCCTGGTGACCCGTCTTGTTCCATCCGTTCGGAACAGGCGGCCAACAGCAGGGCAGCCCGTGCACCGACAGCCGACGAACGCGGGTTTCGTTCCTGCGCGATAGGAAGAGTGTCTGCGCCTGGGAAACGCCACCATATCCATGAATATGACTCAGCCATTGTCGTCTTGTTCGAACTGCGGGCTGCACGAGTTATGCATACCGACGGATCTGTCGGCCGATGACCTCAAGCGTCTCGACCAACTCGTATATGCCCGTCGCAAACTCTGCCGCGGCGAAGAACTGTACAGGGCGGGGGACCAATTCGGTGCGATTTACTCGATCCGAAGCGGTTCTTTCAAGAAAGAGGTGGCCCTCGAAGATGGTCGCCAGCAAGTGATCGATTTTCTTATGTCGGGCGATGTCTTGGGCATGGATGGCATCGGCACGGATCGTTATAGCTGCAATGCGGTTGCTTTGGAGGATAGCGTGGTTTGTGTTATCCCGTTTGTCAGATTGGAGGCGATATCGCGCGAGGTGCGCGGGCTACAGCACCAGTTTCACCGGGTTATGGGCCGCGAAATGGTGCGTCATCAGGCGGTCAAGATGCTTCTCGGGGGAGCTCGAGCGGGTGAGCGCGTGGCGGCTTTTCTGCTCACTCTGTCGCGCCGCTTCGAAGAGAGAGGCTATTCGGCGTCCGAATTCATTCTGCGCATGAACCGCGAGGATATCGGCAGTTTTCTCGGAATTCAGCTCGAAACCGTCAGCCGGGTGCTTTCACAGTTCCACCGGGACAATCTTGTCGCCGTCATGCAGAAGTACATTCGGATTCTGAATGCGCCGGGGCTCAGGCATGTAGCCGGCTCCATGGGTGAAGCTCAGCCGGCGACCACCGCGAAAGCGTTGTTGGCTGTATCGCTTCCGGCCCATCAAGACACCAAGCGGGCGGCGTCCAAGGTTTCAGCGCTCGGCGCTTGACGCTACCTGCTTCCCGGTATCAGGAATTACCCGGCTCCGGGGATATCTTTATTCGCGCGAAGCGCTTTAAATGTCATTCATAGACGATATGGAAGAGTCCGCCTTACCGCGTTTTCGGAAGGAATGCGTTGTATGAATGCACAAGCGTTGGAGCCCGACGCGTCAGATAGTGCCGACAGAGATGATTGGTTCGTTCGATTCTGGCCACCCATGGACGGGCGTGGCAATCCTTTTCTCACGCTAGTCGACCCCAGTTACACAGCCCGGATATTGAGAGAGCAGGGGTCATCCCTCTCGCCTATGGCTGTTCTGCAGGTGCACGAAATTGCGGATCCGCCCGAGAACGGCTAGGAGAGCGGGCCGACATTTGCGAAAAGGAGGTGCCGATGTTTCGAAGACTTTATCTGGCTTGGCGCTTCTATACGCGGCTGAAATATTCCTGGCACCTCGCATGGCAAAAAGCTGCGTATCGAGGCATGTAGCATCTGGCAGCACGGTTCGCTTGGGGTGATGCAACAGTCAGCGCGAGCAATGGGAACGTGCATCCGCGCGGCGACTGAACTCCAAGAATAGGTTCTAGGCGGGTTCTCAGCCAGCATCGCCCTCAGGCATATCCGGGAACGACGCGCACATCAACGACGGCGACTCCGCCAGCCTCGACCACTGCGATGGCCTTGGCAAACGCATCGGCCAATTCGCCGATCGTATTGATTGGGCCTATTCCGACGGCACCCTGTCCTTCGGCAATCTTGGCGAGGTTGACGTCCGGCTCGATCATTTTCTGACCGATCCATTTATTTTCGACGGGCCGACTACGCCCCTTGGCGACTCGTTCTTGGTGCAATTCGTCGTTATAGAAGGAAGAATTGTTTCCCACGACAATCAGCAGCGGCAATTTGTAGCGTACAGCAGTCCAGACGGATGTAGCGCCCATCAAGAAGTCGCCGTCTCCGATAATGCCGACCGCCATGCGGTCGGTGCCCTTAAGCGCCAGCGCACCGCCAACTGAAATGCCCGGACCGGCCGCTAGCCCGCCGCCACCTGCGCCGCCGACGTAATCCAGCGGGTGGCGAATGGGCCACCAGTCTTCGTGCCAGGCGATGGTCGTGGAAAGGAGGCATACATCACGCTTGCCCAGCGACTTGTGCAACGACAAGGCCAAATCCCGCACCAGCGGACGCTCACCGGGCGGGCGAATTTCCTGCGCTTCTTGTTGACGCGGTCTTGGTGCCTTTGCCTTCAGGTCGCCAAGGGCGCCGACGAGCGCCGAAACGACGGCATCGGGATCGGCGGAAACAAAATAATCGACAGGAGGAAGGATCTGATGATCCATCGTCCAGCCGTTGTGAATCCGGTGATCCATCGAAACATGAATTACCTTGGCGGCCGGCGGCTTACCGCCGAGACTGACCTTGAACAGCCCGCCAAGGTCGACAACGTCAAAGGCAAGTATCAGATCGGCGCCTTCAACCGCATCCTGCACCGCCTTGTCAGGTCCCATTCGGGGTGCGCCAACATGAAGCGGATGGTCCGTGGGAAAGCTGCCGCCGACTTTGAGATCCGTCAGGACACCGGCCCCCAGCTTTTCGGCGAGCACGATGCGTTCGGCCCACCCTTTTTCCGAACGGGAAAGCCGGCCATACAATACGAGTGGTTTCTTCGCCTCCCGTACTAGTTTCGCAATTGCATCGACTTGTTGCGGCGTCGGGCCGACCTGTATTTCGGGTGCAAAACGGCTGATGTCGAACGGCGGCAGATCGGCTTTTAGTGGCGATTCCTGCAGCGTCACGTCGAGATTGATGTAGACCGGTCCCTTCGGCGCGGTTTCCGCGATCCATTTTGCCCGCGTGAGCGCCTCGCGCGCCGCTGCAGGGGAACCCGGCAGGTCATCGAACTTTACATAGTGCCGGATCATCGAGGCTTGATCGCGCGAGGTATGGATCCAGTCAATCCATGGACGGCGCACCGCTGCGTCGACCGGGCCGGTGGCTCCCATGATGACCATGGGCATGCGATCGCACCAGGCATTGAAGATTGCCATCGACGCGTGCATCAGCCCGACATTTGAATGAACGGCGGCGGCCATCGGCTTGCCGGTGACCTTGGCATAGCCCTGGGCAATATGTATTGCGTGCTCTTCATGCAGACATAGCAGCATCTGGGGCTGTCTGTTGCCCAGATAATTCACGATGCTGTCGTGGAGTCCACGATAGCTTGCACCCGGATTGAGGGCGATGTACGGCAGCTCGAGCGCATTAAGTGTTTCGGCGACGATATCGCTGCCGAAGCCGGCGCGGGTGGCAAGCGGACCCTGCGGCTCTTCGCGGCCTATAGCGTTGTTTGGTTTGACTTGTGGTTTGCTCATTCCCTTTCCTCGTTTACAAAACAAACACGGCAACAGCGGCGCTGACCCTTATTGCCCCCCGCCGAGAAATGGGTTCGGCCGGTCAGCTGGGCTGCTTGCGCATGTTGGTCGATCAAAAATCTTTGCGAAAGTAACACAAGATTCGGTGTGCGGCAGCAGCGAAGTCATGCGCTGGATTCCGGCGCGCCAGGGGCCGTTCGAATTTCACAGCCGGTTCGAACGGACATGCCCGTGTGCAGCTATTGGGTCATTACGACGTTCACAATCGCCGATCGTCCACTTTCGACGGCCGCCAATGCGTCCCTGAAACCTCTGCGCAAAGCGTTCAGATCGCCCGCTTTGGCACCGAAACAACCGAATGGCGATCCGAGTTCGTGATACTCGGGCCCGTCGAGGTTGACGCCGTAATAGAGTTCCTTGGTATCGGACACGCCGCCCGGATAATGAAGTAAGTGACCTTTGCGCATGGCTTCATACCCGCCGTTATTGCACACGACGATCAGAATCGGAAGCTGGTACGCGTTGGAGGCGCCGAGCGACTGCACGATCGGGTTATACATGAACGAGCCATCGCCGACGAACAGCACGACCGGCTGTTTGCGGGCAGCGAGCTTGACGCCCAGCGCGCACCCCATGCCCTGGCCCAAGGCTCCGGCCGCGACGCGAAAGAAACTCTGTGCGCGATTAAGCGGAAGATGCGGGCGCATCAGTTGCATGTGCGTAATCGTTTCGTCGACGACGATGGTATTGTCAGGTAGTTCCTCTGCCGCGACGCGGGCAAGCGCTACGGCGTCGATGCCGGACCCGGCCAGCGCCTTTTCACCGGCGGCCTTCAAACGCGCCATCAGCGCATCGTGTTCACCGGCCCAGTATGCGCGGCGCTTGGCGACCGTCGCCTTGTCCGCCGAGGCGGCAGCCCCGGCAAGCAGGCTGAGAGAAGTCGCCACATCGCCCTCGAGATAGCGATCGGCGTGCAGGCACTGGTATGCCAGCCGGTCCTTCAGCGGGTACTCGCTGATCGCGACGATGTGACCGACCCCCGGACGCTTCCACGGCGGATACCATGGGGTGCGGCCGTTGACGATCAGGATCAGATCGGAATCTTCGAGTTGCCCGAAGTCCGTGTAGCCGAGCCACATCGGATGATCTTTGGGGAAATTGGTGTAGTGGCTGGCCCGACCGTTGATAACTGGGATCGCGTAGCGCTGTGCCAACTCGATCATCGCATCGAACGCCGCCACATCGCGGCCGGCGGTTTCGGTAACGATCAACGGTCGCTGGGCGTTTGCGAGCAAAACCCCGATTTCGGCTATGTCCTCGGACAATGGCTGCAATTTCGGCGCCGGGCGGATGCGGCGCGGCAGCTCAGGTCTCGTCCAGGGGTGCAGCATGGCCTCGAGCGAAACATTGAGGTAGACCGGGCCCTTCGGCTGGCGTTCGGCCATTTCGCCGGCACGTGTGACGCTTTCGTAGATTACCGACGGATGCGAAACGTGGCGCGACCATTTGACCAACGGGCCGATATAGCGGTCCGCGCCGCCGACGCTGACACCGCCGTACCATTGTGCTTCGGTTTGTCGAGACGGATCGGCGCCGAAGCTGGTCGACTCGCCCGACATGAGGAGCATCGGAATCTCCCCTTGGGACGCCGAAAGTACCGCCATCGCACCATGCATCAGACCAACGCCGGCGTGCACGAGCACGGCCTGCGGCCGACCGGTAACGGCGGTATATCCGATGGCCATGTCGACCGCCACGTTTTCGTGCCAGCACTCGATGAACTGCGGCCCCGCTGCGCCCGAATCCGTCTGCCGGGCCATTGCTTCCCACACCGGACTCCATTCCGATCCGGGGGAGGACATGATGTATTCAATGCCGAGATTGCGGATTGCCTCGAGAATCGCTTCGCCGCCGTCCTGGTAACTCTTCAAGCTCGTCTCCAATGTCGTGACGCCTCGCGCCGGCCGCCGTGGAATGCAAAGCTGAGTGAAGTCGCCGCATCCCGAACCAATCGCACCGCAAGAGATCGGCAGCCTACCACTTGCTTCTGAAAGCGGGAGGCGAATTCCGAATGCAACGATGCATTGCTGTCCGCTGTGGACATCGCAAACGCCCTCGAATGCTCAACCGCGTCTCCTCAAGACGCGTGATTGAATAACCTGCATGATCACCATAGCCGCGGTGATTGCCAGTCCGACAAGCGGCAGTTTGACGCCCGGGAGGATCAGCAATACCCCGGCAGCGAATATCACCAGGCTTTCGAAGACATTCAGATTGCGAAGAAGAAAGGCGCGTACGCCACAGGCGACGAGGACGGCACCGATGGCGGCTGTGCCCGTCGCCAGTGCAATCTTATCGATGCCGCCCTGGAGCAGCAGTCCCGGATTGATCGCGAAGGCAAACGGAATCAGGAAAGCGGCAATCCCGATCCGTACGGCTTCCCAGCCGGTGTCCCAGACTTTGCTGCCGGCGATGCCGATGGTTACGTAGACGACGATGCACATGGGTGGCGTATAGAACGACGCGAGACCCCAGTAGATGACGAACAGGTGGGCCGCCATCAACGGCACCCCCAGATCGACCAGCGCCGGCGCCATCAGCGTCGCGAGAGTGATATAGGCCGGAATGGCGTCCAGCCCCATGCCGACAATGAGACTGGAGCCGCCAATCAGGAACAGCGCGAGATAGAGGTTGCCGGCGGACAAGTCGACGATGAACGACGAGAGTTTGATACCGACACCCGAGAGTTCGAGGGCGCCGATCATAATGCCGACCGATCCCGTAATCGCGGCCACCACGACCCAGCGCCGGACTCCGTCCTCAAACGAAAGGAGAATACGCGTCGGCGTCAGCCAGTTGTCCCGGTTATTCGACAAGAAGCTTGCGCCGATGGCGACTATCGACGAATACATGGCGGACATTCCCGGGGGATACCGCTCGACAATCAGCATCCAGATCAGCACCGCGATCGGCAGCAAGAAGTGCCAGCCCTGTCGCATTGCCGGCCCCAGGCGGGGAAGGTCGGCGCGTGCGAGCGCCGGGACGTCATCCTTGTGCGCTTGCAGGTGCACCGATACGAAGACGATCAGGAAATAGAGCAGCGCGGGGACCAGCGCCGCGAGCGCGACCTCGGCGTAGGATACTTCGATCCATTCGGCCATGACGAAGGCGATGGACCCCATGACCGGGGGCAGGATCTGGCCGCCGGTGGACGCCACCGCCTCGACCGCCGCCGCGAAGGCGGGTCGGTAGCCGATCTTGACCATCATCGGAATCGTGAATACCCCGGTAGTGGCCGCGTTCGACGAAGGTGAGCCCGATATTGAACCGAACAGGGCACTCGAAAGGACCGCCGCCTTGGCCGGACCGCCGCGACTCCAGCCGGTGAGCGCCAGCGCGACGTCAATGAACCATTTGCCGGCGCCTGCACCCTGCATGATCGCGCCGAAGATCAGGAACACGATGACGATGTTGGCCGCCACATTGAGCGGCAGCCCAAAAATGCCGCTCTCGCCGACGTAAGCGCTATAAAGCAGCCGCTCGAGAGGATAACCTTTGCCATACAGCAATCCTGGAAGGAAGCGCTGCAAGATTGTTCCGAATACGAACGTCAGGATGATGATCGGCAGCGCCCAGCCGGTGGTGCGCCGGATGCCTTCCAGCAGTGGCAGCGCAAGGCAGAGGGTTACGACGATGCCCAGCGCGTCGAGTTCCCCGTACATTCCGTAGTCGTGGTATTTCTCGAAGAACGCGAGTACGTAGCCGGCACCGGCCACTACCGAAACCATCAGCAGCATGTCGTACCATGGCACACGCCTTGCGCCGGCGGCGACGTCTTCGGCAGCCGCGTCATGAGCCACACCCGCCCGGCGCAAAGTAAAGATGATCAGCAGCGCGCAGGAAATGCTGATCGCCAGATGGATTTCGTTTGGAAGGAAGAACCCCAAGAATGCCGGCATCTCGCTCAGGACTGCGAGGTGATATATGGCGACGACCGACGCCACCCAGGTAATCGGGCTCAGGCTTCTCATGCGAAGCGCGCCCGGACCAGCGGGCGCGTGTAGTGGCTAACCTATGTTTACCGTTTCAACAACTTGGCCTGCAGCGCGTCCATTGCCGGCGTCCAGGCACCGACATCCTTGTAGTAACGGATAGCGCCATTGTGGAACGGTACACTCGGACTTGACAGGCTCTGCTTGACGGTCCACTGGCGGCCCGCCGCGTGGTACTTGGCGAACTCGTCGGTGTGACTGAGCGTAGCCTTGACAATCTTGTAGGCCAGGTCGTCGGACATATCCGCGCGTGCCACCAGGGACGTCGCCAGTCCGAAGACGTAGGCGCCCTTTTTCTGGTCGGGGAAAGTGCCAGCCTTGAAGACATCTTCGTAGAAGGCACCGGGCAACAGCTTCAGCATTTCGTTTCGCTTTTCCCGGCTCAGGTCTAGGAAGTCGACAATTCCGTCCTGGAACAGCGCCGTCAGCAACGGTTGGCGCCGTGCCGAGGGATACGCCGCGGCGTCGACCGTGCCCGCCCGCAGCGCTTTGTCGACCTGGCCGGTGTTGACCGTGCCGACGATATTGACCTTGTCCGGGGCAATGCCATGTACGCGCAAAAGTGCCGACGTGATCTTTTCGAGTTCAGGCAGGGCGCGCCTCTTGCCAATGATGGTCTTGCCCACCAGGTCGGCGACGTTCTTGATGTTCGCCCCGCGGCGCACCAGGATCACCCGGTAGTTGGGCATACCCTGTGCCAACATGCGGATCTCGTAGGGGTTCTTGAACGGCTTGTTGCCGTAATAGCGGTCGTACTGCGACAGCGAATTCGCCATCACGATGTCGACCTTCTTCGAGGCGAGGGCGAACAGATTCGGGTAAGAGCCACCTACCGGCTGCACGTTCACGTTGACGCCGGCGTACTTGCCGATCAGCTTGGACAGGCCAATGCTGAGAACATAATAGGTGCTGCCGACGCTCGCGGTACCGAAATTGAGGGCTTCCTGCGCGCGCGCGGAATTCCCTGTGACCAGCGTTGAAACCAATGCAGCCGTGAATGCAAGCTGTCTGAATTGTTCGGTTCGTATCATGTCTCTTCTCCTTGATGAGATGGTCGCAGGTTCTGACGAGCCTGCCGTCGCACCGCAATTTCTCCGCGGGCGGAGCGAACTGCACGGAGCGTACTCTTCGCTCCGATCCTGCGCAATCCGAAATGGCACTCAATTCATGAAGGACCAGGGGTGCGATGACCGCATTTCGCGTCCAGCGCGCGCGGTGCTCGAAATCGCGCGCGCCTAATCGGAAGATTCGAGAATCGCCTGGGACCTATTTGTTCTGTAATTCAATCGAAAGGATACACATTCGCATTGCGGCTGTGTTTCAAGATGCGCTTTGCCCGTGGGCTTCACCCACGTCGTCAACGCCGTCGTTGAAGGTATCGCCCAGGCTCCAATTTCACTGACCTCGTCGCGGGAGGCCATCGCTTTTTTGTGCGTACACCCAGCAGGGTGAACGCATCATCCACGTGAAATCGCCCATGTATTGCCCCATATGATCGACCGACCGGCAGTACCGTTGAATCGACCGGCCCGTGCGCCCCGCCTTGCAAAGATTTCGCTTTATCATTGAACACCAACGAGGCTAGTATGTTGGTAGCCCTCCCAACGGGAAGGCAATAATCAACCATGCATTTTCAATTCGGGAAGGAGGTTAAGTCATGTCGATGATGAAATGGTTGGCCGCCGCCGCGATTGCGGCATTCGCCGTTGGTGGCACTGCCGAGGCGCAGACGAAGGTCAAAGTGGGCACGACGCTCAGCGGGTCTGGCTTTCACATTCCCGTCTACGTCGCCTTCGCCAAGGGGTTCTTCAAGAAAGAAGGCCTGGACGCCGAACGGGTGCAGATGACTGCCAAGGCGCTGACCACTGCCGGAATCGCCGGCAATGTCGACTTTGTGCCGGTTCCGGGCGCCGGGTCGCAGGCCTCGCTGCAGGGAGCGGATCTCAAGTATGTGGTCGGTGAATCGTTGATTTCGCAATGGGCGATCATCACCGATCCCAAGATCAAGTCGGTCAAGGAACTGCGCGGCAAGACTATCGCCTACGGCCGCGCCGGCGGCGCCGACTACGATGAAGGCGAAATCGTGCTCAGGCGTCACTTTGATATGGTCGCGGGGAAGGATTACAAGGTGATCAGCTTCCAGGCGGAGTCCGACCGTGTCGCCGCGCTGATCAACGGCACCGTCACGGCGGCGCTCATGTCCTTCCCCACCGCCTCACGCGCCCAGGCCGTCGGGTTCAAGATGCTCCTCAAGACCGGGCAGTATTTGCCGCGCGTCGGCGGATGCATCTGGACCCGGGCCGAGTTCGTCGAGAAGAACCCGGAAACCGTGAAGAAGTTCATCCGTGCTATCGCCAGGTCCATCCAATATTTTCGCGACGAGAAGGACGGTTCGGTGGACGTCATCATGAAGGAATTCGGCATCAAGGATCGCAAGCAAGCGGAAATCGTCTGGAACGAGATTCATGACCAATATTCGCCGGATCTTCCCGCCGACCTGTTCAAAAAGTTGTTTGTCGGTCGCTACAGAGGAATGGTGAAACGCGGTCTATGGCCCAAGGACAAGCCGATGCCTGACGTGAGCAAATTCATTGCGCGCGATCTGCTGACCGAAACCTTGAACGAAATCGGCTACAAGATGCAGCCGATTAAGACTCCGAGCGCGAGCTGAGCACAGAGCAATCTCTGTAATTTGTGGAATCAAAGCCCGGGCAGCCCCGGGCTTTTTTTCAGAAGGTCTTGGCTTTCTCGGGGCGCCAGCGATTGAAGCGAGTCTCGATGGCGCGCACGATGCCGGTCAGGACCAGCGACAGTGCCATGAAAATGATCAGTCCGGCGAACACCAGGTCCACCTGGAAGGAACTCGAAGCCTGGACCATGATCACGCCGATACCCTTGGCGGAGCCGCCGAAAAACTCTGCGACAACCACGCCCAGCACGGCGCGCCCGATGGCGAGGCGCAGCCCGGAGATGATATAGGGCAGGGAATTGGGAATTACCACCAGCCTGTTGATGTCCCACTCGCTGGCACCGTAGGACCTGACCACGTTGATCAACAGCCGATCGGCGTTCTTCACGCCTTCGTAGGTGTTGATCAGCAGCGGGAATAGCGCGCCGATGAAGACAACGACGATCACCGACGTCATTCCGATCCCGAACCAGATGATGATCAACGGAAGGAACACCAGCCGCGGCGTCGCGTTTATGGCGGTGACGAACGGGTCGAACAATTCGTTCATCAGGCGCGAGCGCCCCATGAGCACACCAAGTGGCAGGGCCGCGACGATGGCCAGGGCGAGCCCGGCCGCGAACGCGCTGGAGCTGAATCGCAAGGCGGGCCAGAGCTTGCCGCTGGCAATCAGATCACCGATGGCGGTGAATACCATCGTCGGCGTGGCGAAAAACAGTTTCATCCCTTTCGACATGGTGAAGAATGACGGCACGATCTGCCAGAGGACGATCACCAGAACAATAAAACCGACGCCGAGAATGAGCGGCTCGTTCGTCTCCCAGAACGTCTTCCGGGTCACAGCCGTGGTTTCATTGCTAGCGTGTCTGTTGGACATGGCTGCTTCCTCACATGCCGACACGCCAAGGGAACGCCGTTCGCTCGGCCCAGCGGATGCCCTCGGTGAAGGCCACGGCGATCACCATGATCACCAGAATATAGCCGAACATGCGGTCAAGAACGTACATGTCACTGTAGAAAGCGATGCGATAGCCGACGCCTTCCGAGGCGGCGAAAAATTCGCCCACTAATACGGCGATCAACCCGCGACCGATGGCGAAGCGCGCGCCGGCGACGACGAAAGGAAGAATAGTGGGCACGATGACGATGCGGTAGAGGTCCCATTCTCGCCCGCCGAAGGAGCGCACCGCATTGATCAACAGCAGGTCCACCGAGCGCACGCCGGCGAAAGAATTGAAGATGAAGGGAAAGACGCAAAGGATGAAGATCAAGGTCGCCTTGCCAGCCACGCCGACGCCGAAATAGATGATTACCAGCGGTGCGACCGCGACCAGCGGGCTGGCGTAGAACGCCGTTAGCAGCGGGTCCAGCGAGTAGCCCACGCGCACCCGCCAGCCCATGACCACCCCCAGTGGGATGCCCACCAGAACCGCGGCGACGTAGCCGAATACAAGCGGCCGTCCGCTGATCAGGAGATCCCGCCAGAGAAGTCCGCTGTTCATGTCCTGGAAGAGTCCGGCAAAAATGAGACTCGGCTTCGATATGATGAATTTGTTGAGCGGAATGCCCCAGGTAAGGATGGCCTCCCAGGCGAGAAAGAAGCAGATAATGGCAAGCGATCCCAGGATCGGTCGGCGCCAGTCTTCGAAGAACTTATCCATATCCCTCGCCCGTTCCGCCTAATCCCGGACCGGCCCGCCTTGGGAATCGATCTCGTCCTTGAGTTCGTTCCAGATACGCAGCTTGAGTTCGTTAAATTCGGGTGTCACCCGCATTTCGTAACCGCGTGGCCGAGCAAGCGGTATCTTGAGGATTGACTTGGTGCGCCCCGGGCGCTTGGTCATGATAATTACACGGTCGGACAGATATACCGCCTCTTCGATCTGATGAGTGACGAACAAGACGGTCTTCTTGGCCTCCTGCCAGATGCGCAGCAGTTCCGCCTGCATGATGTCGCGGGTCTGGGCGTCGAGCGCCGCGAAGGGTTCGTCCATCAGCAGTACATCCGGGTCGCTCACCAGTGCCCGGGCGATGCCCACCCGCTGTTTCATGCCACCGGACAGTTCGTGCGGGAAATGGTGCTCGAACCCGCTGAGTCCGACCATGTCGATAAAATGGCGGCCGCGTTCGCGTCGCTGTTTTTTGGGAATGCCCTGCAACTCCGGGCCCAGACCGATGTTATCTTCCACCGTACGCCACGGAAGGAGACCGAATTCCTGAAACACCATCGCGCGGTCGCGGCCCGGACCGGCCACCCGCTTGCCGTGAATCGACATTTCTCCCGAGTCGGGCTTGACGAGTCCGAGAAGAACGTTGAGGAAAGTACTCTTGCCGCAGCCCGAGGGTCCGACGATGGATACGAATTCGCGCTCGGCGACCGCGACGTCGAACTCCTGCAGTGCAGTAACCGGTGCCCGGTTGGGCGGCGTGAATGTCAGATTGACGTTCTTCGCCTGGATGTATCCCGCAGTCATGACTCCCCCTGGAGCGCCGCCTCATCCTTTCGAGCGGAGTACGTACGGTAGCCTAGACCATGCGAGCGGTGCAACCCCCGCTGTCAAGCGAAGCCGGACTTCGCAAAACTGCACGCATGAACACACCAAAATCCACGCGCGTACATCGACCAGGATGCTGCCGCATCCAGGGTCCGCGATTTCGGACCGATCACTCTTTTTAGCCGCGAAAATTCATGCCCCTCCGGCGTGAATCTCCCTTAGACTCCTGCCCTTGTAGATGCCGCAGGGTACTGCGCGACGTCGCATGAATACGCGAGGAGGCGCATTCGCTATGTCTTCGGAGCACGCCATTGAAACAACAGAACCGGGCGATTCAAGCGCGCGCTATCGATCGTTAACGCCGTTCCCGGCGGCTATCGAGCGCACGCTGGTCATTGCGCTGGCCCTGCTGGGTGCCGCGTGGGCCCTCGAATTGCAGCACTACTTGCCGTTCGCGGTATTCAAAGAGCAATACCTGGCGCTAATGATCGTCATTGCGCTCGTTGGGGTATTTATCCGCGTCAAGGCCCGTAGTGGGGAACAGCGCGCTGGCGTTCCATGGTATGACTGGGTCGCCGCCGTCGCCAGCGCGATCGTAGGTGGTTATGTGCTGGTGAACTACCGCGATCTGGTCTATGACCTTGGCTCGCTGGTGACGCACCGCTACATCCTCGGCGCCATCGCCGTTGTACTGGTCCTGGAAGCGACGCGGAGAGCAACGGGGTGGACCCTCGTCATACTGGGACTGCTCTTTATTTTCTATGCCAAGTTCTCGTCTCTCTTTCCAGGCGTCCTGAATGTCCCTGACACCGATTGGCGCCGCCTCGCGATTTATCTGTATCTGGATGGTAATGGCATGCTCGGACTGCCGATCCAGGTAACGACGACGATCATCGTGTCTTTCATATTGTTCGGACGCGTGCTGTACGCCGTCAACGGCGACAAGGTTCTCACCGACTTTTCACTGGCAACCATGGGTCGCTACCGCGGCGGTCCGGCAAAGACCGCGGTCATCGCATCGAGTCTGTTCGGGACCATCTCAGGCAGCGCAGTTTCAAATGTGGTGATGGACGGCCCAATCACCATTCCGATGATGAAGCGCAACGGTTATCCGGGCCACCTGGCGGCCGGGATCGAGGCGGTCGCTTCGACCGGCGGCCAGATCATGCCGCCAGTGATGGGCATCACCGCATTTCTCATCGCGGAGTTCATGTCGGTTCCGTATGCCGACGTTGTTCTCGCGGCCGTGATTCCGGCGGTGCTGTACTACGTGTCCCTGTTCATCCAGGTGGATCTTGAAGCGGCGAAGCTCGGAATTGCCGGCCTTCGCCGTGAGGATCTTCCCCGACTTTCACGTATAAGCTTGCGTGGCCTCGTTTTCGTCATTCCGATAGGGGCGCTGATCTATACCTTGTTTGCCGAGAACTGGCAACCGGGCCGGGCGGCGATGGCGGGGGTGATCGCGACCCTGATCGTTGCCCCGATACAGCCGAGCACGCGGCCCAGCTTTCGCGGCCTATTGTCGGCGATCGAGGAAACGGGCCGCAGCATCCTTGACCTCGTGGTGATCACATTGGTTGCCGGCATCGTCATTGGTGCGCTGCAGGTGTCAGGGCTGAGTTTCAACTTCTCGCTGGTGCTGATTTCGTTTGCCGGAGAAAGTACGCTCGTCTTGCTGTTGATGACGGCTGTCATCTGCATCATCCTGGGCATGGGCATGCCGACGGGCATCATTTACGTGATGCTGGCGGTGCTGGTCGCACCAGCGCTGGAAAAGATGGGCGTGGTTCCCATCGCTGCGCATTTGTTCCTGTTCTATTTCGGCCTGATGTCGATGGTCACTCCGCCGGTATGCTTTGCCACTTTCGCCGCGGCCAGCATCGCCAAGGCAGACTTCTGGCGCTCCGGTTGGTCGGGCATGCGGCTTGCCGTTGTCGCGTACGTGGTTCCATTCATCATGGTCTATCAACCGGAACTCGTGTTCGCCGGTTCGGCGGTCGGCATCGTGCTGGTCACGGCCAAGACGACGTTGGGCATCTTGGTCATGACCATCGGCATGGTGGGCTATTTGTTCAGACCGATACACGGGATCGCCCGCGTAGCGATGGGCGCGCTTGGATTGCTGTTGATGCTGACGCCGTTCGGCGGAGCATTTGCAGGCGTTCTGCTCGGGGTATCGCTGGTCGCCGCATTGGCGCTCTGCACTTGGGAATGGCGCCACAGAGGGGTAGTCGCCTAGCGTCAATACGCGCGCGCGGCGCCGGTTCAAAGCTTGCGCGCGTCGTGTGTCGCGGATGCCGCCGGGGCCGCGGCGGGCGGCAAAGAGAGACTCTGGCGGGGGGCTGCACGATCGAACCGGGCGGCACCGCCGACCGGTTCGATCATATAGGGCAGTCCGGGCAGTCCGGCCGCCGTCGCCTGTCTAGAATTTGTTGTTCGCCATTTCAGCTTCTTTGGTCCAGAGCCCCTTCGCTTTGTAAAACGCGATCGCGGCGGGGTGATAGGGGACCATGGGAATTTCCGTCACGGCGGATTCGTGTGTAAACCCGCTCAGACCGCGGTGGATCTTGACCAGTTCGTCGGTCTTGGCCCACAAGCCCTCGAGCGCCTGACCGACGACAGCGTCCGGCACGTCCTTGTTCGTCACCATGTACGCGTCATACGTGATCATATAGATGTCGTCCTGGACACCTATTGAAGGATTCTTCTTCACCGTTTCCAGCTTGACGCCGGGAAAGATCATCTTTCGCAGCATTGCAAGCGACTGGTCGGTCTTCACAAAACTCAGATAGCGCACCCCCTTTGCCGCGTTCAATTGCCGGATCACCGGCTGGCCGAGCGACGCCCAACAGGCGTCAACGCGACCGGCGTCGAGCGCCGTGACGCCGTCGTTGGCGCCGGTCACCGGAACGGGTTTGACATCCTTCCAGGTCAGACCGGCGCTGGCGAGTGCCGCGGCGATCGAGCGGCCGATCACAGCGTGGCCGCCGTAGTCGCTGGCGACGCGCTTGCCTCTCAGGTCGCTCACCTTAGTGATGCTCGAATCCTTGAGGGCGATGAAGCCGACTTTCAGGCCTCCCGCACCCGAGCGCAGCAGGCGCAGATTCTTGTATGCCTTCTTGGCTCGATTCTTGCCGTTATAGGACAGGTAGGCTGTCGAACCGGAAAGCGCTGCGAAATTCAATTCGTTGTTGTTCAACTGATCAAGGTAGGCGTCCGGCCCGCCGAACGGCCGCACGATCACTCGCAGCTTCGAACCGGCCGTAATCACCTTGGCCATTCCTGAACCGACTGCGTTATACGTGGTTCCCGCGGCATCCGTTGCAAGCGTCGCTGTCTGCGCGTTGACCGAGCCGGCCAACAATGCGGCCGCCGCCCCCAGTGCGAGCCGTTGCCACATGCCTTTCGTCATGTTCATTCCTCATCCCCCCTACAAAAAGTTCAACGATCGCGCCGGTGGATATGCCTGGCGCAGTTCAACCCCTGGACGAGAGTACCTGCCCCGGGGGACACTTGTCCAGCAGGGCATGTTGGTAGTGACCGCCGATCGCGTTGAAGAATCGCTGAATAGGGATGCTGTGACATCGTCGACAGACACAATCGACTCCGCTACCATCGCGGCATGCGTACCAGGTTTGAGACAAGCTGACCTTCTGCATCCGCCCGGATGGTGAAACTGGTAGACACAAGGGACTTAAAATCCCTCGACCTTAACCGGTCATGCCGGTTCGATTCCGGCTCCGGGCACCATTGGACGCGTGATTATTGATACTTGAACGGGTCGGGAGCTACGATCGCTTTGCATTCGCCGTTCCCGAGCGGGACACGACGATGGCCATCGACGAACTTGAGCGCATGGACGAGAATTCGAAAGCGGCGAAATTGCCGACGATGCCGAGTTCTTAATTGAGGCGGATGTTTACCGATACCGTGTCGCCGCATGCGATGGGCGTGAAATTCCCGGTTGACTTCTACGGAGCGGATCACGTGCTCTACGGAGACGATTACCCGTGCTGGAATCCGGAGAGCGCGCTTCGCGTATTCAACGAATTGGAACTGTCACATGAAGACCGCCACAAGATTCTTTACGACAATGCGCGCCGCGTCTTCAACCTGCGCGAGCCCGAACAGGCGTCAGCCGCAGAGGTGGCGCGGGGGAACGTCGCCAGTCGTGTTCCCGACGTATCGCACGTATAATCAGTAGCTTATATGAACGCAGTCGCGCGCCACGGGATCGGTGCAGGTGGCCCAAGGCGCGCGCTGCAGCCGGGCGGCTCTTGCGGTGATCGCGTCCGGGCGCGATGACGCCGATTGATATCCGCAGTTCCGGCGCAATATTCTCAAATGGGGCTTCATCTTTTGCGCCGCGTATCCGTTGAACGGAAAACAGGCGCCATCGCCGGAGCGCTCTGGCGCGGGCGCAAGACAGTTTGGCCGGGGCGGAGTAGACTCACTACAAGTGAGGTGCATAAGTGATTATTTATGAACTGATTTGCCCCAAGCGTCACCGTTTCGAGGGGTGGTTTTCATCGGCCGAGGACTTCGATGGTCAGAAGGACGGCGGATTGCTGTCGTGCCCGTCATGCGGGCGTCACGATATCGAGAAGCTGCTGACCGCCAAGATCAGGACGTCGGGTCCCGACTTGCTGCCGGCGGTCCGCGACGAGCAGGGTGCGGCGCAGGATAATACGCAGGAGTCGGGCGACCTTCAGGAACTCATCGAGTACGTTCTCATGAACACCGAGAACGTGGGCAGGGAGTTCGCGAGCGAAGCGCGCCGTATCCATCACCACGAAACTCCCTACCGTAACATCAGAGGTACGGCTTCCCGCCGGGAAACCGAGGAATTGCTCGAAGAGGGGATCCCGGTGATGGCGTTGCCAATACCGCCTCAGAGCGACTGGCATTAAAAACCGCGACCTCGTCCGAACAGAGGTCGGGCCATAGCTATCCACACTTCGAGCAGACCCCGCTTACTTGAGATTCGCCACGCGACGCGGGTACCGCGCCAGCGGCACGTTTCACGAAGCAAATTCTGTTTCGGTCGCTCTGACAGCACCTCTCAGCGCTGAAGATCCTTCGCCTTGCCCTTGAGATCCTTGTTCGCCTCCGCGTCGGGCATTGGATCCTTCGTATCAGTGATGGTGGGCCACTTCTTCGCCAGTTCCGCGTTGATGTCCAGGAATTCCTTCTGATCCTGCGGCAGGTCTTCTTCGGAATAGATCGCATTGACCGGACATTCAGGAATGCACACCGCACAGTCGATGCATTCGTCGGGGTCGATGACCAGCATATTCGGCCCTTCTTTGAAGCAGTCGACCGGACAAACGTCGACGCAGTCGGTGTATTTGCACTTGATGCAGTTCTCGGTAACGACGTGGGTCATGCTTTCCTCACAGTTGCAGCCCCAGGGGCGAATCAGTCGAAAATATTCGTTTGATATTCCAACAAATTCCCCTAAGCGTCAAGCTGCCTGGGTCGCGTTTTCCGCGTATTGCTCGGCACGTCTCAGCACCAAATTGAAGCCGAATGTCGCTGAGGCTCCGTGATGATCAGTCGACTTTGGATTCGTCACGGTACATCACTTGGCTACGTTTTTCCCTGATCCAGGCATCGATCTGCTCAACACTCATGTAGTTTTCCATGTCGAAGCGGTCCCAATTCATGATCTGGTGGAGTTCCTTCTTCCAGCGCTTGTACGGTGGCTTGGCAGCCGGACCGAAACAGAAGATGTCGATGACGGAGATTTCTTCCGGTACTCCGAGCAGCGGCTTGAGAGCTTTTTGCGCGTCGTCCTGGCCGATGGCCGTCACCCACCACACGTTGTACCCGAGAGCCGCTGCCGCGAGATGCGCCGACATGGTCGAGGCCGCGACGGACTGCAGTAGGATACGTTCGGCGTTCTCGCGATACTTCCGGTCGAGTTCAGAGTCGTCCAGAAGCACTGGGAAAGCCCGCGTCCAACGAAAATCCGACGCGACGACGATCATTCCAGGCGCGGTCTCGAGGCCGCGGTAATTGGGCGTCGGGAATTTCATCCTAAGCTTGGCGCGGGCGCGTGCCTCATCGACGAAGTAGTCAGCGATCGCCTTCTTCAGCTCGGGTTTGGTGACGACGATATAGTGCCACGGCTGTGCGTTCGCGCCTGACGGCGCGTGGCGAGCGGCCTCGAGTATGAGTTCGTAGTGCTCCTTCGGCACTACGTAGTTTGGGTCAAACTGGCGCGTAGTCATGCGGCCGCGGACCACGTCCATGAGCGCGTCGTAGCGCTGACGGCGATCGAATTCGGGATCAGTGGACATCGATGTCTCCTACGTTTGGCAAGGCGCCATCATTGCAGGCAATACAGGCTGGCGCAACGCATGGTGGTATATTTACGCCCTCGAACGGCCGCAGGTCGGAAGCTACGGTTCCACGAATTTGGGTAGGAGTTCAATGAAAACATTGGGAAGCATCCTTTTCTCCGTGGGGCTGGTATGGCTCCAAGTACACGCTGCGCCCGCTGTTGCGCAAGGAACGATCAAGATCGGCGAGTTGAACAGCTACAAGGTCTTTGCAGCATTTCTCCAGCCTTACAAAAAGGGGTGGGAGCTTGCGCTGGAGGAGGTGAACGCGGAAGGCGGTGTCTTAGGCCGCAAACTCGCGATCGTCTCGCGCGACGACAACGGTAATCCTGGCGATGCGGTGCGGGCCGCGGAAGAACTGTTATCAAGGGAAAACGTCAGTTTCTTGGTGGGGACATTTGCCTCGCATGTCGGGCTGGCGGTAGCGGATTTCGCCAAGCAAAAAAAAGTGCTTTTCATCGCCGCCGAACCGCTAACCGACAAGATAACCTGGCAGAACGGCAATCGTTATACGTTCAGATTGCGGGCGTCGACGTATATGCAGACGGCGATGTTGATTCCCGATGCGGCCAAGTTGAACAAGAAGCGTTGGGCGATCGTGTATCCGAACTATGAATACGGTCAGTCGGCCAGCGCGGCTTTCAAAGCATTGCTGAAGAAGAATCAGCCAGGCGTGGAGTTTGTCACGGAGCAGGCGACGCCGCTCGGCAAGATCGACGCCGGCGCGGTTACTCAGGCCCTTGCCGAAGCGAGGCCCGACGCGATCTTCTCCTCGCTGTTCGGTGCGGATCTGGCTCGTTTCGTGCGCGAGGGCAACACACGAGGTTTGTTCAAGGGACGTGCGGTGTTCAATCTCCTGGGCGGCGAACCCGAATACCTGGATCCGCTCAAGGATGAGACGCCGAAGGGCTGGTACGTCACCGGTTACCCATGGTATGCAATCGATACGCCCGAGCACAACCGCTTTCTGAACGCATACCAGAAGCGATACGGCGACTACCCGCGCCTTGGATCAGTCGTAGGCTATGCTACGGTGATGAGCGCGGTTGCGGCGATGAAACGCGCAGGCAGCCTCGATTCGGAAAAACTGGTGGCCGCCATGGAGGGGCTGCAGGTCGATACGCCTTTTGGAAAGATCACGTACCGCGCGCAGGATCACCAATCCACGATGGGCGCATATGTTGGCAGAACGGCCTCGAGAAATGGACGCGGTGTGATGGATCAGTTTCACTATGCTGATGGGGCCAAATTCATGCCATCGGACGCTGAAGTCCGCAGCATGCGGCCTCGGGACTAGGCGCGTCGGGTCGGCGCAGTGTGATCGCCTGCGAACGGGTGGGCGCTGCGAAGCCAAATGCTCTGGCGCGCGCCGAAGACAAATAGTCCGCCGCACTCCCGCGCCAAATCGTCCCGGTCGGAATAATCTGGAACCGCCGTGTCCAGCATTGTCATTCAGTTCCTGAACGGTCTCGCTGGCGCGTCCGCACTGTTCCTGGTGGCGGCGGGATTGTCTCTCATATTCGGGGTCACGCGCATCGTCAATTTTGCGCATGGCTCGCTTTACATGCTGGGGATCTATATCGCTTACAGCGCGATCGGCTGGGCGTCGGGAAGCGATGGGCCGGGGCCGATGGGATTCTGGGGGGGAGTTCTCGTTTCCGCAATTGCTGTCGGCGCGACAGGTGCGTTGACGGAAATGCTGCTGCTGAGGCGTATCTACGGCGCGCCCGAGTTATTTCAACTGCTTGCCACGTTCGGCGTCGTGCTGGTGCTCAAAGATTTCGCGCTCTGGGTGTGGGGTCCCGAGGATCTGCTGGGTCCGAGGGCCCCCGGTCTGCAAGGCTCGGTGGCCATTCTCGGGCAAGCATTTCCGACGTACGACCTGGTGCTGATCGCTATCGGAGCCTCGGTGCTCTGCGCGCTATGGCTGCTGCTCAGACGTACGCGGTGGGGCATGCTCGTGCGGGCGGCAACGCAGGACCGCGAAATGGTCGGGGCACTGGGTGTAAATCAGAAGTGGCTGTTCACGGCGGTATTCGCACTTGGGTCGGCACTCGCCGGGCTGGGCGGTGCGCTGCAAATTCCCAGGGAGCCCGCGCAACTCCTTCTCGACCTCAGCGTGATTGCCGACGCTTTCGTTGTGGTGGTTGTCGGGGGCATGGGCAGCGTTCCCGGCGCTGCGCTGGCCGCATTGATCATCGCAGAGATCAAGTCGTTCTGCGTCGGTATCGGACAGCTCGACGTTCTCGGCTTCACCGTCTCCCTTCCCAAGCTTACGCTGGTTGTCGAGTTCATCGTCATGGCGATCGTACTGGTCGCGCGCCCGTGGGGGCTGTTAGGAAGAGCGCCGGGGCCGCAGAGAGTCTTCGCAGGGGGACATGAGCAGCCATTGCAGCCCGCAGTTCGCTCGGCGCTGCTCGCGATCCTGGCTCTGCTCGCAGCCGTGCCGTTCATCGCTAATGGATACACGGTCGTCCTTCTGATCGACATTCTGGTGTTCGCGCTGTTTGCCGCGAGCCTACACTTTCTCATGGGACCCGCCGGAATGGCATCTTTCGGCCATGCCGCGTACTTCGGGCTGGGTGCCTACGGCGCGGCACTACTGGTCAAGGCCGCCGGATTCCCGATGGAGACAGCTCTGCTTTCCGCACCGTTCGTGGCAGCAGCGGGGGCTGCGCTGTTCGGATGGTTCTGCGTACGGCTTTCCGGCGTGTACCTTGCAATGCTGACACTCGCGTTCGCCCAGATCGCGTGGTCGGTTGTGTTTCAGTGGGACACGTTCACCGGCGGGTCCAACGGGATCGTCGGCGTCTGGCCCTCACCGTGGTTAGCGTCCGGTTCTGCGTACTACTACGTTGCGCTCACGCTATGCGGGTGCGGTATCTGGCTGCTGCGGCGGATTGTGCTCTCCCCGTACGGCTTTGCTCTCAGGGCTGGGCGCGACTCGCCGTTGCGCTGCGACGCGATAGGCATCGATTTGGTGAGGATGCAATGGGTGGCGTTTATCGTCGCCGGGACGTGCGCCGGCCTGGCGGGAGCGATCTACGCTTTTTCGAAAGGCAGCATTTCACCGGAGACCTTGTCCATTCCCCTTTCGGTGGATGGACTTGTCATGGTGCTGCTTGGCGGCGTGCAGACTGCCTCCGGACCCGTCGTCGGTGCCGCCTTGTTTACGTGGCTTCAGGACACGGTCGCTCGAAACACCGACTACTGGCGCGCGTTGCTGGGTGGCATCATCATCGCCTTGGTATTGCTCTTCCCGCAGGGAATCGTCGGATTTATCCGTCAGCGATTCGGGCGCTCGGGGTCGCTATGAACATTCTGAGCGTATCGGCCCTGAGCAAGTCGTTCGGTGGGGTGCAGGCAGTGCGTGCGGTTAGCTTCAACGTCGAGGCGGGACAGTTGCTGGCCATCATCGGACCGAATGGCGCCGGGAAATCCACCTGCTTCAACATGGTTAACGGGCAGATCAGGCCCGACTCGGGTAGTGTCACCATCGGGGGAGTCGAGGTCAGCGGCAAGACGCCTCGGGAAATATGGCGGCTTGGCGTGGGCCGCACCTTCCAGATTACGGCGACCTTCGCTTCGATGACGGTGCGAGAAAATGTCCAGATGGCACTGCTTTCATACCACCATCGGCTTGCCAGCTGGTGGCCGCGAGTGATGAACCTATACCGGGAGGAAGCCGACGAGTTGCTCCGCCGGTTAGGCATGTCCGAGCAGGCGCACCGGCAGTGCGCGCTGCTTGCCTATGGCGATCTGAAACGGGTCGAACTGGCCATGGCGCTTGCCAACAGGCCGCGCTTGCTCCTCATGGACGAGCCGACGGCTGGTATGGCCGCCGCAGAACGAATCGAGCTAATGGCTCTGACGGCTGAAATCGTGCGTGAGCGGCGCATTGCCGCGCTGTTTACCGAGCATGACATGGACGTTGTCTTCGCGCATGCAGACCGTATCGTCGTCCTCAACCGCGGTTTGCTTATTGCCGAAGGGAGTCCCGAGGACGTACGCGTCGATGCTCAGGTGCGCGATGTGTACCTCGGATCACGGCGATGAGCATGGCTGCGATGCTCTCTGCGAGGCGCCTTATAGCCTATTATGGACAGGCGCAGATCCTCTCCGATGTCAGCCTCGATGTGGCATCGGGTGAAGTGGCGCTGTTGCTCGGCCGCAACGGAGCCGGCAAGTCGACCACGCTGAAGACACTGATCGGCCTGGTGCCGATGGCGGGAGGCGAAGTGGTGTTTCGCGGTGAGCGCATCGATGGACTGAGACCGTACCAGATTGCCCAGCGCGGCCTGGGCTACGTTCCCGAGGACCGGCGGATTTTCACCGACCTCACGGTTTCGGAAAATCTCGAGGTAGGGCGTCAGCCCGCGAGGAAAGGACTTCCAGCCTGGACCGTGAAGCAACTGTACAAGTTGTTTCCCAATCTGGCAGAAATGTCTGCGCGGCCCGCCTCCCAGATGTCAGGCGGCGAGCAGCAGATGCTGACCATCGCACGCACGCTGATGGGCAATCCGGCGTGCGTCCTGCTGGATGAGCCCTCTGAGGGACTGGCGCCGGTCATCGTCGATGCTATGGTCGCGGCGATTAAGGAAATGAAGTCCCAAGGGCTCGCAGTGCTGCTGTCAGAGCAGAATCTGCATTTCGCCGAGGACGTGGCTGACCGGGCGTACATCATCGAGAAAGGCAGCATTCGTTTTTGCGGCGGCGTTTCAGAGCTGAGAGACAACGATTCGGTGCGCAGCGCCTGCCTCGCGTTATAGCCTCGGGAACTTTCTCCCATGGGCAGGGTCTGGTGAGCATCGGACTCGCCCCGGACTTGCAATCGTGGGGCAGGTCCTTATACTTGCGGGTCGAAAAATATTGCGTCCGAACCACAGAAGGCCGTTGCCGAAGATGCGCGCAACAAACCCAAGGGGGGCCAGACCTTGCGGCCGGGGAGTGGATCAGTGATGCCGAAGCGGCCTCGCGAGACGGAGACCTGAATGGAGAACCGCGGTGATCAAGGTTGAAAACCTGACCAAGGTATTCGGCGCGAAGCGCGCCGTAGACGATGTTTCTTTCGAAGTAAGCAAGGGCGAAGTGCTCGGCTTCCTGGGACCGAACGGCGCAGGCAAGTCGACGACCATGCGTATGATCACTGGCTTCATTCCGCCGACTTCCGGCAAGGTGAGCGTCTGCGGATTCGACATGGCAGAAGATCCGCTCCCCGGAAAGCGAAGGATAGGCTATCTCCCCGAGGCGGCACCATCCTATCAGGAGATGACCGTGCGCTCATTCCTTAATTTCGCAGCCGAGATCCGGGGACTGCGCGGCGATGAGCGCACGCGTGCGGTATGGCGTGCCGTCGAGACCTGTTCTTTGGAGTCCGTTATCAATCAGTCGATCGAAACGCTGTCCAAGGGATTCCGACATCGCACCTGTTTCGCGCAGGCGATCATCCATGACCCCGAAGTGCTCGTTATGGATGAACCGACCGATGGACTCGACCCGAACCAGAAGCATGAGGCGCGCACGCTCATCCGGCGCATGGGGGAAAGCAAGGCCATCATCTTTTCGACCCACATTCTCGAGGAGGTCGAAGCCGTATGCACCCGCGCGATCATCATCGACCGCGGCCGGATTGTCGCGAACGGCACCCCCGATGAGTTGAAAGCCCGCTCGGAAACTGGAAGGTTGGACGATTTCTTCCGGGCGATAACGTTGTCCGATACTGCAGGCGCCGCCAATTCGGCGAAGGAGGTCGCATGAACTCCTGGGCCGTAATATGTACCATTACCCGCCGCGAAATCGCCGCCTATTTCGAGTCGCCGCTCGCATACGTGTTTCTTGTGATCTATCTGCTGCTGGCTGGCGTCTTTACCTTCGTATTCGGTGGTTTTTTCGAACGCAGCGAAGCGTCGCTTGGTTCGTTCTTTGGTTGGATGCCGTGGCTGTTCCTGTTCTTGGTGCCCGCCGTTGGCATGCGCCTCTGGGCTGACGAGCGGCGACTCGGAACAATCGAGTTGCTGCTGACCCTTCCGGTGACGACTGCGCAGGCGATACTGGGGAAGTTTCTTGCATCCTGGCTGTTTCTCGCCATTGCGCTGGCTTTTACCTTCCCGGTGGTGATTACGGTCAATGTACTTGGAGAGCCCGACAACGGCGTGATCGCTTGCGGTTACCTCGGCAGTCTGCTGTTGGCCGGCGCCTATCTCGCGTTGAGTTGCATGACCTCCGCGCTGGCGCGCAGCCAGGTAGTGAGCTTCATCATAGCCGTCATGCTCGGCCTCATCCTCATTCTGGTGGGGTTCAACCCGGTGACGGACATTCTCGCGCGCTGGGCCAGCCCGGCGGTTGTCGAGGCGATTGCGGGATTTTCGGTTCTCACCCACTTTGACGGCCTGCAAAAGGGCGTCATCGATACGCGGGATGTGCTCTATTTCGTGTCGCTGATGGTGTTCGCGCTGTTTACAACCGACGTCATCATCCGCAGCCACCGGGCCGGATGAGGAAGCCACGCTCTCTGCCCCGATGCTTCGCCCGCCGCGTTCGCAGTTGAAGAGGAAAACATGCTGAAAGACAACCGGACAGCTCTGTACTCCGCAGGTGGGGTACTGCTTCTATTCGTGATCCTGGTGCTGGCGAACTTCATCCTCGGCGCATTCAAGCAGCGGATCGACCTGACCGAGGGAAAGATTTACACGCTTTCCGAAGGTACACGGCGCGTAATTTCGAAGCTCGAATCGCCGGTGAAAATTCGACTCTATTTCAGTCAAAGCGACGCAACCGTGCCGCTGGCGTTGAAGGCTTTCGGTCGCCGGGTCGAGGACATGCTCGGCGAATTCAGGCAGATATCGGGCGGAAAGATCATCATCGAAAAGTTCGATCCGCAACCGGATTCCGACGCCGAGGACTCGGCCGCGCTGGACGGGGTCGAGGCCCAGGTCACCGCGGCTGGCGACAGGTTTTACCTCGGTTTATCAGTCAGCCAGTTGGATCATAAGTTTGCGTTACCCGTCCTGACGCTGGACCGCGAGCGGCTTCTCGAATACGACCTTACGCGTGCGATTAGCCGAACGACGACAGCCAAAAAACCTGTTATCGGGGTCATGACGCCAATGCCGGTGTTCGGCACAGGTGGCTACCCGATGATGGGGATGCCCCCGCAGGAGCAGTGGGTGTTCATATCGGAACTCAAGCGGGACTACGACGTCAAGCAAGTCGAACTGGATGTGGAAAAGATTCCCGATGACATCGGCGCGCTGCTCGTTATCAACCCGCGCGGCATTACCGAGTCGACGCAATACGCCGTCGATCAGTTTGTGCTGCGCGGAGGAAGGTTGATCGCCCTGCTTGACGCCTATGCCTATTTTGATCGAATGCCGGGCGTGAGGGGCCCCGAAGGGGGCACTTCCTCGACGCTCGACCGGTTGCTCAAGGGATGGGGTCTTGGCTTCGATGCCACAAAGATAGTGAGCGATATGCAGTTCATTTCGGGATTTGGAACCAGGTCCATGCCTACGCTCCTGGCGCTTTCGGGCAGTGCTTTCAACCACGATGACGTCACAACGAATGGGCTTGGCTTCATGTTGTTCCCGTTCGCGGGAGCGTTCAGTGGCACGCCGACGGCTGGACTCAAAGAGACGGTGCTTTTGCAGTCATCTACCTTTGCCAAGCTTACGGATTCGTCTGCTGCTATGACGCAGGGGGACGCCGCCGTCAAAGACTTCAAGCCCTCGGGCAAGGCGTACCCGATCGCCGTGAGGTTGACAGGCAAGTTCAAGACGGCATTTCCAGATGGTCCCCCAGCCCGTCCCAAGACGACATCGGACAAGGACACGCCGAAGCCAGTCAAGACGAACGCCGACACGGCGGCGCCTTCGCCTCATCTGAGTGCATCGAGGGACGAAAATGCAGTGGTGTTGATCGGCGACAGTGATTTCCTCAATGATGCCGCGTCGGTGACCGTACAGCAGGTTTTTGGACAACGAATCGTGGTGCCACAAAACGGCAATCTCGCCTTCGGCCAGGCCCTGGTCGAGCAGGTGGCCGGCGACGCAAGCCTCATCAGTTTGCGCACCCGCGCAACCGCGTCGCGGCCACTTACAGTGATCCGCGAAATGGAGGCGCGTGCTCAGCAGCGCTACGTCGGCAAGATCAAGGAACTCGAGGAAAGCCTGGCACAAGCGCAAGGAAAGCTCGAAGCACTGCAGAAGCAGAAGGCTCCAGGGCAGACCGCCATACTTTCGACCGCTCAGCAGGCAGAACTTGAAAGCTTCCGCGCCAAGGCGGTGAAGACACGGCGTGAGCTCAAGGAGGTCCGCAAAGAGCTGCGTGCGGACAGCGAGGCGCTGGAACTCTGGACCAAGGTCGCGAATATCGCGCTGATGCCTATTCTGATAGCTCTGGCAGGGCTGATTTTCGGCTTTGCGCGCAAAAGCAGACGGGTGGCCCGATGACCCGAAAACAGCTGCTCATTCTCGTCGTCGCACTGGTCGTGCTGGCGGGCGGAGGCGCTTGGCTCGCGGACACGCAGCGAACGGCGTGGAAGAAAACCGACACGCGTATTGGTCAGAAGCTCCTGCCCGGAGTCAAGCTCGAGGATGTTGTCGGGTTTGCGCTCCGCAACGCATCTGGCAGGCTCACTCTGGTGCGGCGTGACGATGTGTGGGCGATCGAAGAGCGTGCCGATTTCCCGGCTGACATTGAGCGCGTACGCGAGTTATTGCTCAAACTCATAGAACTGAAGATTGTGCAGACAGAGCCCGTGGCGCCGGCGCAACGGGCGCGTCTGGACCTGTTGGACCCCGACTCGATGCCAGCGACGGGTGCGGGCACGAGTTTGGAATTGAAGGACCGTGCAGGGAAGGTGATCGCCAAACTGTTACTTGGCAAACAGGTAGCGACGCAGACTGCCGCCTCAGGCCCATCGGCGGACCAGGCGATACCGACGGGCCGTTACGTAATGCAGGGGAAGGAAACGGGGAGCGTTGCGCTTGTTTCCGATTCCTTGGGAACGGCCGATGCGAAACCCGAGGCGTGGCTTTCCAAGAACCTGATCCGCGCCGAACGGGTCAAGTCGGTTGCGGTCACGGGGGCCGATGGCAGCAGGCGATTTACCCTGTCGCGCGAAAGTGAGTCCCAGGACTGGAAGCTGGCGGGTGGCGCAAAACCGGATTTACAGAAGGCGCAGGACGCGGTCGGCGCACTGCAGGGGATGACTCTCGATGACGTGGTGACGGATCCAAGCGCTGCCGCTGCGGGAATGACCCGACCTGTCACTGTCAGGGCCGAAACCTTTGATGGTTTGAACTATACGTTGCGGATCGGCGGCAAGGCGGCGGCGAACCGCGTATTCATTGCGTTATCGGTCACCGGCGGGCCCCCATCCGAGCGCAAAGCGAAGAAAGGCGAAACGGCTGAAGAAAAGAAGAAGCAGGACAAGACATTTGCCGATAGTCGCTCGAGGCTCCTGAAAAAGCTTGAGTGGGAAAAGCAGCTCGAGCGCTGGACTTATCTAGTTTCCAAGTCGACCGTCGAACCCCTGCTGCACGAACGCGCGCAACTGCTGCCGGAGAAGAAGAAGGGCGACGCCAAGAAGCGCTGATGGTCTCCGCGCTGCGTGATCGTCAATCTGATAGGCAGCTTCAACATGATCCGGCTCGCGGCAGCGGCCATGGCGAAGGGGCAGCCGAACCCTGCGGGCGAGCGCGGGGTGATAGTCAACACAGCGTCCGTCGCCGCCCTCGACGGCCAAATCGGCCAGGCGACTTATAGAATGTGATGCTCAACGGCGAGACCATCCGACTCGACGGAGGCATCCGCCTCGCGCCCAAGTGGGAACCCGACCGCACCGTAAGCGCTGGTTGCGTTTCGGTCAGATTTGCTGGCGTTGCAACCGTTCGCGGAAAAGGCGGGCGCGCTGCACGTATCCTTCCGCGATTACCAGCAGACTGTCCTTCTCTTCAAGCGTGAGTTGGCGGACGATCTTCGCGGGGGATCCCAGAACCAGGACCCCATCGGGAATCGACTTGCCCTCGGGAATGAGCGTGTTGGCGCCTATGATGGTCGATCGTCCTACGACGGCGCGGTTCAGTACGACGCTATTGATTCCGATCAGGCTTCCATCACCGATAACGCAGCCGTGCAGCATCGCGTTGTGGCCGACCGACACGTTGCGCCCGAGCGTCGCAGGCGTGCCTTGATCGGCGTGGAGTACGGAGCCATCCTGGATATTACTGCGCTCTCCGACCGTGATCAGTTCAGCATCGCCGCGGATCACTACGCTGAACCAGACGCTGGCTTGATTGCCGATGACGACCGAACCGATCACAGCCGCATTGTCGGCGATGTACCACTGCCCGCCCTGAAACGTGACCTTTCTTTCGCCAAGCGAGTAGACGGCCATACTGTTCCTGCAACACGGCGTTCGACGCGAAGCGGTGATGATAGCAGAGCCAAAACTAAACCCGGGCACGCGATCCGCTCGTCTCCTGCTACCATCTGCGGCTCCAAATTCACTGAGACTGCAGATGAAATCAAGCGATTCCGTCTATCTCGCCATTCGCGGACTTACGTACCACTGCCGCTGCTGGGGTGCGCCCGGACAGGCCAAGTTGTTTCTGCTGCACGGCTGGATGGACGTGTCCGCGTCGTTCCAGTTCATGGTCGATGCGTTCAGACACCCCTGGCATGTGATAGCCCCGGACTGGCGAGGTTACGGATTGTCCAGTAGAGGAGGCGGTGACTGCTACTGGATCCCGGATTTCCTCGCGGATCTTGATGCGATATTGGAACATTTCCAGCCGACCGAACCGGTGCTGCTCGCCGGTCATAGCATGGGCGGCAATGTCGCCACGATGTACGCCGGCATCCGGCCCCAGCGCGTTGCGCGCCTGGCCAATATGGAAGGTTTCGGACTCGTGGATTCACGTCCGGAGGACGCACCGCGGCGCTATGCCCGCTGGCTCGATCAGATCCGAAGCGGCGCTCGTTTGCGCGACTACGGTTCCTTCGAGGAACTCGCGGAAAAACTGCGCGCAAACAACGATCGGCTGACGCACGAGCGGGCGCTGTTTCTTGCCAGGCACTGGGGGGCAGCCACGGAAACGGGACGAATCGAGCTTCGCGCCGACCCTGGTCATAAGCTGATTAATCCGGTGCTTTACCGGCTGGAAGAAGCCAAAGCGTGCTGGCGTGCGGTGACCGCACCGGTCCTGTGGATGCAAGGCGAGTCATCACAGAATGCGAGCGCGCTGCGAATGTCGGTGTCGGATCGCGACAGTCGGAAGGCTTGTTTTTCTAGTCTCATGGACAGGGTCATTCCGGCCTCGGGACACGCAATTCACCATGATCAGCCCGAGCTCGCGGCCGCAATCATCGAGGATTTTCTGCTCGGTGCTTTGAACTGAGTGTCCGACTGCGTCCGGATCAGAGCGGATTGGGGTTGGGTGCATGCTATGATCCACGCCCGATGGAGAATGTCGACCTGCACTGCCACTCGCGAGCCTCTGACGGTCTGCTTGCGCCAGCCGAACTGGTGCTGAGGGCACACGCCAAGGGTGTCACTACACTGGCGTTGACCGATCACGACGTTACCGATGGACTTCGGGAGGCGTCAGCAGCCGCCCATGATGCAGACCTGCGCTTCGTGCCCGGTGTCGAGATCTCCGTGACGTGGAACGAAACTTCGATTCACATTGTGGGGCTCGGGATAAGCACAGAGGATGAGACGCTGGAACAAGGGTTGCAATGGGTACGCGGCGGGCGTCCACGGCGCGCAGCCCAGATGGCCAGATCGCTCGCTGATGCAGGAATTCCTGGAACGCTTGAAGGCGCGACGCGCCACGCGCGGAACCCCGATCTCATCGGTCGATCTCACTTTGCGCGCTGTCTTGTGGAAATGGGCTGCGCACGCGACGTGGGCAGCGTATTCAAGCGCTACCTTGTACGGGGCAAACCGGGCTTCGTACCGCACCAGTGGGCGAGCCTCGAGAATGCGATCACATGGATTCGAAAGGCCGGCGGAGTTGCGGTGCTTGCACATCCTGCTCGCTACCGGTTCACGCGCGATGAATTACACCGCTTCATGAAAGAATTCTCGGATCTTGGCGGTCTCGGCATCGAAGTTATCACGCCCAACCACACTTTCCAGGAATGCGTTTTGTACGCCAACCTGGCGCGGAAATTCGGCATGTTCGCCTCGCGGGGTTCGGATTTTCACGGACCTGGCGAGAGCCGAATCGAACTCGGCGCGATTGCGCAGCTTCCTGAGGATCTGAAACCCGTATGGAAAGCCTTGTAGTACGCACTGCGGGGCCGGGCTCCTGATTCGCAGCACGGCATCGCTATGGCCCAATACTTTGTCATCCACCCGACTCACCCCCAGCGCCGGCTGATTGTCCAGGCGGCGCGGATCCTTCGCGACGGCGGGGTAATCGCCTATCCGACGGATTCTTGCTACGCGTTCGGATGCAAGACGGGAGACACCGATGCGCTGGCTCGCCTGAGGCGTCTGCGTAATTTCGACGAGCGCCATCATCTGACTCTCATGTGCCGCGACTTGTCTGAAATCGCAACTTACGCTCGGGTGGACAACGCGCGCTTTCGATTGCTTAAAGCGCTTACCCCAGGGAGCTACACCTTCATCCTTGAGGGCACGCGCGAACTGCCAAGGCGGATTTTGCACGCGCGGCGCAAGACCATTGGTCTGCGTGTTCCCGACCATCCTGTCGCAAGCGCGCTGCTCGAGGAACTGGACGCGCCGCTGTTATCGGCGACGCTGATGCTGTCGGGGCGAACACTGCCGCCGAATGATGCCGAGGAGATTCGCGAGCACTTGGAGCGTGACCTCGATCTAGTCATTGATGGTGGACCCTGCGGCATCGAACCGACGACCATTATTGATCTTACCGGAGAAGACGCGGTGATCGTACGTCAGGGCAAGGGAGACCTGTCGCTGCTGGGCTCGACCAACTGAACAGGACAACGCAAGACGTGGGGTACGGAGCTGCATCGCGAACCGCCTCTGCTAAAATGAATCATTCCGCGTCCACCCCTGCCATTTTGGCCTCGATTCGGGCCTGCCTATGGAATTCAATCTCGTCCAGACGATTGCGATCTACGCCATTCCCGTCATTTTTGCCATCACCCTTCACGAAGCCGCCCATGGTTACGTTGCGCGCTACTTCGGAGACCTCACGGCGTGGCGGCTGGGACGTATCAGTCTGAACCCGGTGCGACATATCGACATGGTGGGCACGATAATAGTGCCACTTGTGATCCTGGTGACCAGCAAACTCTTCGGCGGTGGATTTCTTTTCGGATGGGCAAAACCGGTACCGGTCAACTTTCACGCCCTTCGCAACCCGAAACGGGACATGCTTTGGGTTGCGGCGGCGGGACCGGCGGCGAATCTCCTGATGGCATTGGCATGGGCGATCGTACTCAAACTTGCCGTATCTTTGCCTCCGAATATCTTCACGCTTCCGGCGAGTCTAATGGCCGAGGCGGGTGTTACCGTGAACATCGTGCTGATGGTCCTCAATCTCCTGCCGATCCTGCCGCTGGACGGCGGGCGCATCGCGTTCAGCCTGCTGCCGGATAGTCTCGCCAGCAAGTATGCCGGCCTTGAGCGCTTTGGGCTGCCGATCCTGTTGTTGCTGATTTTTACGAATGTGCTTGGCCTGATTCTGAGTCCGATGATCCAATTCTCCATTGGACTCATCGCGGCCCTTTTCCAGCTTTGAAGGAAGAGAATGTACGAAGAACGAGTCGTCTCCGGAATGCGCCCTACGGGTACCCTTCATCTGGGGCATTACCACGGCGCAATCAAGAACTGGGCGCGTCTGCAGAGCGAGTACCCATGCTTGTTTTTCGTCGCCGATTGGCACGCACTCACCACTCATTACGACACACCGGATGTGATCGAGCAGCACATCTGGGATATGGTCGTCGACTGGCTGGCCGCGGGAATCGATCCGGCGCAGGCCGTACTGTTCATTCAGTCGCGAATTCCGGAGCATGCCGAATTGCACACGCTGCTGTCGATGATCACGCCGCTTGGATGGCTGGAGCGAGTTCCGACCTACAAGGAGCAACAGGAGAAGTTGTCCAATCGCGACCTGTCCACCTATGGTTTTCTCGGCTATCCCTTGCTGCAGGCGGCCGACGTCCTCATTTACCGGGCCAAGTTCGTTCCCGTGGGCGAAGATCAGGTACCGCACATCGAGTTGATGCGCGAAATCGCCCGGAGGTTCAACCATGTCTACGGGCGCGAGCCCGGCTTCGATGACAAAGCACGGGCCGCGGCCAAGAAGATGGGAAGCAGAAAAGCCAAACTCTACGAGAAGCTGCGTACCCGCTACCAGGAGCAAGGGGACGAGGAAGCGCTGGCGGCTGCGAGGGCGCTGTTGGTGGAGCAGCAGAACCTTTCCGTGGCGGATCGCGAGCGGCTCTTCGGTTATGTCGAAGGCGGAGGTCGCCTTATTCTGGTGGAGCCGGGCGTACTGCTCACCGAGTCGTCTAAACTCCCTGGGCTGGACGGTGCGAAAATGTCCAAGTCCTACGACAACACGATCGGGCTGCGCGAGGACGAGCAATCGGTGACAAGGAAGATTCGAACCATGCCTACGGATCCCGCGCGCGTAAAACGCAACGACCCCGGCGACCCCGCCAAGTGCCCGGTCTGGCAATTTCACCTTGTCTATTCCACCGACGACACTCGAGCCTGGGTCGAGCAGGGCTGCCGGTCCGCGGGGATTGGTTGCCTGGAGTGCAAGCAGCCGGTAATCGATGCCGTCCTCGCCGAACAGGCGCCCATGCGCGCGCGTGCGCAGCGTTATCTAGATGACCCGACGTTGGTGCGAAACATTGTCGCCGATGGCTGCGAGAAGGCCCGTCGCCTGGCGCACGAGACCATGCGCGAAGTGCGCGATGCGATGGGCCTGAGTTACACCTGACTGGCCGTTCATGAGCCAGGCTCTCCAGCAACACGGCGTGCAGGCGACGATTCCGACGCCGGTCGCGACGGCCAAGATCCACGGCCAGCTACTTACCGAGCTGCCGTCGGATCTGTATATCCCCCCGGACGCTCTGGAGGTGTTCTTTGAAACCTTCGAAGGCCCGCTTGACCTGCTGTTGTATCTTATTCGCAAGGCCAACGTCGATATTCTCGATATCCCGATGGCACGGCTCACCGAGCAGTACCTCGAGTATGTCGAGGTAATGCGGCGCAAGAACCTGGAGCTCGCCGCTGAGTACCTTGTCATGGCGGCTATGCTCATGGAGATCAAGTCGCGAATGCTGCTGCCGCGACCGAGGGCACTGGAGCAGGGCGAAGAAGATCCGCGCGCCGAACTGGTTCGCCGGTTGATCGAATACGAAAAAGTCAAGCAGGCGGCGCGCAAACTCGACGAGCTGCCCCAGGTGGGGCGCGACTATTTCTGCGTCGAGGTGTGGATCGAACAGACTCTGACGGAACGGGTCCCGAACGTCTGCGCTGCGGATCTTGAATCCGCATGGCGATCACTGCTTACGCGAGCGCGCGTCACGCAGCATCACCGCATCACTCGTGAAGAACTTTCCGTGCGCGAACACATGAGCGCCATTTTGCGACGACTTTCCGGGGCCGGATTTGTCGAGTTCACCACACTGTTCGATCCCGGTCGCGGTGTCGCGGTGCTTATCGTGAGTTTTCTCGCCGTGCTGGAAATGGCCCGCGAGAGCCTGATCGAATTCACGCAGGCCATGCCCTATGCACCAATCTATGTGAAGCTTGCCTATGCTCAATCCGAATGAGGTAAAGACCGTTCTCGAGACGGCGTTGCTTGCCAACCAGTCGCCGCTGTCGATAGCCGAACTCAGACGCATGTTCGACGAGGATATAGGCGCTGATACACTCCGCCGACTACTCGACGAGTTGCGCGACGACTGGAGAGAGCGCGGGGTGGAACTGGTCAATTTGGCAACCGGGTGGCGGTTTCAGACGCGCCCGTCTTTCCAGAAATATCTCGAACGAATCAACCCGGAAAGGCCCCCAAGATACTCACGCGCGGTGCTTGAGACCCTTGCGATCATAGCCTACCGACAGCCGGTGTCACGCGGGGATATCGAAGACATCCGCGGGGTTACCGTGTCCCCAGGTATCATGCGCACACTGGAACAGCGAGGTTGGATTGATGTCGTGGGACACCGAGATGTGCCCGGACGTCCGGCGCTGTATGCCACCACCAAGGACTTTCTCAATGATCTGGGACTGCGCTCGCTGCAGGAGCTGCCGCCGCTTGAGGATATTGCCCGAACATTGGATTTGAATGCCGCCCCCAGCAACGAAGAGGTCTTCCCGGAAGCGCGGGCCGGCGAGCCCGCCGAACGTCCCGCTGAGACGGCCCCGGAAAAGGCCTGATGCCGCGCGGCTCGTTGCCGCGCCGGAAAAGCTGCACAAGGTGCTTGCGCGGGCCGGCATGGGCTCGCGTCGCCTCATGGACGCGGCCGTTGCCGCGAGGCGCGTAACGGTAAACGGTCGCGTTGCCACGCTTGGAGAGCGCGTTAGCAGCATTGATCGCATTGCACTGGATGGTCTTCCAATTAGGGTCGTCAGGAGTCCCGAGCGTCTTCCCCGGGTGCTGATCTACTACAAGCCGGCGGGCGAGATATCGACGCTGCGCGATCCGCACGGGCGTCCCACGGTCTTCGATCGGCTTCCCGCAGTACGTAACGGACGCTGGATCCAGATCGGTCGTCTCGATTTCAACACCAGCGGATTGCTGGTCTTTACCACCTCCGGGGAACTCGCCAACCGCCTCATGCACCCCAGTGGCGGCATCGAACGCGAGTATGCGGTTCGGGTACTTGGCGAACTGTCGCCCGAACAGACAGAAAGACTGCGACGCGGCATAATGCTCGACGACGGGTCGGCGAAATTCGAAGTTATCGAAGCGCGCGGAGGTCGAGGGGCGAACCGCTGGTACCAGGTTATGATCACTGAAGGGCGCAACCGGGAAGTACGGCGGATGTTCGAGGCCTTGGGCCTGGGCGTAAGCCGACTGATTCGAACCCGATTCGGCCCACTCGCGCTACCCAGTACGTTGCATCGCGGCAAGTGGGTCGAACTGAGGCCCAGCGCCGTTGCGACCCTGCTCAGGGGCCTCGATGCCGGCAAACAAACCCGATAGGGGGCGGCGAGACGGATTGCCACATCAATGATGGCGCGTTTGCCATTGTTTAAGCGTCTCTTTTTTGCTACAATCCGGCTGCTTTAGCAGATGCACGGGTGCGGGAACTAGTTTGAGGTTTTTGTAAATGGGCTGTTCGGGCCCTTTTTTTATTTATGGGGTTGGTTACGGATACTCGTCTAAACGCGCTGGAACAGTTGCTGGAACGAACAGTCACCGGCCTTGGCTACGAGCTTGCAGATTTTAATTTATCTAATCGTGGTAGGATGTTACGAGTGTTTATTGATAAGTTAGATGAACATTGTTCGTCGACGCAGCCTGATGCCCGCCTCAGCGACAGCGGCGCGAGCATCACGCTTGCTGATTGCGAGGCGGTAACCCGGCAGCTGCAACGCGTGCTGGAGGTGGAGAGGATCGACTACGATCGATTGGAAGTGTCCTCCCCGGGCCTGGATAGAAAGCTCAGGAAACCTGCCGATTTCGTACGGTTTTCGGGCCAGGAGGCGGAGGTTCAGCTTCGCGTGCCGATCAACGGGCGGCGGAGGTTCGTCGGCGTGCTTCATCAAGTGATCGGGGAGCAGATCGAAATCGAAGTAGACGGCGCGCCGATATTGCTCGCGCTGGCAAACTTGGACAAGGCACGTCTGGTTCCCAAGTACCATATGCAGCGCAGGAGGTCAGGGTGAGTCGCGAATTGTTGTTACTGGTTGACGCGCTGGCGCGCGAGAAGAACGTCCACAAAGAAACAGTGTTCGGTGCGCTGGAGATGGCGATCGCCTCGGCGACCAAGAAGCGCTTCAGCGAGGACGTCGAAGTACGGGTCACGGTAGACCGGGATACCGGCGATTTCGAATCTTTCCGCCGCTGGCAGGTGGTAGCGGATGACGCGGTCGAATATCCCGCCTACCAGATCGGCCTCATCGAGGCGCAAAAGCAATATGCCGACATTCAAATCGACGAGTACATCGAGGAGCAACTGGAGCCGATCGAGTTCGGCAGGATCGGCGCGCAGGCGGCGAAGCAGGTGATACTGCAGCGGATCCGGGACGCCGAACGAGAGCAAATGCTGGCCGATTTTCTCGCGCGGGACGAGAAACTTGTCACCGGCGCCATCAAACGCATGGAGCGCGGGGACGGAATCATCGAGGTGGGCCGGCTCGAGGCGCGTCTGCCGAGAGACCAGATTATCCCGAAGGAAAACCTGCGAGTGGGTGATCGCGTCCGAGCCTGCCTGATACGCATCGATCGCGGTGTTCGCGGACCACAGCTCATTCTGTCGCGCACGGCGCCAGAATTCATTACCGAATTGTTCCGCCTCGAGGTGCCCGAGATCGAGGAAGGGCTGTTGCAAATCAAGTCCGCAGCACGCGACCCGGGAGTGCGCGCCAAGATTGCCGTATTTACGAATGACAGACGCATTGATCCGATCGGAACCTGTGTGGGAATGCGAGGTTCCCGTGTGCAGGCGGTTACCCAGGAACTGGCCGGGGAGCGCGTGGATATCGTGCTTTGGTCGCCTGACCCTGCGCAATTCGTGATCGGCGCGCTCGCTCCTGCGGAAGTCTCGAGCATTCTTGTTGACGAAGAAAAGCACGGGATGGACGTTGTCGTGGACGAGGAAAATCTTGCCATCGCGATCGGGCGAGCAGGGCAAAACGTTCGGCTTGCGTCGGAACTGACCGGTTGGACCATTAATCTGATGACCGAGGACGAGTCCCAGAAGAAGACTGACGAAGAGACCGCAACCGTGCGTCAGCTCTTCATGGACAAGCTCGACATCGACGAAGAGGTAGCTAACATACTGATCCAAGAGGGTTTTTCTACGTTGGAAGAAGTCGCATACGTGCCAATCCAGGAGATGCTCGAGATCGCATCTTTCGACGAGGCCACCGTAAACGAGCTTCGGAGCCGCGCTCGCGACGCGCTGCTGGTGCAGGCCATAGCGAGCGAGGAACTCGCGGAGAACGTCGATGCGGATCTGCTCAGCCTTGAGGGCATGGACGCCGAACTTGCCGCAAAGCTCGCGGAGTCCGGGGTCAAGACTCGAGACGATCTGGCGGACCTCGCCGTGGACGATCTGCTGGAACTGGCCAGCATCGATCCGGAGCGTGCTAAGACGCTGATCATGAACGCGCGTGCCCATTGGTTCGCGGAAGGTTGATTGACACACATGGCACAGACTAGCGTTGCCCAATTTGCCGGTGAACTGAAAGTCCCGCCGCGGGTGCTGCTTGAACAGCTTCGTGCGGCCGGCGTCGACAAGCAGCTCGCCGAGGACGTCCTTTCGGAGAACGACAAGTCCAAGCTGCTCGAATATCTGCGCAAGGCTCACGGTACAGTCGAACCGAAGACCAAGATCACCCTCACGCGAAAGCATACTTCCGAGATCATCAAGAAGTCGGACGCGCGCGGCAAAGCGCGCACCATACAGGTCGAGGTCAAGAAGAAGCGCGTTTTCGTCAAGCGCGAAGCGCCCGAGGCGTCTGCGCTGGGCGCCGTCGAGGCGGCTCCGTCAGTCGCCGAGTCCGATGCCGCGGTCCAGGCCGAACTGCGCCGGGAGGAGGAACGCCGGCACGCGGAACTTGCGGCGCGGCAAGCCGCCGAGATCGCCGAAAAGCAGGAGCGCGAACGCCAGCTGGCCGAGCAACGTGAGGCCGAGCAGAAGAAAGCTGTTGAAGAACAGCAGGCGACTGTGCAGAGTCCAGCCGCCGGTCAGGTCCCGAGTCAGCCGGCAGCCCAGCCGCCCGGAACCGATACCACATTACACAAACCGAAAGTCGCCGAGGCTGCGGGCGACAAGAAGGCCAAGAAGAAGGAAGTTACGGTCTGGAAGGATGAGAGTGCCAAGCGGCGCACGATAAAGACGCGCGGCGACGTCCAGGGCGCTTCGGGCTGGCACAGCCCCAAGGGTACGCGGCACAAGCCATCCGGGGGCGGAGGCACCACGGGCGCGGAAATGGCGCACCAGTTTTCGGCTCCGATCGAGCCGGTGACGCGCGAAGTGCACGTTCCGGAAACCATCACCGTTGCGGACCTTGCACATAAGATGGCCGTCAAGGCGGCCGAGGTCATCAAGGTACTGATGAAGCTTGGCCAGATGGTTACCATCAACCAAGTCCTGGACCAGGAAAGCGCCATGATCGTGGTCGAGGAAATGGGACACAAGGCGGTCGCCGCCCGGCTCGACGAGCCCGATGCGTATCTGGAGGACACGCCCGAACATCAGGAATCAGAACTAAGTCCGCGAGCTCCCGTCGTGACCGTGATGGGCCATGTCGATCACGGCAAGACCTCGTTGCTTGATTATATTCGGCGCGCGAAAGTGGCGGCCGGCGAGGCAGGTGGAATAACTCAGCATATAGGCGCTTACCACGTTCGTACGCCGCGCGGAATGGTCACGTTCTTGGACACCCCCGGCCATGAGGCGTTTACGGCCATGCGCGCGCGCGGTGCAAAGGCGACCGACATTGTCATCCTCGTCGTTGCTGCGGATGATGGGGTAATGCCGCAGACGGTCGAGGCGATCCGCCACGCAAAAGCGGCTAACGTGCCCATCGTCGTGGCGATCAACAAGATCGACAAGCCGGAGGCCAATCCCGACCGCGTAAAGCAGGAACTCGTAGCGCAAGGCGTCATCCCCGAGGAATACGGTGGCGATTCGCCGTTCATGCAGTTATCGGCGAAGACGGGGGTCGGCATCGATGAAATGCTCGAGCAGGTACTTCTTCAGGCTGAGATTCTCGAACTGAAGGCACCCGTTGATGCGCATGCCCGAGGCATAGTGATCGAGGCGCGTCTCGACAAGGGGCGCGGACCGGTGGCGACGATACTGGTCCAATCCGGCACGCTCAAACGGGGAGACGTGCTGCTCGTCGGATCAGCGTTCGGTCGCGTGCGCGCGATGACCGACGAAACCGGCAAGAACGTCCAGGAAGCCGGACCGTCGATTCCGGTCGAGATTCAGGGCTTGTCGGACGTTCCGGCGGCAGGGGAAGAGGCCGTGGCTCTCGCCGACGAAAAAAAAGCAAGGGAGATCGCGCTTTTCCGTCAGGGCAAGTTCCGCGACGTCAAGCTGGCGAAGAAGCAGGCTGCCAAGCTCGAAAACATTTTGGAAAATATGGGTGAAGATGAGGCGAAGCTGCTTTCTCTGTTGATAAAAGCCGACGTGCAGGGATCGCAGGAAGCACTCGTGCATGCGCTCGAGAAACTTTCCACCGACGAGGTGAAAGTGAACGTCGTCCATAGCGCCGTGGGTGGCATTACCGAATCCGACGTAAATCTCGCGCTAGCCTCGAAGGCTGTCATTATCGGTTTCAACACTCGCGCGGACAGTATGGCGCGCAAACTCGCGGAAAACTCCGGTGTCGACATTCGCTACTACAACATCATCTATGAAGCCGTCGACGAAGTGAAGGCCGCACTCTCAGGCATGCTTTCACCGGAGAAGAAGGAGTCGGTACTTGGACTGGTGCAGATCCGGCAGATCTACAAGATCTCGTCGGTTGGCACGATTGCCGGGTGCATGGTCGTAGAAGGCGTGGCCAGACGTGGTTCCAGAGCGCGGCTGATTCGTGACAACGTGGTAATTCATGACGGAGAGCTCGAGTCACTGAAGCGGTTCAAGGACGATGCGCGTGAGGTCAAAGCTGGATTCGAATGCGGCTTGTCGCTTAAGAATTACAACGACATCAAGGAAGGCGACCAGCTGGAGATATACGAGGTACAGGAAGTGGCGCGGACGCTTTAGGCGCTTACATGACCGAGTTGATGAACCCGGCGGAACAGTTTGTTTTGTGCGCAGTTTTCGATTCCGATTGGTTGCGCGGTTGCGATGGGCCAATGTTCCCAGCGCAGTGACGCTCCGGCAGGCCGGATTGACCAAGGCGCTTCCAGTCTGCGGAAAGTAAGGATGCTATGGCCAATCCAGCGCGCCTCCGACGTATCGCCGAACAGATCCGAAGGGAACTCTCGGAGATACTTCGCACGGAATTGAAGGACCCCGGCGTCGGCATAATAACCCTAACCGACGTGGAGGTTTCTCCTGACCTCGCCCATGCCAAGGTCTACTTCACGACGCTTGGAGACTCACAAGCGCTTGAGCGGTCCCAGGCCGGACTCCGGCGCGCTGCCGGGTTTCTGCGCTCGAGCCTCGGTCACAGGATCAACATACACAATACGCCCGAGCTTCGCTTCGAATATGACGCGTCCGTCGAGCGTGGCGTACGATTGACCCAGTTGATCGACTCCGCTGTCGCAGACAGGTCCAAGGATCAGGAGTAAAGCGCCCGAAGATCATTGGCATTTCCGAGCCGGAGCCCGAGTGCTCCCACTCCGTCGGCGACCCGACGCACCTGCGCCGCGTTGTCTGCCGCAAGAGTTCCGTCCGGCTGCGTGAGGTTGTTCTCGAATCCCACTCGCACATGACCGCCGAGCGCGGCTGCCGTAATCGCGCAAGCGTGCTCACGTCTCCCGAACGCGCACATGGCCCATGAAACATCATTGCGAAAGACCGACAGAAACGGCAACAGATCTGCCGGTGCCGACATCTGCCCTGGCGTATAACGGCCGAGAACGAACAACGGAAAATCTTTGCCGTCCCCAAAAACTCCACGCTCGCGAAGTTCGTAATAACGACTGACTTCATCGGATGAAAAAAGTATCGTCTGGACCAGCGTTCCGTTGCTGCGCAGCCATCGGTAGAAACCTTCCGCTTCCGTTTCCGCGGCCGAATCAGGCACGATCTCCCGCATCGCAATCGACACTGCCTCGGGCTTCGTCGCGCGCACCACTGCCATTTGTTCATGCCTTTGATATCGACCCGCTGCTTCACTTGTAATCTGTATCACGATGCTGTGTCCGACGGCCCCGCGTATGGCCGCTGTGGCGGCAGCATAAGCATGCTGGTCCAGTAGATGCACGCCATCGCGGTCGCGTACATGGAGATGAATCATCGCGGCACCGGCATCGCAGCACGCCGCGGCGGTTTCCGCGAGTTCCGCTGGCGTTGTGGGCAGATTGGGATGATCCTTCTTGGTCTTGAATGCACCATTCGGCGCCACCGACAGGGTGACCGGCTTCGAGCTGAATTCCATCGATTTTCCCAGGTATCATGTTTCAAGTTTTCCTATTCTAGCCATACGGAAGTCCGATGTTTATATGCGCCGATAGAGATTCGGATTTCAGCAGACACGAGAACAACGTTGCTGGGCGAAGCGGACAGATTGATTTTTCCTGCGGGATAGGGTGCTAGAATCGCGCCCCTTCAGGAATCTTCCCACCATGACCACAAAACGCCGGCACGGGCGTCGTATTGACGGGGTGCTGCTGCTAAATAAGCCTTCCGGCATCAGTTCCAACGCGGCACTGCAGCGAGCACGTCGTCTGCTGCAAGCGGAGCGCGGTGGGCATACGGGAACCCTTGACCCAATGGCAGGCGGACTGCTGGTCCTGTGTTTCGGGGACGCCACCAAGTTTTCCAGTGAGGCGATCGATGCGGGCAAAGGCTATGTCGCTCACCTGTTGCTGGGAGAGCGAACGGCGACGGGAGATGCCGAAGGCGAGATCCTGGAGAGAAGACCGGTGGCGGTGAGTCGCGAACAGTTCGAGGCGGTGTTAACGCGATTCAGGGGACAGATTAGCCAGGTTCCGCCGATGTATTCGGCGCTGAAACGAGACGGGCGGCCGCTGTACGAATACGCACGCAAGGGCGTCGCGGTTGAAAGGACCGCCCGAACGGTCAGCATCAGCGCTTTGTTACTCGACGAATTTAGGGGCGACCGTGCAACGCTTTCGGTCTCGTGCAGCAAAGGCACTTATGTGCGTACGCTCGCCGAAGATGTCGGCGAAGCGCTTGGGTGCGGCGCACACCTCGTTGGATTGGTCAGGACTGAGGTGGGTTCGTTTAGCCTTGATCAAGCCCATCGACTCGAGGATATCGAGGCGCTCGATATCGCACAACGCGTCGGGCTGTTGCTTCCGGTCGACGTCCTGGTTCGGCATCTGCCGGCGGTACGGCTGCCTGAACATCTGCAAACAGCTTTTTTGCATGGACGGCCTGTCGAGCCGCCTCAGGGTCCGACCGATGACCGAACTTCATCTGGCCGGGTACGGGTCTACGCGAAGGACGGAGAATTCCTCGGATTGGCGTTGGCCGACGCAGTTGGCCTGATACATCCCAAGCGCCTTCTCACGGCAGTCTGAGAGCAAGATGGCGCCTCACTCGAATCTCGGGGACTTGGCCGAAACCCTTGTGGAACCTGCTGAATTCGCCTTAAAATGACGTGTTTTACGACGGAGCGAATTCGAATGCCAGTTACGGTTGCGCAAAAGGCGCAAATAATCTCGACCCACCAGCGCGCCCAGGGCGACACCGGGTCGCCGGAAGTGCAGGTGGCCCTGCTGACGGCGCGCATCAATAGCCTCGCGGGCCATTTCAAGACGAATATCAAGGACCACCATTCGCGACGGGGGCTACTCACTCTCGTCAGCCAACGGCGCAAGCTGCTTGATTACTTGAAGCGCAAGAATGCCGACAAGTACCGGCAGCTTATTGACAAGCTTGGCCTGCGAAAATAATCGTTCCTGTCAGCGCCCACGCGGTTTTGCCGGTGGGCGTTTTAGGTTGGGCGTTCGTCCCACAAACCGGCGCGGAAGCAATCGCACCCCACCTGCGCAATCCAAATCGGAAAATTCATGTCTATGTCTTTGAAGCCTGTTACCAAATCATTTCGCTACGGCGCGCATCAAGTTACGCTGGAAACGGGTGAGATCGCCCGCCAGGCGGACGCTGCTGTCATGGTCAACATGGACGACACCGTTGTCCTGTGCACCGTCGTCGGCAAACGCGAGCCAAAACCCGGTCAAGCTTTCTTCCCGCTCACGGTCGACTACGTGGAAAAGACGTATGCCGCGGGCAAGATTCCGGGAGGTTTTTTCAAGCGGGAAGGCAGACCTTCAGAGAAGGAAGTTTTGACGTCGCGCCTTATCGACCGACCCATCCGGCCCTTGTTTCCCGACGGTTTCTATAACGAGATCCAGGTGATAGCGATGGTGATGTCGGTCAACCCGGAGGTTGATCCCGACATTCCGGCAATGATCGGCGTGTCTGCCGCGCTGACCCTTTCCGGCATCCCGTTCAACGGTCCCATCGGGGCGGCGCGCGTCGGTTATCTCGACGGTCAGTACGTACTGAATCCGACTGCGACCCAACTCAGCACTAGCGCGCTGAATCTCGTAGTCGCTGGTACTGAACACGCCGTGCTCATGGTCGAGTCGGAGGCACGGGAACTCTCCGAAGACATCATGCTCGGTTCGGTAGTGTTCGGGCACGGGCAGATGCAGACCGCAATTCAGGCTATTAACGAGCTCGCCGACATGGCGGCGAAACCGGTCTGGGACTGGAAACCGGCGGAAAGGCACGATTCGCTGGTCGGCCGGATTGCGGAACTTGCCGAAAGCGATTTCCGCGAGGCCTACCGCCTGCGCCAAAAACAGGCTCGAAACACGCGGTTGGAGGAGATCCGGGCCAAGCTCATGGTCCAGGTAAACGCCGACGCCGAAACGCCACTCGATTCGAATCTCGTCGGCGACATCATTTTTGGGCTCGAAGGAAAGATCGTTCGCAACCAGATCCTGGACGGAGAGCCGCGAATCGACGGTAGGGATACCCGCGCGGTGCGACCCATCAGCGTTCGCGTCGGGGTGCTACCACGCACGCACGGATCGGCGCTGTTTACGCGCGGGGAAACGCAAGCTCTCGTCGTGGCAACGCTCGGAACCGGACGCGATCAACAGATCATCGACGCGCTGATGGGCGAGTACAAGGAGCGCTTCATGCTCCACTACAACATGCCCCCGTACGCAACCGGCGAAACCGGCCGCATGAATGCGCCCAAGCGCCGCGAAGTCGGCCACGGGCGTCTTGCCAAACGGGCAATTCTGGCAACGCTGCCCGGCCCAGAGGAGTTTGCCTATTCGATCCGCGTCGTGTCGGAAGTGACCGAATCCAATGGTTCGTCTTCGATGGCCAGCGTCTGCGGATCGAGCCTTGCACTCATGGATGCCGGGGTCCCGATGAAAGCGCACGTCGCGGGTATTGCGATGGGACTGATCAAGGAAGGCAACCGTTTCGCAGTGCTGTCCGACATCCTCGGCGACGAAGACCATCTAGGCGATATGGATTTCAAGGTTGCAGGCACGGAAGCCGGCATTACCGCGCTGCAAATGGATATCAAGATTGAGGGGATCACCAAGGAGATCATGCAGGTCGCGCTTGCTCAGGCGCGCGAGGGGCGTCTGCACATCCTCAAGATCATGGGTGAGGCGCTGGACGGGTCTCGCAGCGAAATATCGAGCTTTGCTCCGCGCATTATCAAGATGAAGATCAACCCTGAGAAGATTCGTGACGTAATCGGCAAGGGAGGAATGGTAATCAGAGGCATCCAGGAGGAAACCGGAACGACCATCGAGATCACCGATGACGGCACGATATCCATTGCATGCGTCAGTTCCGAGGGAGGTGCGGCCGCGAAGAAACGCATCGAAGACATCACTGCAGACGTCGAGATCGGCCGGGTGTACGACGGTACGGTACTCAAGCTACTCGATTTTGGTGCCATCGTGCAGTTGTTGCCTGGCAAAGACGGGCTGCTGCATATTTCGCAGATCAGTCATGAGCGTGTCAACAATGTGTCCGACCACCTCAAGGAAGGTCAGATCATAAAGGTCAAGGTACTCGAAGCCGATGAAAAGGGACGTGTGCGCCTGTCGATGAAGGCTGTCAAGGAAGCAGCACCGGCACCCGCCGCGCCGACGGCACCAGCCGCGTCAAGCTGATCGACGAGGTGTGCGTGCAGGAAGAAGGGCGCCTCCGGCGCCCTTCTTCTTTTGCCTGGTTTGAGCCCGGCGTTAGTTACGGCAGAAACCCTGGCTTCCTGTGGGCAGCAGGCCGCGATGTCATCGGGCGAGCTGACGCTCGCGCAGTTCGTCCAGGGTCTTGCAGTCGATGCACAGCGTTGCGGTCGGCCGCACCTCTATCCTCTTAAGGCCGATCTCGACGCCACACTTATCGCAATAGCCGTAGTCACCGTTGTCAATGCGCGCAATGGTTTCGTCGATCTTCCTGATCAGCTTGCGCTCGCGATCCCGGTTGCGGAGTTCTGTTGCGATGTCCGATTCCTGGCTGGCGCGATCGTTTGGATCCGCGAAGACCGTCGCATCTTCTTGCATCGTCTGCACTGTGCGATCGATGTCTTCCAACAACTCTTCCTTCAGCATTTCGAGCATCTTGCGAAAGTGTGCTCGCTGCCGGGGATTCATGTATTGCTCGCCCTTCTTGGGAACGTAGGGCGGTAATGTCTTGTGCTGCAGTTCCAATGGCCTAAGCTCCAAACAAAAAACCAAGGCGTCTTGATACCAGAAATGGGCATGTCGAGCAAGCGAAAACGAGCCGGCAACGGAGTTCGTTGAACTACCCCTCCGCGGGGCGTAGAATAGCCGCCTCCTCGGGGTGTAGCGCAGCCCGGTAGCGCGCTTGCTTTGGGAGCAAGATGTCGGGAGTTCGAATCTCTCCACCCCGACCAGATACGTGAGAGTCGGCCCCGTGCGGGTAGGCATTTCATGTCTGGTTAAGTGCCCGTAGCTCAACCCGGATAGAGCACCAGCCTTCTAAGCTGGGGGTTGTGGGTTCGAGTCCCGCCGGGCACGCCAAACGCGCTGGGGTAGCGGCGCTGGCGACCAGAGCGAAGATGATTGACGGTTATTGGCATGCAGTGGTGGCGGTAGCTCAATGGTAGAGTCCTGGATTGTGATTCCAGTTGTTGTGGGTTCGAATCCCATCCGCCACCCCACTTCCCGTTTGGCGCGAACCGCACGGCTCGACGCGGAGTTGCAGGGCCAGTCCAAGCAGGCCGCCTGACAGGAGGCGGCCCGGGCGCGGCTGCACCCGAGCGACGGTTCGTCGAACTGGACCGGCAACCGCCTTATCTTGTTTCATCGTTTGTTCGAATGCCCGGGCTTATCGACGGTAAGCTTTGCGCACACCCCCGGCGCACACGGCGCCGGGGGGACCGCGCACTTGCGGCACCTCGCCCGCAATCGCCGCCACGGCAGAAGTCAACATTTGTGTGAGTCAGGGGATCGACACCGTTCATCAGAATTCAACTAAATGAACTGGTCCAACTTTGAACTGCCTGGACGGGCGCGCGGAGTAGTCGGGGGCAGCGCACTGGTCAGTATGGTCGGCATCGTGCTGAGCCAGACGTTGCTCGCGGCGTCGTTTCGGTGGCCGATCCGCGCGCATCGGCGCTGCGTCACGGAGCCATGAATCTGTTTCGGGTTGTCGGCCTGTTTCGCTAGCAGCGAATGTTCTTCAGGCCGCCGAAGGAATTTGCGCGCGTGTGAGCAGAAAGACATGGTCGCCGCCGGCACCGGTCCGGAGCCACACAAACGGCAGCATTGGATATGCGCGCTCGAGCGCCTGGCGATTGTTGCCGATTTCCACCAGTAGAATGCCTCGCGGCGCAAGATGTCCCGGCGCGTCGGACAGTATCCGTCGCACGAATGCAAGCCCATCGCGGCCGCCGGCTAGTGCAATACGCGGCTCGCGCTGGTATTCCGACGGAAGACGATCCATGACCTGCGCGTCGACGTAAGGCGGATTCGCGATGATGACGTCGTAGCGGGCCTTGCCAAGCTTGTCGAACAAATCGGATCGCAACAGCCGTACCCGTTGCTGCAATCCGTATGCTTTCACGTTGCGCCGGGCCACCGCGAGCGCCGACGCTTCGACGTCTGCCGCGTCGACCGTCGCACGCGGAAAGGCAAGCGCAAGCAACACGGCGAGGCAGCCCGAGCCCGTGCACATGTCGAGCGCGCCACGTACCCGCGCGGGGAATCGGACCCATGGCGCGAGGGCGTTCCGGAGCAGCTCGGCAATGTGCGAACGCGGTACGACCACGCGTTCATCGACGTAGAAACGGTGCTCGCCGAGCCAGGCCTCGTGAAGCAGATAGGCGAGCGGCTTACGGCTGGCAATGCGCTTTTCGATCAACCAGCGGGCTCGGCGACGTTGCGCAGCATTGAGAACGCGCGGCAATGCCGCGCTGAGATCAGCATGGAACTGGCGGACCACATGCAGAAGCAGCCACGCTGCTTCGTCGTGCGCATTGTCTGTGCCGTGGCCGAAGAACAGGCGGGCGTGGCGGAAACGCCGCTCGGCGTAGTGCAGCCAGTCGCCAAGCGTGGTGAGTTGCGGCGTATCGTCGCCGCCTGATTTCCGGCGCATCAACGCCTCAGATGACAAGCAGTTTTTCCAGCGCCCGGAGGTAGACGGCATGTAGCGCGTCGATGTCGTCGATCCGGATATGCTCGTTCAGCTTGTGGATCGAGGCGTTGACGGGGCCGAATTCCACGATCTGGTCGCAGATTTCGGCGATGAAGCGGCCGTCCGACGTGCCGCCGGTTGTCGACACATCAGGTCGGATACCGATGACCTCGTGAATCGCCGTTGAGAATTTGTCGACCAGGTCGCCTGGCGGAGTCAGAAACGACACCGCTGAAAGAGTCCAATCGATACTGTAGTCAAGCCCGTGGCGATCGAGTACCGAATGCATGCGGCGCTTCAGTTCGTCCACGCTGCTTGCCGTCCCGAAACGAAAATTGCACAGGACTTCCACTTCGCCGGGGATGACATTGGCGGCGCCGGTTCCGGCATGAACATTCGAGACCTGCCAGGTCGTCGATGGAAAGTACTCGTTGCCCCGATCCCACTCGATGCCGGCGAGTTCCGCAAGCGCTGGTGCCCCCAGGTGCACCGGGTTGCGCGCATGTTGCGGATAGGCAACGTGTCCTTGAACACCTCGTATGCGCAGCCGGGCCGACAAAGAACCTCGGCGCCCGTTTTTCACGGTGTCGCCGAAGCGCAGTTCCGACGTGGGCTCGCCGACGAGGGCGTAATCGATCCGCTCACCGCGCTGCTTGAGGCGCTCGATAACGCGCACGGTTCCATCCAGCGCGACGCCTTCCTCATCCGAGGTGATGAGCATGGCGATCGAGCCGCGGTGGCCGGGATACCGTGTCAGGAACGATTCCGCCGCGGTCACGAAGGCGGCGATGGAACTTTTCATGTCGGCCGCGCCGCGGCCATAGAGGGCTCCATCACGTTCGGTGGGGACGAACGGATCGGACAGCCACTGGTCGAGCGGGCCGGTGGGAACGACATCCGTGTGCCCGGCAAAACACACCAGCGGCGCCCCGCGTCCCCGGCGTACCCACAGGTTGGACACCTCGCCGCACGGGATTCGCTCGACAGCGAAGCCAACCGGATCGAGCCGCGCCGCGAGCAGTTCCTGACACCCGGCATCATCAGGAGTAATCGAGCGGCGCAGGATCAGTTCACGCGCGAGCCGAAGCGTCGCGCTGTCCGCTCGCGGTCCCGCCATCAGTGATGCGCCTCGACTTCGCCGGTATCGAGTTTGAAATCGCTGAACGAGGCGCCTCCGTCGGACATCGGCCTGGATTCAGGCTTGGCCGGGGGCTGGCCGCCAGAAGTCTTGGCCTGCGCGTCCTTGATTGCCGCGCCGGCCTCGGTGTTGTTGATCAGCCAGAGCAGGTTGGTCGCCGAGTCGGCGTTGGCGAGCGCTTCGTCCTGGCTGATCTTGCCCTCCAGGATCATATCGAACAGGCATTGTTCGAAAGTCTGCGAGCCGGGCGATAGGCTCTTTTCCATCGCTTCCTTGATCTCATTGATTTCTCCTTTGCTCACGAGTTCCGAAATATGGCGCGTCGCAAGCAATACCTCCACCGCGGCATTGCGCTGCCCCTTTTTGTTGCGGATCAGCCGTTGCGAGATGATGCACCGCAGCGTCGCCGAGAGGTCCTCCAGCAGCGCGGGCCGGTTCTCCAGCGGGTAGAAGCTGATGATGCGGTTCAGCGCGTGATAGCAGTTGTTCGCGTGCAGCGTCGCCAGGCACAGATGGCCGGACTGCGCGTACTGGATCGCTGCCGTCATCGTTTCCTTGTCCCGGACTTCCCCGATCAGGATGCAGTCGGGCGCCTGCCTCAACGCGTTCTTGAGCGCAATCTTGAAGTCCAGCGTGTCGGTCCCGACCTCGCGCTGGTTCACGATGCACTTCTTGTTCTGGAAGGTGAACTCGACCGGATCCTCGATGGTCAGGATGTGGCCGGACTTCTGCTCGTTGCGATAGTCGAGCATTGCAGCCAATGTCGTCGATTTTCCCGAGCCCGTTGCGCCAACCATCAGGACCAGGCCGCGCTTTTCCATGATGACTTCTTTGAGCACTTCAGGTACGCCGAGGCTCGCGATCTTCGGAACTTCGCCCGGAATGTAGCGCACGACCACGGCCTGGGACCCTTTCTGGCGGAAAGCGCTGATCCGGAAACTGCCGATGCCTGGCATCGCGTAAGCGGTGTTGAGCTCCAGCGTGTCTTCATATTCTTTCTTCTGCTTATCCGTGAGCACCTCGTACAGCAGCGCCTGGACGCCGTTGCCGTCCATGACCTGCTGGTTGACGGGAATGGCGATACCGTTGATCTTGATGTTGATCGGCGCTCCAGACGACATGAAGATGTCGGAGGCCTTCTTTTCCGCCATCAGCTGGAAAAGGCGTTTCATTGCCGACATGGTTCGCTCTCCTTCTTGGCTAAGCTAGGATGGACTCGATAGCGAGGTGCTACACGGTTTCCGGTCAGTCACCGCGCAGCAGGTCGTTAATGCTGGTCTTGGCACGCGTTCCGGCGTCCACCTGTTTCACTATCACAGCGCAGTATAGGCCGTATTTTCCATCGGCAGAGGGCAGGGAACCGGACACCACGACCGAACCTGCCGGGACGCGACCGTACGAAATCTCGCCCGAGGCCCGGTTCAGTATCTTGGTGCTCTGGCCGATGAACACGCCCATGGAAACCACCGAGTTCTCCTCGACGATGACGCCCTCGACGATTTCCGATCGGGCGCCTATGAAGCAGTTATCCTCGATTATCGTGGGGGTGGCCTGCAACGGTTCGAGCACGCCCCCTATACCTACGCCGCCGGACAGGTGCACGTTCGCGCCGATTTGCGCGCAGGAACCGACCGTGGCCCAGGTGTCGACCATCGTGCCTTCACCGACGTAGGCACCGATGTTCACGTACGATGGCATGAGCACGACATTCCTTGCTATATAGGAGCCGCGCCGCGCCACTGCCGGCGGTACCACCCGGAAACCGCCAGAGGCGAAATCCGAAGCGCTGTAGGCGTCGAACTTGGTGGCGACCTTGTCATAGTACCGGGTCGAAGCTCCGGGCATGACGGTATTGTCCTGGAGCCGAAACGACAAGAGCACCGCCTTCTTGATCCATTGATGGGTGATCCAGCCCTCGGAGGTCTTTTCGGCGACCCTCAGCCGGCCGGCGTCGAGTTCGGTGATCACGAATTCAACCGCGTCGCGCAGGGGTCGGTCCGTCGTCGCGGGGGACAGCGCGGCTCGGTTTTCCCACGCACCGTCAATGATGGGCTGTAGCTCGTTCATGACGATTTCAATCTCCTTGAAAACAAATTGATACGCTCGACCGCTTCAATGCACTCGGCGAGCGGCGCCACAAGGGCGACGCGAATGTAGCCAGCGCCGGGATTCACGCCTTGCGCCTGCCGCGCGAGAAAACTCCCGGGCAGAACCTGGACATTGCAGTCGCGGTAAAGTCCGCCTGCGAATTCGGTGGCGCCCATCGGAGTTCGCATCCAGTAGTAGAAGCCTCCATCGGGCATTGCGGCAGCAAGCGGCGGCTCGATGAGACCCAATGTTGCTTTGAATTTCTCTGCGTAAAGCCGACGGTTTTCCCGGACATGCGTCTCGTCCTTCCACGCGGCAGCGCTCGCCGCCTGAACCGCGGGGCTCATGGCGCTTCCATGATAGGTACGGTACAACAGAAACGATTTCAGCAATGCCGCGTCCCCGGCGACGAAACCTGATCGCATTCCCGGTACGTTCGATCGTTTGGATAGGCTGGAAAAAACCACCAGCCGCGCAAAGCGGCCCCGCCCGAGTCGATTCGCCGCCGCCAGAGCGCCCAGCGCGGGCTGATCTTCCCGGAAATACAGTTCGGAATAGCACTCGTCCGAAGCGATTACAAACCCGTAGCGGTCAGAAAGTTCGAACAGCCGGCTCCACTCGTCCAGATTCATCACACGGCCGGTTGGGTTTGAAGGCGAGCACGCGTACAGCAATTGAGTTCGTTTCCAAACATGTTCGGGCACGGACTGGTAATCCGCGGCGAAGCCGTTGGCAGCTGTCATATTGACAAAATAGGGTGCCGCACCGGCGAGCAGCGCGGAACCTTCGTAAATTTGGTAGAACGGATTGGGGCAGATCACGAACGGCTCGCCCCGACTGGGATCGATCACGGCCTGCGCAAAGGCAAACAGCGCTTCGCGCGAGCCGTTCACGGGCAGGACCTGGGTCGTGGCATCGATCGTCGCAAGCCCATGACGGCGCACCAGCCAGGAGGCGATGGCCTCGCGCAACTCCAACGAGCCCAATGTCGGCGGGTAGATAGACAGACCATTCAAGTTGTCCGCGAGGGTCCGTTCGATGAATGCCGGGGTCGCGTGCTTGGGCTCGCCGATCGACAGATTGATCGGTGACAACTTGGTATTCGGCTCGATGCCCTCGTACAGGGCGCGAAGCCTTTCGAACGGATACGGCTGCAATCTGGCCAGGTTGGGGTTCACTCGTCTCGACGTCGGAAATGTCGCAGAGGCGCGGATTATAGCGTCGCACCGTCACTATGTGGCCCGATATCCAAATTGTCGCGGGCTTGGCATTCGGCGCACGCGCGGCGGGACGTACCTGCCTATCGGTCAGTCTCCAGTGCTGGACGCCTCTTCGTCCAGTGGCAACGCGATCAAAGGGACAGGTTTCCAAGCCCGTTTTCGATGCTCGGCCACGACAGTGGTGAAAATGCCACCGCGAACGAAGAACCTCGCCTTGACGCGCATGAATCGTGGTGCGATCGCCCGCACAAGATCGTCGAGAACCTTGTTGGTAACCGCCTCGTGGAATGCTCCCCGATTGCGATAGGACCAGATATAGAGTTTCAGACTCTTGAGTTCAACGCATCGCCGGTCGGCGACGTAATCGAGCGTAATTGTCGCGAAGTCCGGCTGCCCGGTTATCGGACACAGGCAGGTAAATTCCGGAATCTGCATGTGAATCAGATAGTCGCGCCCCGGATTCGGGTTCGGGAAAGTGTCCAAATTCGTCTTCGGCTTGCTTGGCATGGCGACCCGAGCCCAGCGGTGAAAATGATATTATAGGCAAGACAGCTTGCTGTTCGTTATCCTGTTCCGGCGCCCGCCGGTTTTCTTTTTGTATAGACGCGTTGGAACGTGCGCCTCACCCATTTAAAGCTCTCCGGATTCAAATCGTTCGTCGACCCGACGTCGATCAGCGTACCCGGTCGCCTGGTAGGCGTAGTGGGGCCCAACGGCTGCGGAAAATCGAACATCATCGACGCGGTGCGTTGGGTGCTTGGCGAATCCCGGGCTTCAGCCCTTCGCGGTGACTCGATGCAGGACGTTATATTTAACGGTACCTCGCTACGAAATCCGGTAGCCAGAGCGAGCGTCGAGTTGGTCTTCGACAACAGCATGGGCAAAGCAGTCGGCCAGTGGTCGCAGTACGCTGAGATCTCGGTAAAGCGCGTGCTGCAGCGCGACGGCGAATCCTCATATTTCATCAACAACACCCACGTACGCCGCCGCGACGTGCACGACATCTTTCTCGGCACAGGACTGGGACCGCGGGCCTACGCGATCATCGAGCAGGGAATGATTTCGCGCATCATCGAGGCCAAACCCGAGGATCTGCGGGTATTTCTGGAGGAAGCCGCCGGCATATCGAAATACAAGGAGCGGCGGCGCGAAACCGAACACCGGCTTGCGGACACCCGGGAGAACCTGGCGCGGGTCGACGACATCAGGCTGGAACTCGGAATCCAGATCGACAAACTCGAGAAACAGGCGGAAGTGGCGCGAAAGTTCAACGAATTGAACGCAGAGCGTCTAAAGAAGCAGAGTTTGCTGTGGCTACTGCGTCGAAACGAGGCGAAGGCAGAGGCCGAACGCCATTCGCGTGATATCGCGCGCACGGAAACGGAACTGGAGGCTGAAACAGCCCGGCTGCGCGAAATTGAAAACCAGCTCGAGAAAGCGCGCGTCGAACACTATGCCAGCGGCGATGCGCTCGGCGCAGCTCAAGGAGCCCTCTACAGCGCAAACGCCGAGGCGTCCCGCTTGGAGGCAGAGATCCGGTATGTAACCGAAACGCGCCAGCGCCTGGAGTCGCAACTGACGCATTTGCGGGCGCAGCAGGAAGCGGGATCGCGACAGCAAGCAGAACTTCGCGACGCTGCCACCATGTGGCAGACACGCACGGTACAGGCGCGCGAGCGCGGCGCGGCTGCGGCTGTGCAACTAGGCGAGGAAGCACAACGGCTTCCGGAGTCCGAACGGGTCCACAGCGATGCACAGATGCGCCTGGCCCAACAGCACGAGGCCATTGCCGGGACCGAGCGCGCAATCCAGCTCGAAGAGACGCATCTTGCGCACGCCGAACGTGTGCTGCAGGGACTGACGACCCGCCAGGAGCGCCTGTTTGCCGAGCGGGCAGAATTGCTTGCTCCGGATCCCGCCCAGATCGAACAAGTCGATCGTGACCTCGCGCGCAGCGATCGCGAGTTGCACCGCCAGAGCGAAGTCCTGGCCCAGGTCGAGAGCGCGCGAGACGGCGTTGAATCGGGCCGCGCAGCCGCACAGGACCGTGTACAGACACTCGAACGCGAGCTTTCGGCAATTGACGCGAAGCTGCTGACGCTGCAGCAGATCCAAGGTCGCGTGGAAGAGAACGGTCAGATAAACGATTGGATCGATAGGCACCAATTGGGTGCGCATGCCAGGCTTTGGCAGACGATCCGGGTCGAACCAGGCTGGGAGTCGGCTGTCGAATCGGTGCTGCGAGAAAAACTGCACGCGCTGCAGATTGAAGATGAGGAAGCGCTGCAGCGCCTGATCGACGATCCGCCCCCTGCCAAGGTCAGCGCGTTTACGGCGGGGCCGGCCGGCCCCCTATTGCAGGAGTACGGGCTGCGCGCCCTGGCGGAACTGGTAACGCCAACCGGGTCCGGCGCAGGTGCTGTGCTGGCCTCCTGGCTGCACGACTGTTTCGCCGTCGAGGGAGTGCCGGCGTATTCGTTGCGCCAGCAACTGCATCCGCGTGTACTCCTGGTTAACCGTGACGGGCATCAGTTTGCGTGCCATGGCGTCAGTTTTCATGCTGCTGACCCATCCGATACCGGCATCCTCGCGCGCCAGCGCGAAATCGAGTTCCTTGCCGGAGAGGCGCGGGGCCTTGTCGAGAGCATCGACCGGGCGAGGCGCGAGCTGGAAAGTCTCGAGCAAGCGCTCGCCGAACACGACGAAGGGCTCAGCGCGCTGCGGGCTGCGGGCGCCGCGCTGCGACAACGCCATCATGAACGCCAACTCGAGCACGTAAAGCTGACCCAAGGCCAGGAGCGCTATGCGGCACGTAACCAGCAAATTGAACGCGAGCTTGAGGAAATCGGTCAGCAGATGGAAAGCGAAGAATCCGCCCGCAGCGCTTCGCAGACACGCCTCGAAGATCAGCGCCTCGCGATGGCGGTGCTGGATGAGCAGCTCGCGCATATCAAGGCTGCACACGACGCGACCGGCCAGGCCCTCGAAGCGCAGCGCCGGGCGTTGCAGCAGGCCGAGCGCGAAGTGCAGGAGACCGTGTATGCCGAAAAGGAGTGCACGAACAAGATCGGCGAGATAGAACGGTCGTTGCAGTCGCTTCTCGATCAGTCACGAGCTGGGATCGAGCAAATTGACGGAATTTCCCGTGAACTCGCGGACCTGCACGATGAGGGCTTGCGGAAGTCACTGCAGCAGGCGCTGCAGTCCCGTCTGAGCTGTGAGCAGGCACTTTCGGCCGCGCGCGCCCGCCAGGACGATACGGCGAACCAGGTGCGGGCCCAGGAGGAAGCTCGCGCGACAACAGAGCGGAAACTGCAGCCGCTTCGGGACCGAATTGGAGAACTGCGCCTGAAGGAACAGGCAGCACGAATCAACTGCGAGCAGTTCTCGGAGCAATTGGCGGAAGCCGGAACCGACGAAGATGCGCTGGAGGCAATGTTGAGGGAAGGGCAGAAGGCGGCCGCACTTCAGGGCGAAATTACCCGCCTGGCCAATGCCATCGCCGAACTGGGTGCGATCAACATGGCAGCGCTTGACGAATTGGTCACCAGCCAGGAACGCAAGCAGTTTCTTGACGCGCAGGCCGCAGACCTCGCTGAAGCGCTTCAGACGCTGGACAGCGCGATTCGGAAGATCGACAGGGAAACGAGGGAACTGCTCAGGTCGACGTTTGACGCGGTCAACGAGCACTTCAGCCGCCTGTTCCCGGCGCTATTCGGCGGCGGGGATGCACGCCTTATCATGACAGGGGAAGAAATACTCGATGCTGGAGTTCAGGTCATGGCGCGACCGCCAGGGAAGAAGAACACGACCATACACCTGCTCTCCGGGGGCGAAAAAGCGCTCGCTGCGATTGCGCTGATATTTTCGATGTTCCAGCTGAATCCGGCACCGTTCTGCCTGCTCGACGAAGTCGATGCGCCATTGGATGACACCAACACCGAGCGATTCTGCGAACTCGTGCGCAAGATGTCGCAGCAGACGCAGTTCGTGTTTATCAGCCATAACAAGCTCACCATGGAGATGGCTGGGCAACTTATCGGCGTCACCATGCAGGAGCAGGGCGTTTCCCGAGTCGTCGCGGTTGACATTGAGGAAGCACTGAAACTCACGGAGGAGGAGGCGGCATGAGCGATCTCCAACTCGGGCTGCTCGCAATCGGTGCCGTGGTGGTGATCGTGGTGGTTGCCTACAACAAATGGCAGGAGGTCAAGTATCGGCGCGAAGCGGAGCGAAACCTCGGATCGCACCACGATGACGCGTTGATGGGATCCGCTGACGATGTCAACGCGGTTCCGGTCATGCGATCCGCAGCGCCGGGAGGTTTTGAGCGTGCACGAACTGATGAGCGTATCGAGCCGACATTCGACGGCCGGAAAGCGAACATTGCCCAGGCCGTTTCTCCGCTTGCCGACGAAACTTTGCTTTCGGACTCGATTGATTTTGTCGTACCAATGGAAGCATCTGGGGACATAGACGGCGAGGCGCTCATCGACGCCGCGGCGGCATTGAATGATGCTTCAAAACCCGTTCGCCTGGAGGGGTTCAATGAGGCCGCGGCAAAATGGGAGGCACTGAGGCGCGGAGTGCGCTATTCGTTTTTGCGTGCTGGAATTCAACTGGTCAATCGTCAAGGTCCGGTTAATGAGGACGAATTGGTATCATTCGGGGCGGGGGTCCAGCAGGCCGCCGCCGCCGCGGGGGCACTGGCGACAGTGCCCAATTGCAGCGACGGCGCTGAGCGTGCGTCACTCCTCGACGAATTCTGCGGGCAGGTGGACATTTTGATCGCACTGCATGTTGTTCCAACCGGGACGTCCTTCGCCGGTACCAAGGTCCGTGCACTTGCGGAAGCAAGCGGTCTTCGACTCGAGGACGACGGACGATTCCGCCGCCGCGACGACGGCGGCCGGGTGCTCTACGAGATCGCGAGCATGGACTCGAGCCCCTTTCGGTCCGAGACCTTGCGGACGACGTCGGTTTCCGGGATCACGTTCGAACTTGACGTGCCGCGCACGCCAGATCCTGCCCGCGTATTCGAGCAGTTTCGCGATCTTGCGGGCAGGACTGCTCAGGCACTCGAGGCCAGCATTGTCGACGAGAAGCGCTCGCCAGTGTCGTCGGCTGCATTCGAACAAATCTCCGCCCAGATCCAAACCATAGAGCGCGCCATGAACGCTCAATCCATTGCGCCCGGCTCGCCGCCGGCCCTGCGCTTGTTCTCCTGATCCGCATGGTGGCAGCGGAGGCCAGCGACCGCGCAGAAGAACTTCGTGCGGAGATCAACCGGCACAACTATCGGTACTATGTTCTCGATGATCCGGAGATCACTGACGCTGAGTACGACCGGCTTTTCCGGGAACTCCTCGACATCGAAACTGCATATCCGGAACTTCTGACGCCGGATTCCCCGACACAGCGCGTCGGGTCCGAGCCACTGGCTCAATTCGCTGCGGTATCCCACCGCACGCCCATGCTGTCGCTCAACAACGCCTTTTCGGAGGAAGAGGTCGCGGCGTTCGACCGGCGGGCGGTCGAGGGACTCGGGCTCAAGACGATCGAGTACGTCGCCGAACCGAAGTTCGACGGCCTCGCAGTCAATCTGCGCTACCACGGCGGGATCTTCGTGCAAGGGGCCACGCGCGGGGACGGTCAGACCGGGGAAGATGTAACCGCCAATCTGCGCACCATACGCAGCATCCCGCTCAGGCTGCAGGGCGGCGAGATTCCGGAAACGCTCGATGTACGAGGCGAGGTGCTAATCTTCCGCGGCGACTTCGTAAGGTTGAATGAGCGCCAACGAGCGCGCGGCGAAAAGGTATTCGCCAATCCGCGCAACGCCGCGGCCGGCAGTCTGCGCCAGCTCGACTCGCGGATCACGGCCGAAAGGCCGCTGCGGTTCTTTGCCTACGGAATCGGCGAATTGGTCGGACGGCAGGTGCCCTCGCTGCACAGCGAGGCGCTCGACTGGCTGAGCTCGCTCGGGCTTCCCGTGTGCGCCGAGCGTGCAGTCGTAAGAGGCGCCAAGGGCATGCTCGATTTTCACGCCGCGATCGCAGCGCGGCGCGCGCATCTTCCGTTCGACGTCGACGGTGTCGTCTATAAGATCAATTCAATCGCCCAGCAGCGCCGGCTGGGCTTCGTGGCGCGGGCGCCGCGATTCGCCGTCGCGCACAAGTTCCCGGCTGAAGAGGCCGAAACGAGCGTCTTGGAGATCGCCGTGCAGGTGGGCAGAACGGGGGCGCTCACGCCCGTAGCGCGCCTTGCCCCGGTTTCTGTCGGCGGCGTAACCGTCGCCAACGCCACGCTCCACAACCTGGACCAGATCAGGGCGAAAGATGTTCGCGTCGGCGACACCGTCGTTGTCCGACGCGCCGGAGATGTGATCCCCGAGGTCGTGCGCACTCGGCCGGAGCATCGCCCGCCGGCCACGCGGGAATTCGAGATGCCGGGCTCTTGTCCGGAGTGTGGGGCCAAGATCGAGCGCCTGGAAAGCGAAGCCGTGCATCGATGCACGGGAGGATTGTTTTGCCCGGCGCAGCGAAAACAGGCGATCCTGCATTTCGCGTCGCGGCGGGCCATGGATGTCGAGGGCCTCGGGGAGAAGCTGGTCGACCAGCTCGTCGAGAGGGGACTGTTGCGTACGCCTGCCGATCTTTACGATCCTGCTCAAATCGATGCCGAAAAACTGGCGAAACTGGATCGCATGGGGGAGAAATCTGCGACTAACGTAATGTCAGCGATCGAAAACAGCAAACAGGCGCCGCTGGCGCGCTTCATTTTCGCGCTCGGGATCTACCATGTCGGCGAAGAGGTGGCAAAGATTCTCGCGCAACACTTTGGTTCGCTGCATGCCTTGCTTGGTGCAGATTGGGATACCCTCATAGCCGACAAAGAACGGGTGCAGAAAGAAAACCAGCGGCGACGGGCCAGGGAGGACAGGCTGCTCGATCCGGTCCTGCCCGGTATCGGGCCGGAGATCATGCAAAGCGTGGCAAGTTTTCTGCGCCAGCCGCACAACCGGGAGGTGATAGCCCAGCTACGCAAAAGGCAGGTTGTGCGCGATCACATGGCAATCACGCCGAAGGGGGCCACGGCTGCATTGGCGGGCAAGACAATCGTGCTGACCGGAACGCTTCCGACGTTGTCCCGTGAGCAGGCGCGCGAGCTTGTGGAAGCCGCCGGTGCCAAGGTGAGTTCCTCGGTTTCGCGTAAGACCGACTACGTCGTGGCTGGTGCCGTCCCGGGAAGCAAATACGAGCGTGCCATCGAATTGGGAGTAACAATACTGGACGAGGCGGGGCTGAAAGCACTCGTCGGGAAACGGAGCGCAGAAGAATGACGAGCCGGAGGGACCCATGAAGGCGAAACTTACCAAGGCGGTGTTCCCGGTGGCCGGTATGGGAAGCCGCTTCCTTCCCGCAACCAAGGCCAGTCCCAAGGAAATGATGCCGGTCGTCGACAAACCACTGATCCAGTATGCGGTGGAAGAAGCTGTCAGTGCAGGCATCACAGACATGATCTTTATCACGGGACGCAACAAGCGCGCCATCGAAGACCATTTCGACAAGGCCTATGAGGTCGAGTCCGAACTCGCCGCGCGCGGCAAGACCGAGCTGCTGGAACTCGTGCAATCGATCATTCCGCGCGAAGTCAACTGCATCTACATTCGCCAGGCTGAGCCCCTCGGACTCGGGCACGCTGTATTGTGCGCGAAGCCCGTGGTCGACGACGAGCCTTTCGCAGTCATCCTGGCCGATGACCTGATCGATGGCGAACCGCCCGTCGTGCGACAGATGACGACCATGTTCGAGCAGCATGGCTGCTCGGTGCTCGGCGTGGAGGAAATTCCTCGCGAGCAATCGCGGCAATACGGCATAGTCAGCTTCGAGCCTGAGAAGGAAGGTGTCGAGCGGATCAGCGCTATCGTCGAAAAGCCCGAACCGGAAGTAGCACCTTCCAATCTGGCTGTCGTGGGCCGCTACGTGCTCACGCCGCGCATTTTCTATCACCTTGAGCGAGTGACGCCCGGTGCTGGCGGCGAAATTCAACTCACCGACGCGATCGCGACCCTGCTCACCGAAGAAAGGGTGCTGGCCTGCCGGTTTCAGGGAACGCGATACGACTGCGGCTCGAAACTTGGCTATCTGCAGGCGATGGTGGCGTTCGGGCGCAAGCACCCGGAAGTCGGGCCGTCGTTCGAGGCTTATCTGCGGGAATTTTGCGCCGTCGCCTGGCGCTGATCAAACGGCCCGCGACTGCGTCGAACAGCCTTCATGACCCCCGAGCAAGCAAGACAGGTACTCGAGCAGGCCGAGTCGATATGCGACGCCACCGAAGTGGAAGCGGCGATCTGTCGCATGGCTGCCGAAATCACCAGCGTGCTCGGCGAGCGTAATCCGCTGCTGGTCGTCGTCATGCATGGGGGAGTCTATCTGGCCGGCCAGATCCTGCCGCTGCTTGGATTTCCCCTGGAACTTGATTACGTCCATGTTTCACGATACGGAGATGCGACGCGGGGCGGCGAGCTGCGCTGGAGAGCCGAACCGACCCATTCGCTCGATGGTCGTACAGTACTGGTGCTTGACGACATCTTGGACGTTGGAGATACGCTGGCAGCGGTGCGCAAGCGCCTGCTCGACCGTGGGGCGGATTCCGTTTATTGCGCGGTGCTTACCGAAAAGGAAACCGGCAGTCCCAAGCCGCTCAGGGCGGATTTCGTCGGCCTGAAGCTGCCAAACCGCTATGTATTCGGCTGTGGCATGGACATTTCGGGGGCTTGGCGCAATCTGCCTGCGATCTATGCGATGAAGGAGCCGTGATGCTGGCAATCATCGGCGGCAGCGGCTTGTCGGGACTCCCGGGTCTGGACGTAACCCGGCGCGAGGCGGTGCACACACCGTACGGTGCTCCGTCAGGCCCGCTCACTCTGGGAAATTTTTTCGGCCGTTCGGTCATGTTTCTCGCCCGACACGGTGATGGCCACAGGATCGCACCGCACGAAGTCAACTACCGCGCAAATCTGTGGGCGATGCGTGAACGTAAGGCAACTACGATCGTTTCCGTGGCGTCGGTGGGAGGCATCAGTTCCGACCTGAAGCCGGGAACTATCGTCGTCCCCAACCAGATCATCGACTACACATGGGGACGCAAGAGCACCTACTTCGAAGGCGATGCCCCGGTCACCCATGTCGATTTTACCGAGCCCTATACGCCCGAGCTGCGTGCGCAATTGCTCGCGGCGGCGGCCGACTGCGGAGAAACGGTCCGCGCTCGGGCCGTCTACGCGACGACCCAGGGACCGCGGCTGGAGACGGCTGCGGAGGTCGACAGGCTCGAGCGCGACGGAGCGGATGTCGTCGGCATGACAGGAATGCCCGAGGCGGTTCTGGCACGCGAGCTCGGCCTCGCGTACGCGGCAATTGCCATCGTCGTCAATTTTGCCGCCGGGCGTGGCGACAGCCGCGACGGCATCAAGGTGGAACGCATCGATGATGTCCTGCACCATTCGATGACGCGAGTACTGCACATTATCCAAACGCTGGTGGCCAGTTCATGATCCGCGAAGTGCTGCGCATGGGTGACCCGCGCCTTGTGCAGGTGTCGCGGCTTGTGGAAACGTTCGACACGCCGGATCTGCACGCTCTGATAGAGGACATGCGCGAAACGATGCAGCACCTGAACGGGGCGGGGCTCGCCGCACCGCAAATCGGAGTCCTGTTGCGGGTTGTCATCTTCGGTGTGCACGCCAACCCGCGCTACCCTGATGCCGAGGAGGTGCCAGACACGGTGCTGATCAATCCGGTGCTCGATCCGATCGGGGACGAGATCGAGGACGGTTGGGAGGGCTGCCTTTCCGTCCCCGGGCTAAGGGGAGTGGTGCCGCGCTTTCGGCGCCTGCGCTATTCGGGGTTCGACGCACGCGGAGAGCGAATCGAACGCACAGTCGAAGGCTTTCATGCGCGGGTCGTTCAGCACGAATGCGACCATCTGGACGGGATCCTCTATCCGATGCGCATTCGTGATTTCTCGCAATTCGGATTTACCGACGTGCTGTTTCCAGGACAAGAGGTCCAGGATGATTGAGGCCCGAACGGACACGTATCACACCCGCATATATATAATGCGCGTGCTGCGGACGCTTGCCGTCGTGTGACGCTGCGACAGGTGCGACAAAGCCTGAACATCACGATGCCTTGAGGAAGATAAATGGAGCGCGAACGCGTTAAGGAGCCCGATGCCGATCAGATCTCCAACTACGAGAAGATCGTGCGCCACTATCAGGAATGGGCTGATCGCCAAAAGAACGGCGAACTTCTGATTCGCGGCGACAGTCGGGATCACCAGATTTCGCGTCAGGGGTTCATAAAATACTATCTGAATCCGCTGTTCACTGAAACGGCGATCAGCAGCTGGGCCGTGTTCGAGCACTGGGTCAAGAATCAGTCCGGCCGGCACAAGCATCAGGGCGGAATCATCATCTATGTGATCGAAGGGCAGGGTGCCACGGAGGTCGATGAAGCCCTCATCGAATGGCAGGCCGGGGACCTTCTGCTGCTGCCGATCAAACCCGGCGGCTCAGCCCATCAGCATTGGAACAGGGATACGTCGAAAGGCTGCCGCTGGGTCGCGTTCCGCGATCTCCTGACGGCACGCTACACCGCCAACGCGATTGACCAGTTGTCCGAATTACCGGAATTGCGCGGTGGGGCGCGCAGAGGCCCCGAAGGTCACGTACGCAGAGAATGGAAGGCGACCGTGAGCGGCGAACAGGTACCACTGGTTACCAGTCCCGACGAGTTGTCAGGCGTGAATCTCTTCGACCGGCTGGTCGCCCTACGCGACCTGCAGCGCCGGCGTCTCGAGCAGACGACTTTCATCATTCGTGGCGACGAGCTGCCCTGGGAGCTCAATGCGCATGGCAAAATGCAATGGTATCTGCACCCGTGCATCGCGTACGCCGCCGTCCAGACCCATCTGTTCTACCGGCAGGAAATCCCCGTGGGCAGTCGCAGTGGCGTTCAGCGCCATGGGGGCGACGTGCTCTTCTACATTCTCGAGGGGGAGGGATACACCGAGGTGGATCGGGTACGCCACGTCTGGAAAGGCGGCGACCTGATGACTCTGCCTATTTTCCCTGATGGCGTGGTCTATCGCCACGTGAACACCGGATCCACGCCAGTCCGCTTGATTTGCAATGAACGCAATCTTGTTCACACGACAGGAGTCGACCGCCAGTCGGGGTTCGAGGAACTGCAACCCTGCCCCGAATTCCGTCAGGCGCAATCGGCTTGAGGCAGTACCTCCTTTGATGATGGAAATGCCGACGCCATTGACGAAAATTCTGGCGTTGAATACATCTCCCCGGTTCCGACAGGTTCGAGATACCGACTTCCCAATGGGGAAAGAGCGCGCAAGGCGAGGTGAGCGAGATTGTTTGGCTTGGGCGTGAGATCGATATGATAGAACTCATGGTCGCTCCATCGCTGCGCGAATATGCGGCGAGTAGTGCTTCCCTCGTGAGCATGGACCCGGCAGTAATGGCCGAGAAAGGGCTCGAAACCGGCGGTCTGCTTCGAATCGCGACGTTCCGACGCGAAATTCTCGCGCGCATCGATGCGCCGAATGGACAGGATCGCGGCAGCGGATACATCCGGCTCGACCGCTTTCAGCGCCAGGCGCTTCAGGCCAGGTTGTACTCGCGCGTGGAAATTACCGGTGAAATCGAACGGCCTGTAAAGAAAGTGCGCCTGCAGCCGGCGGTGGACCTGTCCACGGCATCCGCGCATCACATCGAGGAGCACCTGAAGGAAGAACTGGTCGAACGGTGCAGTCCAGTGGTGGAAGGAGCGTTGATGTATCTGCATTTTCACCACTCCGTTGCCGGCACACTGTTTCAGGTGATGGAGGTGCAGCCTAGCGCGGGGGTGGTCACCAATGACACCGACGTCGTGCTCGACGCGGCTCCGGAGGGGTTCAAGGGCAACGTTGCCCTCGAGGTTACCTTCGATGAACTGGGAGGACTGGACCGCGAAATCGAGATGGTCAAGGAATTGGTGCAGCTTCCACTCCAATTTCCCGGCATCTATCGTCAGGTGGGCATTCCGCCGGTGCGCGGAGTCATTCTTTACGGACCTCCCGGTACCGGTAAAACCCTGCTCGCTCGCGCAACTGCGAACGAGGTGGACGCGCAGTTCTATTACATCAACGGACCGGAAATCGTCGGTACCAGCTACGGTGAAAGCGAGGCGAACCTTCGCCGCATATTCGGCGAGGCGGTACACCACGCACCTTCGGTGGTTTTCATCGACGAACTGGACGTGATTGCGGCCAAGCGTGGAGAAAGCGGCTCGCACGCCGACACGCGGTTGGTCACGCAGTTGCTGTCGTTGATGGATGGACTGACCAAGGTGGACGGCGTGGTGATATTGGCAACCACGAACCGCATCGAAACGCTTGACGTTGCATTGCGCCGCCCGGGCCGCTTCGACTACGAGCTTTACATCGGTCCGCCGGCAACCGATGGACGCCAGCAGATACTCGACGTCCATACGCGCGAAATGCCGCTGGACGAACAGGCGCGTGCGTATCTGGCGCAGCTGGCTGCCGACACGCCGGGATTCGTCGGTGCCGACTTGATGGCGCTGTGCCGCGAAGCCGGTATGCATGCCTTGCGCCGGCATCGGCCGCCCACTGGTTCGCCGGCGCAATGGAATCCCGAGAAGCTTCGCGTGCGACGCGAAGATCTGATCGCGGCTCGCCGTCGATGCCGCCCGTCGGCTGCACGCGCGACGCTGGTAGCGGTTCCGGATCGAGGGTTCGATCAGATAGGCGGACTTTCGGAAGCGAAAACGCAATTGCAGGCCTGGCTGGTTGAGCCATTGCGGGCTGGCGCACCAGTCAGCGATGGAGTGCTGATCCATGGTCCTTCCGGTGTCGGCAAATCGATGCTCGCCAAAGCAGTCGCCAAAGAGGCCGGAGTAAATTTCATCCTGGTGGGCGGTCCGGAACTCTTCAGCAAGTGGCTCGGTGAGTCTGAGGAAGCGGTGCGTCACGTGTTCAAACTGGCGCGCGAGCTGGCACCGTGCGTTGTGTTTTTCGATCAATTGGATGCGTTGGCTCCCGTGCGCGGCCGCGGTACCGGCAGCTGGACCACGGAACGCGTCGTGCATCAGCTGTTGGCTGAACTGGACGATCTCGCAAGCGGGGGCTCTGTAGCCGCAATCGCGGCCACCAACCGGCTGGATCTGGTTGATGATGCGCTGTTGCAGCCGGGGCGTTTCGGCACCCTGCTTGGTGTCGCTCTTCCCGATTCGAGCGAGCGAGCGAAGATTTTGGGCCTACACATGGGCACGCACGCGCCGGCACCGGCGGTGCTCGCCCAGCTGGCGTCGCGATCCGAAGGAGCCGGTGGCGCCCAGTTGCGGGCTTTGGCGGAGTTCCTGGTGCACGAAGGAATGAATTCGGACAACTGGGAATCGCTGTTCCGGCGTTGGGAGAGCCGTGCGGTACGCGGCGCGCTCGCGCAGCGCGCGGAGGGCATCTCAGATTGACGGAATGACGGGCCACCCGGTTGACGCACGTGATGCTTTGTGCAAACCGTTGGGCAATCGCGCAAGACGATCGGAGGAGCGAACATGAAGTATTACAAAGATATCCGGGAGTACTTGGATATTCTGCAGGCGGACGGCCGGTTGGCAACAATCAAACGGGAAATCAACAAGGACACCGAACTGTCGCCTCTGGTGCGATGGCAACTGCGGGGTCTGCAGGAAAAGGAGCGCAAGGCCTTTCTGTTTGAGAACGTCACCGATGTGAAGGGCAAGAAATATGACGGGACCGTTCTCGTTGGAGCACATGCTGCCTCCAGAAAGATCTATGCCTTGGCGATGGGGTGCAAATCGGAACAAATCATGGAGCGGTGGGCGGAGGCGCAATTGCGTCCGATAAAGCCGCGTATCGTGGCGTCCGGTCCCGTGCATGAAGAGGTTCACATCGGCGATAAGCTTCTCGAGCACGGCGGGCTGGAGGAATTCCCGATACCGATTTCGACCCCGGGCTTCGACAACGCCCCGTACTTCAGTGCAGCCAACTGGGTTTCCAGGGATCTCGATACCGGAGTCATCAACGTTGGGAATTACAGGGGCATGGTCAAGGAAGCGCTGAAGACCGGCGTAGATTGCCGAATGCCTCAACACATGCGACAGAACTGGGAAAAGTACCGGGCCAAGGGAATTCCGATGCCTGTGGCCGTCTTCATCGGGGCAACACCGAATCTGGGCATGGTCGCGGTCACCAAACTTCCCTATGGAAAAGGCGAATACGAGGTGGCCGGAGGCATTGCCGGAGAACCCGTTGACCTGGTCAAGTGCCTTACAGTTGATCTGGAAGTTCCTGCCACGGCCGAAGTCGTTCTGGAGGGTGAAATTCCGATCGACGTGTTGGAGAGGGAAGGTCCGTTCGGGGAATATACCGGTTACATGGGCCTGCATACGGAAAACCTCCTCTTCAACATCAAATGCATCACCCACAGAAAGAAACCGATCTGGAACACCTTCATCAGTCAATTTCCGCCGAGCGAGAGCAGTGTGATCAAGGCCGTCGGTACCGAGGCGTCCTACTACAAACTGCTCAAATACGACCTTGGCATACATGGACTGGTGGACGTTGGCCTTCACGGCGAGAGCGGGACACACCAGTTTTGTGTCATCAGTCTCAAGAAAAACAACAAAACCGATCTCACCGTTCCATGGAAAGCACTGAACGGCGCCGTCGCGCTCGATCCGGGTTACCTGAAATGGGTCATCGTGGTGGATGAGGATATCGATCCGCATGATCCTGACTCGTATATCTGGGCGCTGTGCTGGCACATGCAGCCCGACAGGGACATTCGAATCACTCCGGGGAAATCCGCCCACCTCGATCCGTCTGCCGTACCGCCCGAGGAGTACGTGAAACTTCCGGGTTATGCGCCAACCAGCTCCATACTCATCGATGCGACGCGAAAATGGGATTACCCGCCGATTTCACTGCCGCGCAGGGAATTCATGGAAAAGGCGCGCCGGATTTGGGATGAGGAGGGTCTGCCAGAGCTAACTCCGAAAGTGCCCTGGTTCGGATATTCCCTCGGATGGTGGACGAAGGAAGACGAGGAAGAAGCCGAATTGGCGCTCAAGGGCGAGCATTACAAGACCGGAGAAAAGTTGGCCCGGTTGCGCAGGAAGATCTAGCCGGCGACGGGCGGACGAACTTGGATAGGTAGGATGGGCTATGAAACTGACGGCGGTGCGTCAGGCTTGCAGCAATTCGAGGAGGTCTTGCTCCAAATGCAGTACCACCCTTGGATTGCCAAGGGCATCGCCGGAGATGCGAAATACGTCTTCCACGCGTTCGCCCAGCGTGACGATCTTCGCGGTATGCAAGCTGATCTCATATTGACCGAAAAGCCGCGCGATCGCATACAAGAGCCCCGGCCGGTCACCCGCGATGATGGACAGGGCGTAATACCGGCCCTGTTCATCCGGGACGATGTGCACTTCCGGTGTAATCGGAAAATGCCTTAGTTGGCGCGACAGCCGGGCCTGGGGCGGTGCGGGAAGTTCCGTCTGTTTTTCGATCTGTTCGCCCAGGTCGTGCTCGATCAGATTGATCATGTCGCGATAGTGCGGCATGTTTCCCGAGCCCATAACCTGAAACGTGTCGAGCGCGAACCCGTGGCGAGCCGTGTGGATCTTGGCATCGACAATGTTGAATCCGATTTTGCTGAAAAAACCGCAGATTCTCGCGAACAGGTACCGCTGGTCGTGCGTATAGATCATCACCTGCAACCCTTCGCCAGCCGGCGACAGGCGCGCCTTGACCACGGGCTGTTCGGTGTTGACGCGGTAATGCAGCAAACGCGCCTGCCAGGCGATATCTGTCGCGTCATGGCGCAAGAAATACGCCACGTCAAGTTGCTTCCACAGTTCCTCCTGCACAGTATCCGATAAGGCGTAAAGTCTAAGAAGCCTCTTCGCCTCGGACTGCTTGGCGTAGATGTCCTGGTCATAGTCGGTCTCCTGACCGCGAAGCAGCCGTCGGCCGAGATGAAATAAGTCCTCCAGCAACTTGCCGCGCCAGGCGTTCCAGACTTTCGGACTCGTGCCCCGTATGTCGGCTACCGTCAGTAAGTAGAGCGCAATGAGCCGCCTCTCGGTCCCGACAATGGAGGCGAAACACTGGATGACCTGCGGGTCGTACAGATCCTGCTTCTGCGCCACTTTCGACATCGTAAGGTGGTGCCGCACCAGAAATACCACGAGCGCGATATCCTCTGGCGATAGCCCGTGGGCACGGCAAAATCGCGCTGCATCCACCGCGCCAAGCTCCGAGTGATCACCCCCTCTACCTTTGGCAATGTCGTGAAAAATCGCCGCGACGTAGAGTAACCAGTGGCGCTCGAATCCGGCGATGAGGCGGCTGCAGAGAGGGTACTCGTGGGAGAACTCCACCATGGTGAAGCGCCGCAGATTGCGAACCACGGCGAGCGAGTGCTGATCAACGGTGTATACGTGGAACAGGTCGTGCTGCATTTGGCCGACGATGCGCCGGAATGGCGGCAAGTAGCGCCCCAGTATTCCGTACTGGTTCATGCGCCGCAGTTCGTGCACGATTCCTCGCGGCTGCTGCAGCAGCGAGAGAAAGGCCGCGCGATTTCGCGGATCGCGACGGAAGGCGCCATCAATGCGGGACCGGGCTCGCCACAGCGCGCGCAGCGTTTGCGCGGTCATGCCCTTGAGTTCCGGCCGCTGCTGCATGATCTGAAAGCTTTCGAGTATGGTTTCAGGGTGTTTCTCGAACAAATTCGCGTCGCGCGCATCGAGAAGCTCACGTACCGCCTGGAACCGCTCGTTGATGACTTCCGCCTCACCACTGCGTTCTCTGAAAATTGCAGCGCCAATGTTCTGCAACAAGATCGTATTGAGCTGTGTTACGGCTTTGGCGGTGCGGAAATAGCGCTGCATCAACAGTTCGCTGGCGCGTCGGTGCGCCGTGGGCATGTGGCCTAATTCACCCGCAATCCGGTCTTGGACATCGAAAAGCAGGCGGTCCTCGCGACGGCCAGCGGCGTAGTGCAACCGGATTCGCAGCTCGTACAGCAGCCCTTCGCAACCCGCCAGTTGTCGCGCCTCGGTCCGCGTCACGAAACCGCCCTTCGCGAGTTCGGACCATGTGGTGCCCAATCCGCAGGCACGGGCGATCCAAAGAATCGTTTGCAGATCTCGCATTCCACCAGGGGCCTCTTTGATGTTCGGCTCCAAGCTATAGGGTGTGTCCTGGTACTTTGCGTGGCGCTGTTCCTGTTCCAGGCGCTTGGCATTGAAGAAGGTATGCGGATCGAAGTGGCTCATCGTACGGCCAGCAAAGCGGCGGAAAAGCGCGCGTTGGCCGACAATGAGCCGTGCCTCAAGAAAGGTCGTCTGAACAGTCAGGTCCTTTGCCGCCTCTTCCTCGCACTGGGCAAGCGTACGCACGCTGTGGCCCACCTCGAGACCGACGTCCCAGAGACGCCCGATCAATGCCTCAAGCTTTGACTCGACACTTTTTGGCGGTGCTTCCGGAAGCAACACCAGCAGATCGACGTCGGAATGCGGAAACAGCGTGCCGCGTCCGTACCCGCCCACTGCGACCAGTGCCAAGGATCCCGGAATACCGGCATCGCTCCACATCGTCTTCAGCATGCGATCGACCAGCATACGGTGCTGGCGCAGAAGCCTAGACGGATTGCCGTCGCTGGCAAACTGCGCCTTCAACGAGGCTCGCCGGGACTGCAGATCGGTGCGAATCGCCGAAATCCCGCCCTGGAGGCTTTCGGCATCTGTCATGGCATGGAGCATCTCGATCAGCCGGCGCGATCTGGCATGGGGATGGGCGGGGGCGCGCCAGGCGAAAGCGTCAGCACTTCGAAGCCGCGTTCAGTTACCAGCACGGTGTGCTCCCACTGTGCCGACAGACTGTGATCCTTTGTCACGATAGTCCAGCCGTCGGCGAGTTCGCGAACGGCGGCTTTCCCTGCATTGATCATGGGTTCGATAGTGAAGATCATTCCCTCTTGCAATACTAGGCCGGTACCCGCTTGACCGTAATGCAATACCTGGGGTTCTTCATGGAACTTGCGGCCGATCCCATGGCCGCAAAACTCGCGTACGACGCTGTACCCGTGCGATTCGGCATGCTGCTGAATCGCCGCGCCAATATCTCCAAGGTACGCACCCGCGCGCACCGCGTAGATGCCACGCCACATGCATTCATAGGTGACCTCGCAAAGGCGCCGCGCCTGGATGCTCGGCGTACCGACGTAGAACATGCGGCTACTGTCTCCGTGAAAGCCGTCCTTTATCGGGGTTACGTCTATATTGAGTATGTCACCGGTCTTGAGCACTCTGTCACCCGGGACACCGTGGCAGACCTGGTGGTTGACCGAAGTGCAGATGGATTTCGGAAATGGCTTGTAACCAGCCGGTGCGTAATTCAGGGGCGCCGGGATCGTTCCCTGATGATGCAACTGGTAATCGTGACAAAGGCGGTCTATCTCGCCGGTGGTGATGCCCGGCCTTATGTAGCGAGAAATGAAATCGAGCAATTCACCGGCAAGCCTGCCAGCCACACGCATCTGCTCGATTTCATAAGCGGTCTTCAGCTGAATTGCCATTCGGATTCCAAGTCGGGCGAGCCGATCCGGGCTGGTCTACATCGACGTCATTGTCACGCCGTCACGACAAAAGGCGGTAGGCGCATTACCGGTTCAAAACCAGATTCTCGGCCGTACTCGGCTACCTCAGAAATCCGGGTGCTGGGCCTGCAGGAAAAGGCGCAAGAATAAGTCATCGATTCCGCGTCTGCAAACCGATACGGCGCCTTAGCGTGCCGAGGACACATAGGCATGTACTAATTGCTTGTTTGCGCAGAGATTTGGACAAGCCCAACCTTGCGTGCGTAGCAGAACTCGTGGTATTCTGCTGGGCTGGCCGAACTTAAGGTTCATTGTCTGTCCGGGTTCCGCTTGTGGTTGGCTGAATTCGATAACATCGCCTTGATCGGTCGCTATTTTTTGCCATTTCCCCGTTAGGGTGCCGGCAGTTCCGATTGATCCGGAACGGTTGGTCAATTGGGTGAAATGGCGATATTCAACCCTAACCGGAGTAATCCACGATGTCGACGACCATGCGTCAAATGCTCGAGGCGGGCGTGCATTTTGGCCATCAGACCCGCTACTGGAACCCGAAGATGGCTCCCTACATCTTCGGCCACCGCAACAAGATTCACATCATCAATCTCGAGACGACGATGGTGATGTACCTCGAGGCAATGAAGTACATTCGCCAGTTGTCATCGAACAAGGGCACCGTACTTTTCGTGGGAACAAAGCGCCAGGCCCGCGAAATCATTCGGGAGGAGGCTGAGCGTTGCGGCGCTCCTTACGTGGACTATCGATGGCTCGGCGGAATGCTGACCAACTTCAAGACCGTGAAGCAGTCGATTAAACGGCTCAAGGATATGGAGCAGATGATGCAAGACGGTTCAATGGATCGCCTGCCCAAGAAGGAGGCGCTGCATACGCAACGCGAGATCACCAAGTTGCAACGCAGCCTGGGTGGGATAAAGGAACTGAATGGCCTGCCCGATGCTCTTTTCGTCATTGACGTGGGCTACCAGAAAGGCGCCATTGCTGAAGCGCGCAAATTGGGCATTCCTGTCATCGGTGTGGTGGACACGAACCACTCCCCAGTCGGTATTTCATATGTAATTCCCGGTAACGACGATTCAAGCCGTGCCATCCGCCTTTATTCTCGTGGCGTGGCAGATTCGATTCTTGAGGGGCGTAGCCAGTCCATTCAGGAGATCGTCAACGGTGGCACGGGCGACGAATTTGTAGAGGTCGAGGAGCAGGGCGAATAGCGAGCGGAGTCCTTTGGTTGGGAAAGGGGCGGCAAGCCCCTTTTTTTGAATCTGTGTGCTGAGTATGGAGCGAGTTATGGCGGAAATTACCGCAGCAATGGTACGAGAGCTTCGGGATAGGACCGACGCACCGATGATGGAATGCAAGAAGGCCCTGACCGAGGCGATGGGTGATCAGGGCAAGGCAGAAGAAATTCTGCGGATCAAGCTCGGAAACAAGGCGACGCGCGCTTCTTCGCGCATTGCGGCCGAAGGCGTCGTTGGCATTTGCATCGCAGTTGACGGCAAGAGTGGTGCGATGGTTGAGGTGAACTGCGAGACCGATTTCGTGGCCAAGAACGAAGAATTCCTCCAGTTTGCCGCGGCCCTTGCAAGACTCGCCAATGAAAAACAGCCGATCGATGTGGATGCACTTTCAAAGCTTCCCGTCGACAGCACAGCCGACGCCAAGCCGGTAGAGGAGGTCCGCAAGCTGCTCGCTGGTAAGATTGGCGAGAACATGTCGATCCGCCGTTTCACGTGCCTGGCTGCCAGGGGCCGTCTCTCCCATTACGTTCACGGAGGCGCAAAAATAGGGGTGATGGTGGACGTGACCGGCGGCGATGAAACGCTGGCGCGGGATCTGGCCATGCACATTGCTGCCTTGAAACCGGTAGCGCTGTCACGTGACCAGGTCCCTGGCGACCTAATAAAGAAGGAGCGCGACATCGCAGCTGCGAAAGCGGCGGAGTCTGGCAAGCCCGCAAACATCGTCGAAAAGATGGTCGAAGGCAGCGTGCAAAAATTTCTAAAGGAGGTGACCTTACTGGGGCAACCGTTCGTAAAAGACGACAAGCAAACTATCGAGTCGCTGCTAAAATCCAAAGGCGCCTCGGTCGCGCAATTTGCGCTTTACGTGGTCGGTGAGGGCATCGAGAAGAGATCTGCCGACTTTGCAGCGGAAGTCCGTGCCCAGGCGCAGGGAGCGCGTGCGTAGGCGACAACCGTGGTGACGAAACATGTACACGGATTAGTCGCGCGCGTGGCTTGACAGAGGAAACCTAAAGCTGTCGCGGCAGAGCGTGGGCCTGGGAAGAAAAGGAAAGAAATGACCGCGCCGAAATACAAGCGCATCCTGGTCAAACTGTCGGGCGAGTCGTTGATGGGCGACGATGCCTACGGAATTAATCGCCAGACGATCGATCGCATAGTTGGAGAAATTGGCCACGTCGTTGCGCTTGGTGTCGAAGTTGGCGTGGTAGTTGGAGGCGGGAACATCTTTCGGGGTGTTGCATTGGGTGCCGCCGGTATGGACCGCGCAACCGCGGACTACATGGGCATGCTTGCCACAATCATGAATGCCCTTGCGCTGCAGGATGCATTGCGACGAGCCGGGCTGAACGCGCGCGTGCAATCTGCACTGAATATTGAACAAGTTGTTGAACCTTATATCCGGGGCAAGGCGATCCGTTACCTTGAGGAGGGGAAAGTGGTCGTGTTCGCCGGTGGTACCGGAAACCCTTTCTTCACCACGGACACCGCCGCCGCGCTCAGAGGAAGCGAGATCGGCGCCGAAGTCGTCCTTAAGGCAACCAAAGTGGACGGCATCTATACGGCCGACCCGAAAACGCACCCCGATGCCCAGCGTTATCAGAAGCTCTCGTTCGATGAGGCGATTATCAAGAACCTACGCGTCATGGACGCAACCGCTTTCGCGCTTTGTCGCGATCAGAAACTTCCGATCACGGTGTTCTCGATCTATAGAACCGGAGCGATGAAACGTATCGTGCTGGGCGACGATGAGGGCACCCAGGTCTATTACTGATTTTGTGACCGAAATCCTTCCAGTATGGGGGCCACATGAAGATCGTTGACATAAGGAAGAATGCCGAACATAAGATGCAGAAGTCGGTTGAGGCACTCAAGGTCGACCTCAGCAAGGTGCGTACCGGCCGCGCTCACCCGGGTGTTCTCGACCACGTAACAGTCGATTATTACGGCACGCCGACACCGGTTCCCCAAGTCGCCAGCGTGACCCTTCTCGACAATCGCACGATTGGTGTGACGCCCTGGGACAAGAAGATGGCGGGTATCATCGAGAAGGCAATCCGTGATTCCGACCTTGGACTAAATCCGTCGACGCAAGGAGAACTGGTGCGTGTTCCCATGCCGGCGCTGACGGAGGAACGTCGCCGTGACCTCATCAAAGTGGTCAAGCACGAAGCCGAGAACGCCAGAGTGGCGATCCGCAATGTAAGGCGCGACGCCATCCATTCTTTGAAAGAAGCGCTCAAGGCAAAGGAAGTCTCGGAAGATGACGAGCGCCGCGCCCAGGACGAGGTGCAGAAATTGACCGACAAATTCATCGGCGACGTCGATAAACTGCTGGCAGCGAAGGAAGCCGACCTGCTTGTAATCTAGCTGCGGTCTGACCGGTTAAACGAGCGGTGCATCAGGGGCCATGGCCCATATAAGTTCCACGACGGCAATTCCCGAGACACGAAACGTGCCCAGGCATCTCGCTATTATCATGGACGGTAACGGGCGTTGGGCGAAGCGCAGGCTCCTGCCGCGGGTTGCGGGGCACAGGCGCGGTGTCGAATCGGTGCGCGAGATCACGCGCGCCTGCATAAAACGGGGCATAGAGTATCTGACCCTGTTTGCGTTCAGTTCGGAGAACTGGCGTCGACCTGCTGACGAGGTTTCCGTGTTGCGGCAGTTGTTTCTGGCTGCGCTTGAGCAGGAAGTGGAGAAGATTCATGCCAACGGCATCCGGCTAAAGGTGATTGGCGATCTCACGCCCTTCGGCGAAAGGATCATGGATTTGATCGCCAACGGCGAGGCACTTACCGCGAACAACCGTCGCCTTACTCTTACGATAGCGGCAAACTATGGAGGCCGATGGGATCTCATCCAGGCTATCGGCAAGATGGTACGAGATAACCCTGGACAACTTGGACAATTCACCGAAGAGCAGCTTTCCCCCCACCTAGCGATGAACTATGCGCCGGAACCGGATCTTTTCATCCGTACCGGCGGCGAGCAGCGGATCAGCAATTTCCTTCTTTGGCAGCTAGCCTATACCGAACTGTACTTCACACCGACCCTGTGGCCCGACTTCGATGCTGCTGCTCTCGATTCAGCGATTGTGTGGTATCACGAACGTGAACGGCGATTCGGACGCACGAGTGAACAACTTGCGGAGGCCGAACGGATCCCCGAGGCGCTACAGGATGGCGCCCACAAGCTTCCCTGAAAATACGTGCGCGCGATGTTGAGGGAGCGAATCCTGACGGCGATCGTGCTACTCGCCGGTCTGCTCGCTTCGGTTCTCTGGCTGCCGCGGGTCGGTTGGATCGCGCTGGTGGGCGTCTTCGTCGCGGCTGCGGCCTGGGAGTGGGCCTCGCTGGCACGACTCGGATCGCTAAGCCGCGGCGTCTACGCGGGCGCCATGTTGGCCGCCGGAATCTGGGCAGGCTGGGATACCGGTGCGGGCGTGCATTCTGTATCCTCCTGGTTGTATGGTGCAGCAGTCGTATTTTGGGCGGTTCTCGCTCCAGTCTGGTTATGGGAACGGCCGGCGTTTGCTAACCCCGTGATGCCGCTCGCCGCCGGCGCGGCGGTTCTCGTTCCATGCGCCGCCGCGATGGTAGCCTTGCGAGGTGAAAGTCCTGCCGTGCTTCTGGCAATCATGGCGGTGGTTTGGATATCAGACATTTCAGCCTATTTTGTCGGACGTCGATGCGGTCGAAACAAGCTCGCACCGTCTATCAGCCCGGGCAAGACGTGGGAGGGTGTCTACGGCGCGTTTGCAGCCGTGACCGTATATGCTTGCGGTTGGATCGCCGTCGGCGGTCCGAAACCGTTAGCCCTGAGACATGTGGCGCTCAGTGAATTTTGGTTTGTGCTGATGCTTCTTGTCTTGGCGGGGGCAGGAATTGCGGGAGATTTGCTAGAGTCACAGATGAAACGTCAAGCAGGCGTGAAAGACAGTGGGGCGTTGCTGCCCGGGCACGGTGGCGTACTCGATCGCGTTGACGCACTGCTCCCGGTTCTGCCGCTCGCTGCAATTATTTTCACTAATTGATGCCAATGCAGAGAGTCTCCATTCTAGGTGCGACCGGTTCGATTGGGCGCAGCACGCTCGATGTAATAGCGCGGCATCCTGATCGCTTTCGAGTGGTCGCGCTGACGGCGGAGCGCCAAGTCGATCAACTGGCCCAACTCTGTGCGAAGCATGGAGCCGTCAATGCCTGCATTGCCGACGCCTCCCTCGTTAACGCGCTTGAGCAACGACTGGCTGAACATGGTTCGACGGCGAAGGTCTTGAGCGGCAAGGATGGGTTGTTGCAGATCGCCGGGCTTGCTGAAACTGACTGCGTAGTGGCGGCAATCGTCGGTGCAGCAGGCCTGGAACCAACTCTCGCAGCGGCACGGCTTGGGAAGAAACTGCTGCTTGCCAATAAAGAATCCCTCGTGATGGCCGGGCCGATCTTCATGGAGACAGTTCGGAAACACGGCGCAATGCTGCTGCCAATTGACAGCGAACACAACGCGATCTTTCAGTGCATGCCAGAACTTCATGCCGGTGAAGTGCCACCGGACCGCATACGGCGCATTTTGCTCACCGGATCCGGCGGCCCATTCCGTTCTCGTGCAAGAGCCGATCTGCGCTCAGTGTCTCCGGAGGAGGCATGTGCCCACCCAAACTGGGTGATGGGACGCAAGATCTCGGTGGACTCGGCCACGATGATGAACAAGGGCCTCGAGGTAATCGAGGCACATTGGCTGTTTGGGGTACGTCCGGAACAAATTCAGGTCGTCGTGCATCCGCAAAGCGTAATACATTCCATGGTCGAGTACGCAGACGGCTCGGTGCTCGCACAACTTGGCAACCCGGATATGCGCACGCCTATCGCTCAAGCTCTCGCGTACCCGGATCGCATTGATGCAGGAGTACCGTCGCTCGATCTTTTCGGAATGAGCGCTCTCACCTTTGAGGAGCCAAATTTCGAGCGTTTCCCCGGCTTGCGACTTGCATACGAAGCTCTGCGCACAGGCGGAACGGCGCCTACGGTTCTGAATGCTGCCAACGAAATCGCGGTCGCTGCGTTCCTTGATGGCAGATTACCATTCCTTTACATCAGCACGGTAATCGACGAAACGCTCCAATCCGTACCACGCACTGCTGTCGGTTCGATAGAAGACGTCCTCGAGGCGGATCGGCGCGCTCGCTCCTATGCGGCGCAAGTTGTCGGTCGCAGCCAAAGCAGGGTGGCATGAATACTTTAATCACTGTTGCGGCCTTCATAATCGCCCTAGCGATACTCATTGTCGTCCATGAGTACGGTCACTATCTGGTTGCCAGACTGGCAGGCGTAAAGGTGCTTCGGTTTTCCATCGGATTTGGTCGGCCGTTGTGGTTGCGACGCCTCGGCGTCGACGGAACCGAATGGGCGCTCTGTCTGATTCCGCTCGGGGGATACGTAAAGATGCTCGATGAGCACGAGGGGCCGGTGGCTCCGGCAGAATTGCACCGGGCATTCAACCGAAAAAGCGTATGGCGCCGCTTCGCAGTCGTCAGCGCCGGACCGCTGGCGAATTTTCTTCTCGCCGTGGCGCTTTACTGGATGCTTTTCCTCAACGGAGTACAGGAGGCGAAGCCCGTGCTTGGTGCGCCAGAGCCGGGCAGCATCGCAGCGGCAGCGAATCTGAAGCGCGGCGATACGATCCTGAATATCAATGGCGAGAACATTACGAGTTGGCAGGAAGCGCGCTGGCGGATCCTGCAATTGGCCGTAGAGAAAAAGCCAGCCCGGCTGGAAATACTCGATAGCGCAAATCGCATCGACTGGCGAACGCTGGACTTTGCGCGCTTTGCCTCCGACGGCTTTGAGGGCGATCCGCTGGCACGCATGGGTCTGCAGATTTTTCGGCCGGACATCGAACCGGTCATAGGGCAGGTCATGGCCGAAGGAGTCGCGGAACGTTCCGGATTGCGTGCCGGCGATCGGGTGACCGCGGTGGATGACCGACCGATCGGGACATGGACCGATTTGGTCGCATCGGTCCGCGCGCATCCAGGTGTCAGGATCAAGGTTGAATTCAAGCGGGGCGGGGAAAAAATAAACATCGAGCTTACACCCGAGGCCATCGAGCACAGCGGCAAGAAGTTCGGGCGCATCGGTGCTTCGCCACACATTGATCCTCAGGCGATGAAAGGGCTCGTGACCACCGTGAGCTACGGTCCCCTGCGGGCGCTGCAGCTCGCATTCGAGAGAACCTTCGATACCGCCGTGTTCAGCCTGAAGATGCTCGGCAAGATGCTGGTTGGAGAGGTTTCATGGAGGAATCTATCGGGCCCGGTAACAATCGCCGATTACGCGGGCCAGTCTGCTCAGCACGGTATTGCTGCATACGTTGCATTCATCGCACTGATAAGCATCAGCCTCGGCGTGCTGAATTTGCTCCCAATCCCGTTATTGGACGGTGGCCACTTGATGTATTATGTTGTGGAAATCATCAAGGGCAGCCCTGTTTCCGACCGCGTAATGGAACTGGGCCAGCGTTTCGGCCTTTCCTTGCTGCTGTTCCTGATGGCTTTCGCCTTCTATAACGATATCAATCGCCTCGTCTCGGGGTAATCCAGAGCGAATGATCAGAATTCTGCCCCGGGTAATCTTGCTATTGGCCCTTATGCGCGCCGCATGGGCATTCGACGCCTTCACCGTGCGCGATATCCGTGTGGAAGGAATACAGCGCATCGAAGCCGGCACCATCTTCAGCTATCTTCCGGTCAAGGTGGGCGAGATGATGACCGATGAGAAGGCCTCGCAGGCGATTCGTGCGCTTTTCGGAACAGGCTTTTTTCGCGACGTACGTCTTGAAGTGGAGGGGAACGTACTTGTGGTGATCGTTGAGGAACGGCCGGCTATTGCATCGATCGAATTCGTCGGAATGAAGGAATTCGATACTGAACAGGTCAAGAAAGGCCTGCACGACGTCGGATTCCAGGAAGGCCGCACTTTCGACCGTGCACAACTCGACCAGGCGGAGCAGGAGATAAAAAGGCAATACTTGACGCGAGGCATGTACGGCGTGGTTGTCACGGCCACCGTCACGCCGTTGGAACGTAACCGTGTGGGTATCAACTTCACCATCGACGAGGGGGATGCCGCCAAGATTCGACGTATCAACATCGTGGGGAACCAAGTCTTCGCCGAAAAGGATCTCGTAGCCCTTTTCGTGTTACGTACACCCGGCTGGTTCACCTGGTATACCAAGAATGACCAATACTCTCGCCAGAAGCTCCAGGGAGACCTCGAAATACTACGATCGTATTATTTGAACCGCGGATATCTTGACTTCAACATTAATTCGACCCAGGTTTCAATCACGCCGGACAAACGCGACATATACATTACGGTAAATATTTCCGAAGGCGAGAAATACAACGTCTCCAGCGTGAAAATAGGCGGCGAACCGATCGTCCCCGTCGAAGAGCTGAACAAGCTGATCGCCATCAAGCCCGGCGACGCCTTCTCACGCGCGAAACTCACCGAGACATCCAAGAATATCGTCGATCGTCTCGGGAACGAAGGCTATGCGTTCGCAAACGCGAATGCGGTCCCCGACGTCGACCGCAAGAAGCGTGCGGTCGGTTTCACATTCATGGTCGATCCGGGACGGCGTGTGTACGTAAGGCGAATCAACATTTCCGGCAATACGCGCACACGCGATGAAGTCATTCGTCGTGAAATGCGCCAGCTGGAAGGCGCTTTTTATGATGCGTCGAAGCTCCAGCTGTCCAAACAACGAGTTGACCGTACCGGCTACTTTGCCGAGGTCGAGGTGGAAACCCCTCCGGTGACCGGCACCACCGACCAGGTTGACGTGCTGGTTCGAGTCAAAGAAAAACCAACCGGGGCCATACTGCTTGGGATCGGATTTTCCAGCGCCGACAAACTCATCTTGCAAGGAAGCATTTCACAGTCGAACATTTTCGGCAGTGGAAACACGCTCGGTGCTCAGGTAAGCACGGGGAGCTACAGCAAGGTGCTGTCCGTATCCTTCACGCAGCCGTATTACACGGTGAATGGGGTTTCCCGCGGATTCGACCTGTATAACCGCACCACCGATGCCAGCGTGCTTGCGCTCGGCAATTACAAGACTGATGCCCTGGGGGCCGGGATACGCTTCGGTATTCCGGTAACGGAACACGATATTATCGGGCTTGGAATTTCCGCCGAACACACGAAGCTGTCCTTGTATCCCGACAGCCCGTTACGATTATTGGCGTTTGAGAATCTGTTCGGTAGCCGTTATTCATTCCTGATAGGAACGGCGGGATGGACGCATGACACGCGAGACAGCGTTATCTGGACGACCCGCGGGCAGGTGCGACGCCTAACCTCTGAAGTGACTTTGCCAGCCGGGACGCTGCGATACTATAAGCTCGGCTATGAACACCAGTGGTTCTATCCGCTCAGCCAAACATTTACGCTTGCATTGCGGGGCGATGTCGGAGTCGGGGCCGGATTTGGCGGGAAACCGCTGCCGTTCTTCAAGAATTATTTTGCCGGGGGCGTAGCATCGGTGAGGGGTTACAGCACCGCATCACTCGGCCCCCGCGACTCCAACGACTCTAGCGTAGTGGGCGGCACCCGACGGATTGTGGGCAACGCAGAATTACTGTTTCCGATGCCTGGCGCAGGCACGGATCGGTCTGTACGGCTGGGGGCGTTCATCGATGGAGGGCAGGTATTTGCCGACGGACAAAAGATCGAACTGGGCGATCTGCGCTACGCAGCCGGATTGAGTCTAGCCTGGAATTCGCCGCTCGGACCACTCAAGTTCAGTATCGCCAGGCCGCTCAACGAGAAGCCTGGGGACAATATCCAGCGCCTACAATTCACGTTGGGGCAGATCTTCTAGTCGCACGCAAGCTAGATGTTGACCAAACTGGAATTCGAGCTCAATTTGCATGGGGCGCGTTCGCAGCGATGGTATTCCGCAGCTGCAGCAAGTACTGCGCAGATTGACGAACCACGGTTCTTCGGTTCGTCCCCGTCGTCGCACGGCGGGGTTGCGGGTATAATGCTCGACGGTTCCTGCGGACCTCGCCGCAGAATTGCTAGGAGACGGTATTGAGTTACGTGCGTCTGTTGCTTTTGTCCTTAATGGCGTTCTTTGCCTGCACCGGCGTGGCCCAGTCCGAGGGGCGGATTGGTTACGTCAATCTTGAACGCATACTTCGGGATTCCGCACCGGCGATTCGTGCGCAGAAGAAGATAGAGCAGGAATTTGCTAAACGCGATCAAGATCTGGGGAAACTGGCCGATCAGCTAAAGCGCCTTCAGCGCACTTTGGAAAAGAATGCAGTGACCATGTCCGACTCCGATCGCACGAAGCGGGAACGCGAGTTTGCGGATCTCAATCGAGATTTCCTGCGCAAGCAGCGCGAGGCGCGCGAGGACTTCAATCAACGCCGAAACGAAGAACTGTCGGGGGTCATCGAACGCGCAAATCGTGCGGTCAAGCGGATCGCTGAATCGGAAAAGTACGATATCATTTTCCAGGAAGCGGTCTGGGCAAGTCCGCGCATCGATATCACCGACAAGGTCATTAAGGCGCTGGACGAAAGCAAGTCGGCGAAATAGCGGAATGACCGCCCCACGGGCATTCATGCTCGCAGAAATCGCTAGGCGATTCGGGGGTGAACTGGTTGGCAATCCCAGCGTCCGCGTAGAGCGAGTCGCCACGCTCGAGTCGGCTGGACCGGGCGACATTGGGTTTCTCGCGCAGGGCAAATACCGGGACCGATTGCGTTCCACCCGTGCCGCGGCCGTGATTCTCCCCTACACCGAGCGCGACACCACGGAATTGCCGCGCATTCTCTGCGACGATCCGTACCTGTATTTTGCGCAAGTTTCCATACTTCTGAATCCCCTGGAACAGTTCACCGCCGGGATCCACCCGAGCGCAGTGATCGAACCCGAAGCCCAGGTCGCATCCTCGGTGAAGATCGGTCCAGGCTGTCACATTGGACGGGGTGCGCACGTCGGTGAAGGAGTCAGTTTGGGGGCGGGGTGCGTCATTGGCGATCTGGCGAAAATCGGCGACGCAAGCCTGATCCATGCGTCGGTCGTCGTCTACGCTCATTGCGTCATCGGCAAGCGGGCGATCGTTCACTCAGGTGCGGTTATTGGGGCGGACGGCTTCGGCATGGCACTCGATTCAGGACAATGGCTGAAGATCCCTCAGATCGGACGGGCGATAATCGGTGACGACGTGGAGATCGGCGCCAATACCACGATAGACAGGGGCGCCCTGGACGACACGGTGATCGAGGACGGCGTCAAGCTGGACAATCAGGTGCAGATCGGGCACAACGTGCGGATTGGAGCACACACGGCGATGGCCGGTTGCGTCGGAATCGCCGGTAGCGCCCGCATTGGACGCCATTGCACGCTAGGTGGGGGGGCGATCGTTCTTGGCCATCTCGAATTGGCCGATGGCGTACATATATCGGCAGGAACGCTGGTCACTAAATCGATAAAACGTCCGGGGTCCTATACCGGTATTTATCCGCTCCAGGAAAAAGGCTCCTGGGGCCGCACCGCGGCGCTACTTCGTAACATCGACAAGCTCGAGACGCGAGTCCGTATGCTCGAGCGAATCGTGGCCGAAATGCGCGGGAAGGATTGAATCATGGATATCCAAGCGATACTTGCGCATTTACCACACCGCTACCCGATGCTGCTGGTGGACCGGGTGCTAGAGTGCGACCCGGGCAAGCGCATTCTCGCCATCAAGAATGTCTCCATTAACGAGCCGTTCTTTTCCGGACACTTTCCCCACTATCCCGTGATGCCGGGCGTGCTGATAGTAGAGGCGATGGCGCAAGCGGCAGCGATTCTTTCGTTTCACACGCTTGGCGTAAAGAGCGATGACAATTCTGTGTATTACTTTGTCGGCATAGATGGTGCGCGCTTCAAGCGCCCCGTAATTCCGGGAGACCAGCTGATACTCGAGGTGCTTCTTGAGCGCAGCGTTCGCGGCATCTGGAAATTTGATGCGCAAGCGCGGGTTGGCGAGGCTCTTGCCGCGGAGGCGAAGATCATGTGCACGATCCGCGACATATGATTCATCCGACTGCGATCGTTCATCCGGACGCAAAAGTCGGCTCGCGTGTCAGCATAGGTGCCTACTCGATTATCGGAGCGGAAGTCGAACTGGGCACAAATACCCAGGTGGGATCACACGTGGTGATCGAGGGCCGGACCCGAATCGGCGCGGACAACCGGATCTTCCCATTCTGCTCGATTGGCGCCGAGCCCCAGGACAAGAAATACACCGGGGAGCTCACGGCACTGGAGGTGGGGGACCGCAACACGATCCGCGAATTCTGTACGTTTAATCGCGGCACTACGCAGGATTCGGCGGTCACCCGGCTCGGCAACGATAACTGGATCATGGCCTACGTACACCTAGCGCACGATTGCCAAGTCGGCAACCATACGATATTTGCCAATAACGCGCAGCTGGCGGGTCATGTTCACGTGGGCGATTTCGCCATACTGGGCGGCTTCACCGTGGTGCACCAGTTCGTATCGATCGGCGCTCATTCGATCACCGCTATGGGGACCATACTGCTGCAAGACCTGCCACCTTACGTCACGGCTGCAGGCAACACGGCTAAACCCTACGGGATAAACAGCGAGGGACTGAAACGACGCGGTTTCGCTCCCGAAAGCATTGCCGCGATCAAGACAGCCTACAGGACGCTCTATAAGTCGGGGCAGACACTGGAGCAGGCGAAGCGAATCCTCGCATTACAGGCGCGAGAGCATCCGGAAATCGACCTTATGCTCAAATTCCTTCAGAACTCGCGCCGCAGCATCGTACGCTAAGACGCCCGTGTCAACGCCGCTCATCGCTATGGTGGCCGGGGAGGCCTCCGGAGATTTCCTCGGCGCACATCTGATCAATGCGTTGAAACTGCGTGTTCCCTCCGCACGATTTGTTGGGATAGGGGGGGCGAAGATGAAATCGACAGGATTCGATGCCTGGTTTCCCATTGAGAAGCTTGCCGTCCGGGGTTACATCGAGGTTCTGCGGCATTACTCGGAAATTGTCAGCATCCGACGGCGAACGCGGCGCCGCCTGCTCAGGGAGAAGCCGGCGATCTTTGTCGGTATCGACGCGCCTGATTTCAATTTGCATCTCGAGGCAAGCCTCAAGCGAAGCGGAATTCCGACGATTCACTATGTCGGCCCCTCCGTCTGGGCCTGGCGCCGCGCACGCCTCCGTCACATCGCAAGAGCAGTCGACCAGATGCTGGTTCTCTTTCCGTTCGAGGCTGCGATCTACAAGCAGGCTGGCATTCCGGTCGTCTACGTCGGTCACCCCCTTGCGGACGTCATACCACTTGAGGACGCGACGAGCACCGCACGCGAGCAACTTCAACTTTCCGGCGGAGCCCCGATTTTTGCACTGTTACCTGGGAGTCGGCAATCCGAGTTGCGATATATGGCAGCGACTTTCGTGCGCACCGCAAAGCTCGTTAGCGGACAATTGCCTGGAACGCGATTCCTCGTTCCACTGATCAACCGCGAAACGCGCAGCTTGTTTGAAGCGGCCTTGCATGACGAAGGATGCCAGGATCTCCCTTTAACGATCCTCTTCGGTCATGCCCGTGATGCCATTGCGGCCGCCGATGCCGTCCTCGTTGCCAGCGGCACCGCAACACTCGAGGCAGCGCTCTTGCGCACGCCAATGGTGGTTACATACCGAATGGCACCACTAACGTGGAAGATAATGTCGCGCATGCGCTACCAGCCATACGTGAGCCTGCCAAACATCATTGCAGGCGAATTCATTGTCCCCGAACTCCTGCAGGACGAGGCGTCACCGGAAAATCTTTCACAGGCCCTAATAAACGTGTACAACGATCCCGTCGTCCAGCGGCGTTTGCCCCAGCGGCTCGCCGCGATACACCACAGCCTGCGACAAGACGCTGCAACCCGTGCCGCCGAAGCGGTGCTCCCATGGCTCACAGCTTAGTTTGCGGCGTGGACGAGGCGGGCAGAGGACCCTTGGCGGGGCCGGTATATGCCGCCGCTGTAATGCTCGATCCGGAACGACCGGTCGCGGGGTTGGCCGACTCGAAAACACTCACCGCGAACCGTCGGGAGACGCTTGCGCAGCACATCCGGGAGCGATCCCTTGCCTGGGCCATAGCATATGCGACCGTCGACGAAATAGACCGACTGAATATTCTGCAAGCTTCGTTGCTGGCGATGAAACGTGCGGTCGCTCAGCTGCCGCGAACGCCGACGGAGGTTCTTGTCGACGGATTGCACTGCCCCACGATCGACCTGCCGATTCGTGCCATCGCCGGTGGTGATGCCGCGATCGCGGCGATCTCGGCGGCCTCGATTCTCGCCAAAACAGCGCGCGACGCCGAAATGCTGTCCTTGCACAGTCGATTTCCGCAATACGGTTTTGATCGCCACAAGGGCTATCCGACGCAGGAACACCTTAATGCGCTGCGCATTCATGGCGCCTGCGAACTACATCGCAAGAGCTTTGCTCCAGTGCGCAGAGTACTTTACCGAGATTAGCGCACATGGTCGCTGCTATTCGTGTTATCCGCTCGCGCGATAACGCGCAGATCAAACGACTACTTCGGCTCGCGGCTTCCTCGCGTGCGCGACGCGGTTCGGGAATGACGATATTGGATGGCGCACACCTGGTCCAGGCATACGCCAGAAGCGGCGGTACTGCCGAGGTGCTGACCCTGGGGGAGTCGGCCTGTCGAGACGCGAATCTGCGTGCCCTTTTCGATCAGACACCGGCGCGAAACCGATTTCTACTCGCCGACGACTTAATCGGACGAATTTCCCAGGTGGTAACGAGTAGCGGTATCGTGGCCGTTATACGCACACCGGAGTCACCACCACTGCCGGTATCGATCGACAGCTGCGTGATGATCGAGGGAATACAAGATCCTGGCAATCTCGGCTCAATCCTTCGCAGCGCTGTTGCAGCGGGCATCAAACATGTCTGTTTGTCGCCGGGATCAGTGTTCGTCTGGGCGCCCAAGGTGGTACGTGCCGGGCAGGGCGCCCACTTCTTTCTCAACGTCTATGAGAATGTCGCGTTTGACGAAATCGGCCCGTTTGCCAGACTAAAGATAATAGCAACCGAACCGAGGGCCCGACTTTCGGTATTCGAGGCCGACCTACGGGGGCCGATCGCATGGTTGTTCGGCAACGAAGGCGCGGGACTTTCCGAACGAGCGATGGCGCTGGCTACGGCGCACGTAAGGATTCCCATGCCCGGTCAATCAGAATCGCTGAATGTCGCGGCGGCCGTCGCGATCTGCTTGTTCGAGCAGGTCCGGCAGAACTTTGGCACCATCTGACGCGGCGCCGCGGACCGGCAAGGCAGTTATCGCCTCGCCTTGATCAGGCGCTGCTGCTCGCGATGCCATTCCTTTTTCTTCTCCGCCTCGCGTTTGTCATATTGTTTTTTCCCCCGCGCCAGTCCTACGCTGAGCTTGACCCGGCCGCGGAAATAATGGAGATCAAGTGGCACAAGCGTATAACCGGCGCGTTCTACTTTACCGATGAGGCGACGAATTTCCTCAGCATGAAGCAGCAGCTTTCGGGTGCGCGTGGGGTCTGCGTTGACGTGAGTCGAGGCCGCGGCGAGTGGCGTTATATGTGCTCCGATTAGATAGACTTCCGCATTTTTAACGATAACGTAGGCTTCTTTTAGCTGGGCGCGTCCGGCTCGTATTGCCTTGACTTCCCAGCCCTGCAGCTCAAGTCCTGCCTCATAGCGCTCCTCTATGAAGTAGTCATGTTGCGCTTTGCGATTTTCGACGATGCTCATCTGAATTCCCGGTATCGACGTAGAATTCTAGTAACCATGATTACGATCAGTCGTTCTTCTCTGGTAGGCTACAGCGCGGAAAAGATGTACGCGCTGGTAGAGGATATCGAGTCCTATCCGAAGTTTCTTCCCTGGTGCAGTGGCGCCGAGATATCGGTTCGCGAGGGTACGCGCACCGTGGCCACTATGCACGTCAATTTCCATGGAATACGCGAGTCGTTTACCACGGAAAATGCAAACGTACCAAGCCGCATGATAGCAATGGAGTTGCTATCGGGGCCCTTCCGGCATCTGCGCGGGCACTGGCAGTTCACACCACTTTCCGGTGAGGGCTGCAAGATCGAGTTCCGTCTGGAATACGAAATATCCAACAGGCTGCTCGCCAAGTTGATTGGCCCGGTATTTCAGCATATCGGCAACAGTTTCGTCGACGCATTCATTAGGCGCGCCGAAAGAATCTACGCGCGACGGTGAAGGCGCCCAACATGCATATCGAAGTGGTGTACGGGGCGCCCGTAACACCGGTTCGCTGCCGGCTGAATCTGCCTATGGGCAGCACCGTCGGTGATGCCGTTCGTGCATGCGGCTTGCTCGAGCAATACCCTGAAATCAACCTGAACAGGAATCGGGTAGGAATTTTCGGGCGACTGGTATCCCAGGCTGCGCCTCTGAGGGACGGAGACCGCGTGGAAATCTACCGGCCGCTGCAAGCCGATCCGAAGGAGGCGAGACGTCGGCGGGCGGCCTCGGCACGGAAACGCGCCATGGCTTGAGTCTGTCCCCGACCGGGAAAGCGGGAAGGTACCGGGAGTCTTGCTCCCGCTCAGCTCTATGGATTCGCGGCCGTCACGCCCATACGACGGCCCAAGGGAACTCACACAGAATCGAACTTATTGGCCAGAAGATAAAGCGTTAAACGCCCTAGTAGCCATAAGTCATTTGCACCACTCTTCGACGGCTTTGCGCGCGTAAACCCGCTCCTGCTTGCGCTGACTTTCGTCAATAATGCTGCGGTTTCCCCTCGCGTCGATACGGGCCAAGGGGGCTCCGGAATCCAGCGCAGCGACATGCAGACGGGCGTTTCGGCAATTCGTCTCGCGCGTTTTCGCATTGGCCCGTTCCTGGGCATCCTTTTCCGTAGCCTTCTCCTGCTCCTGCTTGCGCTTGCGAAATTCCTGCTCCAACTCCGCCGCGGTCTTGGGGCCCGACGCCTTGGCGTCCTTCGCAGCGCCCTTGCCAGCCGCCTGTGCCGAGGGCGGTGGAGCCGGAGGCACCGTACGGCTGACTGCGCCCGATTTCGTTCCGGCAGGGCACGGTGACTGGCTGTAAGTCGTCTTTCCGCTTGCGTCGATGCACTTGTGCACCTGCGCTTGCGCAGCGATCGCGAAAGCCCACAGAACGCACAACGCCAGCACTCTGAACATGATCACCGCCTTCGTAACCTGTTGATGAAACAACATAACCGCTTTTTGCGGCGTCGTCAACGAAGCAGGCCGGGAACTTGCCAACAATTTACCTGTTTCGGCCGCGTGCGTATAATCCGCTTTTTGCGGAAGTCGTCATGCGAATGATTCAAAAAGCACTCACCTTCGACGACGTCCTGTTGGTTCCAGCCCACTCCTCCGTTCTCCCGCGCGAGGTTAGCCTCCGAACCCGCCTTACCCGAAATATCAACCTGAATATGCCAGTGGTATCTGCGGCCATGGATACCGTTACCGAAGCACGCTTGGCTATCGCGCTGGCACAGGAAGGTGGAATAGGAATCGTACATAAGAATCTTTCGCCTGCGCGGCAAGCCGCTGAGGTAGCGAAGGTCAAACGCTACGAGTCGGGTGTTCTTCGCGATCCAATGACCGTCTCTCCGGATATTACGGTCCGAGAACTGGTGGATCTCACCCGGCAGTTCAAGGTATCCGGTTTCCCGGTCGTCGAAGGCGGCAAGGTCGTCGGTATGGTGACCAACCGAGATTACCGATTTGAGACGGATCTCGATGCGCTGGTGCGGGCGATCATGACGCCCAAGGACCGACTTATCTATGTGAAGGAAGGCGCCAGTCCGGATGAGGCACGTGCGCTGCTGCATCGCCACCGGCTCGAGCGCGTACTGGTCGTCAATGACGCGTTCGAAATGCGCGGATTAATTACCGTGAAGGACATTCTCAAGTCCAGCGAGCATCCGGATGCGTGCAAGGATCTGCAGGGAAAACTGCGGGTAGGGGCCGCGGTTGGCGTAGGCGAGGGGACAGAGGCACGCGTAGAAGCGCTTGTCGAGGCCGGTGTCGACGTCATCGTGGTGGATACTGCGCACGGACATGCCCAGGGAGTGCTGGACCGTGTCAGGTGGGTCAAGCGGACCTATCCGTCGATCGACGTTATCGGTGGAAACATCGCTACCGGAGATGGAGCTCGGGCGCTCGTTGACCACGGTGCCGATGGGGTCAAGGTGGGCATCGGGCCAGGGTCAATCTGCACCACCCGCATTGTGGCGGGAGTCGGCGTACCGCAGATCACCGCCATCCAGAATGTGGCGGCAGCGCTTGACGGCTCAAGCGTGCCTCTCGTTGCCGACGGGGGCGTCCGATATTCCGGTGATATTGCGAAAGCGCTCGCCGCTGGTGCCCATGCAGTGATGCTGGGCGGATTGTTCGCCGGGACCGATGAATCCCCCGGCGAGATCGAGCTCTATCAGGGACGCTCCTACAAGTCCTACCGCGGCATGGGATCGCTCGGCGCGATGCAGCAGGGCGCCGCAGATCGGTATTTCCAGGATCCGGAAACGGACGCCGATAAGCTCGTTCCGGAGGGTGTAGAAGGCAGGGTGCCATACAAGGGGCCGGTGATAGGGGTAGTACTCCAATTGATGGGAGGCCTGCGCGCGAGCATGGGTTACCTTGGTTGCGACAGCATCGCATCGGTTCGATCTCAGGCGCAATTCGTCGAAATATCCGCTGCTGGAGTACGCGAGTCGCACGTACACGATGTGCAGATAGTCAAGGAATCTCCGAACTACCATGTGGAGTGAGGTGTCCGCGCGGGCAGCAATGCTTCCCGGGGATCGCCGCTCATCGCCTGTCGCGGCTCGAGGGTGTCCTCGCTCATGCACGACAAGATCCTGATTCTCGATTTCGGCGCGCAATACTCGCAGCTCATCGCCAGACGCGTCAGAGAGGCGAAGGTCTATTGCGAGCTTCACCCATACGACGTGAGCGACGCGTTCGTGCGCGAGTACGCAGCTCAAGGAATTATCCTTTCCGGGGGACCGGCCTCCGTGACCGAGGACGACACGCCGCGAGCGCCGCAGGCGGTTTTCGAACTTGGAGTACCGGTCCTCGGAATATGTTACGGAATGCAGGCCATGGCCGCGCAACTGGGCGGCGACGTTGAAACGTCGCGGGTGCGCGAATTCGGCTATGCAGAGGTGCGTGCCAGGGGTCATTCGCGGCTGTTCGACGGCATTCAGGACCGCGTGAATTCGGAAAATCACGGTTTGCTGGATGTCTGGATGAGCCACGGAGACAAAGTCACCGCGCTGCCACCGGCGTTTCGCGTCATCGCCAGCAACGAATCCACGCCGATTGCGGCTATGGCCGACGAATCGCGCCGCTTTTACGGCGTTCAGTTTCATCCCGAAGTTACGCATACCAAACAAGGAACGGCGATTCTCGTCCGTTTCGTGCGCGACATCTGCGGCTGCCGTCGGGACTGGAATATGCCTGACTACGTCGCCGAGGCGATCGAGCGAATTCGAGCGCAGGTTGGTCAAGACGAAGTGCTGCTCGGGCTGTCCGGCGGTGTCGATTCGTCGGTCGCCGCGGCGCTAATTCACCGCGCGATCGGCGACAGGCTGACCTGCGTCTTCGTCGACACGGGCCTGCTCAGGCTGAACGAGGCCGAACAGGTGATGGAAACGTTTGCCCGTCACCTCGGCGTCAGGGTCGATCTGGTCGATGCGAGCGAGCGCTTCATGCGAGGACTCGCCGGCGTTACGGACCCGGAGCAGAAGCGCAAGATCATCGGCCGCGAATTCGTGCACGTGTTCCAGGAGGAATCGGCCAAATTTACCGACGTCAGGTGGCTGGCGCAGGGCACGATCTATCCCGACGTGATCGAATCCGCGGGCGCCAAGACAAAGAAGGCACATACGATCAAGTCGCACCACAACGTCGGAGGGCTGCCCGATACGCTGCACTTGAAGTTGCTAGAACCACTGCGCGAACTGTTCAAAGACGAGGTGCGGGAGCTGGGTTTGGCGCTCGGGTTGCCCCGCGATATGGTGTACCGTCATCCGTTCCCGGGCCCCGGACTCGGAGTGAGAATTCTAGGTGAAGTCAAGCGCGAGTATGCAGAAATGCTCAGATACGCTGACGCAATCTTCATCGACGAGCTGCGTCGGACTGGACTGGCGGGAGGCACCGGGGAGGCGAGTTGGTATGAAATGACGGCACAGGCTTTTGCCGTTTTCCTCCCGGTGCGCTCGGTGGGCGTCATGGGTGACGGACGGACCTACGACCACGTTATCGCCCTTCGGGCGGTGCAAACGACCGACTTCATGACTGCACACTGGGCGCAGCTGCCGTACGAGCTTCTGGCACGTGTCTCCAACCGGATCATCAATGAGGTACGCGGCATCAATCGCGTCGTGTACGATATCTCTGGAAAACCCCCGGCAACAATCGAGTGGGAGTAGGTTTCGCCATCTATCGCGATCTATCGCAGTCTATCGGTTTGAGTGCCAAAATGCGGCGAAGCTATTGATTTGAATAATTAATAGGCGCTCAAAGACGGAACCCGAGCGTTCAGGGACTATCGCCAGCTATCGCCTGCAAGCGGAACAATTTGACTGTAAATTTTCCGCGGTGGGTTGATGAATTGTTTTACCGTCAGCTCGTTTCGGACCGTGACGGTAAAAATCGCGGCAAAAAACGTGCATCGACACGGGCTTACGCACGATCGGCACGCGATAAACGAATGACGGCAAACCCGGCATCTCCCTTGGATTCATTCGTCGCGGAGACGCTGGCGACGCGACGCAGGTCACCCAAATCCGCCCATTCGCGCTCCCTCCCAGTTGCACCACACAAACGTCAGTCTTGCAATGTATAGCACTTAGTGCTATAATTATTCGCGTCGGGAGGTATGGGATGGCGATCTACAAGACCCGATGGTTCGACCGTTGGGCCAGGAAGGAAGGCTTGAGCACTCGTACCCTATGTAAAGCGGTGCGCGAAATGCAGGCTGGATTGTATGAGGCCGATCTCGGTGGCGGGTTACTGAAGAAGCGCATAGCCCGTCCCGGGCAGGGCAAGAGTGGCGGATACCGGACACTGGTCGCGACGAACAGGGGCGGTAAGTGGTTTTTTGTCTTCGGTTTTCCGAAGAATGTCCGGAGCAATATCGACAAGGACGAGGAAGAGGCACTGAAGAAACTGGCCTCGTACCTGTTGTCACTGTCGGCGCCAGGGTTGAGTGTCGCACAACGTGCAGGTGAATTGATGGAGGTTGATTGCGATGCGCAAGACGAAATCGGCGATTCTTGAGGCCGTGCACGACACGGCCAAGGGGCTGCATCGCGCCGGAGTGATGGAGCAGGTTACGCTGCGGGAATTTGACCGCCTTTGTCTGCCGCCGGTCGAGCCGCTGTCGCCGAGCAAGATCAGAAAGATTCGGGAGCAGTCTCGGGTCAGCCAGGCGGTATTCGCGGCGTTGCTGAACACCAGTGTATCGACCGTTCAGAAGTGGGAGATCGGTCAGAAGCGCCCCACCGGAACGGCGCTGAAGCTGCTTCACCTCGTGCGGAAGCGGGGTCTTGAAGCTGTCGCATAGAGTGGCTGCGATGTGCCAGCTTTCCTATGCGACCGCGTAGTGCGGGAACCAGTCGTTGAAGTGGGATTGCCGGATTGCTGGCGTGAAATAGCCATGACTCAGCGGTGTCCACGCCGGTGATGCAACCTGAGTCGAACCCAATAGATCTCGGCCTCGTCGATCGAACATCGTTGCCCGAGGCGAAGATCGCGCTGTTCCGGTCATTGTTCCGCGGCCGCGATGATGTGTACGCGCGGCGATTCGAGAACCGGAAGACCGGCAGATCTGGGTACGCACCCGCATGCGCCAACGAGTGGGTGCGTGGGATCTGCGAGAAGCCGCGCATCAGGTGCGCTGTGTGTCCTCATCGGCGATTCCTTCCGCTGAGCGACGAGGTTATCCGCTGGCACCTGTGCGGCTGCGACGCTGATGGCCAACCCTTCGTCGCGGGCATCTATCCGCTGCTCGCGGACGAAACCTGCTTCTTTCTGGCCGTCGACTTCGACAAGGCCGATTGGCGCGCGGATGCGGGGGCCTTTGTCGAGGCCTGCCGTTGCGCCCATCTGCCGGCCGCGCTCGAGCGCTCGCGCTCCGGACGAGGCGGGCACGTCTGGCTGTTCTTCGAGGATGCCGTTCCGGCAGCGCTGGCCCGACGACTAGGGTCCCACCTTTTGACGGAAACGATGGAAGGGCGCCCCGACGTCGGACTGGATTCCTACGACCGTCTATTTCCAAATCAAGACACCATGCCGCTAGGTGGATTTGGCAATCTGATTGCCCTGCCGTTGCAGAAGGGACCGCGCGAAGAGGGCAACAGTGTCTTCCTCGATGAGCTTTTCGTCCCTTGGGATGACCAGTGGGCATTTCTTGCAGGCCTGCGGAGGATAGGCCGAACTCAAATCGAAGGCATTGTCCAGGAAGCGGAACGACGCGGTCGCGTCCTCGGCGTGCGTCTACCGCCCCAGGAGGACGGAGAAGAAGAGCCGTGGACGGCACCCCCATCGCGCCGCCGCTTGGAAGCGCCGATTGCGGGTGAGCTGCCTCAGACCTTGGAGCTGGTTTTCGGCAATCAGATCTATATCGCCAAAGAAGGTCTGCATCCGGCTCTGCGAAACCGGCTGCTTCGCCTGGCGGCGTTTCAGAATCCAGAGTTCTACAAGGCGCAGGCGATGCGCTTGTCCACGTATGACAGGCCGCGCGTGATCGCCTGTGCCGAGGACCACCCGCATCATATCGGTCTGCCACGAGGCTGCTTCGACGATGTTCACGATGTCCTGACCGACTTGCGTATTCGGCCGGCCGTTCGCGACGAGCGCTACGCCGGGCGACATCTGCAAGTGAGCTTCCAGGGCGAGCTCCGGCCCGAGCAGAAAACCGCTGCAGAAGCAATGCTGGCTCACGGCACCGGCGTACTGGCCGCCACGACGGCGTTCGGAAAGACCGTGGTCGCTGCTTGGCTCATAGCAGCGCGCGGCGTCAACTCGCTCGTGCTCGTGCATCGGCGGCAACTGCTCGACCAATGGATCGAGCGACTCGCAGCGTTCCTCGGCGTGCCGGCGAAGGCGATCGGTCGAATCGGCGGCGGGCGAAACCGAGCGAACGGGCAGCTCGACGTTGCCGTCATCCAGAGTCTCGTAAGGAAAGGCGTCGTCGATGATCGCGTGGGCGAGTATGGCCACGTGATCGTCGACGAGTGTCATCACCTGTCGGCACCGGGCTTCGAGCAGGTGGCGCGTCGGATCAAGGCGCGGTTTGTCCTGGGGCTTTCGGCGACCGTCGCGCGAAAGGACGGTCACCATCCGATCATCTTCATGCAGTGCGGACCCGTTCGCCACCGTGTGAATGCAAAGGTGCAGGCGGCAAGCCGGCCTTTCGAGCATCTCGTCATTGCGCACCCGACGAACTTTCAGCCAATCAGGGAAGCCGATTCGGACAAGCGCGTCGAGTTTCTGGCTCTGTACCAGGAGCTGGTCGGCGATGAGCTGCGCAACCGCCGCATCTGCGAGGATGTCATCGAGTCTGTGCGCGGCGGGCGTTCGCCCCTCGTGCTCACGGAGCGCAACGACCACCTCGATCGCCTCGAGCGCGGGCTCGTCACAAGTGTCCCTCACGTGGTGGTCCTGCGAGCGCGGACGGGAAAGAAACAGCGGCAATCGATGGCCGCCCGGCTGGCGGCCATTCCGCGCGAGGAGGCCAGGGTCGTTCTGGCAACGGGAAAGCACGTAGGAGAGGGATTTGACGATCCACGATTGGACACGTTGTTTCTGACGCTTCCTGTTTCGTGGCGAGGCACCATCGCCCAGTACGCCGGCCGGCTGCACCGCCTCTACGAAGGCAAGCGCGACGTGCGCATCTACGACTATGCAGATCTCAACGTGCCCATGCTGGCGCGGATGTTCGACCGGCGTTGCCGCGGCTATGAAGCAATTGGCTACAGGGCCATCCTGCCTGCGAGCGCCATCCCGGGGTGGCCTGCCGATGTGCCATTGCCTTCCGATCCGTTCTGGAAGCGCGACTACTCTGCCAGCGTGCGCAGGCTCGTGCGCGACGGAGTCGACACGCCGCTTGCGAGCCTGTTCCTGCACGTTGCCAGGACGGTGCCTGCAGATGCCGACGGTGTCGACCGAGCCCGGAGCGCGACCGAAGCGTTTCTCTACCGGCGCCTGCAGACTCTGCCGGAAACCAAAGGCCGATTCCGCCTCAATGTTTCGCTGCCGATTGCGTTCGATGCTGTCGGAAGTCTGGAGGTCGATCTACTGTGCGCCGATGCCCGTGTGGCCGTGGAGTTGGATGGCGCGCAGCATCTCGCCGATCCCGTCGCGTACCGCCGCGACAGGCGTAAGGATCGGCTGTTGCAGCAGAACGGCTACTTGGTATTGCGCTTCCTTGCCGAAGACGTGGGCAAGGAGTTGGACTTGGTGCTGGACGGAATTCTGCGGTCACTGAATCATCGGTGCGCGGAACCCGCTCCAGCCGGCATCAAGACCCTTTTCCACCGGATGTAAAACGTGCGTTGCTGCAGCCGTAAGCGCGCGGACGTGGCGCAACTTCTCGACGAGCAAGATTCAGCAGCGGCTCAATTGAGCAAAACTGCTCTCTTGGCCGGACTACAACCGATCGACGTGAGAAACGCGAGCTACTGGTTGGCAGCGCTGAAGGCTACGCCCAAGCGCGCCGCCAAGGCGCCGAGTTTTTTATCTAGCGTCCAGAGCAATGTGTCCGGAGTGAGTCGAACAGAGGCGAGTAATGCCATATCAATGGCTCCGCAGCCCGAGTCATGGAATTGCTCCCTCTCGATCAGCGCAAGTGTCTCGTCGGTTGTCGCGACGACGGCCTGCTGCAGCTTCTTGAGATCACCGATTGTGCGCTCGCGCGGTGCCGGTGGCGTTCCGCACGCGAGTTCGAGCACGATAAGGGGATGGCACAATACCTGATCCGTCGCAACCAGCGATTGAAGCACTGGGTTGACGCGGCGGAAATGCGCAACCCAGACCGAGGTATCCGCGAGCACCAGGGTCACCGGCTCCGATCTTGCGCAGGTCGCCGACGGGGAATGTCTTTCATTGTTGGGGCTTTGCCGCCCAACGCGGCAAGCCGCTTGCCTGCCTGTACTCGCACGAACACCTTCACTGCTTCACGAAACAGATCGCCCTTGTCCATTCCCGGATCGGCGACATCCAGTGCCCGCTGGTAGAGCTCGTCATCAATGGTGACCGTTGTTCTCATGCGAAGCCTCGTCATCAAATATGATGCATAATAGCATCACAAATGGTGCGCATGATGGAAACCATGCTGCGTCAGTTGGCGTTTTCCGGGCCAGTCAACCCCTTTCTTGGACGACGTTCCACCCAGCACATCCCGGGCTGCCGACTGTCGTCAATAGATCCCAATAGAGGCTGAAAGCTTTTTCAAGCTACCCGATGCGAATGACGGTAAATCTGACGGTAAAATTGGTTGGTGCAGCAAAAAAGTTCTCGTTGTGTCGTTGCCAGTCTCGATGATCATTGGGTGGGAGTAGATATACATAGTGTTATTTAACAAATACATACGCGACTATTTTACAGCGAAATCTGAAGTTTATCGCGGACCGTTTGGGCGTGGCGCTTAGCGGCCGGTACGATGATCACGATCAGATGACGCCAAATGTTTCACAGCGCATAGACTGGCAAGCGCTGATCGAATCCCAACCGGCCTTGGCGCGCATTCCGGACGGATTGCGGGCGATTGCGGATCGCCTGCAATTCAGGGCAGGTGAAACGCTATTCCGGACCGGAAACCGGTTGAAAGGGGTGTTCTGCGTGATCGCCGGAGAAGTACGGTTGATTCGTCACGCCCGAAATGGTGCGGAGATCGTGCTGCAGCGCGCGCGGGGAGGCTTCTTCGCGGAAGCGAGCATCGGCACCGGAACGTACCACTGCGACGCCGTCGCCGCCCAACCGGGTGCGCTGTTGCGTTTCCCCGCTCAAGCTTTCCGTGCGGCGCTTGCCAATGACGAGATGTTTCGCGATGCGTGGATAGCGCATCTCGCCCGCGAGCTGCTCAGGTCGCGCGCCCAGGCCGAACGGTTGGGCCTCAAGAGCGCGACGCAAAGGATCGTTCACTACATCGAGTCGGAGGGTGCCGCCGGGACGCTCGCGTTGACCGACTCGCGCAAAGCCTGGGCGGCCGAGCTGGGACTGACCCATGAAGCGCTGTATCGGGCACTGCGGCGTATGCAAGCCAACGGCACGCTCGACATGGACGGCAAGCGGATGAGCCTCAGGCGCGGCGGTAGCGCCGTTCGCCGGTAAGAAGCCGAGTCACAAGACGCGGTCGGCTGTCCAGGCTCGATGCGCCCGCTTAGGTGGCCGACGCTCAGCTGCAACACACGAACTTTATCCACTCGGGCGGAGATCAGCGCTGCGCCGCGCGGCCCATCATGTTGGCCCTCATGTTGCGCATCATCGCCGCCATGCCATCGCGGTCAAGTTCGTTCACCTCGACTGCATGCACTTGAAGGACGGCCACCGCTTTGGCATTGCCGCAGGTCTGCGTCACGATGGACCACTCTCCGTTGTCTCGACCACGGTCTTGATCTTGTCCCTGTTCTCGAACAGCACGGGCAGCGTGGGACTGAACAGTTTGAATATCGCCCGTCTTTGAGCCGTTGTTCCATGCTCGCAACATGCCCTTTGCATCAGTGAGGTGCCGGAAATCGGTGTCCGTATGATCAGGATCATAGGTTGATGGCGCCACGGGCGTCTATCGTCGACGCCTTCGCAGCACTGAGAGCGGCTTTTCCACGAAATACGCAGCGAGGCAATCGCGGTTACCGTGATCCGTTCGCAATAGTCACGCGGGCAGCACGGCTGCGCGCGCTCCAAGCAACAGATTTGTAGCGCACCGTATCAAGTACCGCCTTGCGCTACGGAAGCGTACAAGAATGCAACGAGCGGCTTACATTCGCGTGGTGGAATGCGAACCGACGCGCCGAAGGACTTCGATGAACAGCCTCGGATGCCGCGGAGCAAGCCACTGAAGGGTGATCAAACATGAAAGGAGCAACCCAATCCGATGAGACGACGCTGCTGGCGACCGCGACGGTCAGCAAATGGGCCGAGGTGGATATTCCCTCCGATATGAAACAGAGGGAATTCGAGGCCTTCCTACGCCGGGAAGCGCGCCGCCGAGATCTCGTTGATTCAACTCCCTACCCATTTCTCGTCAAGGGGACTTTGCCGCGCATGACCTGGCACGTCGTCACCGGTACCTCGGCCGGTCATGGTGGACACGGCGGCGCGGCCAATGCGCAAAGCCGCGTTTGCGAGCAAAAGGCCGCCGAAGGCATCCTCATCGGATTCTATTCAGATGAACGGCTGGAAGGCGTCATTTCCCACACGGGCGAACGCTTTCACGTTCATTTGGCCAGCCCAGACCTGTCGGTGTCTGGGCACGCCGACGCCTACGAAGTCAGCAAGGGATCGAAGCTTTTGCTGGCGGTGCGTTAGGCCGGGCGCCTATCCGGAACTCAATCAGGACCGACCATGGATCGTTGGCGTTACGTCGCACGTGAGCTGCGTCATCGTTCGGGAAGATCGCTCGCGACGGCAGCCGGCATCGCCGTTGCCGTGCTGGCCGCGGTGCTGCTCGCGGCCCTCGCGAACTCATACTCGCGGGCGCTCGAGGCCCCAATGAAGACTGTCGGCGCGGACGTGATCGTGCAACTCACCGGAGACATACCGCCGAAATTGGAGGGTCTTGTATTTCCGCACCCCAATGCGCTCTTGCCTGCAAAAGCCGTCGCGGGGATCCGAAAGGAACCGGGTGTGGTTTCGGTGACGCGTGCCGTTTATCTCTGGGAACTCGCACCGGACCACTACCAGTCGGTGCTCGGGCTCGAAGCGGGTGAAACGGGACTGGACGGACTCAACGGCCGTCTGTTGCAGGGCAGGCCGTTACGAGCGGGTGATCACGCCGCACTTCTCGATAGCGATTTCGCGGGCAAGAACGGGTTGAAGGCGGGCGACGACATCGTCGTCGGCGGTGATCGGCTGCCGGTCGCCGGGATCGTCGATGCCGCGCGTGGGGGGAAGGTGGTTCGTGCCGATGTCTATTTGCCCCTCGCCGTATCCCAAGCATTGGCAGCCGCCGCGCCGCAGGTGCAGGCGCTCTACGCCTTCGGCGCGGACGACGCGAACATGCTGCTGGTCAAGGCCGATCGCCGCCGCATGGAAGCCGTAGTCGAACGCATCAAGCAGCTTGTCGGCAAGAAGGCGATCGTTTCCAGCGAAATTTCGTTTCGCGAGACTCTGGAAAGCGCTCTTTTCCTGTCCGAGCGCATGGGACTGGTGCTGTCCCTCGTCGTCGCTGTCTTTGCCGTCGCTTTTGTGTTGCGGGCGACAGCGTCCGCGGTCAACGAGCGGCGCCGCGAAATGGCCGTGCTCCAGGCGCTCGGCTGGCGGTGGCGCGATGTGCACCGTCAGGTGCTGCTCGAAAACACTGTTTTGGCGCTGACGGGAACGCTGGCCGGGCTCGCGCTTGCGGCGTTTGCGGCCTGGGCGATCGGAAACATCGAAGTGACGATGGAGATGCCATGGGACCTCAGCTCCACGCCGCACTTCATCCCGGAGGCGGCGGTAGATCGGCGCCAGTCGGTGACCGTCCCGCCGCAATTGGCTTGGCAAGTGCTCGCCGCGGCCGGGCTCGGTGGGATCTTCGCCGGCGCGATTTCAGCCCTCGCCGCGCTGAGCACGCGCCGTCCGCAACCCTGGTCGCTATTACGCAGCGAATGAGAGGCGATACGATGAGTGAATCCGCGATCCATGTTGAAAACATCAGGAAACGCTATGGTGCCGTGGAGGTACTGCGCGGCGTAACGCTCCAAGTCAAGGCTTCAAGCTTTACCACTGTGATCGGCAAGTCGGGCTCGGGCAAGAGCACGCTGCTGGGCATGATCGGAGGGCTGGAGCAGCCCGACGAAGGAAGAATCTCGGTTCTCGGCAAGGACATATCTACACTGTCCAGCGACCAACTGGCGCATCTGCGACGCCGCTCGATCGGTATCGTTTTTCAGGGCTTCAATCTGATCCCTTCGCTGACGGCTATCGAAAACGTGCAACTGCCCGCTGCGTTCGAAGACAGGGCAACCGCGACTCATCGCCGCCGCCGCGCGGAAGCCCTGTTGGGCAAGGTGGGCCTCGCCGACCGGTTCCATCACCGGCCCGCCGCCTTGAGCGGCGGCGAGCAGCAACGCGTCGCGATCGCCCGTGCCCTGATCAACGAGCCGGCGATCCTTTTGGCCGATGAGCCCACCGGGAACCTGGACGAGGCCACCGGCGCGGCAGTCCTGGATCTGCTCCTGGGACTGTGCCGCGACACCGGAGTCACCTTGGTGGCGGTCACCCACGACCCGGACATTGCAGCGACGGCCGATCGGGTCATCGAAATCAAAGACGGGAGATATCAAGTATGACCACTCGCAGAAACATCATCGCCGCCGCCATGGTTGTCGCCATTGCCGCAGGTGCGGCCGAGGCAGCCCCGCCGACGGTCGAGATTCTCTCGATGAGCCACTGGCCGGTTCAGAGCGCACTGAAGCCGGTACGCGAATTTCTCGCCAGGCAGGGCAGCCGGGTACGCGTGGTCCAGAAGGACGTCGAGGGCCCGGACGGCGAGAAGCGCCTCAAGTCCATCGGCCTGAAGGGGCACATTCCGCTCGTGCTCATCATCGACGGGCAGCATCGTTACAAGCGCGCCGATGGCAGGGTGGTCGAGTTCGTCAATTTTCCTGCCGCTGCCGGTAATCCCATGGGGCTAAACGGCGCGTGGACGACCGCCGACTTCGAGTCGGCGCTTCTCGCGCGATTGAAATAACGCCATGGCCACTCCGATGGTGCAGTGGCATTACCTGTGGGGGGAGGCGACCCATCGCTGGAAGCGTACGGCCCTTACGTCCGCCGGCATCGCGATGGCCGTCGCGCTCGTTGTGCTGCTCGACTTGCTCGGTCGTGCATTCGCGGACGTGTCGACTCTGCCGTTCCGCAATTTGAGCACGGACTTGATTGTTCAACGCGCGGCTACCCAGTCGGCGCTCCCGAAACAGATGGGGATCATGCTGCCCTATTCGGCACAACCCATTACGGACGAGGAATTGATGCGTCTGTCGGCCGAGGAGGATGTCGAGCAAGCCGCAGGCTTCGTTCTCCTGTGGAACTTCGGCAGCGGTCGCTTTTTCTCGATCAGCGGTATCCCGCATGACGACGGTACGCCGACGCTCGGACCCGGGAAGGCTCGCGACTGGCTGATCAAGGGTCGGCTCCCCGCTCGAGGGGCGAGAGAGCTGCTCGTCGAGCGCCACTACGGAGCCTTTTACAGACTCGAACCGGGCTCAACGGTTGATCTGGGTGGAACCATGTTCGAGGTGGCAGGAGTCATCGACATCAAAGAGGGCAGCCAACTCGTGGCCAGCAATTTCTACATGGACATCGATCAGGCACGGCATCTCGCGGCCTTGCCGCCGAACACGGTGAATCAAGTCTTGCTCAAGGTCGCGCAGATGGAGAGAACCGAGGCGGTGAAGACTCGCATCGCCGGTTGGTTGCCGCGGGCATCGGTCATGTCTCCGGACACCATGCTTGGGCTCTTTGGCGGCATCTCGTCTGTCGTAGGCCGCTTTCGCCTCGCAACACTGCTCGGCGGCGGCCTGGCGGCGCTGGCACTGGTGGCGGTGCTGATCTACGGCGCGCTCCAGGAACGCCGAAAGGACATCGCGCTCCTGCGTACGCTCGGTTGGACGCGCCGCCAAGTGCACGCCCAGCTCATCGCGGAGACCGCGCTACAGGGTATCGCCGGCGGCCTTCTCGGGCTGATCCTGGTTGCCGTGGGAGTTTCCCTACTCGGAACCGTCTCGCTTTCTCTTCCCGCGAGCTTGCCGGGAGAGAACCCGGCGGATTTCCTGACCGGCAGCTTTCGATCCGCACCCGAGAGCATCCGGTTGCCGATTCTGGTGACGAACCTGCATTGGCTTCTTCCCCCGGCCGTAGCAGGCGCGATGTGCGCGCTGCTGGGCGGGTGGATTTCCTCCCGCCAAACGTTGGGCTCTCTGTGGGCGAGTTCCAAGGCAGTGTGAATGACAGGCGCGGAATCCGATGGGCTCACGTTCATAATGCATCTCTTCGATAAACCCAAGGTGGCCCAAGGTGTCCAGGCCAGACATCGCCGTGGCAACACCTGGAACGGTTTTCATGCCTTAATGCCCAAGCTCGTGCTTGATTGTGCGGAGGCGACAAGTCCGAACGCAACGAGAACCGCCAATGAAACCAGGAAGAAGCTCAGGTTCGTGAGGAAACCGGCCGCGGCCTCCAGGTCGGCACCCACACCGTAGCCCAGGCCCAAGTAGGCGAAGGTCCACATGAGTCGCCCCATGATGGTGAACGCCACGAACGCATCCAGCCGGTAGCGGC
>MEQX01000027.1 GCA_001770415.1 Betaproteobacteria bacterium RIFCSPLOWO2_02_FULL_63_19 | reverse complement strand
GTTCCTGCTCGACAGCCTGGGGCAGCAGGTCTGCTCGTCCATCGTGACCATCGCGGAGCGACCGCACGTACCGCGCGGAATGGCCAGTTCGTATTTCGATGACGACGGCGTGGCAACGCACGAGCGCGACGTCGTCAAGGCAGGCGTGCTTCAGGGATATTTTCTGAGCACCTATTCGGCCCGCAAGCTCGGAATGGCCACCACCGGCAACGCGGGAGGCAGTCACAACCTCAGCATTGTGCCCGGCGAGCTTGACCTGGAGGGGCTCATCCGCGAGATGGGCAGAGGTCTGTTGGTGACCGAACTGATGGGCCAGGGCGTCAACCTCGTCACCGGCGATTATTCCCGCGGTGCGGCCGGTTACTGGGTCGAAGCGGGGGAGATCCGGCACCCGGTCGAGGAGATCACCATTGCGGGCAATCTGCGCGACATGTACCGTTCCATCGTCGCCGTGGGCAACGACGTGCTTACGCGCGGTTCGCGACAGTGCGGATCGATACTGATCGATAGGATGACCATAGCGGGGCACTGAGTCGGTGAAAGCGCGCGGGATGCCGCTGCTGATGCAAAGGGATCGAGGAGGGGCCCGGTGAAAAATCTTCTGCGAATATCCGGCGTGATCGATGCGCTGAACGAACGCGTGGGCAGTCTGACCTATTGGCTGATCCTCGCAGCGGTACTGATCAGCGCATACAACGCGACCGTGCGCTACGCGTTCAACACCAGTTCGAATGCCTGGCTCGAGATCCAGTGGTACCTGTTCTCCGCGGTGTTTCTGTTCTGCGCCGGCTACGCGCTGCTGCACAATCAGCACGTGCGCATCGATGTCGTCTCCGGGTACCTGTCCAAGCGCGCCCGGGCATGGATCGACATTCTCGGGACGCTGTTCTTCCTGCTGCCGATGGCGGCAGCGATCATGTGGATGTCATGGCCGGTGTTTGTCGAGGCCTACGTGCGTCACGAGGTTTCGACCAACGCGGGCGGCCTGACCGTCTGGCCGGCCCGCCTGATGGTGCCGGTCGGATTCCTGCTGCTCGTCCTGCAGGGGATTTCGGAACTGATAAAACGCGTCGCTTTCCTGAGCGGCTTGATTCCGGACCCGGCCGACAGGGACCAGGGCCCGAGCCTGGAAGAACAACTCGCCGAGTCGCTGCGCAAGGAGCGGGGTGAGGCGGCATGAGCAGGAAGCAGGGGCCCCGCGAAGCGGGGATGCGACCGACCGCGAATGACGCCGGACGCCGACGCCCCGGCGCGGTGATCGCCGTGACTGGTTCGGAGGCGGCCGCGTGATTGAACTGCTCACGCACAACATCGCGCCGCTGATGTTCGGGGCGATGGTGATCTTCCTGCTGCTCGGCTACCCGGTCGCGTTCGCTCTTGCCGCCAACGGCATTGTGTTCGGCCTCATCGGCATCGAGCTCGGATTGCTGCATCCGTCGCTGTTTCAGGCACTGCCGCAGCGCATCTGGGCGATCATGTCCAACGACACCCTGCTCGCGGTGCCGTTTTTCACGTTCATGGGCCTGGTGCTGGAGCGCAGCGGCATGGCCGAGGACCTGCTGGATACCATAGGCCAGTTGTTCGGGCCCATTCGCGGCGGCCTGGCGTTCGCGGTGATATTCGTCGGCGCGCTGCTTGCCGCGACTACCGGTGTCGTGGCGGCCTCGGTGATTTCGATGGGCTTGATTTCCCTGCCGATCATGCTGCGCTACGGCTACGACCGTCGCTTCGCCTGCGGCGCGATCGCCGCATCGGGCACACTGGCGCAGATCATTCCGCCGTCGCTGGTGCTGATCGTCATGGCTGACCAGCTGGGCCGGTCCGTGGGCGATATGTACGCTGGCGCCTTCGTCCCCGGGCTGGTGCTTACCGGTTTGTATTTCTTATACGCGGTGGGCGTGACACTGCTCAAGCCCGCCTGGGCGCCGGCCTTGCCGAAGGAAGCGCGCACGTCTCGCGAACCCGACGGCGGCAGCGGCGTCACTTCGCTGGTGGTCCTGGTGGTGGTCGCACTTTGCGCTGCGTTCGTGTTTTCCGGGTATCGCTATGCGCCCGATGCGCCGCTGGACGTAGTGCTGGTGGTTTCGACCGGGGTCGGAGCCGGCGTCGCCTTTTTCGCGGCGGTGCTCAACCACGTGCTGAAGCTCGGGATGCTCTCCAGGATCGCAACGCGCGTGACCTTCGTGCTGATCCCGCCGCTGGCGCTGATTTTTCTCGTGCTGGGCACGATATTCCTCGGCGTGGCGACGCCCACCGAGGGCGGCGCGATGGGCGCCACCGGCGCGCTGGCGATGGCGCTCGCGCGCCGGCGGCTGTCATTCCCGTTGCTGCGCCAGGCGATGGATGCAACCGCAAAACTGACATCGTTCGTCGTGTTCATCCTGGTCGGCGCGCGCGTGTTCAGCCTGACCTTCTACGGTGTGGACGGCCACCTCTGGGTCGAGCACCTGCTGCTCGGGCTTCCCGGGGGCCAGCTCGGCTTTCTGATCGTGGTCAACATCCTGGTCTTCATTCTGGCGTTCTTCCTCGACTTCTTCGAGCTGGCATTCATCATCATCCCGCTGCTCGCGCCGGTGGCGGAAAAACTGGGCATCGACCTGGTCTGGTTCGGCGTGCTGCTGGCGATAAACATGCAGACGTCCTTCATGCACCCGCCCTTCGGGTTTGCGCTGTTCTATCTGCGCAGCGTGGCGCCGAGCATCGATTACGTAGACAGAATAAGCGGCAAGTTCACCTCCCGCGTGACCACCGGCCAGATCTACTGGGGCGCGGTGCCGTTCGTGCTGATCCAGGTGCTGATGGTCGGTCTGGTGATTGCGGTACCGGATATCGTCGGCGGCGGGATGGTGAAGAAGGCAAAGATCGATACCGACAATATCCAGATCCGGGTGCCCGACGCGGCGACCGAATTCGGCGCGAAGAGCCAGGAAGCAATTCAGGACGCACTGGAACGCGCGCTCAGCGGTGGCGGCACTGCACTGCCGCCGGAGCCGGCGAAGGCCGAGCCGACGGCGCCTGCTTCCGGAGCGAAGTAGACCCGTCCGAAAACCGGTCCCCCGAAGGGAGAAACCCCGCTCGCGCGGGGTTTCCAGTCGGCGCGGAATGCGATTCCCGCCGCGCGGTGCGGGCCGCTATCTCCTCGAACCGCGCTGCGCCATGCGTTCCGCCGCGGTCATGAAGTTGCTCATGGTGTTCTCCGCAATCGAGAGCCATTGCACGGTATCCGAGCGGAACTTGCTCATCGACTCGTAGATCTTCTTGAAGGCGGGGTTCTTGGCCGCGCTTTCAGCGTTCACCTCGTTGGTGGCCCTATAGCAGGCCGCCATGATGTCGTTCGAAAACGCCCGCAGCTGCACACCGTTGGCCAACAGGCGCTTGAGCGCGGCCGGATTGTCGGCGTCGTATTTCGCCATCATCCATGCGTTCGTCTCGGCGCAGACCGACGCCAGAATCTGCTGGTATTCCTTGGGCAGGGCCGCAAAGGCCTTGAGATTTACCAGCAGGTCGACTTCCGCGCCGGGTTCCCACCAGCCCGGATAGTAATAGTACTTCGCCACCTTGAAGAAACCGAGCTTCTCGTCGTCGTAAGGGCCGACCCACTCGGCTCCGTCAATGGTGCCTTTTTCCAGCGACGGGTAGATGTCGCCGCCGGCGATCTGCTGCGGCACCGCCCCCAGCCTGCTCATTACCCGGCCGGCGTAGCCGCCCATTCGGAACTTGAGGCCCTTGAGATCGGCGACGGTCTTGATCTCCTTGTTGAACCAGCCCCCCATCTGCGTGCCGGTATTGCCGCACGGGAACAGCGTGCAGTTGTAGCCCTTGTAGAACTCGCGCACCAGTTCCAAGCCGCCACCTTGGGTCATCCACGCATTCTGCTGGCGCGAATTCAGGCCGAACGGAACCGCGCAGTTGAGTGCGAACGTGGGATCCTTGCCGAAGTAGTAATAGGTTGCCGTATGGCCGCATTCGACGGTGCCGTTCTGCACCGCATCCAGCACCTGCAGCCCGCCTACGATTTCACCGGCGGCAAATACCTTGATGGTGAACTTGCCGCCGGTCAAGGCCGCGACGCGCTTGGAGACGTACTCCATGCCGCCGAAAAGTGTGTCGAGGCTCTTCGGCCAGCTTCCGACCATGCGCCATGAAACGGTGGGCGACTGTGCGCTGACAACAGCCGGCGCAGCGACCGCGCCTGCCGCCAAACCCATGCCGGCTTTCTTCAGAAAGGAACGACGTTCCACTGTGATCTCCTTCGTAGATTGGATGGCTACGCAAACTGACGGGTACTGAATGTCATCAGGTTCCGGTCTCTGCGCGTGGCAAGGCGCGCTGCCATCATTGTGCCGGAAATTGCGGCCCGCAGGCAGGCGAGGCGCGGGTGGCGGGGGTGTCCGTAGCAGACGTTTGGGGCAGACAGCCGGCAGTGCGGCCGTGTGACCGCGTCAGCGTATTTTGCGGCGCCGGAAGTCGCGCAGCATCTCGCGGGCGCAGTTGCGTCCGGGAATGCCCGTGACGCCGCCTCCCGGATGCGCGCCGGCGCCGCAGTGATACAGGCCTGAAATCGGGCCGCGATAGTCTCCGTGGCCCAACATCGGCCGCGCCAGAAAAAGCTGGTCGAGACCCAGCGCGCCGTGAAATATGTCGCCGCGGGTCAGGCCATACTCGGATTCCATGTCCAGCGGCGTGATCACCTGGCGCGCGATAATGCTTGCCGCGAAATTCGGCGCGTAGGAGTTCACCACCGCGATCACCGTATCGGCCGCTACCTCGCGCGCGTCCTCCCAGCTACGTCCCTCGGGCAGCTCGGGGCTGAAATGTTGGCAGAACAGGCTCGCCACGTGCGCACCGGCTGGCGCCAGCGTCGTATCGACCGTGCTCGGAATCAGCATTTCGACGATTGGTGCACGTGCCCATCCGTGCTGTTTTGCGTCGACCCACGCGCGGTCCATGTAGCCGAGCGATGGCGCCATGATGATGCCGGCGCCGTGGTGCGGCTGCGCGTGCGTACCGGGGGCGCAGACGAAATCCGGCAATTCGGCGAGTGCCAGGTTGATGCGCAGCGACCCGGATCCCAGCCGCCAGCGCTGCATGCGCGTGCGGAAGTCCCCTTCCAGCGCATCAGGCCCAAGCAGGTGCAGGTAAAACAGACTTGGTTCGACGTTCGAGGCCACGCTGCGGGCTTCGATCTGCGTTCCGTCTGTGAGCCGGACGCCCGCGGTCCGGTTGTCCTCCACCAGGACGCGCTGGACTTCGGCCTCCGTGGTGATTTCCACGCCTCGCGCCCGGGCTTCCCGCGCCATCGCCCGCGTGATCGCGCCCATGCCGCCGATCGCGTGGCCCCACTTGCCGCGCTGGCCATTGACTTCGCCGAAGCAGTGGTGCAGCAGCACGTAGCCCGATCCGGCCGCGTACGGGCTCGCGAAATTGCCGACCACTGCATCAAAGCCGAGCGCCGCCTTGATGGGGTCGCTTTCGAACCACGAATCGAGCAGTGCGCCGGCGCTGCGCGTGAAAAGCTCGAGCAGGTCACGCCTGGCCGCGAGATCCAGCGGATATAGCTGCCGCCCCAGTCGCCAGCCTTCCAGCAGGTCGTCCAGTCCGCCGTGCCCACCTGCCAGCCGCGGCGGAGTTTCGCGCGCAAGCTTGAGTAGAAGATCCGCGATGCGTCCGATCATCCTGTAATACTCGGGCAGGCGCTCGGCGTCCCGCCTGGAGAAGCGCGCAAGCTCGGCCTGCGTCGCCGCGGTATCCGGTCCGACGCGGAAGCTGTCGCCGTCGGGCAGCGGCAGAAAATTGGCGAACGGGCGCTCGACGATCTCCAGTCCGTGCTCGACCAGGCGCAGGTCACGAATGACATCCGGGTCGAGCAGGCTGACAGTGTAGGCGAGCGTGGAGTTGCGGAACCCGGGATGGAATGTTTGCGTGACCGCGGCGCCGCCCACGATCGGCCGACGCTCCAAAACTCGCACCTTAAGGCCGGAGCCGGCAAGGTAGCACGCACACACCAGGCCGTTGTGACCACCCCCGACGATGACCACGTCATACTTCAAGTGCCGGTCCCGCAGCATAAGCGTGCCGAACAAAGCGGCTTTCTTTGCCCAGGCATGTGACGATTCCCCAAATCCGAGAAGCGGTGCATTTGCTCCATGCCGAAAAATTGCGACCCAGGACGCCTCCGAATCATTACCGCATTCGGCGGATTTCCGATCAAAGCGACGCTAGCGCGGAACCAACGATCATTGTAAGCCGCCACCGAGCCAAAAACGACTTGCCGTAGGACCACCTGACGTAATACGATGCGCCGGCCCATGACCCATCCCATCGCCTCTGACGCCGCGCCACGGCCGGTCTTCGATCTGAAGGACGCGGTCGCGATGGTCGTCGGCATCGTCGTTGGTGCCGGCATTTTCAAACTGCCTGCGCTGGTGGCCGCCAATACCGGCGATGCGGGCACCATGATGCTGGCCTGGATACTCGGCGGCGCGATCTCGATCATCGGCGCGCTTTGCTACGCTGAGCTGTCCACCAGCAATCCGGACGCAGGAGGGGAATACCACTTTCTGGATCGCGCTTTCGGCAGCGACGTCGCGCGCCTGTTCGCATGGGCGCGCCTGACGGTGATCGCGAGCGGATCGATCGCAATTTTCGCGTTCGTGTTCGCTGATTACGCCACGCAGATCGCGCCGCTCGGCGAACATTCGTCATCGGTTTATGCAGTGCTGCTTGTGGTGGTGCTGACGGCGATCAACCTGGTCGGCGTGCGCGCTGGCAAGACGACTCAGAACCTGCTCACGCTGCTCGAGTGCCTGGGATTGGTGTTGGTGATCGCGGCCGGTCTGCTTGCGGTGCCGGCGCCGGTGGACGCCTCGATCGGGGCCTCGCCCCAGCGCGCGTTCGGTCTGGCGATGGTTTTCGTGCTGCTCACCTATGGGGGTTGGAACGATGCCGCCTATCTTTCAGCGGAAATCCGCGATGGCCACCGCAACATCGCTCGCTCGATGATCCTCGGCCTTGCCATCGTCGCCTTGTTGTACATATTCGTGAGCTACGCCTACTACGTCGGGCTGGGCATGGAGGCACTCGGCAAATCCCAGGCTCCCGCCGCCGACCTGCTAAAACGGGTGTGGGGCAGCGCAGGCGCTGCCGCGATCAGCGTTATCGTCGCGGTGGCCGCGATCACGTCGGCCAATGCGACCGTTCTTACCGGAGCGCGCACAGGCTATGCGCTGGGTCGGGACTGGCCGCTGTTTGGCGTGCTCGGACGCTGGAACGCGGGTGCCGGCGTGCCGCGCAACGCCATGGCCGTGCAGGCGGCGATCGCGCTCGTGCTGATCGCGCTGGGCACCTGGACGCGCAGGGGCTTCGAGACCATGGTGGATTACACAGCCCCGGTCTTCTGGCTGTTTTTCTTTCTTACCGGAATGTCTTTGTTCGTGTTTCGCCGCTGGGAGCCGCACGCTTCCCGTCCCTACCGCGTGCCGCTTTATCCGGTGACGCCACTCACGTTCTGCGGCGTATGCATCTACATGTTGTATTCAAGCCTCGCCTACACCGGCAGGGGCGCGCTGGTCGGCGTCGGGGTGCTCATGGTCGGCGCCGTGCTGGTCATGGTACATCGGCGCAAATCCTAGTCGCGACCGGGCAGGCGACCTGGCGGTGAAGGATTGCTGCTGGTCGGTTCGGCCGAATCTCGCGGGCATGGATATCGGCGTCGCGCCGATTCCGGGATAATGCGCGGCGACGTTCAAGCTTGTCGGTGGAGACGTATGAAGAAGCAGGCGAAAAAGCAGGCCAAACTCCGGCCGGCCTTCGAAATACGCAGGTCGCGCATACATGGACGGGGCGCCTTTGCCATCCGGAAGATTGCCAAGGGGGAGCGCCTCATCGAGTACAAGGGCGAGCGCATCACCTGGCAGCAGGCCGAACGCCGATACCCGATTGACCCGGTGCCTTATCACACGTTTCTGTTCGAGATCGGCGACGGCACGATGTGCATAGACGCGGCACGCGGAGGCAGCGTCGCGAAGTGGATCAATCACGCCTGCAATCCCAACTGTGAAGCAGTCGAGGACGAGGACGAGCGCATCTTTATCGAGGCCGTGCGCGCAATCCGTCCCGGTGAGGAACTCACCTAC
>MEQX01000026.1:46115-49377 GCA_001770415.1 Betaproteobacteria bacterium RIFCSPLOWO2_02_FULL_63_19 | reverse complement strand
CGCTCGGCATCGGTCTTCGGTTCGCGCAGCCGCTCGCGGCGCTGGGCTTCAAGCGTGGCGATCTGGCGCTCCACTAGCCCAAGGCGCTCGACCTCGCGTTCCAGCTCGCAGCGCAACTCCCCGGGCAACGAGCGCCCGTCCCACAGGGTGAGCGCCTCCAGCCGCAGGTTCGCGGCGTCCTTGCTCATCACCCGGATGCCTTGCGCCACCAGCAACGACTGAATGCGCACCCGATGCGCAAGCCGCTCGCGCTTCAGGCGCTCGAGCTCACGGTGCGCTCGCCTAGCGTCCTCTTGCTCCAGGCTGGGCGCGTGTACCACGCTCCAGCCGCCGCGCTCCCCGGCGTGATGCCGTATCAGCTTGTCGAGCAATCTCTCCGCATCGAGCCGGTCGGTCTTCACGTGGCGCAGCCGGCGGCTCACTTCGATCGAAGCGGCATCAATCACCTCGTTCTCGATGCCGATGCTTCTCAAGTGCCGATGCAGCCAAAAGCCGTCCCGGCCTGCCTCGTAGCAGCTCACCACCCGGGCCGAGGCGGGCATGCCGAAATGCTCCTTCGCCCTCGCCACCGCGCAGGCGAGCTTTACCAGATCCGCCGCAGGCACCGACACTTGGCGCCGCTTCGTGCCGTCGCCAAACGCCAGCCTCCAGCTCTTGTTGCTCAACTCCAGCGCCATGTACAAAACCGGCGCCGATGCGTTATCTTCGTTCCTATGGGCCGCTGGGTTCATCTTCTGGCCTCCTTCTTTGGTTGAGAAAGCCACCAGAGGTTAATCCACGCGGCCCTACTACATAGGATCTATCGCTGCGCATGCGAGAATTCTCGATGGTTGCAATGTTTCGGGAGGAATATCACTATCGAGCCCAGCGAAATAATTTGTTCGCAAAGTTCACGGAGGCAGACACATGAAGCGCAGCCAGGATCGGATCCTAACCACGCACGCAGGTAGCCTATCGCGGCCGGAAAGCCTCATCGAGTTGAACCGAGTTCGGTCCGAAGGTGGGAAAATAGATGAAACCTCCTATGCCGCGGCGATGGCCGCGGCCGTTGCCGCCATCGTGCAAAAGCAGCGGGACCTCGGAATCGATATTCTCGATGACGGCGAATTCGGCAAGCCAATGAGCCAAACATACGACTACGGGGTCTGGTGGAACTACGCTTACGAACGGATGGGCGGTTTCGTTCGGCCAGAATCGGTTCCCGAGTCCGAGCACAAGAAATCAAGCGTTGCCGACATTGCGTTGACCACCATGAACAACCGGCGCGATTGGCAAAAATTCGGCGAGTTCTACCAAGACCCGCAATCGACCGGCCTTGTTGGAAGCGCCGCCAGACGGCCGACCCGGCGTCCAGTCTGCACCGAGCCGATCACCTATACGGGTCAAGCTGCGCTTCAAGCCAGTATCGACAACCTCAAGAACGCGATGGCGGCCGCCGGAGTCGAGGAAGGATTCATGTGTTCGGTCGCGCCGGCAAGCTTCGCTCGCGGCGAGGACCTGCACTACAGCACCGAGGAAGAATTCGTTTTCGCTTCCGCCGAGGCGATGCGAACGGAGTACAAAGCGATCGTCGACTCCGGGCTGATTCTGCAGATCGACGACCCGAGCCTCCCTGACAATTGGGACATGATCAACCCGGAGCCGCCCCTCGAAGAGTTCAAGAAGTTCGCCATGGTTCGGATCGAGGCGCTGAACTATGCGCTTCGTGACCTGCCGGAGGACCGCATTCGGTTTCACATCTGTTGGGGCAGTTGGCATGGTCCGCATACCACGGACATTCCGTTGAAGGACATTATCGACCTTCTTCTTTGCGTCAACGCGGGCGCATACTCTGTGGAAGCGGGAAACGTTCGACACGAACACGAGTGGCGCGTCTGGCGAAACGGAACCCTGCCGGAGGGAAAACTCCTCATTCCCGGCGTCGTAAGCCATGCGACAAACGTGGTCGAGCACCCTCAGGTCGTCGCGGATCGGATTGTGAAATATGCAGGTGTCGTTGGCCGCGAAAACGTGCTCGCTGGAACCGACTGCGGGCTGGGCGGGCGCATCCATCCGCAAATCGCGTGGGCGAAACTGGAGGCACTTGCCAGTGGAGCTGACATCGCTTCCAAGGAACTCTGGAACTGAACCTCGGCCACTGAGTGGCGTCGGCCCATTACTTGGCGGACCGCTTCTTCCTTGAACTCCGGGGTATATCTCTGCGTACTCATCGCTTCCTCCTATGCTCAAATCATAGGCTGGAAGTGCCTACCGTACCGGGGGAAGTCCATACACCTATCAAAAGTGTCCGGAAGATCGGGGGAATGCCGAACACCCGGGATCAGAACCTAACGGCAGTCGATCATCAGTTTGGTTTTATTCTGCCGTAAGGCTAGTCGAAAGATTAGGCCAATTTCCTGAAATGTGGAAGCCCTGGTCATTGGCGTATCCAGGCGTAAGCTTCCCCGAAATGTAGACAGTCCAAAAGGTGAGCTTTCTGGCACGATGATACGACCGGTGTAGCCGCAGACGAACAAGTCCAGCCGTTCGACATCGTGGGCGATCAGGTTCGGTCTGCAAATCGACGGGATTCAATCTTCAAGCGTTGAAGCCCATCGCGTCCAGCTCCTCTTTCCGAAGTGCCCGGGGGTCCGGCGTGCCGAACGGCGTCACGCCTTTTCCTGCCGCCAGCGATTTCAGCTCTCGCGTCCAAAGTTTGCGAAGCTGAATCACCGCGGCATCCGAGGTCCCCAATCGCTCCCGCGAGCGGTCCACGATCGTCCCTTGTCCGCAGATCGCCACGCCGTCCTGGATACGGATGAGATTCGGGTGCCGCGCGACGTCCTGCCAACCCTTGCGGCCCGAAACGATGGCCTGGATTTCCTGATGGATCGGCGTGCCCTCGGGACGCTCCTTTCGCCGGGTGTGGTAGACCATGATGAGTACGTGCAGATGACTCTCGTCATCGATCGGCACGTACCAGAACAGCGCCTTGAACCAGAACGGCTTGTCGTCCCGCGCCGAGCGCAGCGGATGGGCCAGGTAGCATTGGTTCGGCATGATGAAGTGAATCTGGTCGGTCTTCTCGCCTCGGCGCTGGAATTGCGTCATCCCGAACGGCGTTTCCTCTGCCCACGTCCTGGTAGGGACGAACGGCCGCGCCGCCGTGTTCACGAGGTGATCGCGATGCGAGAAGTTCACATGGACGTCGTCCATGATGTTCTCCGCGCTCTGGAACCAGTTGCACGGGATCATTTCGGCCGACGGGCTCACGGTCCACCCA
>MEQX01000026.1:2173-46105 GCA_001770415.1 Betaproteobacteria bacterium RIFCSPLOWO2_02_FULL_63_19 | reverse complement strand
CGTCTTCCAGGCCCGGCAGCGGGCGGAAGGCAGGCGCGTCGCCTTCGCCGAGATAAGCGAAGATGAGGCCGTGCGCTTCGCGCGTCGGATAGGAGGCGAGCTTCGGCACCTTGTGGCAGAACGGTTTCGCCTCGGCCGGTTGCTCGACACATCGTCCGGCCTGGTCGAAGCGCCAGCCGTGATACCGGCAGCGGACGGTTTCCCCTTCGATCCAGCCCGTGTTCAGGACGCTCAGCCGATGCGGGCATTCATTGGTCATGACGTGGGCCTCGCCGCTTTCGCCACGGTAGAGCGCCAGGTCCTCGCCGAGGATGCGGATCGGAACGATCGACCCCTGTGCGAGCTTCCCGGAGACGTAGATCGGCTGCCAGACCCGGCGCAGGTAGCGCCCGGCCAGCGTGCCGGGACCCGTGTGCACGAAGTCCTGTTCGACGATGCGGCCGGGCCGGGCTTTCGAATCGAGGGACCTCGCCATTGTTCCGCCTCCATCAACGTGTCGTGAGTGTCGCGATCTGCGCCGATGCAACGCACCGCCTGCCGAGTCTACTCAATAATTTCCCGCGCCGTCGGGCGTTCGTGCCCCGAGCTGATTTTAAGCCCCGCGGCATTGCCTTGCTCGATCAACGGTGCTGATCTAGTATGAACAGAAACCCGGGCACCCCGGGGACGCAAGCGAGGAGCGACGCGCGATGCGGCAGGCGATACTGGTCGGCGTGGTTCTGTTTCTCGCGGCGTGCGCAACGCCGCCGGCGCCGGTCGTGCGCACCGCCGTGTATCTCGACGACGCGGCGTTCGCGCCGCGGCGCGTCCCGGTGCAGGAGGATATTTTCGCGGTGACGGCGGCGATGCGCCGCTACCTCACGACGGACATCGCAAGGCAGCTGCGCAAAGAGGGCACGCTGCGCGGACTGGTTGCGGCGCTCAGAGACAGGGCACAGCTGCAGCTGGAATACGACGGAACGTACACGCGCACTGCAGCCGAGGCGTTTGACGCTCGCGCGGGCAATTGCCTTTCGCTCACGGTGATGACCGCGGCGCTTGCGCGCGAACTTGGTCTTTCGGTCTCGTTTCAGCGCGTGCACGCCGATCGCGTCTGGACCCGCAGCGGCGACACGCTGTATTCGAGCGGCCATGTGAACATCATTCTCACATTGCCGCTCGCGAGCGAATCGGGCGCCATGGCGCCGATGGGCGGCTTGATCGTGGACTTCACGCCGGGCGTCGATCTGCGGCGTCAACGCTCACAGGAAATCGGAGAGCACACCGTCGTTGCGATGTTTCTGAACAACCGAGCGGCCGAGGCGCTGCAGCGCGGCGCGCTGGCCGAGGCTTACTGGAGGGCGCGCGATGCGCTGGAACACGATCCGCGCTACCTGGAAGCGTTCAATACGCTTGGCGTGGTCTATGCGCGGCACGGCAACCTGGCGCTGGCCGAGCGCGTCCTGCTGCACGTGTTGGCGGCGGAATCCGAGAACGTCTCCGCCATAGCAAACCTTGTCGGCGTCCTCGAGCGGCAGGGGCGGCGGCGCGAGTCGCTCGCGCTGGCGGAGCGGTTGCGGGCGATCGAGGCCGAACCCCCGTTCCACTTTTTCGACCAGGGAACGGCGGCGCTGAAGCGCAGGGAATTCGCACTCGCGCGCGACTACTTCTTGCGCGAGCTGGCCCGTAATGCGTACTACCACGGAGCGCATTTCGGCCTGGCGGTCGCGTATCTTCGGCTTGGGCAGACGTCCCTCGCGCAGACGCACCTCGCCACTGCGCTGGACACGAGCACAAACCGGAAGCAGCACGAGCTTTACGCGGGCAAGATGGCCTGGCTGAAGGCGCACGGAGCGCTGTAGCGGGCCAAGGCGTGAGAACCTCGCGATTGCCATCGTAGCCGCCCGCCATGACGGCGCCCCGCATCGGAATTGACCTCGGCGGCACAAAGATCGAAATCCTGGCGCTGGACGCGGGCGGGCTGGAATTGTTTCGGAAGCGTATCGCGACCCCACGGAACGACTACGGCGCTACTGTCGGCGCGATTCGCGCTTTGGTCGAGGAGGCCGAGGGCAGGATCGGCACCCGGGCGCGCGTCGGTGTTGGAATTCCCGGCGCCGTTTCTGCAGCGAGCGGGCTCATCAAGAACGCCAATTCGACTTGGCTGATCGGCAAGCCCCTGAACGAGGACCTCGAGCGCCTGCTCGGGCGCGAGGTCAGGCTCGAAAATGACGCCAACTGTTTCGCCCTCTCCGAAGCAATCGACGGCGCGGGGCAGGGCGCACAGACCGTCTTCGGGGTGATCCTCGGGACCGGCGTTGGCGGTGGCATCGTGGTGAATGGCCGCGTGCTGACGGGGGCCAACGCGATCGCAGGCGAATGGGGCCATAATCCTTTGCCCGGGCCCGGCCAGGCCGATCGACCGCCCTGCTATTGCGGGCGCACGGGCTGTATCGAGACCTACCTGTCCGGACCGGGGATGGAGCGCGACCATCACGCGGTGACCCGGCTGCAACAAACGACGCACGACATCGTCGCCGGCGCCAGGGACGGCGACACCGGATGCCGAGCGACGCTCGTGCGCTACGAGGAGCGGCTCGCACGCGCGCTGGCCGGCGTCATCAACATCCTGGACCCGGAGGTCATCGTGCTCGGGGGCGGGATGTCCAACATCGATTCGCTCTACGAGCGGGTGCCGCGGTTATGGGGGAAATACGTTTTCTCCGACCGCGTCGAGACCCGGCTCTCTCGCCACCGCCACGGCGATTCGAGCGGCGTTCGCGGGGCCGCATGGCTATCGGAGACAACGGGGACTGCGGACAAGGGGAAAACATGAAAGTCAAGGTGTACGGGATCAAGAACTGCAGCACAATGAAGAAGGCTTTCGCCTGGCTCGATGCGAACGGCGTCGCGTACGAGTTTCATGATTACAAGCTGCTGGTCGGCTTCGATCCGGACGAATTCGCACGCCGGATGAAGTAACCGGCAGACCTGCATCGGATTGCTCGTAAGAACGGGATTGACTCGATTGCACCCAGTCGCGCGCGGTATGACGTTGAAGCAATTCATCGCTGTGGTGCTGGCGGCGAGCATGGCATCCGCCCCAGGCACCTACGCGCAGCCTGCAGCGCGTATTCCTCCGCGATGGATCGATGTGCACCTGCACCTTATCGGCGAGCGCGGGCCCCGAGGCGACTTCGCCGGTGCGATCGCATCGGCCATCGAAGCGATGGATCGCTTTGGCATCGCGACGGCGATCGTGCTGCCGCCACCGCAGATCGACGAGCAGATGAGGTACGACGCGCCGGCCTTCGCGGCAGCGTTGCAGCGATATCGCGGTCGCTTCGCCTATTTGGGTGGTGGCGGGACGCTGAACTCGTTCATCCACCGCCATGCAGACGCCTCCACCGTCAGCGACGCAGTAAAGCGCCAATTCGCCGCAGCGGCGGAAAAGCTTATCGACGATGGGGCGGTCGGCTTCGGCGAGATGGCCTCGCTGCACATGTCCGCCACCGCCAGGCATCCCTACGAATTCGTTCCTGCGGACCACCCGCTGTTTCGGGTGCTTGCCGACGTGGCTGCAAAGCGCGACGTGCCGATCGACTTGCACATGGATGCCGTGGCCGGTGAGATGCCGACACCGGCCCGTTTCGCGGTGCCGCCAAACCCGCCGAAGCTGGCAGATACGATGGCGGCGCTCGCGCGGCTGCTGGCGTACAATCGGAAGGCGCGGATCATCTGGGCGCATGGCGGCTCGGACCCGCTCGGGGCCATGAGCCCGGCCGCCATCGGCCGGCTCATGGATGCGAATCCCAACCTGTTTGTCAGCCTGCGCATCGTGGGGCCGCCGGCCCCCATGATGAACAAGGCGCTCTCGAACGAAGGGCTCGATCCGGACTGGAGAGAACTGCTAAGGCGTCACGTCGACCGCTTCGTCATCGGGACGGATTCCTTCATGGTCTCGCCTACCATGCGCGGCGGCGGCCCGGGGGTGCGATTTGCCGAACGCAATACGCCAAAGCTTCGCGCGACAATTCATTTTCTGTCGCTGCTTCCGCCCGGGGCAGCGCGCAGGATCGGGCGCGACAATGCGTTGCGAATCTACCGGCTGCGGCCCGGACCGGCGTGATCGCATGCGGATTGCGCAGACCCGAGTGGCCGTGCGCAAGTCCGCCGATTCGTGGCCGATGCCGGCCTAGCTTTCTCGCGGGCCGCGCATCTCCAACAGCACGGCTTCGACCCGTCGCCAGGTCTCCGACTGCTCCGCGTCGCCGGCGGCCTCAAAAGACACGGCCTTCTGAGCCGCTACCGCGATTGCCTTGGTGCCTTGCGATTCAAAAAGGTGACGCGCAAGCGTTGAAATGTCTGATGCATTCATCTTTGCACACCTCCGATACGAACTCGGTAACCGTAATGCTGTTCGAGCGCGCGACAGCCTGTGTTGACTCGAATCAAAAGGTGAACAGATTGCGTCGATACAGGTGCGCCGCAGATGGTTTCGCGGGGTGGCGGACAGGCCCTAATTCCCGATGCGAAGGTTCGTCATCGCACAATTGGCGCCTGAGGTCCCGGCTTCTTGGCGGGCGGCGCGATTGAGGGCTTCGCGGCCCCGAGTATCGGCACGAAGTTCCGGTGCATTCTGCGCGTGTCGCCGATGCGCTGGGTGATTCCCAGCGCATCGAAGAACTCGAGGATCTTGATCGCCAGCGTCCTGCCGATGCCAACGGCGTCGCGATACTGTGCCGCCGTGAAAAGTCCCCGCGAACTGTGACGGGCGAGGAGTGCGGCGTTCGCCGCCAGCGTTGCGAGGGTCGCCTTCGGATAGAAGCGGTCCTCGGCGACGCGCATCACCTGGCCCGCCTTCGTCATGCGGTGCAGGAAGTCCCTGATAACGGCTTCCTTCAGCCCGAGGCGGACCGCCAGTTCGGCAACCATCGGTGGAGAGAAACCACCCTGGAGCAGCGCCGGCATCACCGCTTGCGACATCCGAGCGTCCGCAGGATTGTCGGTCGTATCATGTCCGGGGAGCCGTGCGGTCCCGCCGCTGATTTCCAGCCTTCGCGCGTCCGTCAGATCCCGCAGCAGATCGAGAAACGCATCGGCTGCGAGCCAGGGACACAGTTGCGCGTGCAGCGCATCGAGCTGGATCCCCGGCGCCTGCGGTCGGGCGCGATGGAACTCGGCGAGCCGCGCAAGCGCGCGCTCGCGAAGCGCTTCGGCGTGTGCGCGTGCGATGCCGACGCGCTGTGCTCGGCCGAGCAGGGCTGCGTCAGCCGATCGGTACAGCGACGCCGCCCGTTCCGGGGTGAAATTGAATACCGCCTCGAAGTGGGACAGATCGACCGCTCTGTCCGGAATCTTCAGCAGTTCCCGGAAAGCCTCCTCCGGTGTAGCCCGTTCGAGGGCGGAACCGGCCGCCAGCCGCGCGGGGTCTCCGCGCCGCGCAGCGCGCGCAAGAGGATCGATCACCAGACCGCCGCCCAGTGTGCGTGTAGCGGACCGGTCGCGCAGGATGAACCGGTCGCCGTTGAGCGCGCCAATCGGCTGTTCAGTCACGAGCTGCGCATGGCCCGATCCCCCGGGGACGATCACTCCTTTGTCGCGGAAGGCCACGCGCGCCATGACATCGGCGGTCGCCAGGTGCAGGTGCACCGGCGTCCAGTGCTTCAAGGATTCGCGTTCGCCGGCGAGCAGCGTGAAGCGCACGTCCAAGCGTTGACTGGGCGAGTGGATCGCTTCGTTCAGGACCCAGTCGCCGCGCGCAACCGCTTCGGCATCGACGCCAGAAAGATTCAGCGCACACCGCTCCCCGGCCCGTGCGTGTTCGACGACTTCGCCGCGGACCTGGACGCCGCGCACCCTCACCTTCGTGCCGAGGGGCGATAGGACGAGCCGATCGCCGGGGCTTGCTTTGCCATTGAACACGGTACCGGTCACGACCGTGCCGCTTCCGGCAACGCTAAACGCCCGGTCGATGGCGAGCCGGAAATGCTGGCCGTCGGTGCGGCGCGTGGTGTGATCCGCAGCCGCCGCAACCAGGGCCTCGCGCAGGGAATCGATGCCGGCGCCGGTGACCGAGGAGATCGGCAGCGACGGAATTCCCGCAAGAGCCGTTTCGGCGAGCAGCGCCTGCACCTGCGCCTCGACCTCGCTCACGCGCGCCGGTGCGACCCGGTCGGTTTTGGTGATGACCGCGATGCCCTGACGGATGCCGAGCAGATCGAGTATTTGCAGGTGTTCGACCGTCTGCGGCATCACCCCGTCGTCGGCCGCGGCAACGAGCAGTGCGAAATCGATGCCGCACACGCCCGCCAGCATGTTGCGGATGAAGCGCTCGTGGCCGGGCACGTCCACGAAACCGATCAGCCCGCCGCCGGGCAGCGGCAGGTACGCGAAACCGAGGTCGATCGAAATGCCGCGCGTCTTTTCTTCCGGCAGGTGGTCGGTATCGACGCCCGTCAGTTTCTTTACGAGCAAGGTCTTGCCGTGGTCGATGTGACCTGCTGTCGCGACGATCATTCGCGTGCCGTCCCCGAAGCGGGAACGCTTCGCCGGACCCGAGATGGCTCGGAACAGAGACCGGAAGTGTTCCGGAGACAGACGCTACGCGCAAGCGAGCGACGTTCCGGATCTATCGACCAAGGGCGGGTCACGCTCAGCTTTGCACGGTCTGCAACAAACGCCGGGCACATTTCGCCGCGGTTGTTCCATCGCTCACCGCAGCGGCAACCGTCCGTGGCGAGCCGCTTCGGGTGTCGCCGGCCACCACGATGCCGGGCACGTCGGTTTCCATCTGTTCGCTTGCGATGACGGCTCCGCGGTCATCGAGCGAGAGAACACCTTCCAGATAACCGGTTGCAGGTTCAAAACCGACGCGAGCAAGCACGCCGGAAACGGCAAGCAGTTCGCTTTGTCCGCTTGCGGCGTTCCGTATCCGCACACCGGTCACGAATTTATCGCCCGCAATTTCGAGCACCGTCGCTTCGCATCGGATTTCGAGGCGTGGGTTGGCGACGGCGCGTTCCTGCAAGGGCACCGGCGCCGAAAGTCGCGGTTGTGCTTCGAGGAGATAGACTTTCGACGCGTGCTTCGCCAGGTAAAGGGCCTCGGTGAGCCCCGCATATCCACCGCCGCAGACGGCCACTGCCTGCCCGGCGTACAGGCCGGCGTCGCACAGCGCGCAGTGAATGACGCCCTTGTGGAGAAAGTGGTCTTCTCCGGGAACGCCGAGCTTGCGAGGGTTCAGCCCTCCGGCAACGATCACCACCGCCGAGGTGTAGCCCCTTCCATCGGCGCACCGCACCGACTTGCACTCCGAATAGGACTCGATTTCGACCACCTCTCCCAGTTCCATCTGCACGCCGCATTTCTCGGCTTCGTCCACCATTCGCGAAGCAAACATGGCGCCCGCCACCGGCACCTCGGAGCCCGGGGCGTCCTCGACCCATTCAACGTTCATAATCTGCCCGCCGAACGACTCCCTGTCGAGCAAGAGCACGCGGTTCCTTGCCCGCGATAAATGGATGCCTGCCGCAAGACCTGCAGGCCCCCCCCCAACGATGATCGCGTCGTAATCCACCGAGAATCCTTTCTTGCCGCAGACATTCCGTACGAATCGCCTTCGCCGTTCGAGGCCGGGTGCGCGGCGACCCGGACATGGTTGACGTTCGTGAGGCGTTTTCTTGACGGGGTCGGACTTTTGCATTAAACATTGAGCCGCGATTTCGTTCAACTGTTTCTGACGAGGAGGCGACATGAACGCTGGTGTGGAAGGCAGTCGGGGAGCGGCTAGCTACGAGGTTCTGAGTCCCTGGGCCAATGTCGATCCGGTGCCGTTGCGGGGCATTACGCCGCGCACGGCGGATCTTGCGGGCAAGAAGATCGGCCTGTTTTCGAACCGCAAGCGCGCCGCCGAGCTCACGCTGACGGCGGTCGAGACCCGGCTGAAGGAGCAGATGCCCTCGGTCGAGACGACCTGGTACACGTCGACGAGAATCAACACTCCGGAAGCACTCACCGAGGGCAAGGCCCGGTTCGAAGCATGGGTGAAGAGCGTCGATGCGGTCGTGCTTTCGGTAGCCGACTGAGGATCGTGCACGAAGTTCCTCGTGCACGATGCAATATCCGTCGAGGACTTGCATCGGCCCGCCGTAGTACTGGCAAACGAGGGCTTTGTAACGGACGGGCGGTCTGCCGCGTCGAACAAGGGAATGCCGGTCGTGCGCATCGTGCCGGAAACCGTTCCCTGTGAATGCAGTATCAAAGAGCATGCAGAAACCGGCATCGGCGGGGTCATGGATCAGATTCTCGAAGCACTGGTCAACCCACTGACTGCCGAGGAAGCGTCGCCGAAAAGGAAGGAAGCGGAGCAAGCATCGAGAATCGTCTTCAAAGGGGATCTGGGCGAAGTCAACCGGTTCTTCTACAAGAGGGGCTGGGGAGACGGAATGCCGCTGATGCCGCCGACGGAAGAGGCGGTAAGGGAAATGCTGACCGGTACCGACCTGACCGCAGACCATGTCGTTGGGAAGATCGAACCCCGATACGGGAAGGCGACGGTCGAGAAGATCGCCGTCAACGCGGTCATGGCCGGCGCTTTGCCGACTTACATGCCGATTCTGATCGCGGGCGTCGAAGCCCTGACCGAACAGCTCGCGCAACTGGGGTCCTACGGCACGAGCACGGGCTCCTGGACGCCGTTCTGGATCATCAATGGCGCGATCCGCAACGATGCGCGGGTGAACTGCAGTTCCGGGGCCATGAGCCCCGGAGACATCGCCAACGCCACGATCGGCCGAGCGATGGGGCTAATCATCAAGAACGTCGGCGGCGCCCGCAAGGCTGTCGAGGACATGGGCGTTTACGGCAATCCCGGCAGGTACTCGAGCGTCATCGGGGAAAATGAAGAACAAAGTCCCTGGGAACCGCTCCATGTCGAAGACGGCCTCGGCCGTGACGAGAGCGCGGTCACGCTGTTCTTTCCGAATTGCTACTCGCAAATATGGCAGTACGGTTCAGACGACAGGGGGATCCTCAACACCTTCATTTATAACCTGCAGCCGGGAAGGGGCGGGTTGTGCTGTCTGATCATGACACCGCACCATGCCAGGACGCTGGCCGAAAAGGGCTGGACCAAGCCAATGATCCGGAAATTCGTGTCGGAATTCGGACGTGTTCCTGCGTACCGGCACCCGAGTTTTCACCAAGGCGGCGGCTGGACGGTCAATCGGCCGGAAACGGTGGCACCGGGTCCTATGGATACGGTGGCGATTATTCCGAATCCATCATTGATCAAGATCCTTGTTGCAGGCGGGCCGGGTGCGTTTCTTGGATTGGCTTGCGGGTCGGGCATGGTCGGTGCCGACTTCGTCACAAAAAAGATACGATTGCCAGCCAACTGGAGCAAGCTGGTCGCAAAGTACAAGAACCTTGTCCCCGCCTACGAAAAGTACTGAGTGCACGCGAACTCTGCCCGGCTCGTTTCCCGAGCCGGGCAGGGCAGTGCACGCAGTGTTCGATTTCGTGGCGCACCCGTCGCCGTGCAGGTTCCGCTCGATCGTCCCGGATCACGCGCATCGAAGCTGATGAAACATGGGCGACCGATTCAGGCGTTGATTCCGTCGGTTGACCGAATCCTGGCGTTCCCGCGGATCGCGGCGATGATCTCGGTATATGGCCGCGAGTCGGTCCTTTGTGCGGTCCGCGAAGAACTTGAGGAACTTCGCGCGCTGCTCGAGGCTCGAGCTGAGACAGCTGTTTCGGAGACTGCTGCCGATCGCATTTGTGCCCGGGTGGCCGCGAAGCTGGAAGCGGCAGCGATGCCCTCCATCAAGCCCGTTTTCAATCTTACGGGAACCATCCTGCATACGAATCTCGGCCGTGCGTTGTTGCCGGCGGAAGCGGTACAGGGGATCAGCGTTGCCGCAACCCAGGCCGTGAATCTGGAATTCGATCTCGGCACCGGCAAGCGCGATGAAAGGGATCGGCATCTCGAGTCGGCCTTGGTACGCTTGACTGGCGCGGAAAAAGCGACGGTGGTGAACAACAACGCCGCCGCGCTGCTGCTGGTTCTGAATACGCTGGCGCGAAACCGCGAGGTCATCGTGTCGCGGGGCGAACTGATCGAGATCGGCGGCGAGTTCCGCCTGCCGGAGATCATGAAACGGGCCGAATGCAGGCTGGTCGAGGTCGGAACGACGAACCGGACCCACCTGCGCGACTATGCCGAGGCGATCGGCCCGCGGACGGCGCTGATCATGAAAGTTCATCCGAGCAACTTCCAAGTTGTCGGATTCACGAAATCGATCGACGAAGGCGAATTATCGAATCTCGCCCGCGAGCACGGCCTGCCGCTGGTCTGCGATCTGGGCGCCGGCGCGCTGCTCGATCTGCGGCGTTGGGGCCTGCCCTACGAGAACACCGCAGCCGCGATGATCGAGGCGGGCGTCGACCTGGTGAGTTTCAGCGGCGACAAGCTGCTCGGTGGACCGCAGGCGGGAATCATCGTCGGGCGACGTGAACTCGTAGACAGGATCAATCGCAATGCCCTCAAGCGCGCTGTACGCGTGGATAAGCTGAGAGTCGCGGCACTCGACGCAATACTGAGGCTGTATTCGAATCCGGAGCGTCTTGCGGAACGACTTCCGGTACTGATGCACATGACACGCTCGCAATCCGATATCAGGGCGCAGGCCGAGAGGATGCTGTCCGCGATCGCTCAGGTTCTGACCGGCGTCGCCACGGTAACGGTCGAACGCTGCGAGAGCCAGATCGGCAGCGGATCGCTCCCCATGGACCGGCTGTCGAGTTTTGCCGTGGCGATCCGGCCAGCTGTGATTCGGCGCAAGGCAGTTGTCCGGGTGGACGCCTTGTCGCAGGCGTTCAGGGCGCTTCCACTTCCGGTCGTGGGCCGTATCAATGACGGCGTGTTATACCTCGACGTGCGTTGCCTTGACGACGAGAACTCCTTTTTGAAGCAACTGGAGTATCTCGATCTGGATGCCGGTCGCGTTCGATCATAAGCCGGCTACGCCACATGATCGGAGCTGGCGCCGCTGATCAACGCACCTGATTGAGTGAACAAGAGCGTTTCGATTGGTTGCCCGCAGATAAGCGGCGTGAACGCGGAATCGAGCGTCCGTTCCCGCGGGGAAATGAAAGGCGCTAGAATCGGTCAGGGAACATTGTTCCGGAAGAGTCTCGTCCCCGGTGGGGCGCCCGGGCTTCAAATCCGGTGAGGGGGCGCATGCGTTCCCTAGGGTTCGACTCCTACCTCTTCCGCCCCGATCATTCGCACAGGGCGATGATCCAATGCTGACAATGGAATCAACTTCCGACTGATACGCAGCGCCTAATCTTTGCGTCTGGCGGGTTGTCCGGGTTGCGGTATCGTAGATGGCGGCATGGATCGTTCGTGCGGAAACCCGAATAACCGCTTTCTCGATGCTCGGCGGCGCAGCTGTGTCCAGCTCAGGCAGCGCGATCTTCGATAGGGGACTTTTCTGCGGAGTGCGCACTTCCACCAAGACGTCCAAGCGCTGCCGAGGCCAACAGAAGCGCAAGCGCTATCGCCGCGGTGATCAGGCCGGGACCGAGCAGCAGCAGGCCGGAAACAAATACCAGGACCCGTTGCCACCGATTCAAGGGGCCTGTGCCATAACCCTGAAACGCGGCAGCTACGCACACCGCGCCGAGCAGCGCGGTGGCGACGCCCGCGACGACCGCAGGGGCAGGTCCGATGAGCAGCAATGCAGGGTTCAGCGCAAATGCGATCGAGATGAGGAAGGCCCCCGCTCCAACTCGCATCGCCTCGACGCCCGTTTCCCAGATTCTGCTGCCGCTGATCGAGCACGCTACGTATACCGCAACGCATACCGGCGGAGTCAGAAATCCTGTCATGCCCCAGTAGATAACGTAAAGATGCGCCTGCATGGGTAGGAGGCCCAGCGTAATGAGTGCGGGCGCGGAGAGGATCGCAAGCGTCACGTAGGCGGGAACTCCAGCGACGCCCATGCCGAGAATGACACTCGCCAGTCCCACCATGATCAGCGTCAATAGCAGGTTCCCTCCGCTCAGCTCGAGCATGAAATCGGAAAACTTGATGCCTAGCCCCGAGAGTTCCAGCGCGCCGATCATCATGCCGATCGCTCCCAGAATGACGGCGATCGGGACCCAGTCGATTACGGCCTCGACCAGCGCGTGCCAGATCCGCAGCGGCGTCAGGCAGAATTCGCGATTCCGGCTCAGAAAACTGGATACGACGAGAACCGGCAAGGTATACAAACCGGCGATTTCCGGATCCTGTCGCGCGACGATTAGAAAATAGATCAGCGCCGCAAGCGGCGGTAGGTGATGCCAACCGGCGAGCACGACCGGTAGCAGTCGTGGCAGTCGCTCGCGTGGGATACGCTGAATACCGGCTTTACCTGCTTGCAGGTGGACCGAAAAGAACAGCACGACATAGTAGAGCAGAGCGGGTATCAGTGCCGCTTTAACCACTTCTGCATACGGGACCTCCAGCCATTCCGCCATGACGAAAGCCACTGTTCCCATGACCGGGGGCATGATCATTCCTCCAGTCGATGCAGCGGCCTCCACTGCCCCGGCAAAAGCCGGCCGGTACCCGGTCTTTATCATCAGCGGGATAGTGAATACGCCCGTAGTGGCGACGTTGGCCGTCGGGGACCCGGTAATGGATCCGCACAGGCCGCTCGCGATGACTGCGGCTTTGGCTGGCCCACCTCTGGTCCAACCGGTCGATGCCACGGCGATATCCATGAACCACTGTCCAGCGCCGGCTTTCTGAAGCAAACGACCGAATATAAGAAATACGATGACGATGGTCGCGGCCACGTGCATCGGCAGTCCAAAGATGCCGCTGGCGCCCACCCAGAACGCGTACGTCAGCCGCTCGATGTCGAACGACGGGCCCCGCAGGATTCCAGGTAGCCATTGCTGCACCAGGGGCAAGGCGAGCAACGGCACGATGACTATCGGCAGCGACCAATCGGTCACCCGGCGCACGGCCTCAAGCAGCGACACCGCGAGCAGTAGTGCCAGCACGGTGCCGAGTCGATCGAGGTATCCGTATGCGCTGTAGTCGACTATGCTGCCATAGAAGAGCGCTACGTAGCCCGCGCCTGCCAGTCCTGCGAGCAACCACAGCAAATCGAACCAGCGCGCCCGCGTTTGCGCCTGAGTCCCGAGCGCGCGCAGGTATACCATGAGTAACGCGAAGACCAGGCTGACGGCGCGGTGAACGGGAGCCGGCATGAAGATCCCGGCGACAGTCAGCAGTCCACTCACGACCAGAATCACATACAGACCGGTGATGCCGGCCAAGATGTTGACCCATGGCTGGCGGACGGACACAGGAATCAGCCTCGACGTCCCGTGGAACTGAGCAGGATCTTCAAGTGCGCCTTAGGTTCGGACCGGAGCGCCGCGCTGCCGGCGCGGTATTCTGGCCCGCCCCCTTCGGCACAGAATTACTTCGTCAGGAGGCGTTTCTGCGTTTCCGCATGGGCATCCTTCCAAACGCCCTTTTCCCTGAAGTACCTTATCGCGCCCGGGTGGAAGGGAACTGCGAAACTAGTACTGCGCAGCGTGTTCCCAAGCGTCCATGCCCTACCGGTAGGATGCGCAGTCACGAGCGCTTTCTGATTCTCGACAATGACCTTGGTTATCTTGTACGCCGCCTCGTCGGACAGATGGGCAGATGCGACCAGCACCGTCTGATACACGGGGATCGTGTACGGTTTTACCTGCCCCTTATAGGTGTTCGGCGGATTGGTCGCCGTAACCGCACCGGGTGTCGTCTTCGCGAGCAGTTGCTTCATTTTATCTTCGGGAATGTCTATGGGGACGGAGGCAACCGATTCCATCAGCTCCATGATGTGCGGTGCGCGCAGCCCGCAGGGCAGCACTACCGCATCCACGGTGCCCTGCCGCAGCGCCTGCATGGCTTCCCGCGTTTCCGCGGTGGCTTTGACTTTGACCTTGCCCCTTAACCCGTACAAATCGAGTAGAGTATAGGTGTATTCGTCCACGCTCTTCAGCGCCGGGCGCTCGCCGACAATTGTCTTGCCGGCGAGATCCGCGGGCGCCTTGATGCCCCGATCCGCGCGGGCAATAAGGCAGTTGCCTGTCGCTTGTCCCGTCAGCAATGCGCGCACGTTCAGTTTCGTCTTGAACGGGGCGGCACCGGCGTACGCCTTATAGAGTGCCCACGTATGGACCATTCCCAGGTCGGATTTCTTGTCGCCGATTGCGCGCAGGGTGGCATCCGCACCGCCCACGGCGACCACGCTTACGTTGGTGCCCCCTTCCTTGGTGATGATGTTGCCCATGGCGACGCTTAGCGTGTAATAAGTGCTGCCCACGGAAGAAGTGCCAAGGGTAAGTGCTTTACCATCCTGCGCCGATACTTCAAGCGCATTGAGAAGGAAAGTTGCTGCAATCATCGGAATGCTTATGAGTGACAGGCGAATGAATCCCCGCTTGCTGCGATGCATGGTGTTCCCTCCTTCATGGGGTGCGGCTCTCGCCCGCTCCGGAGCCGTGCGGACAAGACATTCTTGGATCGGCGCACTGAGCCGTTTGTTGTATGCCTCCCGGCGAATTTGAGTATATTACAACACGGCATGCCTGCCCAAGGAAGTGAAGCAGGGGCCAAACGATCTGGTTTCTTTCGAGCACCTGCGGGTGTCAATACGGTAGCCCTAAACGACGCGCTTGCCATGGATGTGCGCTTTGTCGATACGACGTTTCGCGACGGATCTCAGAGCCATTGGGCCGCGGGGATCCGGATCGGCATGATCGAAGCAGTTGCGCAGACGATGGGGCAGGCCGGGTTCCAAGCGATCGAGGTTCCCCTGAGCGGTAACCACGTAAAGAAGCTGGTCCGTGACGCAAAGGAAAGCCCCTGGGACATGGCGCGAATGGTCGCAAGGACGATGCCCCGCACGGTCAAAGGCACCATGGCCGGTGCCTATATCATGCCGTTTGAAGCCATGCCGCCGAAGCCGCTCATCGAGCTATATTGGGCGCATTTGGTGAAACTCGGGGCGCTCAACCGTGTTCAAGTGACGGCGAATGTGACTGATCAGAGCAAGCGGGTCTTCCCGTGGCTGGTTCCGATGTTCAGGAACATGGGCCTGCAAATTGCTCTGAACCTTTCATACACTATTTCACCCCGCCATACCGACGAGTACTACGCGCGCAAAACGCGCGAACTCATCGACTTCGGGCCCGACGTGGTCTACCTCAAAGACCAAGGCGGACTGCTCACGGTGGATCGCGCGCGGACCTTGCTTCCGGCGATGTTACAGAGCGCGAGCGGGGTGCCCGTGGAACTTCACTCGCATTGCACGACCGGACTGGCACCCTTGGTCTATTTGGAAGCGTTGAAGCTGGGGATTCGCACGCTGCATACCTCGGTCCCTCCGCTCGCGAACGGCTCCGGACAACCGTCTGTGTTTAACGTGGCAGGAAACGCCCAGCTTATGGGATTTTCGCCGCGCGTCGACCTGACGCGTCTCCATACGGTGGCGGAGCGGCTGACGGCAGTGGCGAAACAGGAAAGACTTCCTATCGGCGTTCCGTTGGAATACGACGCGGCGCAGTACATCCATCAAGTACCGGGGGGCGTGATTTCGAACTTGAGGAACCAACTGGCGGGCATGCGCATCCTGGACCGGTTGGAGGAGGTGTTGGATGAATCCGTGCGGGTCCGCAAAGACTTGGGCTATCCGATCATGATCACGCCGCTTTCCCAGTTCGTCGTCAGTCAGGCTGCAATCAATGTGATGATGGGCGATAGATACAAGCACGTCATCGACGAGGTGATCATGTTTGCCCAGGGAGTCTACGGCGAGGATTCAGGGTATCCCTGGATGGATCAGAACCTGAAGGACAGATTGCTCGGTCTGCGCAGGGCGCAGGAGTTGGTGGCCTTGCGTAAGAACCCGGATATTTCCTTGAAGGAGGTGCGGAGCCGACTGGGCGGTCCCGGGGTCTCCGATGAAGAGTTTCTGTTGCGCTACATCATGAAGGGCGAGGCGGAGATTCAGGCCATGCGCGCGGCCGGCCCGCCCAAGCGGTATTTCAACGCATCGTTGCCGCTGCTGACGCTGGTTCAGGAATTGGGAAAGCACAGGCGCATCGGCTACGTCAAGTTGCAACGGGGCAAGGACTCTCTCGTGGTGCAAGGCCGGTCGACACCGTCGCCGAATTCCCGGGGGATGCCGGACGCTTCCGAGAAATCGGTGTAAATCCTTTACGAGGGCCGGGCGCCATGGACGTACATTTCATCGACACGACGTTTCGCGACGGAGCACAAAGTCTTTGGGCAGGAGGCATACGCACCGGCATGATCGAGGCGGTGGCCGATCACATGGAGCGCGCCGGATTCGACGCCGCCGAGGTTCCAGTCGGCGGCAACTACATGAAGAAGCTCGTTCGGGATTCGAAGGAGGACCCTTGGGAACTCGCGCGATTGGTGGCCCGAAAGATGCCAAATACGGTGAAAAGCTCGATGGCCGGCGCCCACGTCATTCCATTCGAGGCCCCGCCGCCTCGCGAGCTGGTCGAGCTGTTTCATGCACGGTTGGTCGAGATCGGCGCGCTGAACCGCGCGCAACTGACATCCAACACTCTCGACCAGACCAAGCGCAGTTTTCCCTGGATCATCCCGGCCTTCAAGAACCTGGGACTCAAGATCGCGCTTGCTCTCTCGTACTCGGTTTCGCCGCGCCATACGGACGAATACTATGCACAGAAGACGCGCGAAGTCGTCGCGTTCAAACCGGACGCGATCTATCTAAAAGACCAGGGCGGACTGCTTACGATGGATCGGGCTCGGACTTTGCTGCCGGTCATAGTGCAGAACGCGAACGGAGTGCCGGTGGAATTGCATTCCCACTGCACGACGGGCCTCGCAGACCTGGTCTATATGGAGGCGATCAAGCTCGGGGTCCGAACGCTGCACACGGCCGTGCCACCGCTTGCCAACGCCTCCTCCCAGCCGTCCGTCTTTAGCGTGGCCAGGAATGCCAGGCATCTCGGATGCGACCCAAAGATTGACGAGAAGGAATTGCGGCCGGTCGAGGAGCGGCTTTACGCGATAGCGAAGCAGGAAAAGCTGCCAGTCGGCGCCCCGCTTGAGTACGACTACGGGCAGTACGTCCACCAGGTTCCGGGCGGCGTGATCTCCAATCTAAGGCACCAGCTGCACGAAATGCGTATCGCGCACCGAGTCGAAGAAGTAATCGAGGAATCAATACAGGTTCGCAAAGAACTGGGTTATCCGATCATGATTACCCCGCATTCACAGTTCATGGTCACGCAGTCGGCGATCAATGTCGCAACGGGGCAGAGATACAAGCTCGTCATTGACGAGCTGATCCTGTTCGCGCAAGGCGTCTACGGGGAAGATTCCGGCTACACCTGGATGGATCAGAATTTGAAGGATAGCCTGCTCGGTATGCCCAGGGCCAAGGAATTGGCTTCCAGGAAGAAATCGGCCATTACGTTCAAGGAACTCCGGGATCAAATGGGAGGCCCCGGGGTTTCGGATGAGGAGTTCTTGCTGCGCTATATCATGAAGGGGACGCGTGAAATCGAAGCCATGCGTGCCGCAGGTCGCCCACGGCAGTATTTCGGCGCTACAATGCCCTTGCTGACCTTGTTACGGGAACTTGAGAAGTGCGGGCGGGTGCGCTTCGTACACGTCAGCCGGGGCGGTAGCTCGCTCTCAATCGGAAACCAGTACTCGGCCTGATCGGAAAGACTGCGAGCTCATGGCGTCCGGCCACGAGATGGGTGACGAGAAACCGGTGATTGCACGCGTGGGGCAAGAGCGATGTGCAATCGCCACAACCTGGCCTGCTTCCATGGACGCTAGCACCGACCGCGTTCTTGCTTCCTCGAATTCGGTCCGCAAGCATGGATCCGCGGCCATATCCTGTTCCGCGATGCTTCGGCTGTTTCTGACCCTTCCGGCAGGCCCTGCACAGTCGCCCCGGCCAAGCGCTGAGCGCGGTGCTACGCATGGTCACCGGAGCTGTGACTAAGATCACGATTTCCTTCATTAGCTGCAGCCAGAAGAGCCGCCAATCGGGGAAACTGGGCGCCAGGAGAGAGATCGAAGGCAATTTATAACCCGATATTTGAAAGAAGATTTCGTGGACGAATCGTATCAGGACGTGATAGCCGTGTTCGAGCCTAAGCAAACGCACGAAGGCGGAGCGGTGCTGCTTCAGTTCCAGACCGGGGCCGGGGATCCGCTTCGAATCAGCATGAAACCCCAAATCGCCCGCTATCTCGCATCGCAGTTGCGGTTGCAGTTGCAGCTGCTGTTGCCTGCGTCGGCGATTGGCGGGCCGGCCCATGAGCCTTATCAGGACACGGTCGACATCGTCCCGCCCGACAGGTCGCCCGACGGAGAGACGGTACTGCTCAAGTTCCGGATCGCAAACGACGAGATGGTGCGCCTCAGGATGTCCATAGATCTCGCGCGGGAATTCGGTACGCAGCTGCTGCTGCTTGCGGCAACCTCGGGGAACCGTTGATCGTCGCGCGGTTTCGCAGGCGGCGGGTATCATGCTGTCGCAAATGGAGGCCAGGCGCGCCGGTAACCGAGCGGGAGCAAAGTCCGAAGATTTACCCGACGCGCCGTAGCTCAGCTGCGCCGCCAGCGTGGCAGCAGACCAGCTGCGATCGACCGCCGCTCGAAGTCTGGGTCTAGCGTTCCATTCCGGCATGGCTAGCTTGCTTCACTCTCGGTTTCGTTTAAAGGGACTACGCCAGCGCCGCGAAATGCATGACCCATCATGATCATTCCGGCTCGCGGGGCATCGAGTCCGGCGCTGAAATAAAGAAAATGGAACACATCGTCGGCGCGACTGGCTTCGACCAGAACCGTGAGAATTTGTTTTTCCTGGGCGTAGACCCTGTGGCGAAGACTGTGCGTGCCGATGCCGCGCGCATGATGAGCGAACGCGCTGATGACGCCGGTCTCGCGACGAAGTGCTTCGAGCACTTCCTTGCCCCGCCCGTCGGGCATGATGCAGATGAGCACTCGGAATTCGCTCCGAAAGGGCGGCACCGACGCGGAAACAGCCGGGTTAGCCATGTTGGTCGGATTGCTCACTGAACCGCGCCGCAATTTCAGGAGGAACATAGGTCGCCATCTTCTCCAGCGGCATCATGTAGATCATTCCCATTCCCGGCGTGTCGAGCTTCGCCGCGACGTAGACACGTTCAAATATGTGGTCAGCTTGGTCTCCAGGGGCGACGATGTAGAGCACTTCCTTTTCCGCATTCACCGTAATACCCAGTACGCCGAGATGCTTTTGCCGCACGCCGGTTCCGCGCGCGTAAAAAATCGTGGCGCCCTGCGCGCCGGCCTCCGTTGCAGCGTCGACCACTGCGTCGGCGGCACCACGTTGCACTATGCAGGTGATCAGCACCGCATCGGTCAGTACAACGATTTCGTCGCGTCGTTTCATTCAGCCTCCCTGCGCAGATCTCACGCTCGATGGGCGCTTCGATAGCGGATCCACAGCCCCACCGAGAGCACGCTGATTATCGGTCCGGCGGAGGCCATGGAAAGTATCCCGAAACCCTCTGCGGCGCCGACTGCCTTGCTCAGACCAAGGCCCAGCGCGAGGACAAGGGGTACAGTCACCGGACCAGTGGTGACGCCAGCGCTGTCCCACGCGAGATTGACGTACTCTTCCGTTGACAGTACGGTACATACGAGCGCCACGCTATAGGCCACCAGCAACAGTGGCAGAATCGGCCACTGGAAAACAATTTTTGCCACACCCAGCGCCGTACCCAGGGCCACTCCTGCGGCGACGGCCTGGATCAGCAACCGGCGCGGAAAGGCACCATCGGTGAGGTTTTCCACCGTCACGCCCATCGCATTGAGCGCAGGTTCCGCGATCGTGGCTCCGTAACCGATGGTGGCCGCGAAAAGCAGCGTCAGCGCCACGCCGAATGGGTACGGGTAGAGCGCTTTCGCGCCGTTGACGGCATTAAAGGCAGATGGAACCATCTTGCCCGCCTGCTCGCCGAGCGGGGTGAGACCTACGGTCAGTCCGACGTTGAACAGGGTCATGCCGAGGATTGCTACCACGACGCCGTACGCTATGAGTTGGCGGTGGGCCAGTTTTTCCCAAAGGATGAATCGTTGGACCAGCCACAAGAGCAGAATTAACGGCGCGATGGCTCGCACTGAGGCCAATATTTCTGCCACTGGCGTCTGGTCCCACCATGCCGCGGTTTGGCTGGCGCCTGCAATCGCGGGTAGCACCGCTGGATCGGGCACTTCCGCCACCAGGCCGGTCGCAACCATGATCACCGCCAGAGCAGGAAACAGCGAGGCGAGGGTGACGATACCGAAACCCGACAGCGGATTGTCCTGCTGGCCCGCGGCAGCCGACACGCCAATTCCAAGTGCAAGCACCAGCGGCACCGTGACCGGTCCGGTGGTAATTGCGCCGCAGTCCCAGGCCAATGCCAGGATCGGCGACAGGCGCGGATCGAGTCCGGCGTAGATGGACGCGGCGAGGCAGGGAAGCAGCACGGAAATGACCAACGTCTTCATGCGCCAGGCGAAGATGAAACGCAGCATTCCCAGTACTACCGCGGCGCCGACTCCTATGCCGACGGCGGCCACCAGGCGACCGGGATAGCGCGTAAGCAGAAGGTGCAGCCAGGGTGTGCGCGTCGGGTCCAGGCCGGCGCCGGCAGCGCGCAGGGCACCGATCGCCGGTTCCGCAAACGTCGCGATTCCGCCGAGCAGAAATGCGAACGCGAGCACAACCGCTGTCGGCGAGCGATTTGGCAACTTGAAGCCGATGTTTTCGGAGAATGGCATCAGCCCGTACTTGACGCCGTCCATGAACAGCATCAGCCCAAGCATGACCGCGAGCATGCCAAAGGCGATTTGGTCGCCCGCGCTTACCGTTGCGCGCAGCGCCGCGATCTGGAACAGAGCGAGGAACAAAGCCAGTGGCACCACCGCACGCGCCTGTTCAAGGAAGCGCACGCTGACATAAGGGGTGAGCAAGCGGTGCAAGTCGATGAGCCGCAGTCCCCGCTTCGATTCATAGCGAGGCGCCGTCGAATACACCTGGTTGTAGCTCACCAGGTGCTGCCGGACGCGCACCGCGCTGAGGAACTCGCCGTAGCGCAGCGCGGGTGCAGGACCTGCGGCATCTGCGGGACGATTGGCGTCACTCGGGGGCACGGGCGATCAGGGTGGAAATCAGTCTGGCGACATTCTAGCCTCATTGCCTGCAAATGTACGCCGCGCGCGCCATATCGTACGGCGTCGTTTACATCTTGGATCGGGCGAGCAGCCTGATGTCCTGATCCGTGCGCAATGCACCTGGATCGTCTTTTTCTTGCACAATCCCGGCTGGGAGGATGGACGACCGGGTGAACTCGGGTTGCCTGGTCATCGTCGAATTTGAAATGGAGAGAAAGTGATGGCAACGAATCTTGTCGAGGATCTCGCCGCGGCGAACCGAATTCTTGCGCAGTACGGCGTGATCGACGGCTACGGACACGTGAGCGTGCGCTCGGAACGCGACCCGCGGCGATACTTGCTTTCGTGGGCGCTTGCGCCGGAACTCGTGACCGAGGAAGACATCATGGAATACGGCCTCGATAGCAACCCGCTCAATGACCGAGGCCGCGAATCAGTGCGTGAGCGCTTCATCCACGGCGAGATCTACAAAGCCCGGCCGGAAGTCAATGCCGTGGTTCACAATCATTCCCCTTCGGTCATTCCGTTCGGGCTGACCCGCGAGTCGCTGCGTCCGGTGTTCCATATGGCTGCATTCATTGGAGAAGGGGTGCCGAACTTCGAGATTCGCGAAGCCGAAAAGGGAACCGATCTGCTGGTGAAGACACCGTACTTGGGGCGGGCTCTGGCAACGACACTGGGAGGGAAACCCGCGGCGCTGATGCGCGGGCACGGGGCCGTGGTGGTGGGGGAAAATCTTGCGCGCGCGGTGGGCCGCAGCGTCTATCTCGAAATCAGCGCACGAATGCAAATGCAGGCGATGATGATTGCAGGCCCGACAGGTACGATTACCTGCATGGATGACGGCGAGGTGAAGGCCTCCGTTGCGCCGCAGAACTACGCGCGTGCATGGAACATGTGGCGGCGCAATGCACTTGAGCAGATGCGGTCGGGAAGATAGACGGCGCCCGATTCCAAGAACCGTGACCCTAAATGATTCCTTTCAGAGGGTCGCGCTGTTAACCAGAACCCTGCATTCGGCGCGGATGTTTTCTATCCGTGCCGAATACAGGGTTGGCGCGTGCCGCGCGCAACGACGCCGCTGACTGGGATCAACGCATAGGCGCAGAGGTTGCGCTTGGCGTATTGCATTGAGCCGCTGATCTTCCTATAGCCGCCGCATTGCGCGGACGCGAACCCCGTCCGCGCGGATCCTCGAATTCGACCGGATGAAAAGACCATCCGTTCAAATTCGAGGATCTTGGATGAACCCCACGGTGGGAGCAGGCAGCCGTTAGTCTTCGCCGGCCACTGCGCGGGCGTTCACTGTGCCCGCAGTAGCAGGTTGTGATACGCGTCGACCTCGCACCTGAACCCGGGTACCACCAGCACTGTGGTGGTCTTGTCGTCGATCAATGCCGGGCCGGTGAGTTTGTGGCCGGGAGCCATTCGATCCCAATCGTAAGCCGGCGTCTCGATCGGCTTGGCATCGCCGTCGAACACGCACATACGGGAGCCGCGGCGGGCGGTTTCAACGTTCGTACCGGCTCCGCTGAGCACCGCTGTCTGGATCGGCCGCGATGCCGATGTCACCTTGAGTCTGTAGGTGAGAAACTCCGCGGAGCGCCACGGCATGTTGTAGGTGAACAGTTTTTCATACTGGGTGTGAAAATTCTGTAGCAGCGCTTTCAGATTATCCGCGTTCAGGTCTTCGGCCGGCATGTCGATCTCGACCTCGTGGAATTGGCCGACATAGCGCATTTCGACGCTCGGCTTGTAGGCCAGTTGCGACTCAGCGATACCGATGCTGGCGAAATCGTCCCGGGCCTGGCGCCGCATATCTTCGTAGAGGCCGCTGATTTCGGCAAAATCCAGTTTGTCCTGCCTGCGGGCGCAGGAGCGTGCATATTCAAGGCCCAGGTTCATCGCGAACATGCCGAACGCGCTCATCAGTGCGGCCACGCGCGGCACGATCACTGTCGGTATGGACAATTGTTTTGCGATCGCCGCGGCGTGTATGCCGCCGGCCCCGCCGCCGGCCACCAGCGTGAAGTCGCGTACGTCATGGCCCTTCTTGGTGCAGACCTCGGTGATCAGGTTGGCCATGACCGTGTTGATGGTCGTGTTCATGACCAGCGCGGTCTGGCTGGCATTCATATGCAGTTTGCTTCCTACGCGAGCCACTGCTTGGTGGGAGCGCTCCACGTCGAGTTTGACATCGCCGCCCAGAAAGTAGTCGGCGGGAATGTAGCCCAGCACCAGGTCCGCATCGGTGACCGATGCCTCTTCGCCCTTGCCATAAGCGGCGGGACCGGGATCGGCTCCTGCGCTCTGCGGTCCGACGCGCAGCAGGCCCAGGGAATCGATCCATGCGAGCGACCCGCCGCCGGCGCCGACGGTCGGAACATCCACCATCTTGATCGCGACGCGGTGTTCGCCAACCCAGGAATCGGAGGTCGACGGAATTTCGCCTTCCTTGACCACGCAGACGTCGAAGCTGGTGCCGCCCATGTCGACGGAGAGCAGGTTGTTCTTGCCGTGCAGTCCGCCCAGGTAGCTGGCCCCGTAGGGTGCCGCCGCCGGTCCGGAATTCAGCAGGTACACGGCGCGGTCCACGCATTGATCCACGACCTGCACCAGGCCGTTTGCCAACATCATCAGCAGCCGGCCTTTGCAGCCGCGCTCCTTGAGGCCGCTCTGCAGTTTTCGCGCATAGCGCGTGATGGCCGGGCCGATGTAGGCGCTGATTACCGCGGTCGAGAAACGCTCGAACTCCCGGAAGACCGGCAGGATTTCATGCGATGCGGTTACATACGTATCCGGCGACATCTGCTGGACAATTTGCTTGGCTTTGCGCTCATTGTCGCCGTTTGCGTAGGAATGCAGAAAACAGATGGCGATGGCATTGCAGCCCTCATCCAGGAGCCTGCGCGCCTGTTCGCGCAGTTCGGACTCGTTGAGGGGCGTGAGCATCTTGCCGGTATAAAGCGTGCGTTCCTCCACGCCTCGTACCAGGCGACGGGGCACGAGCGGCTGGTAGGGTTCGATGAACATGTCGAACATGGAACCATGCAGGTTCCTGATGCCACGGCGCATCTCGACGATGTCGCGAAATCCCTTGGTGGTGATCATTCCCACCTTGGCACCGCGTTCGGTGATCAGGATGTTGGTTCCAAGGGTCGTTCCATGAACGATCTGCTCCACGTCAGCCAGGAACTGCTCCAGGGTCTGTCCGTAGTGCTTGGCTGCTTTGCCGACAGCCGCGAAGAATCCCAGCGTGGGGTCGTCTGGCGTCGTCGACGCCTTGAAGCGTTGCAGCTGACCCGATTCCTCGAGCACGAGGCAATCCGTGAATGTTCCGCCTACGTCGATCGTCAGTTGTTTCACTGTGCTTTCTCCAATTGCTCATCGGACGGTTTCATCTCGATGTCCAGGGTTTCTTCATTGATGACTGCTTCGTAGCGCTGCGACGGGGGCGACGAACGCAGTTTCGCGGTGGCTGCTTCATCCACTTTCAGGCTCACCGGGTCCACGACGACGCCGTAGACCATCCGCGCGACGTCCGGGGTGATCTTTTCGTTGAGAACATCGGTTACGACTTTCTCCACGGGACGCTGCCACGGGTCGCCTACGCCACCGCCGCCGGGGCTGAGCTTGACGACGACGTCACCGTTCTTGATTTCGGTCATCCGGTGCGGCTTGACGCGGATTTTCTGGTCGCCTCGGAGGACGAAGGTCCGGGCGCGGGGAACGCGCTGGCCGCCCTGGGCGCCTTTGCCCTGGACCACGTCGCCATCGGAACTGCCCGAAGACATGCGCCCGTCGCTGCCTTCGTTGACCGCCCGCCAGTCGATGCCGCCCCCGCCGCGCCAGCGGCCGTGGCCATTGAAATTCGGACGCGTTTCAAATTTGACCATGCGCCACGGAAAGCGGATCTCGGCCTCTTCGATGCTGCCGCGTTGCACCGAGCCGAGCGTTGTGATCGTCGTCGGTCCCGTCATTCCATCGTGGCCCCAGACGGCCCCGGCGCTGCCGTCGTAATCGAACGTGGTGCGTACGTAGCGCTCGCCCGTCCTGGGGTCCACCGCGAACGTGTAGTCGCCGCGATGCTTGCCCCAACTGGCGATGGAGCGGTCGGGCCTCGCCTTGCTCATCGCCTCGACCACCGATTCGAGGATCTGCCCGCCGATGCTGATCGGGCAGGCACCGACAGTGGCAGGGTACTTGCAGTTGGTCACATTGCCCAGCGGCGCGATCACGTTGATCGGACGCAGCGAGCCCTCGTTGTGGAAATCGGCCAGCGCGGGATCCATGTAGACGATGACCGCTGCGGCTGCGCGGGCGTAGGTGCTGGCATAGACGCAGTTGATGAATCCAGGTCGCTGCGGGTCGCTGCGCGAAAAGTCCAGCGTGATCTCGTCCCCCTTGATGGTCACGTCCACACGCACGTGGACCACCTCGTCGAGCACCGTGCCGTCGTCGTCGGAGGAAGATTCGCCGGAGTACGTGCCGTCGGGAAGCGCGGCGATTTCCGCTCGCACGGCGCGCTCGGTGCGATCGAGCATCTGATGAATCGACGCGAGCACGGTGTCCTTTCCATACCGGCGCAGCAGGTCCACGATCCTGTTTTCCGCGAACTTGCTGGTCGCGATCATGGCGTCGGTGTCGATCTTGACCTCCACCACGCCGCGCTTGATCACCTTCAGCGGCGGGATGTTCAGCCCTTCGGCGATGATGTCGTAGGCGTTGGCGAAATAGCCTCCCGGAAACGAGCCGCCGGTATCCATCATGTGCCCGCGCACCAGCGTGAAGAACAACAGTTCGCCCTCGTAGAAGACCGGGCGGATGTAGCCCCAGTCGGGCAGGTGGCTATTGTGGCCGCCGTGGAACGGGTCGTTCGTGAGGATCACGTCTCCGGGATGGAGATTGTCCTTGTACATCTCCCGAATATCCGAAATGGCAAAGGACGTTCCGAGGAACTGGCTGGGTAGTCCTTCGGGTACCGCTACCGTGGACCCGTCCGCGAGCCACACGCCGACGGAGAGATCCCTGAGTGTGGATATCAAGTAGCTCTGGGAGGTGCGGGTCATCACGCTGCGCATTTCACGGCACAGCGACTGGAACGCGTACCAGATGGTCGATAGCGTCATGGGGTCAATGTTCGACAAGCGCTTCCCCTCCCTCAATGAGAATCTGGATTGCGGAGAGTGTGCCGACACGGCCTGCGCACGCATCTCTCCGGTGAATAGGATTTCCGTCGCCGCAGCGGCAGATTCGCTTCACGTCGTCTGTTCCGCTTGTGGGACGAGCGGTTTCATTTCGATGTCCAGCGTTTCTTCGTTGATCACCGCTTCGTAACGTTGCGTCGGGGGTGTCGAGCGCAGTCTCGCGGTCGCGGCCTCGTCCACCTTCAGGGTCGCCGGATCCACGACGACTCCATAGACCAGGCGTGCGACCTCCGCCGTGATCTTTTCGTTGGCCACATCCTCCGCCACCCTGTCCGCCGGACGCGTCCAGGGATCGCCGACACCGCCGCCGCCGGGACTGAGCTTGACGACGATGTCGCCGGTCTTGACCGGATCGATCCGGTGTGGTTTGAGGCGGATCTTCTCGTTTCCGCGCAGGATGAAGGTGCGTGCACATGGGACGCGCTGACCACCGAGCGCGCCTTTGCCCTGTACCACGTCGCCATCGGAGCTGCCGGAAGACATGCGGCCGTCGCTGCCTTCGTTCACTGCGCGCCAGTCCATGCCGCAGCCACCGCGCCAGCGCCCGTGGCCGGTGAAGTTCGGGCGCGCCTCGAGTTTCAGCATGCGCCACGGAAACCGGATTTCGGCCTCTTCGATGCTGCCGCGCTGCACCGAACCGAGGGCAGTGAGGTGGGTTGGCCCGGTCATGCCGTCGTGGCCCCAGACCGCTCCTGCGCTGCCGTCGTAGTCGAACGTGGTGCGCACGTAGCGCTCTCCTGTCCTGGGGTCCAGCGCGAAGGTATAGTCGCCGCGGTGTTTGCCCCAGCTGGCGATGGAACGGTCCGGTCTGGCCTTGCCCAACGCCTCGACGACGGCTTCGAGCATCTGGCAACCTACGTTGATGGGGCTGGCGCCGACCGTCGCGGGATACCTGCAGTTGGTCACGTTGCCGAGCGGCGCCACGACCTTGATCGGACGCAGCGAGCCCTCGTTGTGAAAATCCGCGAGGGCGGGGTCCATGTAAAGGATTACGCCGGCGGCAGCGCGTGTAAAAGTGCTGGCGTAGACCGAGTTGATGAATCCGGGGCGCTGGGCGTCGCTGCGTGAAAAGTCCAGCGTGATCTGGTCGCCCTTGATGGTCACGTCCACGCGCACGGTTACCGGTTCGTCCAGTACGGTGCCATCGTCGTCCGTGGCTGATTCCCCCGAGTAGGTGCCGTCGGGTATCGCAGCGATTTCCGCCCTTACCGCGCGCTCGGTGCGATCGAGCATCTGATGAATCGACGCGAGCACGGTGTCCTTACCGTAGCGCTCGAGTATTTCGATGATGCGGTTCTCGGAGAACTTTCCGGCGGCGATCATCGCGTCGGTGTCGATCTTGACTTCAACCGGAAAGCGTACGTTGTTGAATATCAGCTTGTTCAAGTCTTCGTCCAGCACACCTTTCTTGACCACCTTCAGCGGCGGGATGTTCAGGCCCTCGGCGATGATGTCGTAAGCGTTGGCGAAGTAGCCTCCGGGAAACGAGCCACCGGTATCCATCATGTGCCCGCGCACCAGCGTAAAGAACAGCAATTCGCCTTTGTAGAACACCGGGCGGATGTAGCCCCAGTCGGGCAGGTGAGTGTTGTGGCCGCCGTGATACGGGTCGTTGGTGAGGATCACATCGCCGGGATGCAGATTCTCCTTGTACATCTCCCGGATGGACGATATCGCGAACGAGGTTCCGAGAAACTGCACTGGCAGCCCCTCGGGGACAGCGACAATGGACCCGTCGGCCAGCCATACGCCGACCGAGAGGTCCTTGAGCGTCGATATCAGGTAGCTCTGCGAGGTTCGCGTGACCATGGCGCGCATTTCACGGCATAGAGATTGAAAGCCGTACCAAACGGTCGAGAGCGTGATCTGGTCGATGGTTGCCAAGTTATAGTCCTCCAAGATCGCAATCGCGGACCGGCCCGCTCTCGATCGGCAGGCTAGCCACGTTCAAACCACATTTGTTCCTGCGGTGCGCGAACGGTACAGCTCGCGGCCGGCGCCGGAATATCGCGCGGGCTGCAAATTTAACACACGTGCGCGATTCGCAATTCCGACAAAACGGTGGGGTCTTGTTTCCGACGCTGAGTCGGCCCGCCGGATCGGCAATCGAGTGCAACGTCGTTGGAAGGCGTGTTACGGTATTGGCGTTCGCTTTCTTGGCGTCGACTCTACGTTTCAGTCAATCGTGCTGCTGCCGTCCGAATAGTTCACCCGAATCGAGACCGTGCCCTCGTTGAGCATCCACCGATCGATGGTGTAGGTCCTCAATTCCTGCCTGTGATACGGGTCGCGGTCCGCGATGGCGCGCGCTTCCTCGAAAGAGGCCGCGCGAACGATGATCATCCCGCGGCCGCCGGCTCCTTGCTCGGTAAACAGCGGGCCCGCCCCGAATAGGATTCCTTCCCTTTCCAGACGAATCTGGTGCTCCAGATGCTCGACCAGCCGCTTTTCTATTTCCTCGCGGGGCGCGACCGCGGTGGTGACGATCACGTAGAGCTGCTTGTTCAACAGTTTTTCAAGAATGGGACGTGCGGCTTCGGGGACGGAGTTCATCGGGCCATATCTCCTTAATCGATATCGTAAGCGCGGTATGCGCAGCATCATCTTCCAGCCGACTATCGCGGCACCCGACGCGCTCGGGTAATCTAAACGCCGGATGTCCCGCGGTCAATCCGAAACTTCATCCTAGATTTCGTCGGCGCGCTTATCGTACAACCGGCCCGCAAAGCGTATGAACCGATAAACATCCGAAAAGTTGCTGACCAAACCGAGAGAGAGCCTGACCGCACCCGTGCTCTTGTCATCTATGCAGCGGCGGAACTCGTCGAGACTCAGGCGCTGCGGCGTGCGCGTAAAGCATGCGCTCAGTTCCTGTGCCGAGATACCCAAAGCGGCTTCGCCGCCCCCCGGTGTAGTCCAGATAGGCATGTCCCAGGCGATCGATGCGCTCGTAATCTTCCGCGCGCAACCGGTCGAGCAAGTCCGTTGCGCCATAGGCAGGATAATCACGGCGAAACTTCCCTTCGGAATCCAAGAGTGCGTTCATACGCGCCTCGCGCGATCTGCAAGCGGCGCCTCAAGCGTTTCAAACATTCTCGCGTTCGTCAGTTCGGGGAACGGGCGATGCAATTTCAGGACTTGGGCTGTGCCGTGAAATAGGTGCCGCGGCCGCTTGCCACCAGCGCGCCGTCTTTGTCGTACACCTCGGCCTCCGAGACCGAGAATTGCCCACCCGATTTCACGACCCGGCCTTTGGCGACGAGGTCGCCGGGCATCGCCGCCCTGTGGTAATCGATGCGCATGTCGATCGTCGGCACGCCCCGGCCCATGCGGCTGACCAACGCCCAGTCGGCCGCGAGATCCACCAGCGCCGCCAGGATGCCGCCGTGGGTGTATCGCTTGTCCGGGTTGACCACCCACTCCTCACGCCAGAGCGCCTTGATTTCAATGGCGTCGCGCTCCACTTTGAGCACCTTCAGACCGAGCCACTGGTGGTACGGACCGCGCGTCAGCAGCTGTTGCACCTGCTCGGCTGAGATCATTTCGTCGCTCATGTCTCGCTCCCCTCAGGGTGTTACCACGACCTTGCCGATGACTTCCCGGTCACGTATCAGCCGCAGGCCTTCGGCTGCCCGCTCCAGCGGAAGCACGGTGTCGACGACCGGTTTCAGCCTGCCTTCCTGAATAAGGTCCATCAGAGCAATGAGGTTTTCGTCATAGAAGCTGTTCGAACCGATGACCTGCAGTTCGAAGCTCCAGATGTAGCGCAGGTCCTCCTTGGGGTCATGCCCGGCCGTCGCGCCGCAGACCAGGATCTTGCCGCCCCGCTTGACGCAACGCAGCGACGGCATCCATGTCTCGCCCCCGGTAAAGTTGATTACCACGTCCACGCCGCCTTCGTAAGTGCGTCGCTGCGGCTTGCCGTATTGCTGGACTGCCCATTTCGACCAATCGACGTTACGGTAATTGATCACGTGGTCGGCGCCCATCGCCTTCAGTCGCTCGAGTTTTTCATCGCTGGAGGCGCATGCAATCACCTCGGCACCCAGCATCTTGGCGAGAATCACGCAGCCCGTGCCGACACCGCCGCTCGCCCCGAGGATCAGGACGCGCTTGCCGGCTTCGATCGTCCTGTGCGTGATCAACATGCGATGCGCCGTACCGTATGCGACCGGCAGGGCAGAGGCGTCCTCGAAACGCACCTCTGGAGGCATGCGCAGCAACTGGTCGGCGGCGACCAGACATTGCTCGGCCATGCCACCGTCGAGCATTTCACCCATCAGGCCTATCTTCTTGTTGAGTGGATTGACGAGCACGCGATCCCCCGGCATCCAGCCCTCGACGCCGGCGCCGATCTCGAGGATCTCACCGGCCATGTCCAGACCGATGATCACCGGCAGCGGCACCTTGATGCCAGGCATGCCGTGCACGGTGAAAACGTCGTGGTAATTGAACGATGATGCCCGCACGCGGATGACCACGTGGCCCGGGGTCGCCCTTGGCGCAGGGTAGTCGTTCACCACCTCAAGATCATCGAGTCCGCCGTGGCGGCGAAGTACCAGCGCGCGCATGCTTGTATTCAAGTTGCCTCCTGTCCGGGTGTTGGTGCGTTCGCAGCCATCGCTTCGAGCGCCTTGCGGTCGATCTTGTTGGTGCCCGACAGCGGAAGTTGTGGCAGGAACCACACGCGCCGCGGATGCTCATAGGCAGGCGCCAGCGCAAGCGCGTGCGCCTTGACCTGCTGCTCCGTTGTGCTCTTTCCGTGCTTCAGCACCACGAAAGCGACCGGTTTGGTGCCTTTGATCTCGTCAGCCACCGGGATGACGCACGCCTGCTCGATCGCCGGATGGCTTTCGAGCATGCGTTCAACCTTGCTCGGATAGATGTTTTCTCCTCCCGAGACGAACATGTCGTCGGCGCGGCCAATGAAGTAGTGAAAACCGTGCTCGTCGCGCCGAAAAATGTCTCCAGTGATGTAGTAGCCATCGTCGGTCATGACCTGGCGGGTCAACTCCGGCAGCCCGTGGTACCCGTTCATCAGGGCGGGGGCCTGCATCTGAAGCACGCCTTCGTCGGTATCGACGTCCGCGCCATCGGCCAGCCTCAACATGACCTGCGGGTGCGGATAACCGACCGAGGACGCAGGCTGGGGAATTCCCTGCGGATGCGGTCCGAACACGATGGGGCCGGCCTCAGTCGTGCCATAGGCATTGAGGATGGACGCATTGGGAAAAGTGCGACGCAGTTGATCCATGAGGCTATTGCTTACCGGTGCGGAACCCATGCGCAGATTCTGAACCGACGAAAGATCCGTGCGATCGAGCAGAGCACTCTCGCGGAGCATCATGGCCATCATCGGAGGCACTGCGGTGAGCCAGGTGGCCCGGTGTGCGCCGATGGCTTCGATGTAGTCGGGCGCCTTGAATTGCGGCTGCAGGATGATCGTCGCATGGGAGACGCTCGCAAATTTTGCGAGTGCGAGGGCATTCATGTGATACAGCGGCGCAGCGATAAGAACGCGCTGGTCCGACCAGTCTTTTCCCCCGCCGCGCGTTTCGGCAACCCAGATGTGGCTCTGGTGCGAAAGGACGACACCCTTGGGTTTTCCGGTCGACCCCGATGTGTAGAGGAACATCGCCGGCTCGCCTGGCCACGGCCGCACTGGTTCGAAGGGTCCCGGCACAAGGAATTCGTCGAAGCTGTGGGTCGAACCGCCGGCGAATTCGACAAACGGCAGATCGGCGGGCAAGTCCTTGCGCCTTGCCGGATCGCAGAACGCGAGGCGGGCCTCGCAGTCACGCAGCACGTATTCGATCAGCGCCGCGGGAAACTTGAAATTGACCGGTACGGCCACTAGGCCGGCGCGCATGATGCCGTAGTACGCAGCGAGGAACTCGGTTCGGTTCGCCGAGACGATCGCTACGCGCTCACCGCGCACGTAGCCTCGCCGGGCCAGCGCGGCGGCCACACCATTGGCCGCCGCGTCCAGCTCGCGGTAAGTCACGGTGCGGGGGGGGCGTTCGCCGCCCAGGTCGATGAGCGCGGGCTTTTCGAGGTCGCGCGACCGGTCGATGAGGGCGCCCAGATTGTAAAAGCGAGACATGCGCGAAGTCGCGGGGGTATTCATTACGGTCCTGTGCTATTTGTTGGTGCTCGTTCTTCGCGGTGTTGGCCTACGAGAGGCGTTGCAAGTAGCTCTTCAGCCAAAGTCCAAGGGCGAAATAGCCGAGGCCAAAGGCGATGATTGGTATTGTGTATCCAACGAGCCAAACCGCAAGTCCCATGGTGCCGACGCCGGTAGCCTGCCCGAGCGACCAGAACGCCACATAAGTCGAGACCCCGGCAGCGCGTTCATGCGGCGCCATTTCACTCGCCTTGGCCTGCAGCGTATTTTGCAGCATGTAGAAGCCAAACCCGATTCCGATCACCGATGGAATGGCCAGTTCCCAGACCGGCGTCCATACGGTGAACGCATAGCACGCGCAGCAGATTGTGCCTCCCCACGCGACCAGACCGCGCTGGCCGATCATATGCAACAAACGATTTACTACCAGCGTGTAGAACAGACTGCCCAGGCCGACCCCGGCGAGAAGGGCGCCGATCAGCGTCAGGTTCAGTTCGAACTTCAGCAGCAGGAAAGGCCCGAGGAACGAATAAGCGCCGAAAAAAAAGAATGTATTGGTGAATGAAGCAGCGGACACATACTGCACCCGCGAAATCGTCAGCAGTCTGATATGTGCCGTGTATGGATTGCCGCCCGAACCATCGGTGCCGCTCCCCGCCCATTGCGAGACTGTTCGAAGGAACAGTACCGAAGAGACCGCCGCGAACACGATACCCACGAGCAGGAAGGTGCCGCGCCACCCGAGCAAGTCGGTGGATGCCCCACCGATCAGCGGCCCCAGCATTTGGCCGATGATGGTACCCGCGACGAAATGCGCGATCACCGGCTGGCGCTCCGCGATCGGTACCTGATCGCCAATGTACGCCATGCCCAGCGAGACCGGCGAGGAGGCGAACAACGCGGTGATGAAGCGAAGTACGGTAAGAGACCCGAGGTCCTGCGCAAACGCGCAGCCGACCGATCCCAGAGCCGCGCCAAACATCGACAGCGTTACGACACGCAGCTTGCCGAAACGGTCCCCGAGCGGGCCGTAGACGAGCTGGCCGACCATGTAGGCCAGTGCGAAGGCGGTTATCGCGGTTGCTGCACTCGATATGGTGGTGGAGAAATCATCTGCGAGCCGCGGAAGCATCGGTTCGACGATCCGCAACGAGACGCCGCTGGTCGCTCCGGCGAGCGCCAGCAGAAAGATGGTTTCCCGCATGGCCGAAACCGCTCTGTAAGAGCCCTCCGGATGCCCCGTATCGCCGCGGTCGCGGTGACATGGGGACTCATTCTAGCGGCAAATCCAGTCTTTCTATTTCTTCTCGCCAGGCTGACGACCGGGTTCGAAGCCACCGACTTCGTGATAGCTGACCTTGTCGTCCGCTTCGAACGCGCGCACGGTCGGTATGACACCCGGCAAGCCGAGTTCGCCCCAGCGCCCGGCGATCGTGTCGTAGACCGGCTTTCGCAACGTGGTGCGTTTGGAGAAGACCGGGAGGTGGCGGTGCTCCTTGCAGGCGTTGATCAGTGCCTTTGAGCCGTAAGGCCGCTTCTCGGGCGGATTCTGCGTCGGGTCGAGCCAGGTACTCCAGGTGTTGCGCAGGATGTCGATGTCCTCGATCGGATTGCACCGGCTTGCCATCGCCCAGATGACTTGGTCCATGTCGGTGGGGTCGATGTCCTCGTCAACTGCGATGATCCATTTCGTGTAATAGGCTCCCCCGGGTACCTGCGCCGCGAGCGCGAGCGCCTGTGCGGCGTGGCCCGCGTAGCGTTGCTCCATGCTGATGACGGTCATGCCGAAGCCGCCAGCGGCGGCCGGGTGCGCATAGACGCCCTGGATGCCGGGGATGCCGAGCCGGTCCAGATCCTCCCAGATCTTGGCCGAGCGGATGATCGAAAAGAAGCCGCTTTGTTCGCACGATGGATAGTCCGCCATCAGCGCATTGGTGAGAATCGGATTGGACCGGTAGTGGACCGCGGTAATATCGACCAGCGGGCACCCCGCTTCAGGTCTTCCGTAATAGCCCGGGAATTCGCCGAATGGTCCTTCGGCTTTCACGGAATGCGGCCGGATGACGCCTTCGACGACGAGTTCCGCATTGGCGGGCAACAGCAGGTCGGTGGTCGTGCCTTTCACGACTGGAATTGGTTGGCCCTTGATGCCCCCTGCGAACTCGTACTCTGACACATTCTTGGGAAACGTCTGAGATCCGATCAGCATGAACAGGGGATCGATCCCCCATGCAGCGGCGACCTGGATCGATTTGCCCTGCTGCCATGCACGGGTGATGTGCAGGCGCGCGTCCTTGCCCGGTGACAAATAGAGCCCGGTCTGCGACTTTCCCTGAATCATCATCCGGTATGTTCCGACATTCAGATAACCGCTGTCCGGATCACGGGTGATCACCGCGTCTGCCGTGCCCGCGTAACGTCCGCCGTCCAGTGGCCAGTGTCGGGGAATCGGCAGCTGGTTGAGGTCGATCTTCTTGCCCGTGATGGTGTTCTCGTAGACGGGCGCCTTGCCCGACGACACCTCGCGTGGAGTGATGCGCTTCCTCAGTTTGTTCTTGACCCGTTTGATCAGCTCCACCGTGGGAGTGTCCACGGGTTCTTCGAGGGTCAAAGCAATGCGTTTGATGCTCGGACCCAGTATGTTCCACAGCAGCTGCGCGCCGATCGGGCTGTTCTCGAATCCCCGGGCTCGCTCGAACAGCACCGCCGGCGAGGGGTTCTGTTTCGCCACCAAGTAGGAGATGCCGCTCATCTCCTCGTCGCGGTCCACCGCCTTTTGCACGCGGACTAGTTCACCGATTTCGTCGACGCGGTCCAGCCATTGCCGCAGGTCCTGTATGGGCCTTCGTGCTGATGATTTGGGCACCTTACGGGACGGCTTCTTCACCAACTTCTTCGCCATGGGATCGCCTCACAATTGAATAAACTTATCCACCAAAGCCCCTGCGGCCTTGAGGTCGAAAATTACTATCCCATATTGCAGGAATTCTCGCCCGATGTAAAGGACCCATCCGCTTGCAAAATCAGCGGTGGCAAAGTCGATAATCTAATCCTACAATGTGAGACAGATTAAACACTATCGGGGCCAGGACATGGCACGGGCAGGCAAGAAACATAGCGGCGCAGCGGAGAGTTCTCGACGCAGCAGCCTCGAAAAGATGCTGGACATTCTTGACCTGTTCGAGGAGGAACGCCTCCGTTGGACGCCCGAGCAGATGATGGCACGCCTCGGTTGTACCCGCTCCACGCTCTATCGTTATCTTCGCGTGCTGTCTAACGTCGGACTGGTCACTGCGCTGCCGGACATTGGATACACGCTCGGGCCGAGGATCGCGGAACTCGATTATGAAATGCGTTCCAGCGATCCGCTGATCACCAATGGCCGGCCGCTGCTACTTGCGCTGGTCAAGGAAATCGCCGGAGTCGGACTGCTTTGCCGGTTCTACAGGGATCGTGTGTTGTGCGTCCATCAGGAGGCCAGTTCGGACGCGATTCGCAGCGCCTACGACCGTGGTCGCGCCATGCCGGTTGCCCGGGGCGCGGCATCGCGGATGATTCTGGCGCACCTCAAAACCGTCCGGTTGAGCTTGTTGTACAGCTCGCAATCGCGGGAGTTCAGCCAAGTCGGACTGGGGGATACACTTGAGCAGGTTCAGGCGAACCTGCTTCGCATTCGAAAACAGGGCTACTGCCTGTCGCGCGGTGAAGTGACGCCTGGCGTGGTGGGTATCGCAGCGCCGGTTTTCGACAGCGAGCGGGAAATCATAGGCAGCTTGAGTATCACGGTGGCGGACGCCGGCATCAACGAGCGGCGGCGGCGTTTCCTGATCGACCGCATCGTGTTCAGCGCCGAGGTGCTGACCAATGCCATGCGGCGTACCGGCACCGGATAGCGGCGCGCTGAGTGGTCCTCGAAGGACCGCAGCTCTGGGAGGGATACCGGCGCGGGCGGCACAGGCGACCCGCCGCGCCACCACGGAACGCCTTAGACCTCCAGCGTTACCGAACGGATCTCGGTGATCGGGAGGGTGGCAATGACCCGCAGCTTTTCGTAGCGCCCCGACTCCATATCCACCAGGCTTCCCAGCTGCGAGTAGGACGATGCAATGAACTGTTCGCGGTCGCCGTCACCGCGCCGGCTGATGCCGAACGCCACCCGCGCGCGCTCGTCTGAGCTTAGCTTGCTGACGAAATTCTTGGTCGCCCAGACGCTGCCGAAGCGCGCGAAGTCGCTCAGACGCGCGGCGTGGTTGATCGTGTCGCCGAGCACGGCGAACTCGACGCTCGTTGCCGATTGGAACGTGCCCAGCCATTCCTGGCCTTCCTGCAACCCGATATTGAGATAGAGTTCGTTGAACCAGTTCTTGCGCAGCTGCCAGTCCTTGCTGACCTTCTTCATCGCAAGCCGCACTTCCTGCGCGCAGGCAACCGCGTTGAATATGTAGCTGCTGTCCGGTTGCGGGAAGAAGTAGTAGACCATGCCGTCACCGACGTGCTTTCCGTGGGTGCCGTAGTACTTGCGGAAAATCGGGCCCATAACCGACCAGATTTCGTTGATCAGCTCGAAATACTCCTCGGGTGGCAGCTCGGAACAGATCTTCACCGAGTTCTGAAGGTCGGCGACCAGCACCGCGAGTTGGGTCAGCACCGGCAGCCGGCGGCGCAGCAGGTTGCGGATCACCACGTCCCGGCGCGCGAGGAAATCGAGCAGGCCCGCGTTGATCGAGCCATCCGGTACGTGGACGAAAAGAATACCTTCCCGGAAGTAGATAGCGTAGACGCGCGATGTTTCGGCGGCATCCGCGGCGCGACGAACCTCGAGCGGGAATTCCGCGATGCCCTGTCCGTTAACCCGCTCGGCCTCGTTGTAGAGTGCGTCAATCAGCGCCGCATCTTGGCCGCTGAGTTCCCGGCAGGCGGCGACGATGCTCGCCTTGGAGAGCCGGTCCTTCGCGATCGAAAGGTGTATCCGCAGGACATCGGCCCGGAATTCGGAGGCGTTCCCGGCGCTGCCCTCGAGCAGCATTACGAACACGCTGCGGGCTTCCGTTCCGGGCGGCAGGGTCCTGAAGTTCCCAAGCAGCCGCTGGCGAGCGAGATCGTTGTACCAGGTGACCTCGAAGTTGTAGTTGACCATGTAGGCGGGGTGGGCGATCTCGTCTATGGAGAGTTTCAGCACCCGGCGCTCGGTATCCATCGGGAGTATGTTTGTCGGAGCGGAGTCCGGGTCCGCGGCCTCGACGCTTCGACCCTCCGGCGGGCGCGGGACGTTCGGAACGTCCGTGTCGCCTTCGCCCGAGGTCGCCGGGTGTGCGCCTATGCGCGCCGAAATCTCGGCCATCGTCAGCCCCTCCGCTTTGAGCCGTCGAACCAGTTCGATCCGCGCCAAGGACCAGTCGGGAAAGTAGCCCAACAGCTTGGCACCCCCACCGTGCTTCCCCACACTTTGGACAACTGGCTTAGACAGTATTCCAAGATTAATGTAATTGTTTAACGTCGCCCTGGAAATACCTGTTTTTTCAATTATTGTTTTACTTGATAGCATAAAGGAAAATGGCTGTTACAAGACCCTTATACAGTAGTATTTATACAGCATATAATGAATTTAGGTATTTGTCTATTTCTTTTTTAGGTACTGCTGACGAAGTGCGCTTTGGCGTAATGCGACCGCTCGCGGCCGGGCCTGGCCGGGGTGTCGCGTCGAACGAGTGCGTCGATTCGGTCGAGTGCCCGAACAAGTCCTTGCTTGTCGTGTGGGTCGATTACGAGCGCGCCGCCGCGCTCATCGTCCGTCAACGGCTCGCCAGTCCGAATCTGAAACTCGAGCACCGCCTGCGTAGCTTCGGACGGATCGGCATTCGAGCGGGCCCGTTCGGCGAGGCGCTGGCGCAGCATCGCTTCGGACGCCTGGCAGTGCAGAATCAGCCACGGCACGTCGAGGCGCCGCGCGATATCCAGGAGCAAGTCCCGCTGCCAGCGCAACAGGAATGCGCCGTCCACGATCACCGGCCAGCCCGCTTCGAGGATAAGAGCCGTCAGCCGGGCGAGACGCTCGTAATTCCGGTGCGCCGCGGCTTCGGTGTAGAGGCCGCCGCCGACCGGCGAACGACTTGCCGCGTCTCTTTCCAGGCCGTGACCGCGTTTTCGCTCCGTGTCCGAACGTATCCGGACAGCGTTGCAGCGCTCAAGAAGCTGCTGGCTGAAGTGGCTCTTTCCGGAGCCGGAGTAACCGTGCGTCAGGGCAAGCCAACGTGGCCTGTCAGCGGAGAACTCCTCGGCGAGGCCGATGTAGCGCCCATATTCCGTCCGCCCTGCGCGGATTTCCTGCGCGCGGACATTCGGTTGCGCCGACCTAATCAGCGCGATTTTGGCACGCACCATCGCGCGGTAGGTCAGATAGAACGGTAGCACCACCAGTCCGGAATAATCGCCCGTGAACTCGAGGTAAGCGTTCAGAAATCGACAGGCGAGTTCCGGGTGATCCCGATGCCGCAGATCCATCACCAGGAACGCGACCTCGCTCATCACGTCAATCCAGCGCAGGTTGGCATCGAATTCGATACAGTCGAAAATCCGCACGGTGCCGTTCTCGAGAAACACGTTGCCCAGATGCAGGTCGCCGTGACACTCACGCACGTATCCGTCCTTCTGGCGCTCCGCGAACGCCTTCTGCAGGGCACCTCCCATCGAGTCGCTCCACTGGCGCAGGCGCTCCACGGGCGCACGGTCGCCCGGAGCCGAGATCAGCTGTGAGACCTGCACGAAATTCTGATGCATCGGCATGAGCACGCTTTCCGGCGAGCCCAGCCTGGCTCCGGATGGTGCGCGCCGGCAGGACCTGTGGAAGGCTGCCAGCGTCCGCGCAAGGTCGTCGACGTGGGCTGCGAGCAGCCCGCCGCGGGCCTGCACGCGGTCGAGCAGGCCACCCTCGTCGAACTGCCGCATTTTCACTGCGTATTCGAGGATCTGATCGTGACCGCCTATGCTCGGATGCTCGATGCTTCCGGTGATCGCGACGACCTCGAGGTAAAGGTCGGACGTGAGCCTGCGGTTAAGGCGCAGTTCCTCTTCGCAGTAGAACCGTCGCGCCTCCAGCGTACGGAAGTCCAAAAATCCGAGGTTGACGGGCTTCTTGATCTTGTAGGCATACCGACCGGTCAACACGACCCACGAGATATGCGTCTCGACCACATGGAGGTGCGTAACCGCGTGGGGATAGCAGCGGGGGCTTCGCAGGGCATCGATCAGGTTAGCCATCGTACGGGGGAAGCGGAAGATTGAGGCCGAAACATCCGGAGTCGGGACACCTGCGCTAGCGCGGCGGACGCCTCCGCGCCGCGCCGAAAGCGTTGAAATGACTTCGTCGGACCACCGATTCCATTCGCTCACCGAAGCGATCCGGCGAACGGGGCTCGCCGATAAGAATCATGCGCCGCGACTCAGACCCCTCGCCGGAGGTGTTTCATCACCGATCGTACGCGCCGAAACGGAACAGGCCTTGTTCTGTGTCAAACAGGCGTTGCCTAGGCTCAAAGTGGCGCAGGAATGGTTTGCGCCTGTAGAGCGCAACCGGGCCGAAGTGGCTTGGTTGAGCGTCGCCGCACAGGTTTTCGATTCCAATGAGCAGGCGCTGGAAACGCCCGCGCTTGCTCCTGTGCTCAGCCGGGGCGCTTCGGGCCGCCGCGTAGCGAAGTCAGCGCATTACTCGCGCGCTCGAACGCTGCTCGCAGCGGCCCGGGCAACGCAAGCCAGTCGATAGCGTCAAGTGCGTTCTTTACCACCAGTCCGAGTTCGGTGTCCCCTTCGATCTTGAGACGCCTATTGAAAAACAACGTGTCCGGATCCTCGGTGCGCCGCGCCATCTGATAGAAATCGTACGCGCAGGCCGCGAATGTGACCTCGGGCTTTATCGATCGATACATCGGCATGAAACCCCGCTTGGCGAGGCGCACGTGGAACTCGATGCCGGCGTCCTCGACGCGGATGCAGATCGGACGTCCGCGCAGCATTTCGACCGTGTCCTCGGCAAGCCGCGGCTTCAGGGCCAGGTTCAACCCGATCGCCAGCGCGAGGGAATGCGGAAGCTGGGGCAGGCGCATGCCGATCGCGCCAATCAGCCGTGGCAGCCTCATGGCTCGCTGTCCCGGTACGCCGGACTCAGGCTCCAAGATGCTCGATTCCGGGTTTACCATGCCAGTATCCGTCGCAAGATTCGGCGAGCCGGTGCGTGGAGAGTACGGTTTGAAGCTCGCCCTCGGACGATTCTACTTCGATCGCGCGATGATAGGCTTCGATAACGTTGTTCATGCGTGCGGATTGCGGACTCAGACGCACGAGGTCGACACCCAGATCCCGCATCTGCGGCAAAACTCCCGCGAGGTCGTAGACTTGTGCCGACTGGGTTTGCAGCCCGTTGAGGGTCAGAAACGCTTGTCCTTCCCGTGTGGCGAGCGGCAATCCTTCCGGATGCTCAATGCAGCGATACTGGCAGTCATCCTTTGACAGGTTGTAGTGTCGCGCGGTGAAACACCGCGCGGAGAAGGCGAGCGGCAGGCGCCCGTAAGAAAAGACCTCCGTCTGCATGCCGGCAGGCCGCTCTCGTTGCATCAGCGCGAGCGCGTCTCGCCCCAACTCGACGGGCATCACCCACCTGCAGGCCCCCAGTTCGGCCAGCCACGCGAGGGTTTGCGGGTTGTAGACGTTCAGATGCGGGCCAGCCACGAAACGCGCGCTACCCGCGAGCCGCCGCACCGCACCCATGTCGTTGGCTTCGACCAGGAATTCTCCGTTTTCGGCGATCTGCCGCATGACGCGCAGATCGAGGTCCGATTCGATCAGGGCCTGCGTCGAAAGGACGACTTCAACGCCAGTCCCGGCAAGGTCGCGCGCCAGCCCGATCCAGTCGGCAGGGCGCATCTCACGGCGGCGGCCGCAGACGACTTCGCCAAGATAGATGCTGGCCAGCAGCGAATGGGGCAGAGCGGCATAAAAACCAAGCAGCTTTTCGCGCGTCCAGTACGTGAGCAGCGGTCCGAGACTGAGTTTCACGTCATTTCCAGTTGCGGTTGTAGGCGCCCAGCGTGTATTGCTGCCCCTCGGTGAGCCGGGTGAGTCCCGCACGCCATTGGGGACGGACGGAAAAACGTGGCGCGTTCACGTGGCAATCGTCGATCGCCGCTCGCCAAATGCGCGTTACTTCGGCGACGTAGGCCGGGCTGCGCTGGCGACCTTCGATCTTGACGGCGGCCACCCCGATGCTGGCCAGTTGGGGAAGCAATTCGAGCGCATTGAGGCTCGATGGTTCCTCGATCGCGTAATAGGTCTCTCCTCCGACGTCGAAGCGCCCCTTGCACAGGGTCGGATAACCGGCATTCTCGTTGTTCGCGTACCGGTCGATGAGAATACCGTTCAGACGTACGTCCATGCGGTCGCCCGTCGGTTCCCATCTAACGGCGCTCGCTGGGGAGCAGGCGCCAAACGTGTTCGGCGATTGGCCCGTAGCGTAGGAAGACAAGGCGCACCGCCCTTCGACCATTACGCACAGACTGCCGAATCCGAAAACCTCGATTTCCACATTGGTATTGCGCAAGACCTGTTCCACCTGCTTGAGCGACAGCACTCGCGGCAGGACCGCGCGTCGTACGCCGAACTGGTCTCTGTAGAGATTTATCGCCTCGTGATTGGTGGCGGATCCCTGCACCGAAAGGTGCAGTGCAAGCGTGGGGTACTTGCCCGCTGCGTAGCGCATCAGACCCGGATCGGCAAGGATAACGGCGTCGACACCGATGTCCGCCGCCGAGTCGATCGCGCGTTGCCAGCGTTCGCAAGCTCCTGCCTGAGGATACGTATTGATTGCCAGGACAGTCTTCACGTCCCGATCGTGCGCATAACGGATTCCTTCGCGTGCCGATTTTGCGTCGAAATTCAGGCCCGCGAAATTGCGCGCATTGGTGTCGTCTCGAAGTCCGAAATAGACCCAATCGGCGCCGTTGTCGACCGCAGCCTTGAGCGCGGGTAGTGCTCCGGACGGGCAAACGAGTTCAAGCTTGCGCGGGTCGGTCACGGGTCAGTCGGTTCCAGGTAACAGGGATAACAATCCGTCGATGGCGATACATCGCTCTTGCGTTGATCCGCGCCGGCCAAGGGCCGCGCGCCGCACATCATGGCTCGCGCTCATCGGCGTGGCTTTGATCGACATCAAGTGCCGGCGACCGCTGCGACCGATGGTGCGCAGAAGCTTCCTCACCATCATAACCTCCATCCGGCCCCGCCGAGAATGAACAAGGGAGCTCGGTCCGGAGCAAACCGTGCCATGGGTGCCAAAAATGCGCCTTTGCCCTTAAAATATGACCCGCGCCGGTCGGCGGTCCCGGAAGGCAACTCGGACAGGATTCCTGCCAACCGCAGTTCTCGCGTCAATGCCAGATGCGCAAGCCGCATTCCTGGCGCGATTTCCCTCAATCGACAAGGAGATTGTAATGAAGATTCGCATCGCAGCATTGCCCATTGCATGCGCACTCGCACTGATGAGCGTGGGCGCGCACGGGGCAATAAACGACAAGAAAGCCGCTGAAATCTTGACCAAGGGCGGCTGCATGGCCTGCCACACGGTCGACAAGAAACTGGTCGGACCGTCCTTCAAGGAGGTCGCGAAGAAGCATAAGGGCGACAAGAAGGCACCCGCCGGCATCGCGAAAAAGGTGAGGCAGGGGAGCTCCGGCGCATACGGTCAGATTCCGATGCCCCCCAACCCGACGAGCAAGATCAACGATGCCGATCTGAAGGCTGTGGTCGATTGGGTGCTCTCGAAATAGGGTTCCATCCGAGAAGGGCACGCGCTGGGCGGAAAGTACATCGGCGGTCGGGCGTCAGTCTCGCAGATCGGGCTTTTCGTGCGACCAAGGCAAGCCAAAGCCAAGTGCGTAGGGGTGTCAAAGCGGAATATCGCGTTGGTTGCAGGTATGCGGGCTCAATGGAAATCGAACAAGGGGTTGACGAATGTACCGAGGCGAGCGCTTAAACGGTGTTACGCATCTCGGCGGTACGTTGCTTGCCGCGGTCGGGGTGGCAATGCTTGTTTCGACGGCCGTCCAGCAGGGCGATCCCTGGAAGGTCGTGGGATTCGCTGTCTACGGCACCGCACTGATCCTTTTGTATGCCATCTCGACGCTGTATCACAGCACCAGGGGGCGGGCCAAATCCGCCCTTCGCAAGCTCGACCATTGCGCCATCTACCTACTCATCGCCGGCACATATACGCCATTTGCCCTGGTGACGCTTCGCGGTCCATGGGGCTGGACACTGTTCGGGCTGGCCTGGGGTTTGGCCGTACTGGGCATTGCACA
>MEQX01000026.1:0-2156 GCA_001770415.1 Betaproteobacteria bacterium RIFCSPLOWO2_02_FULL_63_19 | reverse complement strand
GAGCTGCGGGGCTCTTGTGGCTGCTGGCGGGGGGGCTCTTCTATACCGGCGGCATCGCGTTCTATGCGCTGGATGAGCGCGTGCGCCACTTCCACGGGGTGTGGCACTTGTTCGTCCTGAGCGGCAGTATTTGCCATTTTGTTGCCATAGCCCTGTACGTAGATTGACGCTCACCGTTTCCTAACATGCGTCGACGCACGTATTTCCCATGCAATGGGTTGATTGGCCTCGCCTACGATGTCATTCTGTCGCCGGGCGCAAGCGCAAGCAGGGGAGCTTCGATTTTCTGAATCTTTTGTGAGATCCGCGCAGGCATGAGGGTGATCGACGCGCGCGGCTTGGAGCCGCCGGAACCTTTCGAGCGGGTTATGGAGGCGCTTTCGGTTATGGAGCCCGAAGGGCAGGTGTTGCTGATTCTGAACCGTGAGCCTTTTCCCCTTTACCGCGTGCTTAGGGTCAACGGCTATCGGCACGAGACCAAGGCATTTCCTGACGGCCGCTTCGAGATCGTCATCTCGCAGGGCACCGGCTGAGATGCGTTTCAGGGTTCGTACACGCGCAGTTTCTGCGCGTCCGGAATAGTGATGGTGCGCCCTCGGACCTCGATCAGCCCTCTGGCGACCAGTTCATGAAGAATCCTGGAGAAGTGCTCCTGCGTGAGATTCAGCCGGGAGGCAATGACGCCTTTGGTCGCGGGCAGCGTGACCACAAGTTCGACCGCGCCGGACGAGCTATCCCCTTCGTCTCGAAGCAAGTAACCGATGACACGCTGGGTGCCCGAGTGCATTGAATAGCCTTCCAGATCCTCCATCAGGTAATGCAGCCGCTGCGATAGTCCCGCGAGCATACGACGTGCAAAGCGGGGATCGCGCTCCAGCTCGTCGAATACCGCGGCTTTGGAAACGTAGACCAGCATGGAATCGGCGAGCGCCTGTGCGGTGACAACGTGCTCCTTTTCCATGAACATGACGGCTTCGCCGAAACTTTGGCCGGCTCCGAGCAGATCGACCACTTTTTCGTCGCCGGTCTTCGAAATGAACGAGAGTTTGACCTGGCCGAAGACGACTACGTAGAAACCCTCCGAAGGCTGGCCACGCTGAAACAGGATCGTCCCGCGGTCTGCATGCATCGACTTGCTTTGTTCCGCGATCCTGTCGATCTCGTCGGCCGCGAGCCCGCGAAACAACGGAATGTTGGCCAGGAACGCCTGGATTCTTATCGGAGTCGAAGCCATAGAAACGTTGTCATCATCGGCGTCAAATGCGCTCCGGGTCCAAGGAGGGCGCTGAGGGAATGTTCCTCGCGTCCTCCGCAGCCGCAATTCTAACCGGCGTGCCCCGACGTGGTGACGCGGGCCGATCCAGGACGTCCGCGTTGCGGCATTTAGCAGTGTGGACGCGGATAGGATGCGTGATTTCGATCGATTGGCGATAATTCGCCGGCGCTTAGGTTAGAGAAGCTTGGATGGCTCATATCACCGACTACGACGACGGCATCAGCGCCATCGACGCGGAATTCATACGTCCAAATGCCACCTCGATTCATCTGATCGTCGAGAATGGACATGCGGCCATCGTCGATACTGGTTCCAACGATGCCGTGCCGATCGTCCTCGACGCGCTGCAGCGCAAGGGGCTGGCGCCCGAAGATGTCGATTACCTGGTGCTGACTCACATCCATCTCGACCATGCAGGTGGCGCGGGGTTGCTCATGACCAAGCTGCCCAACGCCACGCTGACCGTTCATCCGCGCGGTAGAAGACATATTTCCGACCCGCGCAGGCTGATTGAGGGAACCATTGCAGTCTACGGCGAGGAGGCTGCACGCCGTCTCTATGGCGACATCGTACCGGTGCCGCCGGACCGAATCATGCAGACGCGTGACCGGGCGCGGATATCGCTGAACGGCAGGGAACTGCGGTTCATCGACACCCCGGGCCACGCGCGGCACTGCGTAAGCATTGTCGACGGCAGGACTGGTCATATCTTCGCCGGGGACACGTTCGGATTGTCGTACCGCGAGTTGGATGTCGACGGACGATGTTTCATATTTCCGACCACCAGTCCGGTGCAGTTCGATCCACCGACATTGCACCGTTCGATCGAACTACTCGAGCGGCAACGGCCCGAGGCGATCTACGTGACTCATTTCAGCCA
>MEQX01000025.1:23591-28579 GCA_001770415.1 Betaproteobacteria bacterium RIFCSPLOWO2_02_FULL_63_19 | reverse complement strand
GCCCACGCAGACGCGCGCGGAAGCGCCGTGCCTCGCAAAGGTCAACCGGGTGCGCGCGCTGGTGGCTGCGGACGTTGGGCGGCCTCCGCGTGAACTTGGTGTACACGAAGGTAACCTACTTGTCGCCCTTCCCTTCAACAACCTTAACTTCATTCCCCATCCTTGCGAAGGCAGCAGCTCTCGCATGCAGGGAAATGGCGAAGTTCTTGAAGCTAAGCTCCTCGTTCGGTTCATTGAACTTGCCGTTTTTGCCCGTCGCGGCGATCGAGGTGAAGAAGCACGCTGCGTCATAGAGCCTGTCTCGAACCAGGCGTTGACACACGAGTTCGTAGCGTTTGGCGTAACTACGGCGCTGAAATGCTTCGTCGACCTTGTATGGGCTCAGGACGATTGGTTTCGTCGGACGAAGCGAGGCGTCTTTCTCCTCAAGCATGAAGAGATATCCGAGCCACGGTTTCTGAGATGGTTTGAACACTCCCTCGCGGTATGCTGCCCAGAAGTCGGTCGCGTTTCCGAGCGCCTCCTCAACGCGATTGTTGAAGTTGTTCCCAAAGCTGCCCACCTGAGACTTGACCTCCACGACCGCAACTAGCGATCCGCCCGATAGGGCAACAAGGTCCCATTCTTTGCAGGGTCGGTAGAAGCCCGGGAGGGTCCTGGGCCGCTTCTCGGCCACGTGGATGTCGACATTAGGATCAACCTCCACCCCAACGCTGTTTCGGCCCCACTTTGCGGCTGCGACATTTATAGTTCCCGTACCCATGAACGGATCAAGGACCGTGTCACCCACGAAACTGAACATCCGGATCAGGCGTTCAGCCAGCTGAAGTGGATATGGCGCGGGGTGTGCTTTCGTCGAGGCTCCCGTCACTCTGCGTCAACCGGGATTGGCACTTGTACGCTCGTCCGGTATCGCGGTCACCGGAGGACGTGATGCCGCCGCCACGCCTGCTCGACCAGGTACGCGAACGATTGCGCGTGAAGCACGACAGCTTGCGCACGGAGGACGCGTATGTGCATTGGATATGGCGTTTCATTTTCCTTCACGGCAAAAAACATCCGCGGGAGATGGGTGGGCCTCAGATGGAGGCATTTCTGTCGCATCTCGCCACGGTCGGACGCATGGCCGCGTCGACGCAGAATCAGGCGTTGTCGGCGTTGCTGTTTCTGTATCGGGAGATGTTGCAGGTCGAATTGCCGCGGATCGACGGGGTGGTGCGCGCTGCTTGCGCACCTGTTGACGCCTCCAGACCGACTCGATCCGTGGCCGGCACCGGATAGCCAACGACGGGCTGGAGGTCTTGCCTCGTCTCGAACGATGCCGGGGTACGCGCCCGCTCTTGCTCGCGGGCTTGGAGGCAGCGTGCCTCCGTTGCCTACGCCTCGAGCATCTTCTGCAACTCGCCCGTCTGCGCCATTTCGCGCACGATGTCCGCGCCGCCAACGAACTCGCCGTTGACGTAGAGTTGGGGAATGGTGGGCCAGTTGGCGTAGTCCTTGATGCCCTGGCGGATCTCCGGATCCTCGAGCACGTTGACGGTATGCACTTCCCTTACGCCGCAAGCCTTCAATACCTCGACGACGCTGGCGGAAAACCCGCATTGCGGAAACTGCGGCGTGCCCTTCATGAAGAGCACCACCGGATGCGATTCGACCTGTTCTTTGATGCGCTGCTGCACGTCCATGTCTGCTCCTGGATTATCGATATCCTGCCGAAGGCCCGCGATCTTAGCCCGCATGCGCCGGTGCGTCAAACCGACCTGCGCACACCCGCGGCAGGCCGCCGAGATCCTCGAGTTCGGTCACTTCCGCGTAACCAAGTTCCCGCATCAGACGCGCGCACGCCGATCGCTGGTCATAGCCGTGCTCGAACACCAGCCAGCCGCCTGGCGCGAGCCGCGTCCGGGCCCCGGCCGCGACTGTGCGGATGCAATCCATGCCGTCTGCGCCGCCGACCAAGGCGGGGCGCGGCTCAAAGCGCAGGTCGCCCTGCTGCAGATGCGGGTCGTCCTGCGCGACGTAAGGTGGATTAGACAGCACCAGATCGAATCGTTCATCGCCCAGTGCGTCGAACCACTCGCCCAGAACCAAGTGCACGGACACCCCGTGGCGCAGCGCATTGCAGGAGGCGACTTCGAGCGCCCGCGCCGAGGCGTCCGTGGCCCATACCTGCGCGTCGGGCCGCGCGTGCGCGAAGGCTACCGCGATCGCGCCGCTGCCGGTGCCCAGATCGAGCACCTTCGGCGCCTGGCAACCGGTCATGAGCGCAAGGCCCTGCTCGACGACGAGCTCGGTTTCCGGGCGCGGAATCAGCACCGCCGGCGTCACGAGCAGCGAAAGGCTGCGGAACTCGCGCTCGCCGGTCAGGTAGGCCATCGGCTCGCCGGCGCGGCGCCTGGCAAACAGATCTTCGGCCGCCTGCGCTCGCGGTGCCGGGTCGCGCCCATGCGCAACGATCCAGGCCGGCCCGACGCCAAGTGCATGGGCAAGCAGCGTGCGCGCTTCGGTCGACTCAAGCGCGCTTCCGGCCAGCAGGTCGTCGATGGAACTCAAGCCTCGCCGAGAGCCGCGAGCTGCTCGGCCTGATGCTCGGCCATCAGCGCCTGCGTCAGTTCGCCGATGTCGCCGTCCATGATGGCGTCGATCTTGTACAGCGTCAGGCCGATGCGATGGTCCGTGACCCGCCCCTGCGGAAAGTTGTAGGTGCGGATGCGCTCGGAACGGTCGCCCGACCCGATCAGTGACTTGCGGGTCGCCGCCTCCTGCGCGTGCTGCTCCCGCATCTGCTTGTCCTTGATGCGCGCGGCGAGCACGCCGAGCGCGCGCGCCTTGTTCTTGTGCTGCGAGCGGTCATCCTGGCATTCGACGACGATCCCGGTCGGCAGGTGAGTGACGCGTATGGCCGAGTCGGTCTTGTTGACATGCTGACCGCCCGCGCCCGAGGCGCGGTAGGTATCGATGCGAAGCTCCGCCGGATTGAGCACCACGTCCTCGATCCTGTCGGCCTCCGGCAGCACCGCGACGGTGCACGCCGAAGTGTGGATGCGGCCCTGCGTCTCGGTGACCGGAACGCGCTGCACGCGATGGCCGCCGGACTCGAATTTCAGCTTGGAGTAGGCGCCCTGCCCGAGGATGCGGGCGATGATTTCCTTGTAGCCGCCGGCCTCGCCGGGACTCTCGGAAATGATCTCGATCTGCCAGCGATTGCGCTCGGCAAACCGCGCGTACATGCGGAACAGGTCGCCGGCGAACAGCGCCGACTCGTCGCCTCCGGTGCCGGCACGGATTTCCAGAAAGATATTCCGGTCGTCGTTCGGATCCGTGGGCAGCAGCCGCCGTTGCAGCTCGGCCTCCAGCTCCGCAAGCGTCTCCCTGCCCGCCTTGATCTCCGCTTCGGCATAGACCTTCATCTGCGGATCGTCGAGCATGCCCTGCGCCGCGGCGATATCGGACTCGGTCTGGTGGTGCCTTTGGTACAGATCCACGACGGGCGTAAGTTCCGCATGCTCCCGGGAAAGCCGGCGGAACTGCTCCATGTCGCGGGTGGCCGCCTCCGAGCTCAGCAGCTCTCCGACTTCGGTGAGTCTGCGGGCGAGGCTTTCGAGCTTGGCGGCAATAGAAGGCTTCATGCCTTACACGGGGGGTTGGAACGGTGGGTGAACAGGAAAAGGATACCCGCGCGGCTAATCGCGCGCGCGCAGGTGGTAAAGCCGGGCGACCAGCTCGCGGAAGCCCTCATCGCCGTCGTCTGTCTGATTCAGCGCCTGCGTCGGCGCGTGCAGCAGCTTGTTGGTCAGCCCGTGCGACAGCGCCTCGATTACGGCCTTCGGGTCGTCGCCGCGGGCGAGCAGGCGAACGGCCCGATCGACTTCGTAGCGCCTGGCCTCTTCGGCCGAGTTGCGCAGTTGCCGGATAAGCGGCACGGCCTCGCGCGATTTCATCCAGTGCAGGAAATTTCCGACCTGGGATTCGATGATGGCCTCGGCCTGCGCGACGGCCGACTGGCGGGCATCCATGCCTTCGCGCACGAGATCGGCAAGATCGTCGACGGTGTAGAGAAAAACGTCGTCCAGTTCGGCCACTTCGGGCTCGATGTCGCGCGGAACGGCCAGATCGACCATGAACACCGGGCGGTGGCGGCGCTGCCTGATCGCGCGCTCCATCATGCCTTTGCCGAGTATCGGCAACGAACTCGCGGTGCACGAAACGATGATGTCAAACGAGTGCAGATGATCGGGCATCTCGCGCAGCATCAGCGCCCGCCCGGCAAACCGCTGCGCCAGGTGTTCGGCCCGGTCGAGCGTCCGGTTCGCGAACGCCATGGAGCGTGGATGCCGGCTCGCGAAATGGGTCGCGGTCAGGTCAATCATCTGTCCGGCGCCGATGAACAGCACCTTCTGTTCGGCGATTTGCGGAAAGATGCGCTCGGCAAGACGCACCGCCGCCGCCGCCATCGACACCACGTTGGCGCCGATCGCGGTGTTGGTGCGCACTTCCTTGGCCACCGCGAAGGATCGCTGAAACAGCTTCGAGAGCAGGCTGCCCAGGGTTCCGGCCGCCTGTGCGGCGCGCACCGCGTCCTTCATCTGCCCGAGAATCTGCGGTTCTCCGAGCACCATCGAATCGAGGCCCGCGGCGACCCGGAAGGCGTGCCGCACGGCATCGCCCTGCGGGAAGGTGTACACGTGGGGTTTGAGTTCGCCCGAATCCATCGCGTGGTATTCGGCAAGCCAGTTCAGCGCCTGACCCGGTTCGCCGGCCGCGCAGTAGATCTCGGTACGGTTGCAGGTCGACAGAATCGCGGCCTCTCTGACCGGCTCTCGTCGGACCAGTTCGTTCAGCGCCGAGCGCATGCGTTCGGCGGCAAAAGCCACCCGCTCGCGCAGCGCAAGCGGCGCGGTCTGGTGGTTGATCCCCAACGTGAAAAGCTGCATTGATCCCGGCACTTAAGCGAGCCTCCCATTATAGCCGCCGACCCCCGCCAGCGT
>MEQX01000025.1:0-23579 GCA_001770415.1 Betaproteobacteria bacterium RIFCSPLOWO2_02_FULL_63_19 | reverse complement strand
GCGTGCCCGTGGGCCGGCTCTCGTGCCGCGCATGCGGACGCCTCTAGACATAACTCCGATAGTGCGGATCGTACATCTGTCCCCGGATGTGCTCGGCCAGATCCGCCGGCCGGGACATCGCCGCCAGGTTGCGCGCGAAGGCCACTTCGGCCACCGCGGTGGCGATGTTCGCCGATACTTCGCGCACGCGGGCGAGGGACGGATAAAGGCTGCCCTGCTCGAGATCCTGATCCGACACCTGGGCCGCGAGCGAACGCGCGGCGGCGAAGAACATCTCGTCGGTCACGTGGCGCGCCCTGCTCGCGATCGCGCCCAACCCGACACCCGGGAAGATGTAGGAGTTGTTGCCCTGGCGCGGCACCAGCGTCTTCCCGTTCACGGTGACAGGTTCGAACGGGCTCCCCGCGGCGAACAACGCTCGACCTTCGCTCCACCGGTAGGCTTCGTCGGCCGTGCATTCGGACTGCGAGGTCGGATTGGACAGCGCAAAAATAATCGGGCGCCGGTTGATCTGGGCCATGGCCTTGACGACCTCTTCGGTGAATGTGCCGGCGATCGCGGCCACGCCGATGATCGCGGTGGGCTTCAGCGTTCGGACCGCCTCGACGAATTCCCCGACCGCGGCATGCTCGTGGGCATAGGGAAGTTTGTGATCGGCGAGAACCGTGCGGCTTTTCACCACCAGACCCCGGGAATCGAACAGCCAGCAGCGCTGGCGCGACTCCTGCTCGCTCAGTCCCTCGAGGGTCATGGCCGAACTGACGAGGTTGGAAATGCCGACCGCGGCCTCCCCCGCACCCATGAAGAGAAGCTTCTGATCGGTGATCTGGCCGCCGCTGATTCGCAGCGCCGAGAGGATGCCGGCCAGCGCGACCGCCGCCGTGCCCTGAATGTCGTCGTTGAACGTGCAGATGCGATCGCGGTAGGCGCGCAGCAGACGGAAAGCGTTCTGCGTGGCAAAGTCCTCGAACTGGATCACCACGCCCGGAAACACTTCCTGGGTCGCGCTCAGGAACTCGTCGAGAAAGGCGTTGTATTCCTGCCCCGCGATGCGGCGGCGCTTCAGTCCCAGATACAGCGGGTCGGCGAGGAATGAGGCGTTGTTGGTGCCGACGTCGAGCAGCACCGGAAGGCATCGAATCGGATCGATGCCGGCACAGGCGGTGTACAGCGAAAGCTTGCCGACGGGAATCCCCATCCCGTTCGCCCCGAGATCGCCCAGCCCGAGAATCCGCTCGCCGTCGGTGACCACGATGATCGCGACGTCCCTGCGCGGCCAATTGCGCAGCACGCCGGCGATGCGGCCGCGATGATTGGTGCTGATGAACATCCCGCTGGATTGCTGATAGATATGCCCGTAACGCTGGCATGCGAGCCCCACGGTCGGCGTGTAAATCAGAGGCATGATCTCGTCGGGATAGTCCGTGACCACCCGGATGAACAGCGTCTCGTTGCGGTTGCGCAGCGCCTGCAGCATCACGTACTTGTCCAGGTCGTCGGGCAGGCGCCGCAGATTCTCCAGAATGCGATCTTCCTGCTCGTCCTGCGTGGCCACCGTGGGCGGAAGCAGGCCCTGCAGCCCGAGCTCGTCGCGCTCGCGCTCGGTGAATCCGGTGCCCTTGTTGAGCGCCGGATCGTGAAGCAGGGCCATGCCGGTCGGCATGCCGGAATTCAGGTTGGTTGGTCTGCTGGTCATGACGGTCGTTACCCCCCGAAGACGTTACCCCCTCCCCGAGTGAGACTGATTCGGCAACTCCACCGTTTCCCGGAATACGGGCGCCCGGCCGGGTACCGCGGCTATCTCGGATCCCGAAATCGGGTTCCCGCCACGATCGGCGTGGCGAACACGTCGTGCGCGCCGTCGGCCTCACGCGGGTTACCGGGGCGTATTGTCGTGGCCCGATGACACTCGCGTGTTGATTTGGATCATAGGCGCACCTTGCCGCGCCCCGATCCCCTACGATTCCTCGAGATGGCGCAGCTCGGCGTTCGCGTAGCGCAGACGGATCGCGAGCTTGCGCGCGAGACCTTCCATCAGCCGGATCGCAAGCTTCTTGTGACCTTCGGCGAATTTGTCGAACTGCTCGCGGGGAAGCACGAACAGGTCCGCGTCGGTAAACGCGTAGGCGTCGGCGGAGCGCAGGTCGCGGTCGAGAAAGGACATCTCTCCGAAGAAATCGCCGCGCCCGAACGTCGCAAGGTGGCGCCCCTGCTTGCCTGTCAGCGGCAGCACGATCCGGACCGCGCCGCGCCGGATCAGGAAGATCTCGTGGCCCGCGTCCCCGCGCGCGCAGATTCGCTCTCCGGCCTTGTACGAACGTTTCTCCATGCACGCATCGAGTTCGGCCAGTGTTTCGTCCTTGCGTCCCTCGAACAGATCGATCTCGCGCAGTTCGAGCGGCGCCTCCAATGCCCTCGCCAGGACTTCCTCCTCGAGGATGCGGTTCTCCACCCATTCCAGCGCATCGTCCAGGGCATCGAACACGCGTGCGTGGCTTTCCGCGCGCATCAGCCCGACCTGGTCGAAATACTGTTCCATGTCACGGCCGCTCGGCAGACTTCGTGGAAGCTGGCTGAAAATCAACGACCCGTTTCGCTCGGCGATCGTGCTTTCGATCTGCTCGAGCATATGCACCGCGGTCACGTCGACGGTCTGCACGCGCCGCATGTCGAGAATGATGTAGCGGCGAATCTTCAGTTCCGGTTCCAGCGCGGTGTAAAGCTGGTCGGTCGTGCCGAAAAACAAACTGCCCTGAAGCTCGAATATCGCGGTCTGATCGCCGCGCTTCTCGAGGATCTCCATTTCCTCGCGCAGGCGAACCTGCTTGGAGAAGGCCTGGTTGCCGTAGCTGCGCCGGCGCACGACCGAACCGCCGATCTGCTCCCGTACGAACAGGAAGATCGCCAGCGCGATTCCCACGCCAGAGGCTGCCATCAGACTTATCGTCATGGCGACCACGACCACCGACGCGATCACCATGAAATCGAGTATCGTCGAGCGCGACTTGAGCAGGTTCAGGCTGTGGCGATCGAACATGCGAACACCGATCACGATCAGGATCCCGGCCAGCCCTGCGATCGGCACCCAGGCGATCAGATCGCCGAGTGCCAGCATCGCCGCCAGCGCAAGCACGCCCTCGATCAGCCCGGAGACGCGCGTCTGCCCGCCGCTGGAAATGTTCACCAGCGTCGCGCCCATCTGGCCCGCCCCCTGCATGCCGCCGACGACCGTCGTGGCGAGATTCCCCAGCCCCTGCCCCACCAGTTCGCGATTGGAGTCATGGCGGGTTCGCGTCAACGCGTCCAGAACGACGCACGTCTTCAGCGTGTCGATCGAAAGCAGAACCGCAAGCGTGAGCGCGGGAACGACCACTGCTGCGATATCGGCGGCCTTCACGCCGCTGAGGCCATTCCAGCGAGCGACGATTCCGTCCAGAAACCCCGCGTCGGAGCCGCCGAAGGTTCCGACGATGAGCGGATTTCCGCTCACTTTGAGAAGGGAGGGATCGGCCATGCTCATCCCGAAGTAGGCCAGCATGCCCGCGACCAGCGCGATAATCGCCGCCGGCACCGCCTTGGTTAGTTTCGGTGCCGTGACCATGACGACCACCGTGACGACGCCGACGACGATTCCCTGCCACTGCCACAGGGTCGGCGAGATCAGCGCTTTCCAGAATCCGATGTCCTTGGGCACACCGAGCAGTTTCGGGATCTGGCTGACGATGATGATCAGGCCGACCCCGCTCAGGTAACCGCTGACCACGGGGTAGGGCATGTACTTGATCAGGCGACCGAGACCGACCGTACCGAAGGCCAGCTGGAGCGCGCCGCACATCAGCCCGATCAGTGTCAGCAGCACCAGTGCCGATTCCGGCGCGATGCCCTTGTGCATCAGGTCGATCGACACCGCTGACAGCACCGCCGCCGCCGGCGCACAGGGCGCGGAGATCAGCCGGTTGGTGCCGCCGAAGGCGGCCGCAACCGTACCGACGGCGAGCGTGCCGAGTATTCCCGCCAACGCGCCCTGCGCGGCAAAACTGCCGCCGAGCGGAGAATAGATCGCGACACCGAAAGCGATCGCCGAGGGCAACGCGACGAGCATTGCCGCGAGGCCGCCCCAGAACTCATCGGCCAAGTTATCGACCTTCGGAATCGTCAGCGTCGCCACGGTGGGAGGATTGTAATCCTTCCCCGCGCGGATTTGCGCGAGCCTCAGAATCGGCCGGCGCCGGCGACCCGGACGCGCAGCCGCTCGGCCACGCCTGCGTATCGCTTGCGCGCGGCGCGCTAGTCGCCCGCCAAGCCGGCAAACAGCGGCGTGCTCAGGTAGCGCTCTCCGAACGACGGAATGATGACGACGATCAGCTTGCCCTTGTTCTCGCTTCGGCGCGCGACCTGCAGCGCCGCCCATACCGCGGCACCGGAGGAAATGCCGACCAGCAGACCTTCCTCGCGCGCCATGCGCCGGGCGATGTCCATCGCGTCGTCGTTCTTCACCCTCACGATCTCGTCATAGATCTTGGTGTTCAAGACCTTCGGCACGAAGCCCGCGCCGATGCCCTGGATCGGATGCGGTCCCGGCTGCCCGCCGGAGAGCACGGGCGAGGCGTCCGGCTCGACCGCGATGCACTTGAACGACGGTTTGCGCGACTTGATCACTTCGCCCACACCGGTAATCGTTCCGCCGGTGCCGATGCCGGACACCAGAATATCCGCGCCTCCGTCGGTGTCGCGCCAGATTTCCTCCGCGGTCGCGCGCCGGTGAACCTCCGGGTTGGCCGGGTTCTCGAACTGCTGGGGAATGAAATAGCGTCCGTCGGCCGCAGCGATCTCGTCGGCCTTCTGGATCGCGCCCCGCATCCCCTGGGCGCCCGGCGTGAGCACCAGTTCGGCGCCGTAGGCCCGCAGCAGCGCGCGGCGTTCCTTGCTCATCGTGTCCGGCATGACCAGCGTGCACTTGTACCCGCGCGCGGCGCAAACCATCGCCAGCGCGATGCCGGTATTTCCGCTGGTCGGCTCCAGAACGATGGTGTCCGGCTTGATGTGGCCTGCCTTCTCGGCCGCCTCGATCATCGACAGGCCGATGCGGTCCTTGACGCTGTGGGCAGGATTCTGAAACTCCAGCTTCGCGACCACGTCCGCGACACATCCCTGCGCGAGCCGGTTGATGCGCACCAGCGGCGTATTGCCGATCAGATCGGTGACGTCTTCAGCGATGTTCATGGTATTCCTCATGGTGATGGAAACGGCTCATTATCCCCGCCGCAGGGCCGGCGGCACCACTGCTCGATGGTTATATGCTTATGATGCGTATTCATGATGCGGATGACCGCGCGGCATGACTATAATTGCGCCGCCGCTCGTTCCACAAGTTAGCGCCGAGAACATTCCAGACCGACAGCCCGACCCAGTAACGGTACAGCCGCCGAAGGCCCCCATGAGTTTGGCCGCGCAGACCCGTGCGTCGGGCGCTGAGATGCCCCGCCCAGATACGCGCCTTCACGCGAGCCGCCGGTGAACGATTCCATGCTTCAACGCTGGCTGGTGCGCGTCGTCGCGGCGCGGCCCGGCGAGCTTCGCTCGCTTGGCTGGTCGTTTGCCTATTTCTTCTGCCTGCTCGCCGGCTACTACGTGCTGCGGCCGCTGCGCGATGAAATGGGCATCGCAGGCGGTGTTCGCAATCTGCAGTGGCTGTTTACCGCCACCTTCGCGGTGATGCTTGCGGCGGTGCCGCTGTTCGGCGCCCTGGTGGCGCGCGTGCCTCGGCGTCGATTCATTCCGATTGTCTATCATTTCTTTGTCGCCAATATCGCGATTTTCTGGGTGCTGCTCGCGCTGGACGTCGGCAGGCTGCACGTCGCCCGGGTATTCTTCGTCTGGATCAGCGTGTTCAATCTGTTCGCGGTGTCCGTGTTCTGGTCGTACATGGCGGATCTGTTTTCCTCGGAACAGGGCAAGCGACTGTTCGGCTTCATCGCCGCCGGCGGCTCGGCGGGCGCGCTGGCCGGTCCGATCCTCACGGTCTGGCTCGCGGTGCCCTTGGGGCCGACCCACCTGCTCATCGTCGCGGCGGTGCTGCTCGAAGGCGCGGTGCTGTGCGCGCGACGGCTGGAAATCGCTGCCGCCCACCCCGACCGCGCCGAGCCGTCCCGGGCCGCGCCGTCGACCGGGCACGCGAAGCTCGGTGGAGGCTGGCTCGCGGGCATTACGATGGTGCTGCGATCACCTTACCTCGCCGGTATCGCGCTGTGGGTGGCACTGCTTTCGCTTGCCGGAACCTTCCTGTATTTCCAGCAGGCAGGCATCGTCGCCGCGGCCTCCGACGATCCGGCGGTGCGCACGCGCATTTTCGCGGGCATCGACCTTGTCGTGGGCATCCTCACGATCGCCGTCCAGTTCCTGGCGACCGGGCGCCTGATCACGCGTTTCGGCGCGGGACCCGCCGCCGCATTCCTGCCGCTCGTGTTCGGCGCGGGCTTTGCCGTGCTCGGGTTCGCCCCCGCACTGGCCGTCGTGATCGTTTTCCAGGCTGCGCAGCGAACGGCCAACTTCGCGCTCTCCAACCCGGCGCGGGAAGTGCTTTTTACCGTGCTCGCGCGCGAGGAAAAGTACAAGGCCAAGAACGTCATCGACATCGTGGTCTTCCGCGGCGCCGACGCGGCGAGCGGCTGGCTGTACGCAACCATGCGCGCCGCGGGGCTCGATCTTTCCGCGATCGCGCTGGCGAGCGTTCCGGTGGCGGCGCTGTGGTTTGCGCTCGCGCTCGCGCTGGGACGCGCGCACGAGCGCCGCGCCCAACGGCGCGCTTCGGACGGCGGTGATAATGTGATCGCCAACCAGACCGACAGGAGCATGAAATGACCCCTACGCGCCATGCGATCGGCGACGGCAGACTGTTTACTCGACGTGAAATCCTCGCGCTTGCGGCTGCCGCAGGCGCGGCTGCGGTGCTTCCGGCCGCGCAAGGCCGTGCCGCCGAGGGCCCGGTGCAGACCCGGCCCATCGCGCGCACCGGCGAGCGACTTCCCATCGTGGGGATTGGTACCGCGATCGTTTTCGATATCGGCGACGACCGGCAACAGCGCGCCGAGAGGCGCGCGGTCATTCAGACGCTGATCGACGGCGGCGGTCGACTGATCGATACCGCCCCCTCCTATGGCGAGGCCGAAGTGGTGGTGGGGGACCTGCTCGCGGCGATGGCCGCGCGCGACAAGGTCTTCCTTGCGACCAAGGTGCGCGCCGACAGCGATGCGGAGAAGCTCGAACAGATGAACGCCTCGCTGGCACGACTGCGCACGAAGCGGGTCGATCTCATGCAACTGCACAACGTCAGCGACCCGAAGACGCAGCTGCGCACGCTCCGCGAATGGCAGCACAAGGGATTCACGCGCTATATCGGTATCACTCATTTCCGCGCTTCGGCCAACAAGACCATCGAAGAAGTGATGCGGCGGGAAAAGCCTGAATTCATCCAGGTCAATTATTCGCTGGTTGAGCGCAGCGTCGAAGAGCGGCTGCTGCAGCAGGCCGCCGACACTGGAACGGCGGTTCTGGTGAACCTGCCCTTCGCGCGCGGCAGACTGTTCCGAGCCGTCCGCGGCAAACCGCTTCCAGAATGGGCGAAGGAATTCGATGCGACGAGCTGGGGCCAGTTCTTCCTCAAGTATCTGCTCGCGCACCCGGCGGTGACCTGCGTCATTCCCGGCACCGACAAGCCGCAGTACATGGTGGACAACCTGGGTGCCGGGCGCGGAAGACTGCCCGACGCGGCGATGCGCAAGAAGATGGCGGCGTTCTGGGAATCGCTGAGCTAGCACCCGAAGGCGGGCATCCCGCATGACCGGACCCGACGCGCAGCGACTGGTCATTTTCGGCGCGAGCAATATCGTATCGGACCTGTTCGACTGCGCACTTGCCAACGGTCTGGTGCCCTCCAAGGTGGTGCTGCACCTGCCCGAACCTGCCGGAGCGCGCGACCGGCCGCTGGCTGCGCGTCTTGACGCGCTGAAGGGTTTCTCCGAACCGCCCGCGGTGCTCGCTCTGGACGCGTTTCGGCCCGCCGCAGGCGAATGCTACCTGCTCGGTCCCACGTCGCCCGCGCGCGCCGATCTGGCGCGCGAAATCGAGCGGCGCTTCGGGCCGCTTCGCTACCACACGCTGATCCATCCGCGGGCCTATGTTTCGCCGCTCGCGCAACTGGGTCAGGGCGTTTTCGTCGGTGCCAACAGCGTGATCGGACCCGGCGCCTGCCTCGGCGACCACGTGTTCGTCAACCGCGGCGTCACGATCGGTCACGATACCCGTATCGGTTCGTTTTCGCGCATCCAGCCCGGCGCCAATGTGGGCGGCCTTTCGCGAATCGGCAGCCGCGTCACGGTCGCCATCGGGGCGACGCTGATCGACCGGATCGTCGTCGGCGACGGCGCTTTCATCGGCGCCGGTGCCGTCGCCACCGAGGACGTTCCCGCGGACGTGCTGGTGCTGGGAGTTCCTGCCGAAATCAAGAAGCGGCTGAGCTGAGCCGCACGCGCGCCCTGGCCGCAGCCTCCTTGAAAGCGGCGAGCAGCGCGGGGCCCGACGACGCGCTGTCGAAGTGCTCCGCGAACCGTCGGCGCAACGTCTCTCCCATGGCGGCGCGCAGGTCCGGGGCCCGTGTCAATGCCGCAAGGCGTTCCACGTACGCGTCGATGCCCTCGATCGCGAGCGGGCCGACCTTGTCGCCGCCGTCGGATCCGGCGAAGGCCGTGACCGGCATTGCTTCGGCCATCGCTTCGGCGACGCTGAATCCGCCTCCCATACGCGGCGGATTCACGAAGATGTCGCAAAGACGCAGGATTCCGCTGATGTCCTCCCGGGTGGGCAGAACACGCACGCGACCGGGCGCCGCCTGCCTCAGCGCCGGCGGCATTTTTCCCTCGCCACCCACCAGCAGCCAGCAAACTCCGTGATGGCGCGACAGCAGGTCCAGCATGCGCGCGGCCCACTCGCCGGAAATTTCGTGTTCGAGCCGAAAGCCCGCGGTGACCCAAATCACGTCGGTCTCGCTCATTCCCAATTGCGCCCGCGTGACGCCCCAGCGCTTGCTTTCGCGTCGCAACCGTTGCGGATGGTATATGGCATGCGACGGCGGAAAAACCTCTCCCCATGCTTGCGCGGCCGGCGCCGCGGGATCGGCGGTCAACCAGACATCCACCGGCGCAATGGGCGGAACAGTATTGACGCTGATGCCCACCACCGGCCGCACGCGATACAGAGCCGCCGCAAGCGGCGAGTAGAAACCCACCATGAGCACCGCATCGGGATCGAAGTCGGCCAGCACGGGCATCATGTTTCTCCAGCGGCCCGAAAGGCTGAAGCGTGCGTCGCTGACCGTCATGCTCAGTCCGGCAGGAAGGGCCCTGACCCAGCCCTCCAGATCGAGAGCAGGCAAACTCGGCACACCGGCGTCGCCTCGAAACAGCGCATTTTCAGGTGGCGTCAGTTCCTGTGCGGAAAAGATGCGAACCTGCAGGCCCTCGCGCGCGAGCAGCGTGCATTGCACCGCCGCCATCACGCTCGGCGTGTGAAATTGATTGCCCACGTAAGGCACGACCGCCGCCAGGCGGTCGATGCGTTCCGATATCCGCGGCGCAAATGATCGGGGCAGCAGTCTCTGCGCCTGCTGCGCCAGCCGACCCACCATTTGCGGGATGCGCGCGGCGAGGAGTTCGGCCGCGAATTCCGTGCGGCCGGGGCAGTACTGCAACGCTGCCAGCCAGGTGTACGCAATGAATGCGGCCAGCCGGTCCGGATCGGCCGGCTCCATCGCCAATACTCTTTGCGCAGCCGCGTGTTCGAACCGGGACGCGCGCGTGGCGCCGGCAAGAAACGTCAGGCGCAGGATGTCCGCTCGAGGCTCCGCCTGGGAGGACGTCTCCAGAATCTGCACCACTTCCCGGCGCACCGTCGCGTCCGTCGATTCGAGCCAGAGTGCCAGCAGCCGATGCCAGCGCGGAGCGCACTGGGGGTCGGCCAGCGCCTGATCCAGCGCATCGAGCAGCAGTACCATCGCATGGATCGTATCAGCAGCCGCGGGTTTGATCACGCCCCGGTCCGGGGCAGACGTCATGCGCGAGCGCGCATTGCGCGCCGAATGTCCGGGTCAACCCCCGGCAATCGCGCTGGCTTCCCTGGCCAGCGTGACGATGCGGGACCAGTCGCGGGACTTCAAGGCGTCCGCGGGGGTGAGCCATGAACCGCCCACGAGCGCGACGTTGGGCTGGCGCAGATAATCCTTCAGGTTCTTCGCCGAAACACCGCCGGTCGGACAAAAGCGAACGTCGGCAAACGGAGAGGCCAACGCCTTGAGCATTTCCACCCCACCGGCCTGCGCCGCGGGAAACAACTTGAGCAGCAAGTAGCCGTGCTCGCGGGCGGCGGCGATCTCCGAGGGCGTCATCACGCCGGGGATAAAAGGAATCGCGGCTGCGCGGGCTGCCTGAGCCAGCGCAGGGGTCAGCCCGGGTGACAGCGCAAATCGCGCGCCCGCCTCGGCCACGCGGCCGAAATCCTCTGCGCGCGTGACCGTTCCGGCGCCGACGCACATGCCGGCGACCCGGGCGCTCACGCGGGCAATCGCGTCCAGCGCGCAGCGATGACGAAGGGTGATCTCGACCGCGTCGATACCGCCCTCGAGCAGCGCTTCGGCCATCGGCACCGCGGACTCTGCATCCTCCAGCACCACGACGGGCATGACCCGCGTCTTGAACTCGAAAATGTCGGTCACATCGGTCTCCTTCACGCCAACGCGGGCGAGGCGCCTTCTTCTGCACTGGCCGCGTTTCGCCGGAACAGGCCGAACAGTTCCCGGCCGCAACCGCTTTCATGGGCGGACAGATCGGTCTTCACGCCGGCACGCGCTTCCAGCTCCGCCTGCGGCACATGAGCGGTGAGCGTGCCCGCATCGCAATCGAGCTCCAGCATATCGCCATCGCGCAGTTTGCCGATCAACCCTCCCGCCAGTGTTTCCGGAGTCACGTGGATCACCGCGGGAACCTTGCCCGACGCCCCGGACATCCGCCCGTCGGTGACCATCGCCACGCTGTGCCCCGCGTCCTGCAGATTGCTCAAAATCGGCGTCAGCTTGTGCAATTCGGGCATCCCGTTGGCGCGCGGCCCCTGCTGGATTACGACGGCGATGAAATCGCGATTCAACTCGCCGCGTCGATAAGCCTCGATCAACGCCTGCTGTCCATCGAACACCCGCGCCGGCGCTGCGACGTGTCGGTGCTCGGGCTTGACCGCTGATATCTTGATCACCGCTCGGCCCAGATTTCCCCGGATCAGTTTGAGGCCGCCATCGCCGCTGAAAGGCCGCGCCAGTGGTCTGAGCACCTGTTCGTCACCGCTCGCCGCGGACGCCGGGCGCCAGCCAAGGACGCCGTCGTTCAGCCAGGGCTCCTCGGCGTATCGGGACAGTCCCTCCCCGGCGACCGTCATCACGTCCGCGTGCAGCAAACCGCCTGACAGCAACTCGCGAATCAGAAAGCCGATTCCGCCGGCCGCATGAAAATGGTTCACGTCGGCTTTGCCGTTCGGATAGATCCGGGCGAGCAACGGGACGACCGCCGAGAGATCATTGAAATCATCCCAGTTGATCAGGATTCCTGCCGCGCGCGCCATCGCCACGAGGTGGATCGTATGGTTGGTCGAACCGCCCGTCGCCAGCAAGCCCACGATGCCGTTGACGATGACCCGTTCGTCGACCAGCGCACCAATTGGCGTGTGATTCGCCCCCCGTTTCGCCAGTTGCGCGGCACGGCGCGTCGCGGCGGCGGTCAGCGCGTCACGCAGCGGCGTGTTCGGAGTGACGAACGCCGCGCCGGGCAGATGCAGGCCCATCATCTCCATCAGCATCTGGTTCGAGTTGGCGGTGCCATAGAACGTGCAGGTCCCGGCGCCGTGATACGCCTTCGATTCGGCTTCGAGCAGCGCGTCTCTTCCCACCTTGCCCTGCGCGAACAACTGGCGGATCTTCGATTTTTCGTCATTGGAAAGTCCCGACGTCATCGGCCCGGCCGGAACAAACAGCGCAGGCAGATGACCGAACTTCAGCGCGCCGATCAACAGCCCCGGCACGATCTTGTCGCACACGCCGAGGCAAAGCACTGCGTCGAATACGTTGTGCGACAACGCGACCGCGGTGGCCAGCGCGATGACGTCGCGCGAGAACAGCGAAAGCTCCATGCCGTCTTCGCCCTGCGTGACGCCATCGCACATCGCCGGCACGCCACCGGCGAACTGTGCCGTCGCGCCGGCATCACGCGCCGCCTGCTTGATCAGGCCCGGAAATCGCTCGAGGGGCTGATGCGCCGACAGCATGTCGTTGTACGCGGACACGATCGCGATATTCGGCGAGCGCGCCTGATACAGCACTTGCTTGTCGGCACGCGGCGAGGCGGCGAATGCGTGCGCAAGATTCGCGCAACCCATGCTCTCCCTGCAAGGCGGCATCCTTCCGGCCTCGTCGATCCGGGAAAGGTACGCTGCGCGCCGGTCTTGGCTGCGCCCGCGGATACGCTCGGTCACCGCGTTGACGGAAGTATGCAGGCTCATGGTCGATTACCGGAAAGGGGCGAGTCCGGCAAGCGTAAACAAAAGACCGCCCCTTTTCAAAACATGGCTTCCCGAATGCGCAGCTGCCGGATCTTTGGCACTAACGCAAAGGCGGTACCGGCTTGCGGATGAGCGACTCGGAATCCGGCGCGCGGCAATGCAAAACCAAGGCAACCCCAAGATCAGCCGCAGGCCGCACGCACCTGATGCATGTCGGTCAGACCCTGAAGCACCTTGCCGATGCCATCCTGCTTGAGGATGCGCATACCGGCCGTCAGCGCTGCGTTCCTTATGTCGGATACCGGCGCGCGGGATTGAACCAGCCGCTTCAACTCCGAATCGGCGACCAGAAGCTCGTACAACGCCAGCCTGCCGCTGTAGCCCGTGGCGTCACATCGGTCACAACCGCGGGCACGGGACAAGCTTATCTTTCGGTCCGCACCCGCGAATTGCTGAACCCAGGTGTCCGACAGGCGCGTTGCGTCGATCGAGGTGCCCTCGCAATACTCCTTTGCAAGCTCGTCGAGTTCCGACGCCGCCGGTGCGTAGGAAACCTTGCAGGAAAGACAGAGCCGCTTGACCAGGCGCTGCCCCAGGACGCCAAGCAATGCGTCGGCGAAGTTGAACGGATCCATACCGAGATCGAGCAGCCGGACGATGCTTTCCGGTGCGCTGTTGGTATGCAACGTTGACAGCACGAGGTGACCGGTCAACGACGCCTCAATGGCGATCTTCGCTGTGTCCCCATCGCGCATCTCGCCGATCATCACGACATCGGGATCGGCGCGCAGGAAGCTGCGCATCGCGGCTGCAAATGTCCATCCGATCTTCGGATTGATCTGCACCTGGCGCAGGCCGGGCTGCGCAATTTCGATCGGGTCCTCCGCCGTCCAGATCTTGCGCGCGTCCGTATTGATGACTGCGAGCAGCGAGTGCAGCGTCGTCGTCTTTCCGGACCCCGTCGGGCCGCATACCAGAATAAGTCCCTGCGGCCGTGAGATCAGACGCTTTATGGTGTCCAGCGCCGCGTTGTCAAAACCCATCTCGCCGACGGGTACCGGCTCGGAGGCGACGAGCACGCGCATGACGACATCTTCCAGGCCGTCACGAATCGGTATCGTCGCGATCCGCAGTTCCACCGGCGCTGGACCGAAGCGTTTGAAATCGATCTTTCCGTCCTGCGGCTTGCGGTGCTCGGTAATGTCCAGCTGGCCCATGATCTTGACCCTCGAGATCACGGCTCTGCGAAACCGCGGGGGGATCTCGAGGTAGTTCACCAGCGTGCCGTCCTTGCGGAAGCGCACGCGAGTGTTACTCGCGCCGGGATTGGACTCGATATGGATGTCGGACGCACGCTGTTCGACCGCGTCGAGAATGATCTTGTTGACGAGCTGTACCAAGGTATTGTCGCTCTCGGCAAACGGATCCTCGGCGTTCAGGTCAACGTCATCGCTCTCAGCCGACAGGCGGGATGCGAGTTCATTCACCCCCACGTCACGTGTATCGGTTGTAGTGGCCGCAAATTTGTCGGATTTCCGGCCGCGTATCCGACCAGAAGTGGATTGCCAAGCACTTGCCCCGCCCTTGGCGCCGCCGTAATAGGTCCTGAGTGCGTAGCCGATGTCCTCGTCGGACGCCATCACCGGGAGCACCCTCATCCCGGTAAAGAAGCGCAGCTCATCCATATCGTCCATACCAAGCGGGTTTTCGGACGCGATCACCAGAGCACCCTCGGACACGCATACGGGCACGACCCGGTACCGGTTCGCCACGCCTTCGGGAATTCTGCCGAGAACCTCGGGCGCGATACTGAGCTTGCGCATATCGACGAACGGGATCCCCATCTTATTCGCCATTACCGCCTTGATCGATTCCGGATCCACGATTCCCATATTCGTCAGAATCTTCCCAAGGGGCAGGTCGCGACTTCTGCTGTGGCTCTTGAGCGCCGCCTGCATATCCTGCTCCGACAGGATGCCAAGCGCCGACAGGGCCTCACCGAGCTTCATGGCCGGACTGGCGCGCTGGCGTTGCAGCGCGGCCAACAGTTGTTCGCGCGAGACGATGCGGTTCTCGATCAGGAACTCCCCTAACTTCTGCACGTGCAGCGCGTGCTGCATCTTCAGCCCCGTCTTGACTGCCTCGCTTGAGGCATAGTTCTGCTCGATCAGCATCTGCCCGATGGGAACGCCGATGCTCTTCGCCTGAATCGCCTGCGCGGGCAAGAACCAGCGCATCACGCTGCCTTGATCGGCCGGCAAGTACAGGAAGAGTCCGCACAGCGCGTTGACCAAGCCCATCGTCTCGCCCTGCAGGGTGGTCCCGTCTGCCAAGTCGATGCTGAACGACTGGTGCTTCGCGGGCATGAACAACTGCTCCTGAGCGATGGGCATGGAGATCCCCTGGCGCGTCACCCGACGAGGCCTCAGCAGCTGCAGACTGATCAATGAGGAGAACGCGACGCTGATGGCGGCGCGCGCGCCGCTCGGCACGAGGCTGAGCGAGGCATATTCCGGCAGAAAGCTCGCAAGCGCGCCGGTCGCCTTGGTGCCGTCTTTGAAGACCAGCAGGCAGTCTTCCGGGCCATGGCCGCTGTCTTCGTCGACAAATTCGAGGTACGGCGGAGGCGGCCAGCGGAACTCCTCGGCAACCGCTGCCTTGCCCGCGCTCCGATCCGACGGCACCAGCTCCCGAGCCGCGCGCGCCTCCTCCATGGCCGAGCGCGCGTCGAATCTAATCGTGTGTTCACCAGGGGGCTGGTTCCATCGTTTGGATCGCTTTTCCATTCCGGTTCCGCCGTCCGTCTTCTCGCAGGAGAAATGAAATGTTACACGGCATCCTCGCCTCGCGAACGGGGATGTCCCCATCCAACGCCTTCCAACCCGTTACCGCGCGCGGCTCGACCGGCGCTCAGGCGCTCCAGCGCTCGCCGGTCCGCGTCGCCCGTTGCTCCGCGTGCAGCTTGATGAGGTGGGCGAGCAGCGACCGGCTCGCGACCCGGTGCAGGCGCTCGGGAACGTCGTCATAGACGCTGGGAAGCAGTTCATCGACGCTCGCCGAACCCAGACTGCGCAGCGCCGCGTACACCTTGTTCTCGCGATCGGTGCGGTGTATCAGCAGCCGCTCGATCATTTCCTGCGTCTTGTCGATCAGGAAGCCGTGCCCCGGCGCGAAGTGGGCCAGGTCTTCGGGCTGGAGCAGCCGCAGCGAGGCCATGTACGCGATCATGTCTCCGTCCGGCGGATCGATCACCACCGTCGAACCCTGCATGATGTGGTCGCCGGTGAACAGCAGTTTCTCGTTTTCCAGCAGATAACAAAGCTGGTTCGACGCGTGCCCCGGCGTGTGGATCACGCGCAGCGCGCAACCGGCCACTTCAATCCGATCGCCGTCGGCGAGCACGCGGTCCGGGCGGAAACTCTGGTCCTGGCGCTCTTGCGGCGGCGGCGGCATGCCAAGCATCTGCGCACCGGTTTCACGCTTGAGCAGAGCGGCCGCCGGCGAATGGTCGCGGTGGGTGTGCGTGGCCAAGATCCAGCGGATTCGGCCCTTGGTCTCCTCCAGCAGGATGCGCACATGTTCATCATCGGCGGGTCCTGGATCGATCACCGCGAATTCGTCGCCTGCACCGAGCAGATAGCTGTTGGTTCCGGGGCCGGTCATGAAACCCGGATTCGGCGCGGTGATCCGCCGCACCTGGTCGGACAGACGCGTCACCACCCCCGGCAGAATCTCGTACGACGCATGCCCGACGCCCTGTGGGTCGATTTTTCCGGCTTCCGCGTAGGCGTAGTCGCCGGGTACCAGCAAGCGCGGGCCGTCCCGACCGCTCGCCCATCTGGGCGTAATGGGCAGCGTTACCCGCGGGCTGCGCGCATGATCCATCACCGCGGCCGTGTCGGCAAAACGCGCCAGCGCTTCAAGTGTCTTGATGGTGGGGAACATCAGGCTCAGATCGCCGCGCCGGTGGCGTTCCAAGGCCCCGGCGGGGCGGACCCAGACGTTCGCCACCGTTTCGGTCTTGTCATGCGATGGAATCTGCAGCGGTGGTGCGACGGCGACAAAGAAGCGCGTGTCGAACCGGCGCGGGTTGCCCTGTGCCGTTATCCAGTGGCTGAAATACGCGAGGCGATCCAGGGCGAGCCGCAGGTCGCGGGCAGCGCACATTTCCGCGAATGAAAGCGTCCCCGCGATCAGCTGCTCTCGCAGGCCGGCGAAGTCCCGCGCGATGCCGGGTTGGTCCAGCGCGATCAGATTCCCCCGGGCGTCGTAGGCCAGCAGCAACCCCGCCTCTTCGAAGCACTCGCGCACGGCAGCAACCCAGTATGCCAACCCTCCACGCTCCAATTTGAGCAGCCTGCTGGCCTCGGCATCGTCGATCCCGACACAGCGATCAACCCATTGCGGCGCCTGATCGGAATCGTCGAGCGCGCCACCCGGGAAGACATAAGCGCCGCCGGCGAACTCGGCACGCTGCGTCCGGCGCAGCATGAAGACCTCGACTTGCTCGCCCTGCTCACGCGCGAGTATCAATGTCGCCGCGGGGCGCGGAAGCATCGCAGGCGGCGTCGTGGGTAGTCGTGTCATCGTGGACCACTATACGCGATGAAACGACTCGCGGCATGGGCGCCGACACGCGGGTGCGTAGCGGTTGCCTCCCGCGCGATGCGCACCGGGTCGCCGGCGCCCGATCGTTCTACAACTGCTGGGGTATCGTCGGATCGCCGGGCTGTTCTTCGCTTGGCCGAAAAGGCAGCGGCACCCGCGCAAGCTCTTCACGCACCCGGTCGATATGGGATTGCTTGTCGCGCGCCATGTCGCGCGCCACCTCGCGAATTCCCGCGTCGCTCGCTTCTTCGAGCACCCGGTCGAAGAACGCTTTCGCGCGTTCTTCCGCGCGCAGCGCGATCTCCAGCGCCAGCCTCGGCGTCAACATCCGCATCACAAAAGCGTGCGCCTCCGGCACGGGGGCACCGTTTTCGAGCCAGGCGCCGCGCGCGAGTTTCGGCAGCGCCATGCCCGCGGTCCTCTTCGCCAGATGAAACGCGTGCTCGGCCTCGAAATCGGCGAGTTTGCCGAACAAGTTCGCCACTGCGTCGTTGCCGTACTCGGCCATGTACGCCGCGAATTCGCGGTACCGCTCGACGGCCTCTTGCTCGATCATCATCGCATGCGCGTACAACGCGCTCACGGATGCAATGCGCCGCCGCAATCCGGTTCTCGAATTCGGCCTTTCGCGCTGCGGGACCAGTTTGGCCGGGGGCGTCATGTGTTGGTGAACGCGGGGCAGCGTGACGGTCATCTTTGCTCTCCTTGCGCGTCATCATGCTGCGCGTTGCTGCGCCGCGTTTGAATTGACGCAAGTCAAGCGCGCGATTCAATCGCATTGAACTTTTTCGATGAATGCATCAGCGGAACTTCTATTGCAGCGCAACCGGCTGGGCCCCGCCCGCAATTCCTATGCCGGCGCCAGGATTTCCGCCAGCCTCGCGTGCGAGCAGACGAGACGGTCCGGGTTGTGCATCGACAGCATGGCGCTGTCCGCGGCCCCGGTGAGCACGCCGACCGCCCGTGCGCCGGCGGCCCGGCTTGCCTGGATGTCCAATGGCGTGTCGCCGACGTATACCGCCGCCTCCGGCGCGACGCCCAGTTCCCGCAGGCACTTCAGGATGCCTTCGGGATCCGGCTTGCGCCGGGACACGTCGCCACCGAGCACGATCGCGTCGAATCGGTCCAGGATGCCGTCACCGCGCAGCAACTCGAGCACCTCGGGCCTGGCGCCGCTGACGATGCCGAGCCGTATGCCCATTCGCCCGATTGCATCCAGCGTCCCCGCCAGTCCATCGAAGATCCGGCCGTGTTCACGCAGCACGCGCGGCCATTCGCGTCCTGCGTGTGCCGACAATTCCTTCATCACGGACTCCCCGTCATGTCGATCGGCCGGCACGACGCCCTTCCAGAAGTTCGTGCCGGTGGCGAGCGAGTGACGCACATGCGCCGCGCTCACCTCCAGTCCATGGATCCGCGCGGCGATCCTCGCCACCTCGAGATAAGCGTCCATGGAATCGACCAGCGTGCCGTCGAGGTCGAACAGAACCGCCTTGGCGCGAAGCGGCTGGCACAGTTCCACCCGCACGCGCGCGCCCTCCTCCAGCGTCAGGTGCTCGCGCACCGACAGCGCCGCGACCAGTTCGACCTTGTCCTCGGGATAGCCGTCAACCTCGGGCAACACGATTGCGGCCGGTACGCAGCCGTCGATGCGCACCGGATAGCAACGCGCGCTGCAGAACCCGGCGTCCGCAGGCGCCATGGCGTGGCCGGGGGCCTCGCGCCAGCTCCGCCAGCGGCTTCGGTTGACTTCGTCCCCGAGCACGAGGTTGACCGTGCCCGGATGCGGGTCGATTCCCGCCAGCTCCACGAGCTGCCGTCGTACCCAGTCGATCCGGGTGAATCCCGACGCCTGCCCGAGGCCGCGAACCAGTTGTCCTTCGATGACGGTCATTGGCCCGAGCGTCCGCCGCAACCGCGCAACGGTCCAACATCCAAATTCAATCCATAATCTGGCATCAGTGTCCTGAGTCTTGAGTCCGTCGAGCAATGGTAATGGGGGCGTCGGCGTTTAGCAAAATGCGCCGCGTTCGGCGTCAGGCGCGAAATCGGAGGCGCCTCGCGTGCCGCCGATCGCGGTGAGAGCCGCGAATGGACTATGCTTGCGACACCTCCCCGTGCCGCTCACACAAGGACTAGATGGCGAAATCGAACCTGCCGTTTAGCGCTTACATCGCGGCCTTGGTGCTGGCCGTCGCGGTGCCGCTTGTGCTCTTGCTGGGCTACTTTACCTATCGGGATTTCAAACGAAGCGAGAGTGAGGCGGCGACCGATGTCCTCCGCTCCGCGCAGTTGTCGGCGGCGCGAACAGCGGGTTTCCTGCGTGCAAGTGAGGAAATCTTACGCAAGCTTTCGCAACACCCCCGGTTGAGCGCGCTTGATTCACGCCAGTGTGGCTTGCTGTTGGTCCAGATCGAGCAGTTGTTGGAGTACCACGTAAACGTGGTGACACGGAACGCCGCGGGGAAACTGGTATGTACCGCGGTACCGCCCAAGGCCGGGCTGGGCCCTCCGCTCGTGTCGACAAAATATCTCATGGCGATGCTGCGCGCCGGAAAGTTCACGGTCGGCGGGCCTTTGCGCAGCAGTATCACCGGGACCTGGGTGGTGCCGCTGCAATATCCGTTGCGCGATGCGCAGGGCGCGATCACGGGCGCAGTCGTGCTGGCGCTGGACCTCTCGAAATTCGATGAGATCCCGAGCAGCATGGCCCTGATCGGGGGGACGGCAACCCGGATAGTAACCGCCGACGGCATCCTTGTCGCGACCTCGCAGGATCCCAAGGCCGCGATCGGCCGGAACATCCGCGACATCGATGTCGCGGGCAAACTGCTGGCAACGTCGGTGGGTACGGTGCGCGCGTTTGATGCACAGGGAGCCGAGCAAATCTACGCGGTTGCAGCCGTCCCCGGCACCGACTGGCGTGTGGTCGCAAGCACGCCGGCCGAGCCGATTTTTGCGCAGAGTCGGCGCGATTCATTGCACAACGCGCTGGTCATTGCGGCGCTCGCAGCGCTGGTTGCGCTCTTGTCCGCCTTTCTCGCGCGCAAGCTCGTCAAGGCGATCGGCAATATCGCCGAAGCGGCCGCCGCCGTGGCCGCCGGCGATAGGACCGTGCGCGCCGATCCGACCGGACCGATCGAAATCAAGACCGTGGCCGCGCAATTCAACCAGATGCTCGATGTGCTCGACCGGGCCGAACAACGGCTGTCGGGCATCATCGCCTCGGCGATGGACCCCATCATCACCATTGACGAGCGCCAGAACATCACGCTCGTCAATGCCGCGGTCGAGCAGATGTTCGGCTACAGCGAAGCGGATCTCCTCGGCAAGCCGGTCTCGATGCTGATCCCGGAACGCTCCCGCGCGGCGCACCAGCAGCACATCCGAGACTTTGCGCGTACCAACGCGACCAAACGCGCCATGGGTCATTTTGCTCAAGTTATAGGACGACGCGCCGGCGGCCAGGAGTTTCCGGTCGACGCCTCGATTTCGCAGATGGAGTGGGCAGGGCAGCGGCTGTTCACCGTGATTCTGCGCGACGTCACGCGGCGGATCGAGGCCGAAAATGCGTTGCGCGCGAGTTACGAGCTTCTGGACCGCATTTTCGAGACGACGCATTTCTGCCTGGTCTATCTGGACCGGGACTTCAACTTCGTGCGGGTGAACCAGGCCTACGCCAACGCGTGCGGGTATCCGGCCGGGTTCTTTCCCGGCAAGAACCACTTCGATCTGCATCCGAGCGAGGAGGTCGAAACCATCTTTCGGAATGTTGTGGCGACCGGCACGCCGTTTACCATTTATACCAATCCGTTCCGATTCCCCGACCATCCTGAACGGGGCGTGACCTACTGGGACTGGAGTCTGCATCCGCTGAGGAACGAAGACGGCGGCGTGGAAGGATTGCTGTTCGCCCTGCTGGACGTCACTGAGCGCAAGCGATCCGAGCGGAGCAACGCCCAACTGGCGGCGATCGTCGAATCGAGCAACGACGCGATCTTGGCCCGCGGGCCCGACCGTACCATCCTTTCCTGGAACGCTGCCGCCGAGCGGCTGTTCGGCTGGTCGGCGCAGGAGGCGGTCGGGCAGTCGATCGACCTGATCGTGCCGCGCGAGCGCATCGGGCAGCTGCAGCCGTTCATCGAGCGGGCTGCAAGGGGCGAACCCGTAACTCCTGTCGAAACCACCCACCTGCGCAAGGACGGCACGCGCATTCCGACCCAAATAACGTTGTCACCGGTGAGGGACAAGAACGGCCGTATTGTTGCGCATTCCTATACGGTGCGCGATATGACCGACATCAGGCGCAACGAGAAAGCGCTGGACAGCTACGCCGCGCGGCTGCGCGAGCTGTCGCGGCGACTGCAGGAAGTGCAAGAGAAGGAGCACCATGCGATTTCGCGTGAAATCCATGACCGCATTGGCCAAGATCTGACCACGCTCGCGCTCTTGTTCGGCAGATTTGCCGCCCGGTTCAACGCGGAACCGGCAGGCACGGTCCGGAATCAGCTGCGGGACATGCAAGGCCTGCTGAAGTCCACGATCGAGAACGTTCGCGATGTCATGGCCGAGCTTCGGCCGCCGGTGCTGGACGATTATGGGCTGTATGCAGCGCTGCGAAATCTGGCGACGAAGTTTTCCAAGCACAGCGGGATTCCGGTGGCGCTTGTCGGAGTGGACCTGCAACCGCGCTTGCCGTCCATCGTGGAGACGGCGCTGTTTCGCATCAGCCAGGAGGCGCTCAATAATATCGCCAAGCATGCGCAGGCGACGAAAGTGGCTATCAGCCTCGGTGAGGATTCCCAACGAGTCGTGCTGGATATCGCGGATGACGGAGTCGGTTTTGATGCGATCACCGCCGAGACGCTGCAAGACGGACCACACTGGGGCATGCTCACGATGCGCGAACGCGCGGAGGCGGCGGGCATCACATTGCGCCTGCACTCGGCGCCCGGAGCCGGCACCCGGGTCGTGCTCGAAGTGGAGCGCGCGGCATCGTGAGGATCCGGGTACTGCTTGCCGACGACCATGCGCTGCTCCGCGAAGGGCTGCGCGCGTTGCTTGCCACCACCCCCGACATCGAGGTCGTCGGCGAGGTCGGTACGGGACGTGAAGCCGAAAGACAAGTACCGCGGATCAACCCCGATATCGTGCTCATGGACATCGCCATGCCGGACCTGAACGGCATCGAGGCGGTCCGCCTGATCCACGCAAAATGTCCGGCGGTGCGGATCGTGATGCTGTCCATGCACGCGAGCGCCGAACACGTGTACCGGGCCTTCGAAGCGGGCGCTTGGGGCTACTTGCTGAAGGAAGAGGCGGTCGAGGAAGTGATCACCGCGGTGCGGACGGTCCATGCGGGAAGGCGATATCTGAGTCTCGCTGTTGCCCAAAACGTGCCCGACCTCATCGGCCGGCACGAGCGCAGTCCGGTCGACCGCTTGAGCGCACGCGAGCGGCAAGTGCTGCAACTCGTGGTCGAAGGCCGGACGAGCAGCGAGATCGCGCAGATGATTTGCCTTTCCCCGAAATCGGTCCAAACCTATCGCAGCCGGCTGATGACGAAGCTGGGCGTGAGGGACGTATCTTCGCTGGTCAAGTTCGCGCTCGAGCACGGCCTGACGCCGTCCAAGTAGCGGTCCCGGCTGCTCCCGCGACTGCGACCTTGGTCGCGGAAGGAATTACCGCTTCGCCGTGTCCGAGCGCGTGCATCGTGCTGCCGGTTTCGCACCGCCCATTGCAGGGACAAGGCGCAGCCGCTCGCGCGCTCGAATGCGTTCGGAAACGATCGAGATTGAACGCCCGAAGGACGCATTCGGGTGAGTGGCACCCTCGACATCGACCCGGCGAACTATGGATGGGATATATAGCGTGTCCGTCGATCGCGTTCAGCCTCCGAGCCGCGCGATCAGGCCATCCAGGCCGAGGAACTGAATGTCTACACCGGACACGGAGCGACGATAGGGACGCCGGACATCGCGGGCAACGACGAAATTGTCCCCGCGCGGATAAGCCTGCCGGAACGCCGCGAGATTGCGCGCATCGAGTTCCCCGGCCGACCACTTGCACTCGATCGCTGCCGGGGGCTTTCCGCGCCTCTGGAACACGAAATCAATCTCATGCTGGCGCTTGTCGCGCCAGTAACGGATGTCCCGCGTCTGCAGCCGGGCATGCAGCTCGTTCAGCACGAAATGCTCCCACAGCACGCCCAGATCGTCGTTGCGGATCGCGTCCCAGCCCCGGTAATGGCAGACGAAGCCGGTATCGAAGGCGTACACCTTGGGTGCGGCGACGATTTCGGTCGCGCGGCGGGTGCTGAACGGTTTCAGCACGTGCGCGACGAAAGTGGCCTCGAGCACGGCGAGGTAATTCGCGAT
>MEQX01000024.1:137962-138193 GCA_001770415.1 Betaproteobacteria bacterium RIFCSPLOWO2_02_FULL_63_19 | reverse complement strand
TGACCGAAAGCGGCGGCGCGACGGGCATTCTCATCATCTCGATGAAGAAGCAGAACCGCTTCCAGCCGTTGAAGGCGATGATGGGCGCGTGGTCGCTGCACGACGTGTTCGGCAAATTGACCATCGTCGTCGATGACGACATCGATATTCGCGATTCCTTCCAGGTCGAGTGGGCGCTCAGTTTCCGCATGCAGCCGGCCGAAGACGTACATATCGTCCAAAATACCGATC
>MEQX01000024.1:137861-137933 GCA_001770415.1 Betaproteobacteria bacterium RIFCSPLOWO2_02_FULL_63_19 | reverse complement strand
AAGGACGGCAAGATGGTCAAGCCGACGGAGCAGATCAGCTCGAAGATCGGCATCGATGCGACGAAAAAACAC
>MEQX01000024.1:86398-137825 GCA_001770415.1 Betaproteobacteria bacterium RIFCSPLOWO2_02_FULL_63_19 | reverse complement strand
AGTAGAGGGAGCCATGCACAAGATCAGCGTGAAAATCAACGGGAATGCTTACGAGGAAGAGGTGGAATCGCGCCTGCTGCTGGTGCACTTCCTTCGGGACAAGGTCAACCTCAAGGGAACACACGTGGGCTGCGACACCGGCAATTGCGGCGCCTGCACCGTGTTCCTGAATGGCAAACCGATCAAGTCGTGCAACATGCTGGCGGTGCAGGCCGACGGGGCCGAACTGACGACCATCGAGGGGCTCGAACGCGACGGCGCCCTTCATCCCGTTCAGGAGGCGTTTCTCGACAAGTTCGCCATTCAATGCGGCTACTGCACGCCCGGCATGGTCCTCAGCGCGCTCGCACTGCTTCAGTCCAATCGCAGGCCGAACGAGGAGGAGATTCGCGAGGCGATCGAGGGGAACATCTGCATGTGCACCGGTTACCAGCAGATCGTCGATGCCGTTGCTCACGCGGCGGACCTCATGGGCCAATCCAGGAGCTGACGACCATGTTGAACTTCGATGAAATTTTCGTCACCAGAAACTGGTTCGGCAAGCCCGTCCGGCGGGACAAGGATGCGCGTTTCGTCAGGGGGGAAGGGTCCTACACGGACGATCTCCCGATGGACTGTCTGTATGCGGCCTTCGTGCGCAGTCCGTATCCGCACGCGCGGCTGGGAAACATCGACACGTCGAAGGCCGCCGCGCTGAAGGGTGTTCGGGCGGTCGTGACGGGCCCGGAGGTGGCCGCGGCGACCAAGCCCGTCGGCGCGCGGGCCATAACGAGGCCGGCGGTCCAGCACGTGATGGCTACGAAGAAGGTGCGCTACGTCGGTGAACCCGTCGCGATCGTGGTTGCCAACGACCGGTATCTCGTCGAGGACGCCGCGGAGCTGATCGAGGTCGACTATGAGCCGCTTCGGGTGGTGGTCGAGATCGACGATGCGATGAAAAAGGACGCGCCGCTGGTTTTCGACGAAGCGGAAACCAACGTGCTGCTGCACGACACGCTGACGCACGGCGACATCGAGCAGGCGTTCCGCGACGCCGATTTCGTCATGCAAGAGCAGTTCCGCGTGCAGCGTTTCAGCTCCACACCGCTCGAAAACTGGGCGATGATCGCGAAGTACGAGAAGTCGACCGATAGCTACACGGTCTGGGCCAACGATCAACAGCCCGGTCGCAGCATCGTCAATCTCTGTAACGCGCTGGGCATTCCCGCCAACCGGCTGCGCCTGATCGTGCCCGACAGCGGCGGCGGTTTCGGCATCAAGCTGGCAATCTGGCCCTACATGGTGAGCCTGTGCGTGGTGGCGCGCAAAGTGGACAAGCCGGTCAAGTGGATCCAGACGCGGCGCGAACACCTGCTGGCCGGAACCCATACCCCGGATTGCATCCTCGATCTGGAACTTGCGATGAAGAAGGATGGCCAGGTTCTCGGACTGCGCATGCGCGACCGGCAAAACGACGGATCCTTCGTGCATACGGCCGGGATTTACAACCTGATCAAGTTCGCGAACATCGTCGGTTGCTACAACATCAAGGCGACCCAGGCCGAAATGATGAGCATCGTCACGAACAAGGCGCCCACCGTGCAGAACCGTGGCGTCGGCAAGCCCGCCATGATGTTCTCGCTGGAGCGGCTGATGCACCGCGCGGCGGTGCAGCTCGGAATGGATCCCGCCGAAATCCGGTTCCGCAATTTCATCCAGCCCGAGCAGATGCCCCATACGACCCCGTCGGGAGAAATCTACGAGAGCGGCAACTATCCCGAGTGCCTGCGTATCGCGCTCGAGCAGATCGGCTACAAGGACCTGAAAGCGCAGCAGGAAACCCTGCGCAAGCAGGGCACCTACATCGGCATCGGCTTGAGCGCCAGCATCGAGCCCGGAACCTCGAATCTGGGCTACTACTACACATCGCGCGGCACGCCCGAGTATATGGGCAACGCCGAAGGGGCGATCGTCAGCATGGATTACGACGGGAACATCAACGTGCTGTTGGGCTCGGTCGAAGAGGGGCAAGGCCACGCGACGTCGGTGTCGCAGGTGATTGCGGACATGCTCGCCATCACGCCGGATCGGGTCACGATGAACCAGCAGTTGGACTCGGTGATGTCCCCGTTCATGGGCCATTCGGGGTGCTACTCGAACCGGTTCAACGACGTGGAGATGGGCGCGGTCATCATGGCCACGAAGAAGATCCGTGACAAGGTGCTGAAGATCGCCTCGCACAGGCTCGGCGTGCCCGTGGCGGACCTGCGTTTTCGCGACGGGACGGTGTACTCGGAGAAGGACGCCGGCAAGACGCTGACCTTCAAGGAAGTGGCGACCCTGGCCTACAAACAGGTCCTGCTGCTTCCGGTGGGGTTCGAACCGGGGCTGAAAGAGGTCGCGTTCTATAAGAACGACATCGCCAAGCTGCCGAACAAGACAGACTTCAATGTGCAGATGACTCACGCCAACTCGCTGCATGCCACGGTGGTCGAGGTCGACCCTGCAACGGGGATGATCCGTTTCCGCAAGTACGTGATCGTTCACGACTGCGGTCGGCAGATCAACCCCGGGATCGTCGAGGGCATGTCGATCGGCTCCACGGTCCACGGGGTGGGTACGGTCCTGCTCGAGGAATTCATCTACGACGAGAACGGACAAATTCTGACGACCTCGTTCGTGGACTACATGAAACCCCTCGCGGTGGGTCTGCCGCGCTTCGAGGTGTCGCACATGGAATCGCCGTGCACGACCTCGCTGCTCGGGACCAAGGCGGTCGGCGAAGGTGGCGCGATCGGCTCACTGGCCGCGATTGGCAATGCGGTCGAGGACGCGCTTACACCCTTCGGCGTGAAAGTGACGTCGTTGCCGATCACGCCGGAGAAGGTCTTGCGGGCCATTCGCGAAACCAAGGTGATCTGAAGAGGAAGCGAAATCATGATTCCGCCCAAATTCGAATACGTTGCACCGGCCTCGCTGTCGGAGGCCGCGGCTTTCCTCGCCGCTCACCCCGGGGATGCCAAGCTGCTCGCAGGGGGTCAGAGTCTCATCCCCGTCCTCAAGCTCCGGCTGGCTTCGCCCGGATTTCTCGTGGACCTTGGAAGAATCGCAGGCCTGAGCTACATACGGGAAGAGCCGGCGTCCGGCGGCAAGCCAGGCGCCGTCGCCATCGGCGCGATGACGACGTATGCCGAGATCAAACAGTCGGCACTGCTGCGCGAGAAGTGTCCCCTGCTTCAGCAAACGGTCGCGGTTGTGGCGGACGTACAGGTTCGCAACCGCGGTACGCTGGGCGGCAGCCTGGCTCACGCCGATCCCTCTGCGGACATGCCTGCAGCCATCCTCGCACTCGGAGGCGAGCTGAAGGCGGTCGGACCGAAGGGCGAGCGGTGGATCGCCGTGGGGGAATATTTCCAGGGCATGTTCGCCACGGCGCTGGCGCCGGACGAGGTGCTGACCGAGATCCGCGTTCCGGTGCTGACGGGTCAGCGCAGCGCCTACCTGAAAGCCGCCCGTCGCGCCACGGACTTTGCGCTGGTGGGCGTCGCCGTGCGCCTGCGAGTCGGCAAGGACGAAAAATGCGAGGAAATTTCCATCGCGCTGACCGGGGTGACCGATCGGGCCTTCCGTGCCGCGGGCGTGGAGCGCGCGCTGCAGGGCAAGCGCCTGGAGCCCAAGCTCATCGAGCAAGCGACGGCCGACGTGGTTCAGGGGGTGAACGTCATGGGAAACATCCATGGCGGCGCCGAGTACCGGGCCCAGGTGGCGCGCGTCTATGCCGCGCGGGCGATCGCGGCGGCAAAATGACCGCGCTGGGAAGCGCGGCCCCGCCGTGCCCTCGCAATCGTTAATGCCGCACCACTGCCACACACCCAGGAGAATCTAGCCATGGCTCTACCCGAACCGCCGCTGCGCCAGCTGGTCACCATCGACGGCACGAACGTAACCTTGGAAATGAAAGGCAACCCGATCGAAAACCTCGGGGTGCTCAGCGCAGCCGAACTCTTCCAGTGCATCAACATCTTCGACAAGAAATATCAGCCCTCGAACTACAACAAGGCCGATGGCTCGCCGTTGCGGGTGTTCGACTCCAAGACGGTGAAAATCGACGTCTCCAAGCGCTCCAAGGAAGACATGGGCTTCTGGCACCGCAATGTCGATTGGCACGAGGTAATCTTCTGCGTGCGCGGTGCGCTGCGCTGGGAGACGGAAATGGGCACGCGCGTGCTCAAGGAAGGCGACATGATGGTCATTCCGAAGGGCATCACGCACCGCTCGATGCTGTGCGAGGACTCAGCGGAAGAAAATGTGCTGATCGAGCTCAAGGTCCGCGACGGGCTGAAGTACGTCGGCGACAACAAATGAGCGCGCCGGCCGATCTGATCGTTCGGGATATCGACTGGCTGATCACCGTCGACCCCAAGCGCAGGGTCGTGCGCGAGGCCGCGGTGGCCGTGAAAGGCGGCAAGTTCGTCGCCGTCGGCAAGACGGCGGACATCGAGCGGGCGTGGAGCAGCGCCAACGTGTTGGACGGCAAGGGCATGGTGGGCACACCCGGGCTGGTAGACAACCACCTGCACGCGTCGTTCCAGATGTCGCGCGGGCTCGCCGACGAAGCCGTCGCGCAGTCGTTTCTTTTCGATCATATGTATCCCTACGAGGGCGCCATGACCGAGGAGGACGTGTACGTCAGCGCCTCGCTCGCGGCGATCGAACTGCTGCGCCACGGAGTCACCTGTTTCGTCGATCCGGGCAACTATCATCCGGACGCCACGGTTCGGGCGGTTGCGGCTTCCGGCGTGCGCATGGTGGTGTCCACGAGCTGCTTCGACAAAACCAAGTCGGTCATGGGGCTGCTGCCGCAGCGCATGATCGAGACGACTGGTCATTGCCTGGCCAAGACCGAAGAATTGCTGGAAAAATACCGTTCGGCCCACGCCGGTCGAATCAGCGCCAGCGCTTCGTTCAGGGGACTGAACAACGCCTCCGACGAATTGATTCTGGGCCTGAAGAATCTCTCGCAGAAGTACCGGACCTTTGTCCAGACGCACGCCTGTTTCGCCTACTCGACGCACGATTCGAGCGTCGCCCAGTGCGGCATGCCCGAAATCGAACGGTTGGAATCGCTTGGGGTTCTGGACGAGAGCGTATTGCTGGTGCACTCGGGCTGGCTGGAACCGCATGAAGTCGCGATCCTCGCCCGGCGCAAGCCGACGCTGGTTGCGGCGCCAACCTCCAGCGTTCACAACGGCTACGGCAACATCGTCGTCGGCAAGCTTCCGGAACTCATGGCGCTCGGGGTCAACGTGAGCCTCGGTTCAGACCACGCGTGCTCGGGCGCGGTGGACATGGTCCAGGAAATGCGCCATTGCGCCTGCGGCTACAAGGAAGCGCGGATGAATCCGCGCGTGATGCCTCCCGAGCACGCGCTCGAGATGGCGACGATCAACGGCGCACGCGGCGCCGGGCTCGGAGACCGGATCGGCAGCGTCTACATCGGTATGGAAGCGGACCTGGTTCTTTTCGATGCGACCGTGTCCGAGTGGCAGCCGCTTTTCAACCCCGTTTCGAACCTGGTCTACAGCGCGACCGGAAACACCGTCAAACATGTCTTCGTCGCCGGTGAGCACGTGGTGCGCGATGGACGGCTGACCAAGATTGATCAGGACGCGATCATGCGCGAGGTCACCAAGACCGCCGCACGCATTGCCGGTCGGCTGGATATGAAGAAGATCCTCAAGCTGCAGTGGCCTGTGGAGTGAGTGGTAGGCGCGGGTGGCATCGCCGCGCGCGCGGGGCGCTTACCGAGTTCGCCGCCGTCAACGGTCAGTACGTGGCCGCGGCATCCTAACTTCCGCTGTGGCTTTCTGCCGCACCCGGCTCATCCGACGCGTGTTGCTTGCGATAAATTCTCAAGTCCATGATTCAGTGCGGGAAAGTCTTATGAATCCCTTTGACATCAAATTAGGCGATTGACTTAATTGATCGCGTAAGTAAATATCAGCCCCATGCAAGTTGAGGCTGCCTTTCCCGCCAGAGGGGATGCCACCCGCAGTGCGCTGATCGCCGCGGCGATGGAAATTTTCGCCCGCGACGGTTTTCATGCCGCCAGCCTGCGCGGGATCTCCGAGGCCGCGGGGACCAATCAGGCGCTGATCGGCTACCACTTTCGCAACAAGGAAGGGCTGTACCTGGCTGTGTTCGAGCATCTGGTCGCGCAACTTCGCCAGCGTATCGCACCGATCGTTGAACAGCTCGATGCGGTGCTCAAGCTTCCCGATGAGGGACTGGACCGCGATGCGCGATTCGATCGCTATTTGCCGCCGCTGCTGCGGCTAACCGACGGATTGGTCGCGTTGATGACGAAGGACGAATCCGACAGTTGGGCCCAGCTTGTCTTGCGCGAACAGCAGGCCCCGACCGCGGCGTTTGCGATCTATTACGAAGGTCTGATGCGGCGGGTGTTGTCGCTGTTGACGCAATTGGTGAAGCGAATGCGCCGCGGCGACTCCACGGCCGACGCACGCGTGCTGGTCGTGGCCATCCTCGGGCAAGCCTTGGTGTTTCGCTCTGCGCGCGCTGGGGTGCTGCGCGTCATGGAATGGGAACGCATCGGCGAGACCGAGCTGGCGGTCATTCAAGCGCAAATCCGCCGTTCCGTCACCGCAATGCTCGCTACGGGAGATTGAAATGAGCCCCGTCAGACTGGTCGCGATCCTCGCAATTGCGTTGGCTGCGACCGCGGGATACCGGTGGCTGAATTGGGATCAGACCGACCATGGCCCATTCCAGATGTACGGGAACGTGGATATTCGCGAGGTCGAGTTGGCTTTCAGACAGCCGGGGAGGCTGGCGAAGACCTTGTTCGACGAGGGGGCTTCGGTGAAAGCTGGCGATGTCATGGCGGAACTCGACGCGCAGCCCTACCGTGAAGCGCTTGCCGTCGCCGAGGCGGAGGTTCAGCGCTCCCGTGCCGAACTTGAAAAGCTGCGCCGCGGAAACCGCCCGCAGGAGATCGCGCAGGCGCTCGAGGCCGTGCGCCAGGCCGAAGCGGTGTTCCACAATGCCGAGAGTGACTTCAAGCGCCAGAGCGGGCTTGCGGCATCGGGCTCCGCAAGCGAGCGGGTCGCCGATGCCGCTCGCTCTGCGCGCGATCAAGCACAGGCTGCCCTCGCCTCGGCGGGACAGGCGCTCGAACTGAAGCGAGAAGGATTCCGCCCCGAGGACATCGCCGCGGCGGCGGCGCGCTTGCGCGGGGCGGAGGCGAGGGCGACACAGGCCAAAACGGCCGTGTCCGATACGCGCCTGCTTGCGCCGGCCGATGGGATCGTGATTTCACGCGTGCGCGAGGTAGGCAGCATGGTGAATGCCAGCGCGGCGGTCTACATCCTTTCATTTCGCGACCCGGTCTATGTGCGAGCCTACGTAAGCGAACCGAATCTCGGACGCGTCGTGCCCGGCACGAAGGTGACCGTACGAACCGACTCGAATGACAAGGTCTATCAGGGTCAGATCGGCTTCGTCTCGCCGCGTGCCGAGTTCACTCCGAAATCCGTTGAGACCACGGACCTCAGAACCGACCTGGTATACCGTCTGCGTATCGTCGTCGCGAATGCCGACGACGGTCTGCGCCAGGGCATGCCGGTGACGGTCCGGCTCGCGACGGATGTGATTGGCCGATGAGATGAGCTCCCAGTGTTCGTCGGCAACGGATGCGGCGCAGTCTCCGCCACTGTCGCCGTGGGCAGTCGAGATCGTGGACGTGTGCAAGCGATTCGGGCGCACCGAGGCGATACGAAACGTCAGCGCACGCGTTCTTCCCGGCAAACTGACCGGCTTAGTCGGGCCCGACGGCGCCGGCAAGACGACCCTGATGCGCTTGATGGCGGCACTCATCGCGCCGAGCGCAGGGAGCGTTTCTGTCGCGGGCTTCGACAGCGTGCGCGACGGCGAACGCATCCATGCGCTGGCCGGCTACATGCCGCAGCGCTTCGGTCTCTATGAGGATCTCTCGGCGATGGAGAACCTGCGCCTGTACGCGCACTTGCAGGGACTCCAGCCGAACCTGCATCGGCAGACATTCGAGCGGCTGCTCGCGTTCACGCGCCTTGAGCCCTTTACGCAGCGCTTGGCGGGCCGACTCTCGGGCGGCATGAAGCAGAAGCTCGGCCTGGCTTGCGCGATGATGGGACGACCCCGCGTCCTGCTGCTCGACGAGCCGAGCGTCGGCGTTGATCCTGTGAGTCGCCACGAATTGTGGGAAATGGTACGCGCGCTGACCGGCGAAGGCATGGCCGTGGTGTGGTCGACGTCGTATCTGGACGAAGCGGAGCGCTGCGACCAGGTATTGCTGATGAACGAGGGCAGGATTGAATATGAGGGCCCGCCCGGTGAACTTGCGTCGGCTCTGGAGCATCGGAGTTTTCGCCTGCGGAACCCGCAGCAGGATCGCCGGCTCGTGCTCTCGCGGGCGCTCGATCTGAAATCGGTCTGCGATGGCGTGATCCAGGGCAATTCCGTGCGCGTCGTTCTGCGCAAGGATGCGGGCGACGAAGAGATCCATGGCTTGGCACGCGAGGTGGAGGCGCAGCTCGCTCCGGTCGCACCGCGGTTCGAAGACGCCTTCGTCGATCTGCTCGGCGGGGGCCCGAGCGGCACCTCGGTCATCGCCGCTCGAATGACGCCAGTCCGTGCCGAAGGCAAGGTCGCGGTCGAATGCCGTGACCTTACTCGCCGCTTCGGCAATTTCGTCGCCACCGATCGCATCAGTTTTCAGGTGCGGCAGGGCGAGATCTTTGGATTGCTCGGTCCGAATGGTGCGGGCAAGTCGACGACATTCAAAATGCTGTGCGGTCTGCTCAAACCCAGTTCAGGGCAGGCGCACGTGATGGGTCTGGACCTGGGTACTGCAACAAGCCAGGCCAAGAGCAAACTTGGCTATATGGCCCAGAAATTCTCACTGTACGGGCTGCTCTCGGCCCGGCAGAACCTCGAATTCTCCGCCGGCATCTACGGCTTCACGGGCGCCGCGAAGCGGGAACGCATCGGCGAAATGATCGAGATATTTCAGCTGCGGAAGTATCTGGGCGCATCGCCGAACGACCTGCCGCTGGGCTTCAAGCAGCGCCTGGCGCTGGCCTGCGCGCTGATGCACCGGCCGCCTGTGTTGTTTCTCGACGAGCCTACCTCGGGCGTCGATCCGATCACGCGCCGCGAGTTCTGGACCCATATCAACGGCCTGGTCCGCAAGGGTGTGACCGTGCTGGTGACCACCCATTTCATGGACGAGGCCGAGTATTGCGATCGCGTGGCGCTGATGTATCAGGCGAAAGTGATTGCGCTTGACACGCCCGACGGGCTCAAGCGAACGGTCGCTGGCGACGGAGCCGCCGAGCCTACGATGGAGGCGGCGTTCATTCGACTCATTCAAACGGTCGATGCGAAAAATGCCGAGTTGCACGCGAGGCAAGCGGCATGAGCGTCGGCCAAGCATTCGACAGGCAGTTCGATCCGCGGCGCCTCGGCGCATTGGTCCGCAAGGAAAGCCTGCAGGTGATACGGGACCCATCGACGATACTGATTGCATTCGTGCTCCCCGTGGTGATGCTGTTTCTGTTCGCGTATGCGGTGTCGCTCGACATCCGAAGCGTGCGCATCGGCGTCGTGCTGGAATCCGACGGTGCCGCCGCGCAGTCGCTGGCGGCGGCGTTCTCGGGGACGCGCTATTTTTCCGTCGCGCCGGCACGCGACCGCCGCGAGCTGGCCGAGGAGCTGGTCGGTGGCCGTTTGCGGGGATACGTGGTCATTCCCCAGGACTTTGACAGCCGCTTGGCATTCCGGACAGGGGAACCGCTGATCCAGATCATTACCGATGGGGCACAACCCAACACGGCGAGTTTTGTCGCGGCCTATGCACAGGGTGTGTTCGGTGCGTGGCAATCGGCACGCACTCACTCCGCGGCCGGCCCGTTTTCGTTCGAGCCGCGTTTCTGGTTCAACCCGGAGATCGAAAGCCGCCGCTTTCTCGTTCCGGGGGCGATTGCCATCGTCATGACCATGATCGGCACCTTGTTGACGTCGATGGTGCTCGCGCGCGAGTGGGAACGCGGAACGATGGAGGCGTTGATGTCTACGCCTGCATCGGTGGTCGAGATTCTGGTCGGAAAGCTGTTGCCCTATTTTGCGCTGGGGCTCAGCGCAACCATCCTGGCAGCGCTGCTGTCGACAACGGTCTTCGGTGTGCCGCTACGTGGTTCCTGGCTGGCCCTGCTGCTGCTTTCGTCCATGTTTCTGGTCCCGGCGCTGGGTCAGGGACTGCTGATCTCGGCGCTGGCCAGGAACCAGTTCATCGCCGCGGAAATGGCACTGCTCTCTGGATTCCTGCCCGCTTTGCTGCTCTCGGGCTTTCTGTTCGAGATCGATTCGATGCCGTTGCCGATTCGCGCGCTGACTTACGTGGTGCCGGCGCGCTATTTCGTGTCTTCGCTGCAGACCGTGTTTCTCGCGGGCGACGCTTGGTCCGGAATGATCCCCGACATGCTGGCCATGCTGCTCATCGGTATAGTGTTTTTCGCGCTCGCGCGGGCGAAGACGCCCAAGAGCCTGGATGCTTAGATCATGCGCCTAGTCGCACCGCGCTTGCTGGCGCAAGTGACCAAGGAACTGCTCAGCGTATGGCGCGATCCCAAGAGCCGCTTCTTTCTCATAGGACCGCCCCTGATACAGTTGTTTGTCTTTTCGTTTGCGGCAACGCTCGATGTGCGCAATGTGGACATCGGCGTCTATAACCGGGATTCCGGCAGCCGGGCGTACGAACTTGTGTCGCGGGTCGCGGCTGCCAGCTTCGTACGCAGCTTGCATCCGGTGCACGGCCGCGCGGATTTGCGACGCATGATCGAAAGGCGCGAGGTGATTGCGGTGATCGACATCGCGGAGTCGTTTTCGCGCGACATCGATTCCGGCCGGGCCGGCAAAGCTCAGGTGATCCTGGACGGCCGGCGCGCCAACTCGGCTCAGATCGTGCTCGGATACCTGAATGGCATAGCAACCAGCCTGGGGGCCGAATTCTCGGGAAGTATCGGCGCGTCGGGCGAAAGCGCGGCGGTAAGGCACTGGTTCAACCCCAACCTGATCTACCGCTGGTTTGTCGTACCGAGTCTCGGCGGCATCCTGTTGACGTTCATAACGCTGCTGATCACGGCACTGTCGATCGCGCGCGAGCGCGAACTCGGCACGTTCGATCAGCTCTTGGTGTCTCCGTGTACGCCTATAGAGATCATCGTCTCCAAAATGGCCCCCGCGCTGCTGTTCGGCACGGCACTCGGAATGTTCATGGCGGCCGCCGGGGTATTCGTGCTCGCAGTACCTTTCACAGGCTCGTTCGTGCTGCTTCTGGTCAGCATGCTCGTGTTCATTCTCTCCGTCGTCGGCATCGGACTGATGATCTCCTCGGTATGTTCAACGCAGCAGCAGGCGATTCTCGGAGCGTTCGCCATCGGGGTCCCGGCCGTCTTGATGTCGGGCTTTGCGACGCCGGTGGAGAATATGCCTCGCGTCCTGCAAATATTGGCGCAGGCAATTCCGCTCAAGCACTACCTGATCATCCTGCAGGGCAGCTTCCTGAAGTCGCTGCCGCCCTCGGAGGTTTTTTCAAACGCCTGGCCCATGGTGATCATCGCGTTCGTCACGCTGTCGGCCGCCACGCTTTTCGTTCGAGGCAAGCTGCAATGATTCCATCAATGTCATCGGCTCACCAAACATCTCGCTCTCGTCGCTTTCGCCAGGTATCGGGAGCCATTTCCGCGCTGGCGGTCGCCGCACTGCTGGCGGCATGCGCGGCTGACCCGCAATACCGCGCCCCGGAGCCCGACGCCGGACGGGGTTGGATCCAACCGGCCGACACGTCCGCGACCGAAGCGCAACTCGCGGCCTGGTGGCGCTCGCTCGGCGACCCTGTTCTGGAACGCCTGGTCGAAGCGGCGCTCGCGCAGAATCTCGATGTCCTTCAGGCGCGATCGCGGATCGCCGAGGCACGAGCCCTGCGGGACGCGGCCGCAGGCGCCAGAGAGCCTTCGCTGAACGTCGGCGCAAGCGTGACCCGGCGCCGTCAAAGCAGGAACGGTCCGCTTCCGATCGGCAGCCTGCCGGGCGTCAGCCGTGACCAGACGATACACGAGGGCGGCTTTGATGCCGCCTGGGAAATCGATCTGTTCGGCCGCGTGCGACATAGCGTGGAGTCGGCAGACGCGCGCGTCCAGGCTGCGCAAGAGGAAGCGAACGCCGCGCACGTCAGCGTCGCCGCCGAGGTGGCGCGAACCTATCTGAGCTTGCGCGGGGCGCAGCGCGAGTTGAAAGCGGGTGAAGCCTGGGTGGGGACGCTGCGCAGGGTCGCCGAGACCGTGCGGCGGCGTGCGGCCGCCGGTGACCTTGCGATGGGCGAAGTCGAACGCTCGCAGGCCAAGTTTCAAGCCGGTGCGGCCGTGCTGCCCGGCATCCGGGCCCGCGTTCGGGCCACCGCCCTGGGATTGGGGGTATTGCTCGGCCGGTTGCCAGAGATTGAGTTGAGCCTGGCCGACAGCGATCGTGACGAGATCGTTCTTAAAGCCATCCCGGTAGGCGAGCGCGCCGACGTGCTGCGCCGCCGCCCCGATGTGCGCGCCGCCGAGCGGCACCTGGCGGCAGCCACAGCGGACATCGGAGTGGCCACGGCGCGGTGGTTCCCGCGCCTCGCGATTTCAACGGCGGGCGGATTCCAGGCCCTCGATCTGGGCGACCTGTTGAAGTCTTCGAGCCAGGTTCTTTCTCTAACCCCGTTGATTTCATGGCGTATTCTGGACGGTGGGCGCGTGAACGCGTATATTCGCGCCGCTCAGGCGCGCCAGCAGACAGCCGCGCGAGCCTATGAGAAAGCCGTCCTGTCCGCGTTGGCCGATGCCGAGCGCGCGCTCAGCAACTACCGCTTTTCGCTCGCGTCCGTCAGTGGCGAGTGCGCCGCCCTGGTTTCTGCCCGACGCGGCTACGACTACGCGAAGCGCCGCTTTGAAGCCGGAGACGTCGCTCGACTCGATCTGCTTGACGCTGAGCGCAGCATGCGCGAGGGCGAGCGCGCCTGCGCCAGAGCGCGTACCGGTGCCGCGATCGACCTGATCGCGTTGTACAAAGCTCTTGGTGGCGGGTGGTCGGAGGGGTCTTCCTAAAATGCTTGGATCCGCGTCGGCGATGTGCCGAGTGGCTTGGCCTGTCCACTCTGCCGGTTATGAAGAGCAATGCAATATTGACCAAGACTTTATAGGGGTATCCTTATAAAATACGAGTTATTGAAATTAGTCCAAATATTGCGTACCCATGGCCGAACGCCTTCTGTGAGTGCCGTCGGAAAAGCGACACACATGCGCCGGACGAAATCCCGGGCTGGAGGCAATAGTTCCTGTTCTTGCCGCGTTCGCATGGCAATGCGACGACCCTGTCGCGGCGACCCGACCGCGTTTTCCGGACATGCCAAATCAAAAAAAAATGGCCTTATCCCGCTAAGAAACAGTGTGATGCTGCCGATAGCAGCAGCGAGGGTTGCCGTCTCGCCACGGTATGCCGCGACCAAGAATCTATGTTGGCATGGTCCGTGCTTATAAGGGGGTATGAGCGGCCAAACCAAATTGGACGGCCGGAAATTTCGAGGGCTTGCAGATGACCATGAATACAACATTTAGCCAATTCGACTGGCGGGTCCCGTTGAGCCGGGGACGGCTGAGACATATTGCTGCTTCGACCGCCGGATGGAGCGAGGTCCGTTGTTGGGGAACGTCATGAGCGCGCGCGGGGATATTCAATCTCAATCTGCCGCGGGGCCGGACCGAGTGAATCAACAGTCCGAGACGCTGGATCTGGTTCGCTACTGGCGCGCGATCAATCGCCACCGGCTGGGTATTGCGCTGTTCGTCGCCGCCGTGGGCGTTCTCGCCACGGTCTACGCCTACGGTCTCGCGCCGGTGTACCGGGGGACGGCAACGGTGCTGCTGGATCCCGTCAAGAAGAAGACGGTTACCAACGAAGAGCTGTACGCCGATTATTTCGGCACCACACGCGATTATTACCTGACCCAGACCGAGATCATGAAATCGCGCGACTATGCCGAGCGGCTGGTGCGCGTACTGAACCTGACCCGGCACCCGGATTACGATCCGCGCCAGCACCGCGAAAAAGGCTGGATCGCGTCGTTGCTCGAGACCTTTCGTGAAGAAACCGCGCCCACCAGGCAGCCGACCGATGAGGAAATCAGGGAAGGCGTCGTCGGGCAGGTGATGGGGCAATTCAGTTTTCAGCCGGTACGCAACACCCAGCTCGTGAAGCTGAGTTTTACTTCGCACGATCCCATGCTCGCAGAACGTGCTCCGAACACGCTGGCGATGATCTACATCGTTGCCGATCTTGAAGCTAAGGCTGCAGACGTGCGCAGTACGAATGCGTTTCTGACCGCGCAAGCCGACGAACTGAAGAAAAAGCTCACGGATTCAGAGGCCAGGTTGCAGCAGTACCGCGAGAGCAAGAAGATCGTCGTTACCAAGGGTCAGTCCCTGTCGGACGCGACGCGGCGTCTGGAGGAAAACACGAATGCCCTCGTCGAAGCGCGCCGGAAGCGTGCGGCCGCCGAGCTTGACTACAAGCAGGTGCGGGCCGCCGTGGACGCGAACGGCCAGTCGGTCGTGGCGCTGGAATCGCTTGCCGTAGTGCAGAAGAACCCGGCCCTGCTTCGGCTCAGGGAGATTCAGCTCGAGGCGGAGAGGAAATACAACGAGACTTCCAAGCGCTACGGTCCCGAACACCCGAGGATGATCTCCGCCCAGGCCGACCTGAAGGCGGCAAGGGACGCCGCGCGGCGCCAAGTCGCCACCATAGTCCAAGCCGTGGCGAAGGAGTACGAGCTCGCGAAGGCGAACGAGGCCAGGCTCGAACAGGTCCAGAACCAGCTCAGCGCGGCGGCGCAGCAGTTCAATCGCGCTGAGTTCTCGCTGGAGCGGCTCGAGCGTGACGTGGCATCCAATCGCCGGCTCTACGAGGCATTCATGCAGCGTGCCAAGGAAGTACGCACCGGCGATATGCGCCAGGCAATCGCTCGCGTCATCGATCCGGCGATAATGCCCAAGGCGCCTTCGGGACCGAACGTTAGGAGAATCATCGGACTCGCCATGCTTGGCGCGCTGCTCTTTGCGGTGGCGATCGCGCTGCTGCTGGAGCGGCTCGACAACAAGCTGCGCACAAGCGATGACCTCGAGGAAAAACTCGACGCCAAGGCGCTCGGCGTGCTGCCGCGCATGAAAATCGGTGACAAGGTAGTGCTCGAACGCATGCTTCTCGACGACAACGCGAATACCTTTTCTGAAGCGATTCGTACCGTTCGCAGCGTGGTGCAGTTGTCCACGCTCGACAGCCCGAACAACACCGTGCTTGTGACTTCCACGGTTCCCGGCGAGGGCAAGACGACGATTGCGTGCAACCTCGCGCTGGCGTTTTCGCAGGTCAAGAAAACGCTGCTGATCGAAGCGGACATGCGCAAGCCGGAAATCCGGCGCAGGCTTGGAATCGAGGCGGGGCACGCCGGCCTCTCGGAGTTCGTCGCCGGCGACATGGACATCACGCAATGCATCGTTTCCCTGCCCGGATCGACGCTGAGCGTGCTGCATTCGGGCAGGGTGCCGCTCAATCCGCTCGAAATGCTCTCGTCGCTGCGTTTTGCCGGCGCGATGCGTACCCTGCAGGAGGCGTTCGAGGTAATCATCATCGATAGCCCGCCGACACAAATGGTCAGCGACGCGATGGTACTGTCGCGGTTTGCCACGGCCGTGGTTTACGTGGTCAGGGCGGACAGCACCGGTTATCAATTGGCACGCCGCAGCATCCAGCGGTTACGGCGCATCGACGCGCCGGTGCTCGGCTGTGTGCTCAACCAGTTCGATGTCGAAAAAGCGCTCAAGTACTACTACGATTACAGCGGTATGGAAGCCCACTATTACCGCGGCTACAGCTACCGCTCGGTGGAATCCGGAAACGGGCGTGCGGTTCCGCTGAAAGCCGTGAAAGGTTGAGCGCGCCGGCATTTTGACGCTGGGCGCGTGTTGTACCGGGGCCGCTCATCGGCCCCGGTGCGGCGACAGAGCTAAGCTGCTGCGTCGCGACCGTATTAATTTCCAATCGATCCTGAGCCGTCCTCCAGTGTTTTTCGAATGACCGGGAAGCTTTCGCGATTTCGCGCGCTGTCGTGGTCCGAGCGCTATCTGTTGGTCTCATCCATGCTGCTGTTGCCCCTTTTCTGGATTGCGCTGCGCGCTTGGGGGCTGTCGCGTTTTCAGGCGTGGCTGAACCGTTCCTCGGTTGTTGCAGGGGCGTCCCCGGGTGCCGATCGGCTGGCAGCGATCGCGGCCTTGGTGAACATCGCCGGACGCTATTCGCCCGGGCCCTCGACTTGTCTCACGCGCTCCCTGTTGTTGCTCTGGCTTATGCGTCGGCGCGGCGTGTGCGGCGAACTGCGCGTCGGCGTTCGCCTGGTTGAAGACAGGCTCGATGCGCATGCCTGGGTGGAGTACCAAGGCAAGCCAATCAACGATGTGTGGGATGTGTCCGAGCGCTACGCAACGTTCGACGGTCCCCTTTCACCCGGGTCGTTTTCGTCGCCGTGAGCGGCGGGCACTGGCAATTCCGCGTACTCGCCGCACCGTGGGCACAGCTATGAACAAACGCCGCTTTCCAGTTCGGCGACCTGCCGGATAACGGCATCGCGGACGTCGGGCAGGACCGCGTAGCTGCGCGGGTAGTCGAGCCGGAAGAACATCGGAATCTCGACGAGGGCCGAGAGCAGTTCGAAATGGCGGGCGAGCATTTCGCGCTCCTCGACGTCGAGCAGGAAGGAGTGCCTGACCAGTTCGACCATGGCGTCGCGGCCACCGAGCGGTACGATCTCCACGCGACCGGTGTTCCCATCGCCCAGAAAGTAGACGCGGCACAGTGGACGTGCCGCATTACAGAACGCGACTTGATCGTCGGCGAGCAGGCGCGCCTTGGACGTATAGTCGACCGGCGAAGCGGCATCCGTGCCACCGGGAATCAGCGCCTCGCGCGAGTCTTCCCACAGGCGGATGGAGGGATGACCGGGGTGAACGATGTAGCCGTCGCCTTCCTTGTCCGTCAGCAGGCCGTCGTCGGTCAGAAAACGGTATCCGCTGATGGAAAAGCTCGCCGCAAGCGTCGATTTTCCGCGGCCCGATACACCCAAAAAAGCCACCGCGCGATCCCGCACTTCCACGGCGCTGGCATGCAGCACCAGCTTCCGCTGCCGGCTCAGGGCGAGGGGGACGATCTGGTTCAGGTAGAGATGTTCGATCGTCGCCCTGGAAACGCCCGGCATGGGGTAAGCCGCCGCTTTCGTTCCGTTGGCGGAAACGGTAAAGTCGGCCAGCCCGGGGAAACGCAACAAGTATTGCTTGCCGGAACAATAGAAGCGTGTCCACAACGTGCCGTCGGGGAGGACCCACTCGTGGAATGGCTTGGCGTCCAGTTCCTGCTGAACCCTGGCTGTTCGAAGATCGAGCAACATAAGATTGCTTCCCGCCTGCGGAAGCTGAGCCTTGGTCAAGCCCTCGAAGGCGGGTCTTGAAGAAACGCAGGCGACGTAACCTGCCTGCCGCTACGAATTGGAACAGGTAATGCCTAACGCTGCGCAGTTGAAAATCTTGCAGCCGACCGAATGCTGCGACAAGGGTTCAGGTACGACAGGTTCGACTTCGTCGGCCGTCGCGCCGAATTACCGACCATGGCCCCAGGGATCCCGGTATTCGGATCCGCAAAAGAACAGGTAAAGGCCGAATCGCGAAGGGTGGTTGCCAATACGAACCACGTTCTGCGATCTACTTCGACTACACACATTTCTTGCTCGGCGGCCCCTGCCCCGAACCACAGGGCTTGTTCTCACTGGTGCCACTGGTTCCCGATTGCGTCAGGGTTCGTACCGAACCGTACTGTGTCAGTTTGGGCGGCGCATATTTCCGCTTCCGCAATTCGATCTCTTTGCGCTGTCGGGAGTTTGCCATTTCACCCTCCTGGACCCAATTCAGGGGTACGCCGCCCACCCAACCGTGAAATTCGCCGCACCCAACGTATCAGGGTCAATATATCATAGAGATGTCGCTGGTTTTCGTCGCCCGGGCGGGCACGATAGTCGAGATATTGCGCGCGCACAGCCCGATGGTCCACGTATTCTTCGATGGTCGGCAGTCCCTCGTCGAGGATTTGCGATAGGGAGTCCCGTGTTTCGTCCATCAGACGACGGATGAAGTGCCACCCCAGGTGTTCGCCACCGGTGCGCCAACGGATCTCGGGGGCCAGATCAGGCACGAACCCGGTTCGCATCAGATACTTGGTCCAACCGTTGCGTGCCTTGTATTGGAGCGGTAGTCGCAGAAAGAACTCCACCACCCGCTTGTCCGCCCACGGGTCTCTGAGTTCCAGACCGAACCTCCCGCCTACACGGTCGTATCCTTCCAATCCGCCTCGGATACCAGGTGGAAACAGCAAAGCATGGATATGCGCCTGTTGAAGGTCCGCCAACGGCCGCGCTTGTGTTACCGCGGCTACGCGATCGAGCATTCTGCGATATCGGCTGGGTTCGCGATTGATCATGCTTCCTCGCAGAAGTGAACGCACTCTCATTTCGCGCACGTGCTGTCGGATCGCTCTCATCCATCCGGGGGCATAGCCCGTCCACAGGTTCAGAAGCAGAAGCCAGACCGGTGGTGTACCGCGCAAATAGGTGAAATTGCGGCTCGCGAAGCTGCATTCACTCCAGGATCGCGCCCATCGCCCGGCGAGCAGGTGATAGGCGATATAGCGGTTCGGGACATACATAGTGAGATCACCGCACACGCCGTGCAGCATCACGCGATGACCATTGCGATGGGCGGCCAGGCACATCATCGCCGGCAGCACGATGGCGTTGTCGATGGGATGGGCCCGCGACCAACCGACGTCCACCAGATCGTCGACACTAAGCATGCCGGTGAAGGATGGAACGGCCACGACATGTGCCCTGTCTCCCAGATCGACCGTCAGGCTCCGGATGCATTTGCTTTCCACACAAGTCTCCGGGTGATCCGATATCGCAGAATAGGCGTGGAATTCCTTTCCCGATATGTGAGGCAGCTGCCGCTTGGTCATGGCTGCAATACCGGCCGAATCCAGTCCGCCGCTCATCATCGTTGCGACATTGCCGGAAGAGCGTAAGCGGCAGCGGACCGCCTTTCCGAATACGTCCAAGAACGCTTCGATGCATGCCTCGTCCGAGGCGTACCGGCGATCGTCTGCAGGCGCCAGGCGCCAATACGTTTGGAGCCGAATTGCGCCGGATGCCGAAACTTCCATGTATCCCGCGGGCGGCAATACCGAGACGTCGTCCAGCCAGGAGCCGGAGGCGTCCAAGTTGATGATGCCCTCCAGCAACAATACATCGATCATTTCCTCGCTGGGCCGGCGCGATATCCCGGGCAACCGTATCAGGGCTTCCTCTTCCGAAGCGAAGGCAAAGAAGTCCTTCTGACGTGAGTAGAAAAAAGGGCGTGCTCCCATGTGGTCGCGTGCGCAGAACAGTCGATTGCGTGTGGCGTCCCAGACGGCAAAGGCGAAATCGCCCAGCAACCTGGCCGGACAATCCTCGCCCCAGGCGGCGTAGCTTTGCAGAACCAATTCTGCGTCGGAGTTGTCGCGGGGTTCCGATCCACTGGCAATCAAACCCCGGCGCAGTTCGTCGCGGTTGTCCAGGCGCCCGTCCCAGACGAGCGTCAACGTCCCGTCACGGCTCATCAAGGGCTGATGTTCTTCGAGCGATTCGGGCGTGGCGCGCAACATGCCGTGGCCGAGTGCCACTGAGCCGGCGGACCAATGGCGCCGCCCGTCGGGTCCCCTGGAGGCCATCGCGGCGGTAACCGATTCGATGAGCCCCCGCTCGATGGGTGCACCGCCACAATAAAGGATTCCTGCGATGGCACTCATCGCTTGACTAGGGCCTGTTGACATTCAGCACGTGAACGTGCGGTGCGTTGTTGAGCGACGAGCGATAATGAAATCCGCAGGAATATGCCATCGTATTCGACAGTGCGGCATACGCAGCGCGAAAGAGGTACACCAGCATGAAACTATCGGACAAAGCGCGCATTGCAAACGATGTGCTCGCCCGCAAAGTGGGCGAGGAAACGGTCATGCTGCATCTCACGGACGGAACCTATTTTGGCCTCGATCCGGTCGGTACCCGCATCTGGGAGTTGCTGGGCGAAGGCAAATCGCTCTCTGAAATCTGCGACGCAATGATAGATGAATACGACGTGTCACGCGACGCGATCGAGCGCGATGTCATTACGCTCGCAGAAGAACTCGCTGCGCGCGGTTTGATCGTTCCGGTGTAGCGCCTGCCGGTTGCGGACAGCGCTGGCCATTGCGGACGCCGGCAATCGCCTCGGAAAACCGCTGTCGGCGGCGATCAGGTTTCCTCCGGGGCCGGCGCTTCGCTCCTCGGCGGCGCAACCCTGCCAGCCGCACGCGTCCATCGCGCCCGCGGTGCGATCAATCCCGGGCGCCGGCTGGTCCAGCGGGGCGACGTATCAAATCCTCCGTGCACCTGAAGGGCGAGCGCGGGGCCGCCCGCACCGGGGTGCACGATCCAGTCTCCCCCGCCGAAACCCGCCATCAGTGAAATTCGGTAGCTACCTTCGTTGAGCAACTCGCGGGGGATTTCCGCGCGAAGCGCGATGTGTCCTTGAGCGAGCCCGGGCCACTCCGCCATCGGCCCGTCGGTATGTTCGCTCCAATAGAGCAACTCGCCGGTCTCGGCGTGCACCGCATATCCAACGCACAGCATCGGGTCATGGTCGGGAATATCGCCTTCAATTTCGACGAAAACGGCTTCGTCCCACCGAACCGCGCGCTGCACCACGGTGCCATTCTCATCGGTCAATGCAAAGCGCTGCGGAATAAACCAGTAGTCGCGAAACTCGGCGACGGAATTGCGCCACTCCGCGATCTTATCCTTGCCTTCATTACCGAGATAGGCGTGCACCACGCCCGCCACATCGCGCGAATGCGCCGTGACCCGGCCGCTCTCGAGCAACAGCGCCTCGGTGCACAGTTGCTCGACCGCGCCCAGGTTGTGGCTCACGAACACCAGCGTGCGTCCTTCCCTGCCGAGGTCGTTCATCTTGGCCAGGCATTTCTTTTGGAAATCGGCGTCACCCACGGCGAATACTTCGTCCAGGATCAGCACGTCGGGCTCCAAATGCGCCGCCACGGAGAACGCGAGCCGAACGTACATGCCGCTCGAATAGCGCTTGAGCGGTGTATCGACGAACCGCTCGACGCCTGCGAAGGCAACGATCTCGTCCAGGCGCCGCGCGATCTGCTCGCGCGACATGCCGAGAATGGCGCCGTTGAGAAACACGTTCTCGCGGCCGCTGAGTTCCGGGTGAAAGCCGGTTCCGACCTCGAGCAGGCTCGCCGCGCGCCCCCTGAGCTCGAATGTGCCTTCGCTGGGCTCGGTGATGCGCGAGAGCAGCTTGAGCAGCGTGGACTTGCCCGCGCCGTTGCGGCCGATGACGCCGAGCCGCGCGCCCTGTGCAAGATCGAATGACACCTCACGCAGCGCCCAGAACTCTTCGCTGGCAGTCTGCGATGCCGGTACCGGCCGTCCGGCAAGCGCGCGCACGGCACGCCGAAGTTGTGCCGAGAGCACGTCTCTCAGCGTCGGCGACACCCAGTCAAGGTCGTGGCGCAGGAAATAGCGCTTGGAGAGCCCTCGGGCGGAAATGGCAGCGGTCATCGCTATGTCTGTCGCATCACATCAGGTCGGCGACGCTGCGTTCGACGGACCGGAAATAGCGAACGCCGGTGACCAGCAGGACGGCGGTCACTATCACGGACAGGGCCGCCGCCGGCCAGTAGAAGGGCTGGCCGAGCAGACACCAGCGGAAACCGTCGATCGCGCCGACCATCGGATTGAGCGAATAGAGCAGACGGTAGTCCTCGGGCACGACCGATGTCGAGAATCCCACCGGCGAGAGATACAGGCCGAACTGCACCACGAAAGGGACGATGAAACGCACGTCGCGGTAGCGCACCTGCAGCGCCGATACCCAGATGCCCGCCGCGAGCGCGGTGAGGGCGGCCAGCGCGACGAAGACCGGCAGTGCGAGCAGCGGCCATCCCACGAGCTGGCCGTAGAACACCATGAGCAGCGCGAGCAGCGCCAGCGTGACCGCGAAGTCGGCGATTGCCACCGCCATCGCGCTCAGCGGCAGCACCAGCCGCGGGAAATACACCCGCGTGACGATGTGGCTGTTCTGCAGCAGGCTGTTGCCTACTTCCGACAGGGCCGACGAAAATAGCTGCCACGGCAGCAGCGCCGCGAAGACCAGCACCGGGTACGGCGCGCCCTGCCCGGAAAATCCCGCCAGCCGATGGAACACCACCACCAGGACGAGCATCGTCAGCAAAGGGCGCAGCAGCGCCCAGGCGACGCCGAGCGCGGTGTCCTTGTAGCGTATCAACAGGTCGCGGCGCGCCATGAACCAGGCCAGCTCACGGTGCCGCCAGAGTTCCTTCCAGTAGCTTCCGGCGAACCGACCCGCCTGGACGCGCAACAAATTCTCTGACTGCGTCACGGAATGAAATGCCGCCGCCGCGTGCGGCGCCTCATCGGAAAAGCGTCGAAGTGCATGTGATCATGGTACCTCCCGATTCCCGGGAACGTCCGAGCGTCCTGCCGCGCTCAGGACCCGTCGCCCCGGTGATAGAGCGATATCCATGCGAACGCGAGGACGAGCATGAAGGTCAGTGCGATGGCGGGAATCTGCAGGTTGAAGTCGACCGTAGAGTGTATGCCGAGCGCGATGATGGCCATCACTGCGCCAAACGACAGCCCTCGCATCAGCGGTTCCTGGCGCAGGTACTGCGCCCGCAGCGCAGCGACGAACGACATCAACACCAGCATCCCGAGCAGGGCGACGCCGATCACACCGGTATCGCTGGCAAATTCGATGTAGTCGTTGTGCGCGTGCGTGGCGATCTCGCCGGCGTTCGGTCCGCTGTAGCGCGGGAACACCACGGGAAACGATCCCAGGCCCGAACCGAAGACCGGAAAGTCCGACCACACGCCCAGCGCCTGCACCGCCTCGCGCCGTTCGGTGTCTGGCCTGGTCTGCTCGATTCGCTGCACCACCCGCTCGACGCCGAAGTACGTACCGACGATGACCACGTCAATAACGACCAGCGTCGCGATCAGGATCACCATCGATCGCGTGGCCCGCTTCGACAACAGCAGGCCGATCCCGCCGGCTGCCAGCAGGCCGATGAAAAATGAACTGTTGCCCATTCGTGAGCGCGTGAGCACCAGTGCGATGACCATCACCAGCAGCCCGAGGCGCAACGCCATCTTCGGCGTGATGATCCACTGGATGAGATTGCGAAAAAGGTGTCCCCACGACGGGCTTCGGGCTCCGGAAAGGCTTGCGATCAGCACGCCGATCCCGATCGAAAGGCACAGCACGAGATAGGCCGCATAGTGGTTGCGGTTGACGAAAGTGCCCGAGGCCACTGCGCTCGCGCTTTGCAACGCGGCCAGCGCACCGTACCAGGCTTGCAGAATTCCGGACACGATCAGCGTATAGGCGGTGGCTCGGATTCGGTCGCGGGAATCCAGCAGGACCAGGGTCAGCACGAAAAACACGACGTAGGCCGTGCTCCGGCATGCGCCTTCGAGCGTCGCGAAGCGATCGAGCGTGATCGGCGCGAATGCCCGCGCATCCGGCAGGGCCGCTGCGGCATGCCAGCGCGCTGCCTGCGGCGAGAGGCGGGCCAGGATCTCCATCGGCAGTGGCACCAATTGGAGCCAGACATAACCGAGCCACAGCATTGCGCACGCAAGCACCGGCCATGCATCACGAACGATCGCGGAGTTGGACACTCCGCCGCGAAGGCAGCCTGCCAGCCAGGCCATCGCGAGCAGAAACACCCAGACTTCGAGTGCGGCCCACGCCCATGAACGGTTGCTTCCGAACGGAATCGGTGCCCAGACGAGCAAGGCGAGGAAGCCAATGAAAATCCAGCGAGTGCCGTCGGGTTCGCGAAACACAGTGGATCGCCTAGGTTTGTTGACAACGGCGAAGATCAACAGGGTCTTGCATTCGACCGTGACAGTTCTGCTCGGGTATAACGCACCCGGATCGGGAGATTGTAAGCGTCAAACCGGCGCGGTTCACGCGGTGACGACTCGTTCGTTCCAGCGGCATCGGGAAGATTCCGGCGCGCTCGCGCCCGGACCGCTGCGAACTGCGATCCCAAATCATGCTGCTCGACGGAGGCGTCTCGCCCACCGACCGGGCATTTTCATTGCAGCCCGGGGCGGGCTGTCTGTCGTTGCGTAACGGCGGAAGACCTATTCCAGGTTCAGCACGGACTACCCAGGCATCCCGTGACGGCCGGCGTTACGGTGAAAGCCGAATACACGCCCGGCAATGGGGCGATAACCACTTGCGCGGCTGCTTCGGGACCTGCCGCCGTCGCCGGAAGTTCGGCAAGCGCAGCCGCCAGGTTTGTAGTCTCTAGTAACTCATCCAGCGCCTGCTTATCGGCAGGGGACAGTGCCGCAAGAAGGACCGGAGGCGGTGGTTCCCCTCGCCCTGGTCGCCACGGAACGGCGTGGTTTGCATCGATTCTGCTGATGATGCCGTAGGGCGTGCGCACGGCAATCTCGCCTTTCGTCACGGCCGCGATGCCGACTTCGCCGCCGGCGGCGTGGGGATGGACGACTACGCTGAAGTCAGCGCCTCCCGCCATGAGCAGCGTGATGTACGACCCACCCGCGCTAATCCCCGCTGCCTGGGGATCCTGCGAGGCTATGGAGCCGGCGACGAATCGCAGCGAGCCGCTAAGCAGGGTCATTTCGAATCCGCTCGCATTGATGTCCCGCGGATTGAATTCATAGCGATCGATCCGTGCGCTCGATTTCGCGCCCAGCGTCACCGTCTGCCCGTCGGTGAATTTGAGAACCACGCGCCCGGTTTCCCCGGTCGAAAAATAGGTGCCCAAGCCGAACCTGTCGCCGACATTCAAAACCAGCCGTTCGTTTCCCCTCTCGGCCGAGAGCAGACCGGAAACCGCCTCCACGTACCCGACCGGTCCACTGTTGGCGGCGACTGCCACCGCTTCAGAACGCGCCACACTGGCCGCGACGATGGGCTCAACAGGCGTGCTGGGCGGCAGCGCCGCCAGACGCAGTGCCGCGACCGCAGCCTGAACGACGGCGGGCGATGCCGCCAAAGGCACCGGGGCCGGCTGTTCTTTACGGTTGGGGCGCCACGGAACGGCTTGGTCCGCCAAGATCCGCCTGATCCGACCGTAAGGCGTCCGCACGGCGATTTCACCGGCGGCAACGAAGGCTATCCCCGTCTCTCCCTGTTTGTCGCCGGTATCGACGACGATACTAAAGTCGGTGCTTTTGTCGCTCAGCAGAACGATCGAGGAATTGCCTGCGCCGATCCGCACAGCGCTGCGGTTTTGCGCGGTAATCGATCCACCCACGAATCGCATCGAGCCGTTCAGCAGCCCCACGGAAAAACCGCTCGTCTTGATGTCTTGCGCATCGTATCGATAGCGATCGACGCGCAGAACCGAGCCCGGACCCAGCAACACCAGTTGTCCATCGGCGAATTTGAGAACCAATCGTCCGCGTTCGCCCGTGGCAAACGAACCACTGGATTGAAATGTGTCACCGGCGGTTAGCGGCGCGCGGCCGCCTGTCTTTTGGACGTACGCGCGTCCCGATAGCGCGTGGACATAGCCTGCCTGCGCCAGCGCGTCCTCTGAAACCGGTGTGAGCAGGATCAGCAGCGCCCATGCGGCCAACGCGCGGGCGACCCTGTGCCCCTTGGTCTGGGCAAACGATCGTCCGCCCAGAGCCCGATCGATCTTGCCGAGCTTCCGATGCGGGGAAAGGGACGCTTGCATGGGGCTACCGGTTGGGATTACGTGGATTCTGGTCTGATTCGCTCGTAATATTCCCGCGTCAGCGCTTGCCTGGCGTGGCCGGGCCGGCGTTTTGCTTACAGTCCTGGCGGGCGAGTTCATTATACTGAGTATCGGCACAAATCAGGTCAAACCGTCGGAATTTCTTCACGATTTCGTACATTTTCGCCGCGTCACGCGCACCCGCACGCTCGATGCTCCCCTTTAGTGCTTGCTTCAGAGCCGCATCGAGCCGCCCCCAGGCCGCAAGCCCTGCGAACACGGTCATTTGCTGAATCGTTGGTTCCCAAGGACCAAGCTGGTCGGCGCTGCGAAGCGCGTTCAAGAATTCGTCGTCAATCTTGTCCAGGTACAGCTTTGCGAGCGCCAGATTGGCCCAAAGGTACGGCGAGGTCGGCCGCTGGCGCAGCGCCCGGCGCAGCCGCTCACGGGCGTCCTGGGCTTCCGCGAGGGCCTGGCGTGGAATGGCCGAAGCGCGCATTCTTGCCAGATCCAGCGCCGCGAAAGATTCCAGCGCCCAGGGATTGTCGGCGCTGTAGCGAAGGCTGTTTTCCAGATATTCTTCGACGCGACGGATCTTCCAGAGGGCGACCGGCGATGTCCCGGAAGACCATCGTTGAAGTTCGGCGTGCGCTAGCTGAGCAAGAAAATGTGCCGCGCCCAGCATTGCGGACTGCGCGGCGGTCCACATCAGGAACACGAACAGTACCGCGCAGACCACCCGCGTCCGACGTGCGGCGGGATGAACAGGTTCCCGGGTATGCGCCCGGACACGTTCGCTGTCCTGGCTGTTCGCGCGCCGCATCTCCACCGGTCTTAACGTGTGTGTGAAAGCAGTATAGCCGCATCGGCGAGGGCTCAATCGGACCGTGCATGGGGTGTCGCTGCGCACGAGTTCGAATCGCCCGTCGTCGGGGTGTCTTGCGCCGGCCAGCGCACTGCTGGCTTGGTGATGCCACCAGCGGTCAATTAAGATAGCGTGAATCTCGAACGAGGCTGGAACTTTCGCGTGGCGCCGTTTTGTCGCCCGGGCCAGATCTGAATCCCGCGGGAGCACTTCATGTCAAATATCGTCATCAGCACCGACAGCGCGCCGGCGGCGATCGGCACCTATTCGCAGGCGGTGCGAGCGGGAAATACCGTCTATCTGTCGGGGCAGATTGGACTCGATCCGGCAAGCGGCGAACTGGTAGCGGGCGTCGAGGCACAGATCAATCGCGTGTTTACAAACCTGCGCGCCGTCGCCGAGGCGGCGGGCGGTTCGCTGGCCGACGTGGTCAAGCTCAATGTGTATCTCACCGACCTCGCGCACTTTGGCAGCGTGAACGAGATCATGGCTGATTACTTTGCCCAGCCCTACCCCGCGCGCGCCGCCGTGGGCGTCGCCGCGTTACCGCGCGGCGCACTCATCGAAGCCGATGCGGTGCTCGTGGTTCGGTAGAGCGAGGGGCGCGAGGTAGGGCGGGTGCGAGCAGCGAACCGCGCGCGGAAGCCGACCAAGCGCGCCGCCGCTGCCCCGGGCGGCGGCGGCGCGCAGACCGCGCTGCGCGCGAAACTGGCACGGGTCGGCATTCGCCGGGATTTCGATTTCGTCCTTCACCTGCCGCTGCGCTATGAGGACGAAACCCGGATCGTGCCGATCCCGGAGGCGAGGCCCGGGTCGGCGGTTCAGATCGAGGGCGAGGTGCTCGATTGCAAGATAGTCTTCCGCCCGCGCCGGCAACTGGTCGCGCGGGTCGGCGACGAAAGCGGCGTGCTCACGCTTCGATTCTTCAGCTTCTATCCGAGCCAGCACAGGACGCTGGTCGCAGGCGCAAGGCTGAGGGCATTCGGCGAAGTTCGCTTCGCGCAGCAGGGACTGGAGATGATCCACCCGCGCTTTCACGCGCTGCACGGAGAGGAACCGCTTCCGGCGGCGCTCACCCCCATTTATCCGACGACGAGCGGGCTGCCGCAGGCAACGCTGCGGCGGTTGATCGGCGAGGCGCTCGGCCGTACCGATCTCGAGGAGACTCTGCCGCTGGCCGTGCGCGAGGCAATCGGCTTGTCGAACCTGACGGGATTTGCCGCCGCGGTCACCGCGCTGCACACGCCGCCACCGGATGCGGATGAGCGCGCGCTCGCGCTAGGCACGCATCCGGCGTGGCGCCGCATCAAATTCGACGAGCTGCTCGCCCAACAGTTGTCGATGCGCAGACACTACCGCGAGCGCAAGGCGAAGCGCGCCCGGCCTTTAGCGCCGGGCGGCACACTGGTGCGCGAATTACTTTCGCAACTGCCGTTCCGGCTGACACGGGCGCAGATCCGCGTCTGGAGCGAGATCGGGGCGGACCTAGCCCGGGCCCACCCGATGCATCGGCTGTTGCAGGGCGACGTCGGAAGCGGCAAAACCGTTGTTGCGGCGCTGGCGTGCCTGCGAGCGGTGGAATCCGGCGTGCAGGCCGCAGTAATGGCGCCCACGGAGATTCTGGCGGAACAGCATGTCCGAAAGTTCCGTGACTGGCTCTCTCGGCTCGGGATCAGCGTGGCCTGGCTGACCGGCGCTCAGTCCCGGAAGGAGCGCGAGGCGGCACTGGAGTCGGTTGCGAACGGTACGGCGCCGATCGTCGTCGGCACCCACGCACTGTTTCAGGAACATGTCGTGTTCGATGCGCTTGCGCTGGCCGTTGTGGACGAGCAGCACCGCTTCGGGGTCATGCAGCGTCTTGCGTTGCGCGGCAAGGGAGAGCGCCGCCTCAAGGGGTCCAACGCAGGCGGTGTGGAGCCGCACCTGCTGATGATGAGCGCAACGCCTATTCCGCGCACGCTGTCGATGAGCTATTACGCGGATCTGGACGTGTCGGTCATAGACGAAATGCCGCCCGGACGCCGACCGGTCGTGACCAAGCTGGTCGCCGACACGCGCCGGCAGGAGGTCATGCGGCGCATACGCGCGGCCTGCGGCGCCGGGCACCAGGCGTACTGGGTGTGCCCGCTGATCGAGGAGTCGGATGCGCTGCAGCTCAAGACCGCACTGGAGACGCACGCCGCGCTGGCCGGCGATTTTCCGGAATTGGGGGTGGGGCTGGTGCATGGACGCATGTCGGCAGTTGAAAAGGCCGAGGTGATGTCGGCGTTCGCGGCGGGCGAACTGCAGCTGCTGGTCGCGACCACGGTGATCGAGGTCGGCGTCGACATTGCGAACGCCACACTCATGGTCATCGAGCATGCGGAGCGCTTCGGGCTCGCGCAGTTGCACCAGCTGCGCGGCCGGATCGGGCGCGGCGCAGCCGAATCAGTGTGCATCCTGCTGTACCAGAATCCGCTTGGCGAGGCGGCGCGCCGGCGTTTGCAGGCGATCTACGAATCAACCGACGGCTTCGAAATTGCGCGCCAGGATCTGCTCGCGCGAGGTCCTGGCGAGTATCTCGGGTCGCGTCAGAGCGGTGCGCCGCTACTGCGTTTCGCGGATACCGAGCGGGATCAGGACTTGCTCGCTGCGGCGCGGCAGGCCGCTGAACTCATGCTGGCGGAATTCCCGCGGGAGGCGCAGCAGCACCTCGACCGATGGCTTGGCGGGCGCAGCGAATTTCTCAAGGCCTGATTCCGCATCCGACGACGGCGTCCTGATACGCGACGGTGCACTTCGCCGTGGAATTTGCGCTGGAACCGGAATGTGCGTTCGTGCCCGCTACGGGGGACAGGCCACGAAGGAGCCGTCGGGAGCAGGCGCCAACCGCAGCACTTTTGCACCCTGATCCGGGGACCGCGCCGCGATCGCACCGCGGTGACCTCGGCTCACTGGTAAATCGGCGGCTGTCCATCGCTCCCCTGGCGGGCCGGGGGCATGGAGCAACCAGTTGCTGGCCCGGTCGTCGATCGCGACCCTGAAGTCGACCAACGGGAAGGAAAGACCAAGACCGAGCGCTTTTAACGCAGCCTCTTTGCGGGTCCAGCAGCGGCAAAAGGCGAAGGTCGCTTCCTCAGGGGGAAGAGCGAGAATCGCATCGGCTTCCTCGGGGTGCAGACTCTTGGCCAAGCTTTTTACGTCGCGAATTTGTTCTTTTTCCACGTCGACGCCTACGGCCGTCGACTTGCTCAGGACCACCCAGACTTCCTGGCCTGCATGGCTGATGTTGAAATGAACGCCGGCCTCGGGTAACTCGGGCTTGCCCCAGGGATTGAGAGAAAGTTCGACGTCCGGAAGCGCGAGGGCCTGGCGCAGCACGGCTCTTCCGAGGAGGTGTCGCAATCTGTCTTCGGGATTCCTGAAGTTCCGTCCCTTCTGACGTTCGCCAATGCTGACCATCCTTTCCAGGTCTTTCTCCAGCCGCCGGGAGTAGTTCGGAAGCATTAATCCGAGGCAAAGAATATCCTTCTCGGCGAGTTGCTCCCAGCTCGCCAGAAGCTGAGGCGACGCGGGATAGGATGAGGTTTGCACCATCTACCCAACACCGAAATGCTTACGTTTCACGGCATGTGCCTTCTTTATGGGTTCGGATTCTGCCCAGAAATCAGTTGGCTCGTGGCATTGTCTAACGGAGGCCCATCAAACTGAGGACGTCGCGTACTGCCAGCCATCATCGAGTACAGTTGGTTCATCATCAAAAGCGTACGCTCGCCTGGGTCGTTATCGTGTCTTGCAGGGATGCGAACTAACGATTCCGTATAATGCTCAGGTCATGACGAACGTACTCTAACGCTTCCCCCTCTCATCGTGCCGGTAGCCGCGACCATGCGCATCAAGGCGTTGAAGGACAGGCTCGACGCCTACGAGCGGCTGATGCGGCTGGACAAGCCGATCGGCATCCTGCTGTTGCTCTGGCCCACGTTGTGGGCGCTGTGGATTGCCGCGAGCGGCCATCCGAACATCCTCATTACCTGGGTATTCGTATTGGGCACGGTAGTGATGCGTTCGGCCGGCTGCGTGTTCAACGATCTCACCGATATGCGCTTCGACGGACATGTGAAGCGCACCAGCGACCGGCCGCTGGTGACCGGCGCGGTTGGACGTGTCGAGGCGCTCGCAGTGGCGCTGGCCTTGAGCGCCTCGGCGTTCGCAATGGTCGTGCTGACCCTGAACCGTCTCACGGTGCAGCTGTCGGTGGTGGCGCTCGCGCTGGCGATAAGCTATCCGTTCTTCAAGCGCTTTTTCGCCATTCCGCAGGCCTACCTGGGCATCGCGTTCGGCTTTGGTATCCCGATGGGATTCGCCGCGCAGTTGGGAGAGGTGCCGGCGGTCGCCTGGTGGATGCTGGCGGCAAACATATTCTGGGCAATCGCGTATGACACCGAGTACGCCATGGTGGACCGCGACGACGACGTGCGCATCGGCATACGGACCGCGGCGATTACGTTCGGACGTTTCGATGTACTCGCGGTGATGCTGTGCTACGCGGCGACGCTGGGTATTCTCGCCGGTGTGGGCGCATGGTCGGGGCTAGGCGTAATCTACTATCTGGGCCTTGCGGGCGCCGCCGGAATCATGGGGTATCACTACGTTCTGATCCGCGGCCGGGAACGCATGCGCTGCTTTCACGCTTTCCTGCACAACAACTGGGTCGGGGGGGTGATCTTCGTAGGCATTGCCGCGGATTACTATCTGGGGATGGGATAGAGCATGGATCTCGGGCTCAAAGGCAGATCGGTTCTGATCACCGGCGGCAGCAAAGGCCTTGGGCTCGCCTGCGCGATGGCCTTCGCGGACGAAGGCGCGCGCGTGGCGATCGCATCGCGCGACGCAGCGAACCTGGCCACCGCGGTTGCGTCGCTCAGAGCCAAGGGTTGCGCATCGCTCGCGATCGAGGCCGATCTCAGGCTCCCGGATGCCGCACAACGCATGGTCGACACAGCGCAGCGGGAATTAGGCGACATCGACGTGCTGGTCAACTCGGCAGGAGCGGCGAAGCGCGCCGACCCCGGGAAACTCGACATGCAAGCCTGGCACGATGCCATGGATGCGAAGTACTTTACCTATGTGCATGCCATGCAGGCGGTGCTCCCCGGCATGCTCGCGCGCGGGCGCGGCGCGATTGTCAACATCGTCGGAATCGGCGGCAAGGTTGCCAGTATTTGGCATCTGACCGGAGGCGCCGCCAACGCCGCGTTGATGCTGGTCACCGCGGGGCTCGCCAACGCGCATGGCCGGGCGGGGATACGTGTCAATGCGATCAATCCGGGGTTCGCGCTGACCGAACGCCTGCGGGCCGGAAATGTCGCGGAGGCCGCGGCGCAGAATGTTTCGGTCGACGAACTGCTGCGGCGCGGCGCCGCGCGCATACCGCTCGGGCGCTACGCGCGGGCCGAAGAGGTCGCCGACGTCGCAGTCTTTCTCGCCTCCGATCGGGCTTCGTATGTCACCGGCGCAGTCCTGGGCATGGACGGCGCGCTGACTCCGATTGTCGTATGAAATACAGCGACCTGCGCGATTTTGTCTCGAAGCTCGAAGGGCTGGGTGAACTGCGGCGCGTGCGCGCGGAAGTTTCGCCTCACCTGGAGATGACCGAGGTATGCGACCGCGTGCTGAGAGCCGGCGGACCGGCGATTCTGTTCGAGAGGCCGTCCGGGAACGGGATTCCGGTGCTGGCGAACCTGTTCGGCACGCCGCACCGTGTGGCCCTCGGAATGGGCGCGGATTCCATCGAAGCATTGCGCGAGATCGGCAAGCTGCTCGCGTTTCTCCGGCAGCCGGAGCCGCCCCAGGGATTTCGTGACGCGATGGAACATTGGATTCCCATCGGCCGGCAGATGATGCACATGGCGGCAAAGGAGGTATCCGGTGCGCCCTGTCACGAGGTGGTTTGGGAAGGGGGCGATGTTGATCTGGGGCGGCTGCCGATACAGACCTGCTGGCCGGGAGACGCCGGTCCGCTGATCACCTGGGGTCTGGTGGTGACGAAAGGGCCGCGCAAGAATCGAGAGAATCTCGGCATCTACCGGCAGCAAGTCATCGGCCCGAACAAAGTGATCATGCGCTGGCTCGCGCATCGCGGCGGGGCACTCGATTACCGGGACCATTGCATTTCGCACCCCGGGGAGCCTTTTCCGATCGCGGTCGCGTTGGGAGCGGACCCGGCGACCATGCTCGCGGCGGTGACGCCCATACCGGACTCGTTGTCCGAATACCAGTTCGCCGGGCTGCTGCGAGGCTCGCGCACCGAACTCGTGAAATGCATGGATTCGGTACTGCGCGTACCGGCGCTGAGCGAGATCGTACTGGAAGGCGTGCTGCAACCGGGCGAAACGGCGCTCGAGGGACCCTTTGGCGACCACACCGGCTACTACAACGAGCAGGAGAGCTTCCCGGTACTTACGGTCCAGCGCATCAGCATGCGCCGGGCCCCCATCTATCACAGCACATACACCGGCAAGCCGCCCGACGAGCCGGCCGTGTTGGGGGCGGCATTGAATGAAGTGTTCGTGCCGATACTGCAGAAACAGTTTCCCGAAGTCACCGATTTCTACCTGCCGCCTGAAGGCTGCTCCTACCGGCTCGCGGTGGTGAGCATACGCAAGGAATATCCGGGGCACGCGAAGCGTGTCATGTTCGGAATCTGGAGCGTGCTGCGCCAGTTCATGTACACCAAGTTCATCGTCGTGACCGACGATGACGTAAACGTGCGCGAGTGGAAGGAAGTCATCTGGGCGCTCACCACCCGCACGGATCCGGTGCGCGACACGCTTCTGGTCGAGAGGACCCCGATCGACTATCTGGACTTTGCCAGCCCGGTTGCGGGCGTGGGCTCGAAGATGGGAATCGACGCCACCAACAAGTGGCCCGGGGAGACGCAGCGCACGTGGGGCCGCCCGATCGCGATGGACGAGCGCGTGAAGGGTCGCGTTGACGCGCTTTGGTCGCAGCTCGGATTGGACTGACACTCCGGTGATACAGGCGGCATGAACGAGCTGGGCGAACCGAATTCCAAGCGCACCCCCGATGAGGGGCTGGTTGCGTGGACCCACGTCATCTACGGTTTGCATGCGGTCGCGGTACTGATAGGCGTGACCAGCGCAGTCACCGTGGTGGGGGCATTCGTGTTCAGCCTGCCGTCGATTGTCGCGGTCGTATTGTCCTACCTCAAACGCGGCGAAGCGGCCGGCACTTTTTTGGAATCCCACTATCGCTGGCTGATCCGCACGTTCTGGTTCGCCGTTCTGTGGGGAGGGCTCGCGGTGATCGTCAGCGTGGCGCTGGTGCTTACGATCGTCGGCATCCTGATCGCCTGGCTGCCAGTGGTCGTGGTGGGCGTGTGGCTCGTCTACCGCGTTGCGCGAGGCTGGCTGGCACTCAAGGACGCAAATCCTGTGGGTCCTCTGCAAGCTTGATTCCGGTGGCGTCGCCCCTTGTTCTGGCGGACGGAGTGACGACGTGGGGGTGCGGATGTGGGACAATTTTCGATCAATTCGGGTACTATTACCGCAAGTTCGAGCGGACGGCGCCTGTACACTTTGAGACGAATTCGTTCATGCGGGTGAAAACGATATGAGCGCACGCTACGTTGGCATTGATGAAATGACACCCGTTCTTGAATGGCTTGCGTGCCAGCGTGCCGAGGCTGTTCATGCTCATTTCAGCATGTTTCGCGTCGCGTTCGAGAATCCGCAGGTGCTCGGCAGTTCCTTTGGTGCTTCCGACGCGATGCGTCGCCTGAATCAGTTCGGCAACGTGCTCGCAACCACGGTCCGGCGCACAGACCTGGTCGCGCGTGACCTGACGGATTTCTGGGTCGTCGCCCCGGAATGCAACGTTGACATGGTCGGTTGCCGGTTATGCGAGATCGCCAACAGCGTGACGGATTTCGGGCTGGATGTCGTGGACTGCTCGGTTGGCGTATATTTGTTCCCGATCAAGGACGTTGATTTTGCCGGCATGGGCGGGCGCAAGGTCCTTGAGCGCTTGCGGACCTTTACGCCGCATTTCTGTTTCGACCCCGCGCGGGATTGCGCAGTGACCTGGATGATGCGCACCGGACAAAGTCTCGAGGATTGGAAAGGGCAGATGCGGAGCAACTGCTTCCGTTTGCGCACTCTGTGCGCCGGTGCCAATCCTTGAGCCTGCGGGCCATGACCTCAGCGCGCGCGGCCTGAATAGACCCAACCGAGCAGGGCATCCTGGGCGCTGCGGGTCGCGCCGGCATTCGGGTGGTTGACGATGAAGACCACCGCAAAACGCCTGCCTGCTGAATCCAACACGTAACCGGCGAGTGCGCTCACGTCCGCAAGCGAGCCAGTCTTGATGTGTGCGCGGCCGGCCACCGGCCGGTGATTCATGCGCCGCTTCATGGTGCCGTCGAGGGCTACCACCGGCATGGAGGCGACGAATTCCGGCATCACGGGACTCGCATAGGCGACACGCAGCAGCCGGCCCATGCTGGCCGCGCTGATGCGTTCGATGCGCGACAGCCCCGATCCGTTTTCCAGCACCAGCTCAGGAAAGTCAAGACCCTGCCTCGCGAGCCAGTCCTGCACGACCCGAAACGAACGCTCAGCGCGCGCCGGTTGCTTCGTGATTTCGGCGGAAAGCGTCAGGAAGATCTGTCTTGCGATGACGTTGTTGCTGAATTTGTTCATGTCGCGCACGACTTCCGCAAGTGCCGGCGATTTGATCGTTAGCAGCAGGTTCGCCCCTGGCGGCACCGTGCCGTCCCTCGCGCTTCCGCGCAGCTTGCCGCCCATTTCTTCCCAGAGCTGCCGGAATACGCCAAGCAGATAATCGCGGTGAGACTGAAGTGCCACGTTCCAGGATTTTTCGCCGCAGGAAGCCGGATACCGACCGGAAAAGCGTGCCTGGACCACGGCGCCCGTACCGGCATTGCCGTTGAATTCCGCTTTCAGCCTTGCAAGCCAGTCGTTGCAGGGTCCATCGGCGAGCGCGATCGCGCTGGTAACGGCCAACAGCGACGAGCGCGGTTCCACCGTCACCCGGGCTGCGGCCCGCTGCGGATCAGGGACGAAGGTGAAACTATAGGCCTTGAAATTCACCAGCAGCGCATCTGGCAGCACGTTGTAGGGCTTCAGGGGTTCATTGTCGAAGCTCGCCTCGTCCTGCGTGATGGGCTCGAAATACGAGCGGTCGAGAACCAGATCGCCGCGGATGTCCCGCAGGCCGCGTGCGCGCAGCGCGCGCAGCATCAGCCAGAGATTCTCGACTGTGAGCTTGGGATCGCCGCTGCCGCGCAGGACCAGATCGCCCTCGAGCACGTCGCCGCGCCGCTGTCCCGCGGCATAGAGCTCGGTCTTCCACGCGAATGTCGGCCCAAGCAGCTCGAGGGCGGCCAGTGTGGTCACCAGCTTCATCACGGAGGCCGGGTTCATCGCTTTGCCGGCATTGTGCGCGAGCACCGGCCGTCGTGCGTCGACCTGTTGTACGAGTACCGCAGCGTCTTCCGTGGGTACATCCGCGGCACGCAGCGCCGCGGCGACCGTTGCGGGCAGCGAGTCGGCGCGCGCCGCAACCGCGGGAGCGAGGACGAGCGCGGTCGCCAGCGCAATTGCCTTGAAGAAGCAATGACCAAGGTGCATGGATGCAAGAGTATGCCAGTAGGTGTGGATCCGGCCAAATCCCCGCGGGGTCAAAGCGAGGCTGCTACAGGTCATCCGGACTTCCGTGCGAATGGTGACCGGTCGCTTGTGTTATAGCCTAGGGCGCATCCTCGAAAGATCCGTTTGACTTTAGGCAATATCACTACTTCTGCTTTCGCGGAACATTGCAAAGTGACCAAAGTCACCGATCCACCGGCCCCCAGCGCCTTCTAATACGCCACTCGGAGGATTTATGGCACGCCGTTTCGTTTCATGCATCGCGCAAGTCGCCGCATGCACGCTCGCATGCGCCGGCGGCGTTTGGGCACTCATTTCGGCTCCCGCTGCATCGGGTGCAGAGATCGCCACGGCAGAAGTCAACGTCAGGGAGATCGACCGGACCTATGCCGCCGACGGCGTGGTAGAGGCCGTGCGGCAGTCAACTGTCGCGGCTCAAGTGCCGGGCCGAATCGTCGAGGTGCGTGTGGACGCGGGTCGGTCGGTGGTAAGAGGCCAGGTGCTCGCGCGCATCGACGAGCGGGAGGCGGCGCAGGCCGTGGCCGCAAGCCAGGCGCAGAGGGCCCGCGCCGAGGCCGACTTGGCGAATTCACGTGTCAACTACGAGCGCACGCTGCGGCTGGTGGAACAGAAATTCGTCAGCGAGGCGGCGCTGGACAAGGCGCGGGCTGACTATAAGTCCGCACGGGCTCAGAGCGAAGCGGCGCGCGCAGGCGCGCTGCAGGCGGGAGCAGCGAAAAGCCACACCGTGATTACGGCGCCGTTCTCGGGAGTCGTCTCCGCGCGGCTGGTCCAGGTCGGCGAGATGGCGGCGCCAGGACGCGAAGTCGTCACGCTCTACGATCCGACGCGACTGCGCGTGGTTGCGAATATTCCCCAGGCAAAACTCGCCGAAGTGCGTGCACATGCCGCAGGCGCCGCCCCCTTGGTCGAGTTGCCCAGCCTGGACCGGTGGGTGAAGGCAAACGGGGTCACCGTGCTGCCGTCAACTGACAGCCGCACTCACACAACGTCCGTGCGGGTGGAACTGCCGGGCGACCTGAAGGGAGCCTATCCCGGTATGTTTGCGCGCGTGCACTTTCCCGTCGGTCGCACCAGCAAGCTGCTGATTCCGGCGCGCGCGTTGGTCTACCGAAGCGAAGTCGCGGGCGCCTACGTCGTCGGCGACAAAGGCGAGATTCATTTCCGACAGTTGCGCTTGGGGGAGCCCGCAGGTGAGCAGGGTGTAGAAGTGTTGGCCGGTATCACCCGGGGCGAGCGCGTGGCGCTCGACCCGGTCGCCGCGCTGGCGCAGATGAAACGCGGCGGGCGTTGATTTCGTGAACAAGCACGTCACACACCGGCCGACGTACCTGGCCCAACGCGCATGAGCGAAAATCTCGGCATATCCGGCCGCACAAGCCGGTTTTTCGTCGCGTCGCAACTCACTCCGCTCGTTGCGCTGGCGGCGATGCTGCTCGGAGTGTTCGCGGTGCTGGTAACGCCGCGCGAGGAGGAACCCCAGATCAACGTGACGATGGCCAACGTGTTGATTCCGTTTCCCGGGGCTTCGGCCAAGGATGTGGAATCGCTGGTGGCTACCCCCGCGGAGCAGGTGCTTTCGCAGATTACCGGCATCGAACACGTGTTCACCGTTTCCAAGCCTGGCATCGCGGTGGTCACGGTACAGTTCAAGGTCGGTGAGGATCGCACGCAGGCGCTGGTGCGTCTGTACGACACCGTCTATTCCAACCGGGACTGGGTGTCCCCGGAACTCGGTGTCGGCGACTTCATCATCAAGCCGATGGGCATCGACGACGTTCCGATCGTGACGCTCACGCTCTGGACGTCGGACCCGCAGCGCGGCGCATACGATCTCGAGCGCGTCGCTCATGCAGCCGAGGTGGAATTGAAGCGCGTACCGGGGACACGCGTGGTGCAGACCCTGGGTGGTCCGGGTCGCAGCGTGCGGGTGCTGCTCGACCCGGTGCGCATGCAGTCCTACGGTGTCACGATGCAGGACGTTCGCGGCGCGTTGCTTGCGGCCAATGTTTCGCTGCCGGCGGGTAGGTTGGTCGCAGGCAACCGCGAGATCACGGTTGAGACCGGAAATTTCCTGCAGTCTTCCGAGGACGTAAAGCGCCTGGTTCTCGGAGCGGGAAACCGGCAGGGCCACCCGGTGTATATCGAGGACGTCGCGCAGGTGATCGACGGGCCGGAGCTGCCCGGCCGCTACGTATGGTTCGGCGTCGGCGCCGCCGGCGGGAAGCACAACGCCGGGCAATTTGCGCCTGCGACGGAGTTTCCTGCGGTGACCATTGCGATTTCCAAGAAGGCCGGTGAGAACGCGGTGGACGTGGCCGATCACCTGCTGCGGCGGGTCGAGCAGCTGAAGGGAAGCGTGATCCCGGAAGGGATCGAAGTAACCCTCACCCGCAATTACGGCGAAACCGCGAATGACAAGGCGATGAAACTGATTCAGAAGCTGATCTTTGCCACCTTGTCGGTCGTTGCGCTGGTCTGGGCCGCGCTCGGCCGGCGTGAGGCCGCGATTGTCGGAACGGCCGTGATCCTTACGCTGGCGGCGACGCTGTTTGCTTCCTGGGCGTGGGGTTTCACGCTCAACCGGGTGTCGCTGTTCGCGCTCATTTTTTCCATCGGCATTCTCGTCGACGACGCGATCGTCGTGGTGGAGAACATACACCGCCACCGCGCCCTTGCCCCCGAAGGCCCGCTCGCATTGATGATTCCGCTGGCGGTCGACGAAGTCGGCGGTCCGACGATCCTGGCGACTTTCACCGTTATAGCGGCGCTGCTGCCGATGGCCTTTGTCACCGGTCTCATGGGACCATACATGAGTCCGATTCCGATAAACGCCTCGATCGGCATGCTCATTTCGCTTGCGGTGGCCTTTGTCGTGACGCCATGGCTTGCGGCGAGGCTCCTCGGCAAACATCATCCCGCGGCTGCCGAAGCGCATGGCGCAGCGCCCGGCACGGCCACGCGAATGTTCGGGCGGGTGATCGGGCCGTTCCTGCGCGGTGCGGACGGAGCCCGCGCAAGGCGCTGGTTGCTCGTCGGTATTCTCGCTCTGATCGCGGGCAGCATTGCGCTGGCGGCGGTGCGCCTGGTCGTGCTCAAGATGCTGCCGTTCGACAACAAGTCGGAGTTTCAGGTGGTCGTGGACATGCCCACCGGGACGGCACTCGAGGAAACCTCGCGCGTGCTGCACGAACTGGGGGCGTCACTGGCCACGGTGCCGGAAGTGACCGACTATCAGGCGTACGCGGGGACCAGCGCTCCGATCAATTTCAACGGACTGGTGCGACAGTACTATCTGAGAGCGTCGCCGGAACTGGGCGATCTGCAGGTCAACCTTGTCGACCAGCATCACCGCGAACGCAAGAGCCATGACATCGCGCTGGCGGTAAGGCCGCAGCTCGAGGCGATCGGGCGCAAATACGGTGCTACGGTGAAAGTGGTCGAAGTGCCCCCCGGACCACCCGTGCTCTCGCCTATCGTCGCCGAGGTGTACGGTCCCGACTACGCCGGGCAACTCGATCTTGCCCAGGCCTTGCGCGGGTTGTTTTCCGGTACACCGGACATCGTCGACGTGGATTCGAGCGTCGAGGAAGCGGCGGCCAAACTCGTGCTGCGCGTGGATCGGCGCAAGGCGACGGCGCTGGGCGTCACGCAGGCGGACATCGTGCAGACGCTGCGTTCGGCGCTCGCCGGAGACAACGTGACACCCCTGCACAGCGCCGGTGCCAAGTACGAGATACCGATCAAGATCAGTCTGCCACCGGAGCAGACCGGTTCCGCCGAAACGCTGCTCGGGCTGCGCGTTCGGGCGCAGGATGGGAACCTCGTTCCGCTCTCGGAGCTTGTGATCGCGGTCCAGACGCAACGCGATCGATCGATCTACCACAAGGATCTGCTGCCGGTCGCCTACGTTGTGGGCGATATGGCGGGCAAGCTTGACAGTCCGCTTTACGGGATGTTCGGCATGCGCGGGGAGATCGCGAAGCTTCCCGCGCCGCACGGCGGCGCGCTGGGCGAATACTTCATACGCGCGCCGGAGGATCCCTACGCCGGCTATGCGATCAAATGGGACGGTGAGTGGCAGGTGACCTACGAGACGTTTCGCGACATGGGCATTGCCTATGCGGTCGGCCTGATTCTCATATACCTGCTCGTGGTGGCGCAGTTTCGTTCGTACACCGTGCCGCTGGTGATCATGGCGCCGATTCCGCTGACCATCATCGGAGTCATGCCGGGGCACGCGCTGCTCGGGGCGCAGTTCACCGCGACCTCGATGATCGGCATGATTGCGCTGGCGGGGATTATCGTTCGCAACTCCATCCTGCTGGTCGACTTCATCGACCTCGAAGTGAGCTGCGGCACCGATTTCCAGGGCGCCGTCGTCAAGGCCGCCGCAACGCGCGCCAAGCCCATCGTGCTCACGGGGCTCGCTGCGATGCTGGGCGCGTTCTTCATCCTCGACGACCCGATATTCAACGGCCTCGCGGTATCGCTGATTTTCGGCATTTTCGTCTCCACCCTGCTCACGCTGGTGGTGATCCCGGTGCTTTATTACGCGCTGCGGTGGAAACGGATCGCGGCAGGCGCCTGCGATATACTGGATGAAGCGGGCGTCGCGAATTGACCCTAGTTGGATGGAAAGGAGGTATGACCATGACCACTGAAAACGCAGTCCGAATTTTCGCCGGTATTTTCATTCTGCTGTCCCTTGCCCTGGGCGTCGAGGCGAGCCCGATTTTCCACAGCGCCTATTGGTTTTGGTTCACGGCGTTCGTGGGCGCGAACCTGTTGCAGAGCGGTTTCACACACTTCTGCCCGCTCGAGATGATTCTGAAGCGTTTCGGCATGAAGAGTGGCGCGGCGGCCTGAAGCGCGGATGCCGCTGCTGACCGAGCACAGCCCGCAATCGAACGCGTTGCGGGCCGCTTGGGTATCGCCGTCTCGATAGAAAGTAGCGAGCCATTCGCGCGCCGCGTCGTGCCAACCGCGATGCCTCAATGGGTGTCGCGGTGCTTCTACGCAGGATTTTGCAGGTTCCCCGCCTCGCGTATCGGTCCTTGATTTCGAGCAATCCGCCTTGATCTAATTATCGGTTGCGACCCGACCAACAGGAACAAGGGACGCTCGCATGGAATTCAAGGATTACTACCAGACGTTGGGCGTCGGCCGCGACGCGACGGCGGACGAGATCAAGAGCGCATTCCGCAAACAGGCGCGCAAGTACCACCCGGACGTCTCCAAGGAGCCGGACGCTGAACGCAGGATGAAGGAGGTCAACGAGGCCTATACCGTTTTGTCGGATCCGGAGAAGCGCGCCGCGTACGATCAACTGGGACGCGGCTACCGGCCGGGGCAGGAGTTTCGGCCGCCGCCGGGATGGGACAGCGGCTTCGAGTTCTCCGGCAGTGGATTCTCGCCCCGCGAAGCCGCGGATTTCAGCGATTTCTTCGCGGAGTTGTTCGGGCGCATCGGCTCGGCTCGAGCAGGCTTTCAGCCGGGCGAGAGCGGGTTCGCAGGACGCGGCGGTGACCATCACGCGAAGGTGCTGCTCGACCTGGAGGACACTTTCCAGGGCGCCACCCGGCAAATCTCGCTTCGTGTGCCTAAGGCGGATGCCCAGGGTCGCGTCGCCTTGGAGACGCGCACCCTCAACGTAAAGATTCCCCAAGGGGTGTACGAAGGCCAGATCATCCGCCTGGCCGGTCAGGGTGCGCCGGGCGGTGGTGGAGCTGCTGCGGGCGATCTCCTGCTTGAAGTCCATTTCAAGCCCCACACGCGGCTGCACGTGCAGGGGCGCGATCTGCGCCTCGTTCTCCCGGTAGCGCCGTGGGAGGCGGCGCTAGGCGCGGTGGTGCAAGCGGATCTTCCGGCAGGCAGCCTCAAAGTGCGCATCCCCGCCGGTGCCCAGTCCGGTCACCAATTGCGCGTGCGCGGCAAGGGCATCCCGGGAAATCCCGCCGGCGATCTGATGCTCGAGATTCAGGTGGTGCTGCCGCCGGCGAATACGGCCAGGGCGAGAGAACTGTATGAAGCGATGGCGAAAGACCTGGCCTTCGATCCGCGCCAGCAAGGGAGGGCATGAGCCATGCGGGATGATGAGATCCTGATCGGCAGTTTGATGGAAGACAGTTGGCTCACATTGGAACAGCTCGCGGCTGCCTGCTCAGTCGAGACGCAATGGCTGCTCCGCCATATCGAAGAAGGTCTGTTCCCGGACGTGCAAAGCGTAGCCGGCACGTGGCGCTTTACCAGCGCAAGCCTGGTGCGGGCGCGCAGGATGCGGGAACTGGAACGGGACTTCGAAGCTGTGCCCGAACTGGCGGCGTTGGTAGCCGATCTTCTCGAAGAGATTGACGAGCTGCGCATCCGGTTGCGCCAAAGTGGACTGGGATGAGGGCAGGCGAAACACATCGCTGTACCGAGGAGGCCGGCGCCAAGCCGGCGTCTTGGAGACTTGCGGCGTTGACCCCATGTTGGAGTTGTCGGGGTCGATCAAAGAGGCGCCATCATGAATGAAGTGCTGCATCTGGTTTGTCCGCACTGCCGCGCCGTGAACCGCGTGCCGCGGAATCGGCTACGCGAACAACCTCAATGCGGCGGATGCCACGGTCCTTTGTTTGATGCGCATCCGGTGGAACTTACCGCTGCGACTTTCGAGCAATACATCGGCCGAAATGACATTCCCGTACTGGTCGATTTCTGGGCTCCCTGGTGCGGCCCGTGCAAGGCCATGGCCCCCCAGTTCGTCGAGGCGGCGGGAATGCTGGAGCCGGACGTCCGGCTGGCCAAGGTCGACACCGAAGCTGAACAAACGCTCGGCTCCCAATATGGCATTCGAAGCATACCGACCATGGTCCTGTTCAAGGACGGCCGGGAACGCGCGCGTCAGGTCGGTGCTCTGGGCGCACAGGACATCGTGCGCTGGGCGCGGGCCCACGCGTAGGAAGGCGCGCGGTTCGATTCTTGGGGCGGCCGAGGCGTTTGATATCACGGGGTGCAACGAGCGGCTACGCGCGGCCCGTTCTCTCGCCAGGAGCCAAATCCCCGAAGAACGCGTAAGGCGGCGTTTGGCGGCGCGGAAGAGCTTGAAATTCTTCTCTAGAACCTATATTATTAGCACTCGCTCGGGGTGAGTGCTAATAATCCCCACGGTTTCCCGGCTGAAGACAATCCGTCTCAGGCCCTGATTTCAACATTTTGATGGAGGAATTTTCATGAAAATCCGTCCCTTACATGACCGCGTCGTCGTCAAGCGCGTCGAAGAGGAACGCAAAACCGCAGGTGGGATCGTGATCCCGGACAACGCCGCAGAGAAGCCGGACCAGGGCGAAGTGATCGCCGTTGGAAACGGCAAGATCCTGGAAGACGGCAAGGTGCGCCCGCTCGACGTCAAAGTCGGCGACCGCGTCCTTTTCGGCAAGTACTCCGGGAGCACCGTCAAGATGGACGGCGAGGAATACCTCGTGATGCGCGAGGACGACATCATGGGCATCGTCGCCTGAACCAGCCACCCAAATCAGTTATTCGACTAGGAGTCCAATATGCCTGCTAAAGACGTACGGTTTCACGAGGACGCCCGCCACAAGATGGTGACCGGCGTCAATATTCTCGCCAACGCGGTCAAGGCCACGCTGGGTCCCAAGGGCCGCAACGTGATCCTCGAGCGCTCGTTTGGTGCCCCCACGGTGACCAAGGACGGGGTTTCGGTTGCCAAGGAAGTCGAACTGAAGGACAAATTCGAAAACATGGGCGCGCAGATGGTCAAGGAAGTCGCGTCCAAAACATCCGACGTCGCCGGCGATGGCACCACGACCGCGACCGTGCTCGCTCAGGCGATCGTGCGCGAGGGCACCAAGTACGTGGCCGCCGGGATGAACCCGATGGACCTGAAGCGCGGAATCGACAGGGCGGTCGAGGCCGTGGTGGAAGAGCTGAAGAAGATTTCCAAACCCTGCACGACCAGCAAGGAAATCGCCCAGGTTGGCGCAATTTCCGCGAATGCCGACGAGGCAATCGGCAAGATCATCGCCGATGCGATGGACAAGGTCGGCAAGGAAGGCGTGATTACGGTCGAGGACGGCAAGAGCCTGAACAGCGAACTCGAGGTCGTCGAGGGGATGCAGTTTGACCGAGGCTACCTGTCACCGTACTTTATCAACACTCCGGACAAGCAGATCACGGTGCTTGAGGATCCCTATGTGCTGCTGCACGACAAGAAGATTTCCAACATCAGGGATCTGCTGCCGGTACTGGAACAGGTGGCCAAGTCCGGCAAGCCGCTGCTGATCATCGCCGAGGAAGTCGAGGGCGAAGCGCTGGCTACCCTGGTGGTCAACAACCTGCGCGGCATACTCAAGACCTGCGCGGTGAAGGCCCCCGGTTTCGGTGACCGCCGCAAAGCTATGTTGGAGGACATCGCCATCCTCACCGGCGGCACCGTCATCGCCGAGGAACTGGGCCTGACGCTGGAGAAGACCACGCTCAAGGATCTGGGCCGCGCCAAGCGGATCGAAATCGGCAAGGAAGAGACGACGGTCATCGACGGTGCGGGCGAACACAAGGCCATTGAAGCGCGGGTGAAGAACATCCGCACGCAGATCGACGATGCAACCAGCGACTACGACAAGGAAAAGCTCCAGGAGCGCGTGGCGAAGCTCGCCGGCGGTGTCGCGCTGATCAAGGTCGGCGCGGCCACTGAAGTCGAAATGAAGGAAAAGAAGGCGCGCGTCGAAGATGCATTGCATGCCACCCGCGCTGCGGTCGAGGAAGGCATCGTCGCCGGTGGCGGCGTTGCGTTCCTGCGCGCGCGCATCGCTCTGGACAAGCTCAAGGGCGACAATCACGACCAGGAAGCTGGCATCAAGATCGTGCGCCGGTCCCTGGAGGAGCCGCTTCGCGCCATCGTCGCCAACGCCGGTGCCGAGCCCTCGGTGGTGCTGAACAAGGTGGTCGAAGGCAAGGGCAACTTCGGTTTCAACGCGCAGACCGAAGAGTATGGCGATCTGGTCCAGATGGGCGTGGTGGATCCGACGAAGGTGACCCGTACCGCGCTGCAGAACGCCTCCTCGGTGGCCGGCCTGCTGCTTACCACTGAAGTCGCTGTCGCCGAACTGGTCGAAGAGAAGAAGAACGGCGGCGGTCATGGCCACGGCATGGAAGGCATGGGCGGCATGGGTGGCATGGGCGGCATGGGCGGTATGGATATGTAATTCGCGTTGCACGCGAATTACATGCGCCGGAAGGCTTCGGAACAGCGGAGGTTCCCCGGTTACCCCCTCCGCAGCAGTAAGTGAAACGCCCCGCTCCGGCGGGGCTTTCTTTTGCACTTTTCCCCCAGGCAGTGCTTCCGGACGGGCGCCTTGCTTCACTTTCGCCGGCGCGCCCGTATCAGAGGATTCCGCTGCCGACACGCGCGCAAGCTGCAGTAGCGGCTTGCGCTGGATTGCCGATCGTGACTGAAATCGCGCCGGACATGGCCTGATCACGGCGCGCCGCGGTAGAATTGTTGCAGTTCCATTTTCGAGAAACCCATGTCCCCCAGTCCCCCCGGCGCGGCGCTCAAGGCCAGGACCCTCGCCGAGGCGTTGCCCTATATCCGCCGTTTCCACGGACGGACCATAGTCGTGAAATACGGTGGCAATGCGATGGCCGATGCGGTATTGAAAAGAAGCTTTGCCCACGACGTGGTGCTGCTCAAACTCGTCGGCATGAATCCGGTGGTGGTGCATGGGGGCGGGCCACAGATCGAGCACTTGCTGGGCCGCCTCGGAAAGAAAGGCGAGTTCGTGCAGGGCATGCGCGTGACCGACGAGGAGACGATGGACGTCGTCGCGATGGTGCTCGGCGGGCAGGTGAACAAGGAAGTGGTCACGCTGATCAACCAAGCCGGGGGAAAGGCGGTGGGTCTGACCGGACAGGACGGAGCATTCATCCGCGCGAAGAAGATGCTGCTTGCCGGCAAGGACAACGACCCCGTGGACATCGGGCAGGTTGGCGAAATCGCCTCCATCGATCCAGGCGTGATCTCGGCGCTCGAGGAAGGCGGATTCATTCCGGTGGTGGCCCCGATCGGGGTCGGTGAAAAGGGCGAGTCTTACAACATCAACGCGGACCTGGTGGCGGGAAAACTTGCCGAGGTCCTGAAGGCCGAAAAGCTCGTCGTGCTGACGAACGCTCCAGGCGTACTCGACCAGGAAGGAAAATTGCTTGCGGGACTGACGCCGAAGATGGTCGATGCATTGTTCGCTGACGGGACGATCTCCGGCGGCATGCTGCCAAAGATATCCTCCGCCCTCGATGCCGCGAAGAACGGCGTCAGAAGTGTGCATATCATCGACGGCCGGGTTGAGCACGCGCTATTGCTCGAAATCCTCACCGACGAGGGCGTCGGGACGCTGATCAGAAGCCGGTGAAAGCCCACGATGTCCGGGGCAGCCATCCGGCGCAGCCCCGTCGTTTCGCTTTGGACGGTTGCCAATGCGAACCCACCTGACGTGGATCTTCGATCTCGATAACACGCTTCACGACGCGACACCGCACATATTGCCGCATATCAACCGCAGCATGACGGCCTATCTTCGGGAGCATCTGGCTCTCGACGAGGACCGCGCAAGCGCCCTGCGCGTTCATTACTGGAAGACTTACGGAGCGACGCTGCTGGGACTGATGCGTCATCACGGCACGGATCCGCAGCATTTCTTGACACAGACGCACCAGTTTCCGGATCTGGGGCGCATGGTGGTTGCGCAGGGTGGCCTGCGGCATGCACTGCGCCGGCTGGGCGGACGCAAGGTTCTGTTCTCCAACGCGCCGAAGGACTACGCAAGCGCGGTGCTTGAGCGGTTGCGCATCGCAGATCTGTTCGATGCGTTCTACGCACTGGAGCACATTCGCTATCAGCCCAAGCCTTTGGCAGGCGGCTTTCGTCTGCTGCTCGCCCGCGAGCGGCTTATGCCGCAGCGCTCGATCCTGGTCGAGGACACCCTGGTCAACCTTCGCACCGCTAAGCGGCTCGGCATGAAGACCGTCTGGGTTACACGTGATCGGCGCTCGCCCGGCTGGATCGACGCCAAGATCGCGTCGGTGCTTGCGTTGCCCAGGATCTCCTCCGCACTGGGGTGGAACCGCTAGCAAGCGCTCACCTAGTACACTAGAATGGGGTCGAGGCACGGCGGACAGCGGAAATGTCGGTGGGCATTCTGGGACCGCCGGGGCCGAAGCACTGGAGGCCGCTATGCCTGCAAGAAAGGCCGGGGAGCGCAAGAACCAGATCCTTCAGGTGCTGGCCGAGATGCTCCAAAATCCAAAGGGCCAGAAGATAACCACGGCAGCGCTTGCCAAGCGCCTCGACGTTTCGGAGGCTGCCCTTTACCGGCATTTTGCGAGCAAGGCCCAGATGTTCGAGGGTCTGATTGAATTCATCGAGCAGACGGTGTTCGGTCTGATCAACAAGATCAGTGCCGAAGAGGAAAACGGTGTTAAGCAGGTCTACGCAATTGTCTCGATGCTCCTGGCGTTCGCGGAAAAGAATCCTGGCATGACGCGGGTGTTGATCGGCGCCGCGCTTGTCAACGAGGACGAGCGTCTGCAGGCTCGAATCAACCAGTTCCACGACCGGCTTGAGGCAACGCTGAAGCAATGCCTGCGAGTCGCCGCCACGCAGGGAAATGAAGAGCCGGATCCAGCGGCGAAGGCCAATCTCCTGTTGTGTTACGTTGTCGGCCGCTGGCATGCTTATGCCAAGAGCGGATTCAAGCGTCTGCCGACAGAATCCTGGGATAAGCAATGGCCGCTGTTGGCCTAGGTCTCGATTCGCGTTGAGCGGTAGGGCGTGCCCGCCACCCGTACTGAACAACTCAAACGTTGCGTTGACGGCACTGGCGAAGAACTGGGTCGTCCATGCGGCAAGGCACGCATCTGCGAATTCGTAGCCGCCCGCAATCGCAGGATCGGCGAGCGGAAAACCGGTTGGCGCGTGCGCCCGGCCTAAATCGTCTGCGTCGTTTCGGTCTTACGACATACCGCGCAGGACGGGTCTTTCCTGATCCGGACCTCGCGCAGGCGCATCCCCAGTGCATCCAGAATCAGCAATCTTCCGCTAAGACTTTCCCCGACACCGGCCAGCAGCTTGAGGGTTTCGGCGGCCTGGATCGTGCCGATGATGCCGGTCACCGGCGCGAAAATACCCATCACTGCACAGCGTTCTTCGCTGGGTTCGGTGCTTTCGGGAAACAGACAGGCGTAGCAGGGGCTCGCTGGATCGCGAAAATCAAACACGCTGACCTGCCCATCGAAACGGATTGCCGCACCCGAGACCAGAGGCTTGCCGTATCGCACGCAGGCGCGATTGATCGCATGGCGTGTTGGAAAGTTGTCCGAGCAGTCGAGCACCACGTCGGCGCGCGCGACAAGAACTCCAAGTGCGTCGCCTCCGACGCGGCGGTCTATTGCGGTGATTTCGACTTCGGCGTTGAAGTGCCTGAGCATCTGGCGGCCGGACTCGACTTTGGGTTCGCCAAGGGTGGCCGGGGTATGCAGGATCTGCCGCTGCAGGTTGGTCAGATCGACCCGGTCGCCATCGGCCAGAGCAATATGTCCGACTCCTGCCGCAGCGAGGTAGAGCGCGGCCGGCGAGCCGAGGCCTCCGGCGCCGACCACGAGGGCGTGGGAGCCGAGCAGCCGTTCCTGGCCGTCGATTCCGATTTGATTGAGCAGGATGTGCCGCGAATAGCGCAGCAGCTGGTCGTCATTCATGAGCTCGACGCAAGAGGCGCGATCAGCGCCGCGCGGGTACAGGTGCCGGGCAACCCGAACGCTTCGGGACGCGCATGCTTCGAGCGTGATCCTCTATTCCCATGCAACAGGTTCACGTCTTCGCGTTCCTAGTTCTTCTTGGGCTCGGGAGTCTGTGGTTGCACGGCAGCCTGCGCGGTCTGAACCGGCAGGCCCTTGAGATGATTCATGGCCTGCACGAACTGAAAGTCACTGTTCGACGCTGGTTCAAGGGGCGAAGACCGCGGGGTAGCCGTCGCTGCCGACGCGGGTTTTGACGCCGCCTTGGTTTCGGCACTTTCCTGTTCGTTAATGAGGTGCTTCACGAGGTCGGCCTCGCGCACGCGCGGTTGCGCGCCTGGATCTTCGACGACGATGTCGGGCATGATGCCTTTGGCCTGAATCGAGCGTCCGCTGGGCGTGTAGTAGCGTGCCGTGGTCAGTTTGATCGCGGTGTGGTTGCCCAAAGGCAGTATGGTCTGCACCGATCCCTTGCCGAAGGTCTGCACGCCCATCACCGTTGCGCGCTTGTGATCCTGCAGGGCGCCGGCGACGATCTCGGAGGCGGAGGCCGAGCCGGCGTTCACCAGCACGACCATGGGCACCGTCTTGACGCCCTGCGGCAGGTCCTTGAGGTAGTCGCTTTTCCTGCCGCGCAGGTAGTCCTCGGGGCTGGCGACGAACTTGCGTTTTGCATCCTCGGTGCGACCATCTGTCGAGACGACCAGGGCCTTGGGCTGCAGGAAGGCGGAGGCGATACCTACGGCTCCGTGAAGCAATCCGCCCGGGTCATTGCGCAAGTCGAGCACCAACCCCTTGAGCGGGCCCTGCTTGTAGAGGCCCTGAAGATGCTTTACGAGGTTTTCCCCAGTGTGTTCCTGGAACTGGGCTACACGGACCCATGCATATCCCGGCTCGATCAGCTTCGACTTGACGCTTCGAACGTGAATAATTTCGCGTACCAGCGTGACGTCGAAAGGCTTCGGCTCGCCCTTTCTCACGATGGTGAGGCGAATCGAGGTCTTGGGTTTGCCACGCATCCGCTTTACCGCGTCGTTCAAGGTCATACCCTTCACCGGGGTATCGTCGATCTTGATGACGAGGTCTCCGGATTTCAGGCCGGCACGAAACGCCGGCGTATCCTCGATCGGTGAGACGACCTTGACGAATCCGTCTTCCATGCCGACTTCGATGCCGAGGCCACCGAACTCGCCTTGAGTTCCGACTTGAAGGTCGCGGAATGCATCGGCGTCCAGATAGGCCGAATGCGGGTCCAGGTCGGAGAGCATGCCATTGATGGCACCGGTGATGAGTTTCTTGTCCTCGACCGGCTCGACGTAGCCCGACTTGATGGCTCCGAATACGTCGGCGAAGGCACGCAACTCGTCCATCGGAAGCGGAGATCGCGCGCCTTCGCGCTGCGCGACCGCGGAGAAATTCAGACTCAACATCACCCCGGCGATCACGCCGATCAATACGAGGCTACCCTGCTTCAGTTTGTTGCCCATGTGCATTCTCCAGCTACGCCGCCCGAGCTGCCGCCCGCACCGTGTTCGGAACTGAGGACATTAAAAAAACGTTTAAATTCAAAGGGTAGCCGCTGCTCGCGTCTACGCTAAGCACACCTGCGCCATCTACTCGAGGGAAACCCATTTCAGGGGATCGAAAGGCTTTCCCTGACGGCGTATTTCAAAGTATAAACCCGATTCGGTGCTGCCACCGGTCGCGCCGACCGTGGCCACGACATCGCCCGTCTGCACCTGGTCACCGACCGCCTTGAACACCGATTCGTTGCTCCCGTAAATCGTCAGATAGTCCTCTCCGTGGTCCACGATCAACAGGTTTCCGAAACCCCGCAGCCAGTCCGCGAATACCACCCGTCCGGCGGCTACCACGCGTACTTCCTGTCCGGGCGCCGAGCGGATGAACAGCCCTTTCCATTGCGGACCTCCCTCTGACCTCCGTGCGCCGAATCGGTTCACGAGTTCGCCCTTGATCGGCAATCGCAGCTTGCCTTTGAGGCTCGTGAAGCTATCGTGCTCGCCGCCGTCGCTCGTTCGCGGCTCGGGCACGAGTTCGTTGCGGCGAT
>MEQX01000024.1:75368-86383 GCA_001770415.1 Betaproteobacteria bacterium RIFCSPLOWO2_02_FULL_63_19 | reverse complement strand
GCCGAGCCAGCCGCTTTTCGTCCGTTTCGAGACTTTTTACCTCCCGGCGCTGATCCCTTAATTGCGCCGATACACGCGCAAGAACAGAGCGCCGCTCAGCCCGCTGTTCGACCAGCCTTTCCCGTTCGGTCTTCTGCCGGGACTCGATCATCGAAATTTCGGTAGTTTTTTCAATCGTCCGGGCCTTGATAGAGCGCAACTGCTCCAGGTCGCCGCGCAGGGATTGAATGAAATCGGCCTGGGCGCGCGATATGTAACTGTAATACTGCAGCTTGCGCGCAACCTGGTTGGGATTTTCTCCCATCATCAGCAGTTTCAGATAAGTCCGTTCGCCACTCTTGTAATGCGCCGTGAGCAGACGGGCGAGTTGCTCGCGACGGGCCGCGATCTCCGCGTTTGCGGTTTCCTCCCGCTCAGCGAGAGATCGCAACTCCTTGCGCGCGCTGTCGCGCTGTCGCGCGAGTTCCCGCAGCACCCTATTCGCTTCGGAAATCGCGCGCTCGGACGTGCGCAGCTGGTCCCGCGCCTCGGCGCGAAATTCCTCGCCGCCGGCAATCTCGTCACGCAGGCGCTCGATGCGTTTCCGAAGCGAATCGAGCTGTTGCTCGTTGGCAGCAGGCAGTGGAACGGCGACCAAGGCAAGCGCAGCGACCGCAAGCCTCAGCCAGAGCAGCATCAGGCGGAGGCTTTGCCCTGGTTTGCGACGGCCTTCGCCGCCGCCTCGACAGCCGACTGGTCGCCAAGGTAGTAATGCCGAATCGGTTTGAGATCCGCGTCCAGTTCGTAGACGAGCGGGATTGCGGTCGGGATGTTGAGGCCCACGATTTCCTGGTCGCTCATATTGTCCAGGTACTTGACGAAAGCTCGAATCGAATTGCCGTGCGCGGCGATAAGCACGCGCTGCCCGGCGCGGACCGACGCGGCCATGGTGTCCCTCCAGTACGGGACGAATCGCGCCACCGTATCCTTGAGGCACTCAGTCGCAGGCAGTTCCGACGCCGGCAAAATTGCGTAGCGAGGATCGCCCTTGGGATGACGTGGGTCGGAAGCTTCGAGCGCAGGAGGCGGTACATCGTAGCTTCTTCGCCATGCGAGAACCTGCTGCTCGCCAAATTTTGATGCGGTTTCGGACTTGTTCAAACCTTGCAGCGCGCCGTAATGGCGCTCGTTTAGGCGCCAGCAGTGGTGCACAGGAATCCACATCAGGTCCATTTCCTCAAGCGCGATCCACAACGTCTTGATCGCGCGCTTGAGCACGGAAGTGAAGGCTACGTCAAAGATGTAGCCTTCGGCACACAGCAATTGGCCGGCGCGTCGAGCTTCTTCTCGGCCGGCATCGGTCAGGTCGACGTCGGTCCAGCCGGTAAAACGATTTTCCTTGTTCCAGGTCGATTCTCCGTGGCGAAGCAGTACGATCTTATGCATCGGCACCCTCGTTTCTTTTGCGGGGTAACATTGAGCATCTTATAATAGCCGATTGGATTTCAAACGCAGAACGCCTTTGCAGGCCGGAATCCGGCGGGTCTCCGAAGCACTTGCCTGCAGGATTCGACGAGAGCTTGCGGCTTGCGCCGCGAGGACGGATTTCGGCCGAGCGACCGATTCGATCGGCGATCAGAGAACGCGGGGCGTAAGCTGAAATGATGGGCAAGGCGTTTTGTGGCCCCGAGGCACTCTCATGAAACACGATCTGGCAACGTTTATCGTCGACAATATCTATCTGGTCGCCGTCGCGCTCGTCAGCGGAGGGATGCTGCTTTGGCCACTGGTGCGGCGCGGCGCGGGCGGTGCAACCGTAAACACGCTGGAAGCGACACAACTCATTAACCGGCAAGACGCGTTAGTCCTGGACGTGCGCAACGAGGGCGAGTTTCAAAAAGGACATATACTGAACGCGCGCAATATCCCGGGTTCGCAGATCGAGACCCGTTTGGCCGATATCGCACGCTACAAGGTCAAACCAATTATCGTGACCTGTGAATCTGGCAATCGATGCGGCGCTCCGGCCGCAATTCTTCGCAGGCAAGGCTTTTCGCAGGTGTTCATCTTGAGCGGAGGTATCGCGGCGTGGCAGCAGGCGGGACTGCCGGTGGAGAAGTAGCGCTTATGGGCCAGGTGCTGATGTACGCGACGGGCATGTGCCCGTTCTGCGTTCGTGCAGAAATCTTGCTCAAGGCCAAGGGCGTGGACAATATCGCGAAAATCCGAGTCGATGGCGACGCTCAGAAACGCCGGGAGATGTTCGAGAAAACCGGACGACGAACGGTGCCCCAGGTTTACATCGGCGCCACCTACGTCGGTGGATACGATGACCTGGTTGCGCTCGACAGAAGCGGCAAACTCGATCCGCTGCTCGCGGCCAGGGCGCGAGATTTGACTTAACCCCTTTTCGGGAGCCTCAATGAGCGACCAGCAGCCCGTATTCAACATAGAGAAAATTTACGTCAAGGACCTCTCGCTCGAGGTGCCCAACGCCCCGCAGGTGTTCATGTCGCAGGACGCTCCACAGCTCGAAGTGCAGCTTTCGCAGAATGTCCAGTCGGTCGATGGTGCTCTGTTCGAAGTGACGCTCACCGTCACGGTGACGGCCAAGGCGGGCGACAAGACGGTATTTCTCGTCGAAGCGGCGCAGGCGGGCATCTTTCAGATCCGCAACGTGCCGGAGTCCGAACTTGATCCGATTCTGGGGATGGTATGCCCGAACGTGCTCTTTCCCTACGCGCGCGAGACAATTTCGGACACCGTCAATCGGGCCGGTTTTCCGCCGGTGCTGCTTGCACCGGTCAACTTCGAGGCGCTCTATCAGCAGCACACGGCGGAGCAGTCGCGGCCGAAGATCGAGATTGCGCATTAGACACAGAACAGCGGACGACGCGCACGGTGCGGGGCGGAATGCGATTCGGTTTTCGTGCCTGCCGATGGTCGGATCGCAATAGCGTTGCGGCACTCGGAAAAGGCACCCCCGATGCAGAGCGCGCGAGGCATTCCCGGTACACCGTCTTTTCATGAACATCACCATATTGGGGGCGGGCGCATGGGGTACCGCGCTGGCCATCGCGCTTTCGGCGAAGCATGCGGTAACACTTTGGGCCAGAGACCCTGAACAGGCGGTAGCGCTCGACCGCTCTCGCTTCAATACACGATATCTGCCGGAGGTGGGGCTGCCCGAGTCGGTACGCGTCAGCGGAAATCTGCAGCGCGCGCTGGAGGTTGCGGCCCTGGCACTTGTTGCAACGCCAACAGCAGGGCTGAGGGACACGCTGAGGGCTTTGCGCCGTGCAGGGTGGGAACTGCCGGTATTGTGGGTATGCAAGGGTTTCGAGCGCTCCAGTGCGCGGTTGCCACACGAAATCGCGGCGGAGGAACTGGGAGAAATTCGCTGCGGGGCGCTTTCGGGACCAAGCTTTGCCCTGGAAGTCGCTCAGGGCCGCCCAACCGCCCTGACTCTTGCATCGCGGGACGCCAAATTCGCGCGTGCCACGGCGCTCGAGTTGCACCAATCGCTGTTGCGCGTGTATTTCAGCACCGACCTGACCGGCGTCGAGATCGGCGGCGCCGCCAAGAACGTGATGGCGATCGCTACAGGAATCTGCGACGGCTTGGGATTGGGATTCAACGCCCGCGCGGCGCTGATCACGCGCGGACTCGCGGAAATTACCAGGCTCGGGGTGGCTCTGGGGGGGCGTCGCGAAACGTTCATGGGGCTCGCGGGGGCCGGCGATCTTATTCTTACCTGCACCGGAAATTTGTCGCGCAATCGCCAGGTCGGGCTTCTCCTCGCGCAGGGCCATCAGATCAATAACATCCTACCGACTCTTGGCCACGTGGCAGAAGGGGTGTATTCGGCGCAGGAGATACAGCGCATCGCGGACGCAAGATCCATTGACATGCCCATCAATCGGGCGGTGTACGACGTTTTGTATAGCGGACTAGGGCCGCAGGAAGCCGTTCAGTCGCTGCTGGGGCGTGACCCGAAGGAAGAGGTGCAGAGTCCGTAGCGACATCGAAGCCATGAGACGACGTTGATTTTGACGATTTTGTCCGCGACGCGGATTGCGGCGTGGACTGGATCAGCGACGAACTTCTACCGCCCTCCGTCGAATCCCTGTTGGCGCCAAGCCTCGTAGAGGGTCACTGCCACCGCGTTGGCGAGGTTGAGACTACGGCTCGCGGGGCTCATCGGCAGCCTTAAGCGCATTGGCGCGGGAAATCCGGCCAGGACCTGCCCAGGCAGGCCGCGGGTTTCGGAACCGAATAGAAACACGTCATCGCGCGCGAAGTCGGCTTCGGCATAATTCCGGGATCCGCTCGTGGTCAGCGCATATATGCGCCGTCCGTCGAAATGTCGCAGGCACTCTAGCCAGTCACGGTGTTGCGTCACGCTCGCGAGACCGTGATAGTCCAGCCCGGCGCGCTTTACGGCGCGCTCGGAAAGGCGGAAACCATAGGGTTGCACGAGATGCAGCCTGCAACCGATATTGGCGGCGAGCCGGATGACGTTGCCCGTGTTGGGGGGTATTTCAGGCTCGAACAGTACGATATCGAACATGGGCCGTCAGGCGAGTCTCGAACCCGGGTGTCCCGTGAGAGCTTGCCGAGGATGTTCGCGCCTGGCCGCCGGGGCCCGAGGAACCGGGATCCATCGCCGGTGCTCGATCCGATGCCTCGGTCGCGGACCGTTGCAACTTCGCGACTGCCCGCAACCGAGGCGCGTACGCAAACCCAAGTCTTTCGCCGGATTTGTCAACAGTAGACTCCTGAATGATCAATCGATTGTTCGGGCTACCACCCAGTTTTCCACACTTGCGGCTCCGGCACGCTTGAGCACATTCGCCAGCTCGGCAAGCGTCGCGCCTGTGGTCATGACGTCATCCACGACCGCAACGCGGGCTCCCTTCAAATCCGTGCTGCAGGCAAATGCCCCGTGCACGTTGCTCGCGCGCTGATCGAACGGAAGTCGCGCCTGTGTCAGTGTACGGCGAACTCGCCTTGCCGCTCGAGATTCGATCCGGAGCGGCATTGCATGGCCGCGGGTTCTTGCAATTAAATGGCGCGCAATCTCAGCCGCCTGGTTGAAGCCGCGCTCGGCGAGGCGCTCGGGGTGAAGCGGCACGGGAATTAGGATATCGACTCGCTCCGCATGCGGCCGCTCAATTACGGGTCCGAACGCATCGGCGAAGAACGGCGCAAGCGCAAGTCTGCCGTGGAACTTGAGCGCCTGCACCAGTCGGTCGACAGGATAGGCATAGCGCCAGACGGCGTACGTCCTGTCGAACGGTGGAGCGCGCCGCAGGCAGGTTCCGCAAGTCTCGCCAAGGCGATTTGGCATCGCGCACGAGGGACAAGCGCGGGCCAGCGTCGGTAATTCGGCCCGGCAGGGCTTGCATAACGGCACATCATTGGTTTCGGCGCCGCAGAGCACGCAGTCCTGAGACAAGGCCACGCGCAGCAAGCGTACCCCCGGGCCCAACAGTCGTGATGCTATCGTTGACATCGGCACCTCAGGCCGCGATGATCAGCGGCACCACCATGAATTCGCGGCATTCACAGATCCTCTGCGCAGTTGCGGCCAGTGCAATGGTCCCTGCAGACAAGTGCGTGCCAGATGCGAGGCCGGCATCCGCGGCGCGGACGGACGACGATGTTGCTCTCATTGGTCCCGTGGACTGTTCATTTCCAGGTGCCGTAAGGTCAGGCTGGCCGGGTGTTCGTGCGGCCAGCCAGCGGATCAACGCACGAGTCGGCATCGCGGAATACAGGCACGTGATCGAGTCGACGGCAAGCTTTCGACAGGTGCCAGGGTCGCGGGCGCGCCGAGCTTCATCATGAATGCGTCCCGGATCGATTTGGGCGCCGCAAGGCGGCGTTTTGGACAGGCCGCGCCGACCTACGTCGAAGGTGCCGTACTGGCGCGGGAGGTGCAACGGCGCATGGCCGAGCGACTTGATTACATTCGCTACAGTCCGGCCGCGGTGCTCGACGCGGGCTGCGGAACGGGCGAAGGTCTGCGGCTGCTGAGGATGCGCTATCCGAAGTCTCTTCTTGTGGGTCTGGACGTTGCCCACGCGATGACTCGATCGGCGCGCCGGTCTCGAACACTGCTCGGGCGCACCCGGGACCTGTTCACCGGATTTTCATGTCACCATCTCTGCGGTGATTTTTCCCGCTTGCCTCTTGGACCTGCGACCGTCGGCATGGTTTGGTCCAATCTCGCCCTTGCCTGGGCAGAGGACCCGCTGCCTGCGTTTTCGGAACTGGCGCGCGTGCTTGCGCCGAGCGGGCTGCTCATGTTTTCGACCTACGGACCGGACACGCTCAAGGAGCTTCGAAGCGCATTCACCGGCATCGATAACTACGCGCACGTGCACCACTTCATCGACATGCACGATCTGGGCGATATGCTCTTGACTGCCGGTTTCGCCGAACCTGTCATGGATATGGAGATTGTGTCAATGTCTTATCCCGATGTCGCGGCGCTCGTGCGTGATCTGCGGTTATCCGGCCAATCGAACGTCGACGTCGGTCGCCGGCGCGGTCTGATGGCACCAGGCGCATGGAACCAAATGGTGGCCGCTCTTGAGACTACGCGCAGTAATGGGCGTCTGACGGCGACATTCGAGATCGTCTATGGGCATGCGTGGAAGGCCGCGGCGCGCACCAGGGCGGACGGCGTCCAGGTGGTCAAGACTGACTTTGCCCTGAATAAGGCGAGGTGAGTGGGACCATTTCGCCCGAATCGCCCGAGGGTTTGGCTTGTTCATGTGGCTCTTGTATGGTAACCTGCCGCCCTTTTCGCAGCACCTCCCCATTCACCATTCACCCTATGTCTGAGGTTCAGCGAGCGTCGGTAACAGATCGGATATTGCCGCTAACGCCCCGTTGTGGCAGGGAAGGAACACGATGAGACACAGGATGGCAACATCGGCATCTTGTGTCCTGCTGGCGGGGTTTCCCGGCCTGGCATCCGCCGCCGACCGGTGGAACATGCAGGCGCCGGCGTCCATAGTCGCGCAGGATATCTACGACCTGCACATGCTGATGATGGGCATCATCGTGGTGATCTTCGTTGCCGTCTTCGCGGTAATGTTCTATTCCGTGTTTGCACATCGCAGGTCCAAGGGCCACCAGGCCGCGCAGTTCCACGAAAACACCACCGTCGAGCTCGTGTGGACCATCGTCCCGTTGATCATATTGATACTCATGGCGTGGCCGGCAACCAGGACACTGCTCTTGCTACGCGACACTTCCAATCCGGACATCACGATAAAGGTGACCGGCTATCAGTGGAAATGGGGCTACGATTACCTCGGAGGGGAAGGCGAAGGCATCAGCTTCGTCTCGGCGCTGGCGACGTCGCGGGATCAGATCCAGGGCACGGTGCCCAAGGGCGAGCACTACCTGCTCGAAGTGGACAACCCGCTCGTCGTGCCGCTAGGCAAGAAGATCCGTATTCTCGCCACAGGGAGCGACGTCATCCACTCATGGTGGGTGCCGGCGCTCGGGATCAAACAGGACGCCATTCCTGGTTTCGTGCGAGACACGTGGTTCAGAGCGGACAAGGAAGGCACGTTCCGCGGCCAGTGCGCGGAGTTGTGCGGCAAGGACCACGGGTTCATGCCAGTGGTGGTAGAAGTCGTCTCGGCGGAAAAGTACAGCGCGTGGGTCGGCGAGCAGAAGAAGATGGCGGCGCGCGCGGACGACCCGAACAAGACCTGGACGCTCGCGGATCTCATGGCGCGCGGTGCGAAGGTCTACGCGGCCAATTGCATGGCCTGCCATCAAGCCAACGGGCAGGGTGTAAGGGGCACATTTCCGGCGCTTGATGGCTCGAAGGCGGTAAGCGGGCCAAAAGTCGATCAGATAAGCATGGTGCTGAACGGCAAGCAGGGCACGGCGATGGCGGCGTTCGGCAAGCAGTTGTCCGATTCCGAGATTGCCGCGGTCATCACCTATACGCGCAACAGCTGGGGCAACAAGACCGGCGAGGCAATCCAGCCCGCCGAGGTCAGGGCGCAGCGCAAGTGAAGCCGCGGAGCGGCGGCCGGGCCGTTGCGGGCCGAACGCAAGCGGCCGGGGACGAGTAAGCGAATCTAATGGGAATCAAGACAACGGGAGCACGACCATGAGCGCGAGCATCCACGATACCGCGCGCGCCGGGCACGGCGGCGGCGAGGACCACGCGCATCATCCTTCCGGGATCATGCGCTGGGTCATGACGACCAATCACAAGGACATCGGCACGATGTACCTGTGTTTCAGTTTCGCCATGTTCCTCGTCGGTGGATTGATGGCATTCATCATCCGCACCGAGTTGTTCCAGCCCGGTCTGCAGTTCGTCGCCCCGGATTTCTTCAACCAGATGACCACGCTGCACGGACTCATCATGGTGTTCGGCGCGATCATGCCCGCCTTTGTCGGATTCGCCAATTGGCAGATTCCGATGATGATTGGCGCACCAGACATGGCTTTTCCTAGGATGAACAACTGGAGTTTCTGGCTGCTGCCGCCTGCGGCTCTGCTGCTGGTGATTTCCCTGTTCGTGCCGGGGGGCGGGCCGGCGGCGGGTTGGACCATGTACGTGCCTCTGGCCACCCAGATGGGGCCCGGCATGGACTTCAGCATCTTCGCGGTTCACATCCTGGGAATGAGTTCCATCATGGGGTCGATCAACATCATCACGACCATCCTGAACCTGCGGGCGCCGGGGATGACGATGATGAAGCTGCCGATGTTCTGCTGGACCTGGCTCATCACCGCCTACCTGCTGCTCGCGGTAATGCCGGTTCTGGCGGGCGCGGTCACCATGATCCTCACTGACCGGCATTTCGGCACATCGTTCTTCAATGCGGCCGGTGGTGGCGACCCGGTCCTCTATCAGCACATCTTCTGGTTCTTCGGGCATCCGGAGGTCTATATCATCGCGATTCCGGCGTTCGGGGTGATTTCGCAAGTCATTCCAGCCTTTTCCAGGAAGCCGCTGTTCGGTTACACCGCGATGGTCTATGCGACCGCCTCGATCGCGATACTGTCGTTCATCGTCTGGGCCCACCACATGTACACGGCCGGCATGCCGGTAACCGGGCAGGTCTACTTCATGTACGCCACGATGCTGATCGCCGTACCGACCGGCGTGAAAGTGTTCAACTGGGTTGCGACAATGTGGAAGGGCTCACTGACGTTCGAGACGCCGATGCTGTTCGCCGTCGGCTTCCTGTTCATGTTCACGATGGGTGGATTCTCGGGTCTGGTGCTGTCGATGGCCGCAGTGGACGTGCAAGTACACGACACCTATTATGTGGTGGCGCATTTTCATTACGTGATGGTTGCCGGCGCGCTGTTCTCGGCCTTTGCGGGCGTCTATTTCTGGCTGCCGAAATGGACCGGCAGGATGTACGACGAAACCCTCGGAAAGTGGCACTTCTGGTTGTCGATGGTGTTCTTCAACATGACGTTCTTCGTACAGCATTTCCTCGGTCTGGCTGGCATGCCGCGCCGCGTTCCCGATTACGCGCTCCAGTTCGCCGACTTCAACATGATTTCGTCTATCGGTTCCATGGGATTCGGTGTGTCGCAGGTGCTGCTGCCATACATCGTGTACAAGGCGGTTCGCCATGGGGCGAAGGCGCCGCAGCGGCCATGGGACGGGGCGGACACGCTGGAATGGACACACCTCCCCGCGCCTGCGCCGTATCACAGCTTCGAGACGCCGCCGGTGGTGAAGTAGGACGACCCCGGCCAGAGAGAGAAACGAGAATGACGCGATCGCAACCCTGGTATTTTCTGCCCGGCCCCGCGCCCTGGCCGGTGATCGGCTCGACCGCGCTGTTCCTGATGGCCGGCGGGGCCGCGATGTGGTTCAACGGCGTCTCGAGCGGACCGTGGACCGTGCTCGCTGGCGTGCTGATCATGGTCTACATGATGGTTCGCTGGTTCGGGCAGGTCATCGACGAGTCCGAAGGAGGCCTGTACAGCAGGCGTGTCGACCTGTCCTTTCGCTGGGGCATGAGCTGGTTCATCTTCTCCGAAGTCATGTTCTTCGCGGCGTTTTTCGGCGCGCTGTTCTACGCGCGCGTGCTCGCCGTGCCGGACCTGGGAGACCTCGAGCAGAAACTCTTGTGGCCGGACTTCAGCGCCTCGTGGCCCACTGCCGGTCCGATTGCCGCCGATCCGTTTACTCCGATGGCCGCCTGGGGCATCCCTGCGCTGAACACGTTGCTGCTGCTGTCGTCTGGCGTGACGCTCACGATCGCGCACTGGGGACTCCTGCAGGACAGGCGCGGGGCGCTCAATCTGTGGCTGCTTCTGACGATCCTGCTCGGGGCGACGTTTCTCGGGTTCCAGATGTATGAGTACGGGCATGCCTACTCTGAACTCAACCTCAAGCTGAGCAGCGGGATCTACGGGTCGACGTTCTTCATGCTCACCGGCTTCCACGGTTTCCATGTGACAGTCGGTTGCATTATGCTCACAACGATCTGGATTCGCTGCCTGTCGGGCCATTTCAAGCCGGATCACCACTTCGCATTCGAGGGCGTGGCATGGTACTGGCACTTCGTGGACGTGGTCTGGTTGCTGCTGTTCATCTTCGTCTACTGGATATGACCCGGTTCCCCGGCAACAACAAGCTCGCGATCGAGGCGTGGAGAAAGACCGCGCCTTCCTAGGTGATCCTTGCCGGGATGAAGCCGAGGTAATAAGCCGCCATCAGCAGCAGGAACAGCGTCAACGAGAAGCCGACCCTGAGCGCAAGCGCTTTCAGCATGCGACTGGAGCCGCTCTGGCCGGTCACGAGGAAATAAAGGGCCGAGCCGAGGCTGGCGAGGATCAGGACGACAAAGACTATGACTATGAGTTTCATGGTGACCCGCCGGTCGCGCGGACCAGTCTAGCCTAGGAGCGGCATTCGGGGTGATTCGCACAAGCGAATTTCGCTGCGGTGCCTGGCAGTTTAGCTTCAGGCCGGGGCTTGCGCTGTGCGCCCTGGCCGCGATGGCGGCCGCGATCCTGCTCGGCAA
>MEQX01000024.1:0-75357 GCA_001770415.1 Betaproteobacteria bacterium RIFCSPLOWO2_02_FULL_63_19 | reverse complement strand
AGCTCGCGCTTCAGCAGCGAACCGATTCACTGGCGCAGGGGCCCGTGCTGTCCTTGCCCTCTACCAGGGTCGCCGCCTCGGACTACGCGTACAGTCGCGTCGCGGTTCACGGCGCGTTTGCGCCGCAGTACACCGTGTTCGTCGACAACCGCGTACTGGGTGGCACGGCCGGCTATCATGTCGTGACCCCTTTCAGAATTCGGGGCGGCGATACGTATGTGCTGGTCAATCGGGGCTGGATAGGGGTCGGGCAGACACGCGCCCGCCTTCCTCCGATTCGCACGCCTGCCGGAGATCTGGTGCTGGAAGGCTTGGCGGTCGTGCCGCCGAAGCGCGTATATGAACTCGAAACGGACCCCGGAGGAGGCCCGCTCGTGCAGAACCTCGTACTTGCGCGCATCGAGGAGAATTCCGGGCTCGCCTTGCAACCGATCGTGATTCAGCAGACCAGCGATACCCGCGACGGCCTTGTACGCCAGTGGCAGCGTCCCGACCAGGGGGTCGATGTGCATCGAGCCTATGCGCTGCAGTGGTACGCGATGGGAGTTCTCATCGTGATCCTGTACTTCGTGCTCAACCTCAGGCGCTGCCGGGTCGGCGATGGCGCCGGCTGAAATTCCGAAGTGATCATTCGGACCGCGCAACGCGGCGCTGAGTTCAGGACTGCGGTCTGCCCTTCGTTTCCTCTTGCCCGAACAGGGTATCCGGTGCAGGATTGCGGTAGCGCACAGTCAAGAATAGTGGCCAGAGTCACAGACCAGGAGGAGTTCATCATGAGCATGCGTAGGCATTACTTCGTCAGCGACAGCTTGGACGACCTGGAAGTGTTCGAGGAGCAACTGGAGGCAGCCGGCGTTTCGACACCGCAAATTCACGTGCTCAGCCAGAACGACGCGGCGGTGGAGCAACATCCTCATCTTCACGAGGTTCAGTCGTTCATGAAGCAGGACATCGTCCGCTCGACAAAGCGAGGCGCCGTAGTGGGGATTTGCGCTTTCGCGCTGGTTCTCTTGGTCGCGTACGCTGCGGGCTGGACGCAAACCAGGGTTGGATGGATGCCCTTCATCTTCCTGGCCGTCGTGCTGCTGGGCTTTAGTGCTTGGGAGGGAGGGCTGATCGGGATTCAGAAGCCCAACCGGGACCTCGCCCGATTCGAAAAGCCCCTAAGCGAAGGCAGGCATGTCTTGTTCGTGGACCTAGAGCCTCAGCAGGAAATTTCGCTGGCGGCGGTCCTGAAATCGCATCCCCAAATGGAACCGGCAGGCACGGGCCGGCCCGACCCGCACTGGCTGATCGCTCTGCAGCAGAGGGTAGGGATGATACGCCACACCTGAGCAAGGCGACCGATCCGAGCGTGTCAGCGATGCTGCGCCGGCGCCTTCGTGGCGGCCGCGAAGAACGTGCCGCGCGTGAAGAACGTGTAGTCCGCTTCAAGGGCTCCGATGCCCAGAAGCACCATCAACAGCAGCGGCGGGACCAAGATGGCATACACCAGGGCCAGTCGCTCCCAGATCATGTGCATGAACACGGCGACAATCAGGCCCGCCTTCATCAGCATGAACGTGACGATCAGAAACCATCGGAGGTATCCCTGGAAGTGGAAGTAGTCCACGAGATAAGATGCGGTGCTGAGAATGAAGAGCAATCCCCAGATCTTGAGGTAGATGCCGATCGGATGCTGTTGTCCCTGCGCGTGTGCCATGATTGTTCTTACCAAAGATAGAAGAATGCGAAGATGAATACCCAGACCAGATCGACGAAGTGCCAGTACAGGCCCATGGTTTCGACAATCTCGTAGTTCCCCTTTCTGCCGGTCATGAAGCCCGGCCTTTCGTGATCCAGGTCCCCCCGGATTACCTTTGCCGCCACGATGATCAGGAAAATCACACCGATCGACACGTGCGTGCCGTGAAAACCTGTGATCATGAAGAAGGTCGAGCCGAACTGGGCCGCGCCCATCGGATTGCCCCACGGGCGCACCCCTTCCTCGAAGATCAGCTTGGTCCACTCGAAGGCCTGCATTCCGACGAACGTGGCGCCCAATGCCGCGGTGACCAGCAGCAGGATGAAGGTCATCCTCCTGTTCTTCTCATAGCCGAACTTGACGGCCATGGCCATGGTCCCGCTGCTGCTGATCAGGACGAAGGTCATGATCGCGATCAAGATGAGGGGAATCTTCTTTCCCCAAAGCGTCAATGCGAACACCTCGCTGGGATTTGGCCAGGGCTCCGTGGTGGACATGCGCACCGTCATGTACGAGATCAGGAAGCAACTGAAGATGAAGGTGTCGCTGAGAAGGAAGATCCACATCATTGCCTTGCCCCAGGGGACGTTCTTGAAAGCCCTCTGATCCGACGAGAAGTCCGCGACGATGCCCGGCAGGCCTTCGGGCAGCGGGAAGGTCTGCGCAGAACTCGTCGATACGGGTTGTGTCATGTTCTTCGATCCCCTTTGTCCATCTGGTTTATCTGTACAGCCTGCGGCAACTGTGGCTCCGGCGCTAGCATCGGGTCCGCGATGCGATTTCCGTGCGCCTGTGCCATGTGCTCACCTCGGCGACCCGCAGATCGCAACCGCATCCGGCGTGCATGCGTTCTGGCGCGGCGGCGTGGACAGCAGCAATGCGAACAGGGCCAGCCAGACCAGCAGCAGGTAGTGCCAGTACACGGTGCACAGTTCCACGCTCAGGCGAACGCGGCCGACCGCAGCGCCGCGAAACAGCTTGGCCGTGGTTTTGCCCCAGACCCACAGGCCGCCGAGCAGGTGCAGGCCGTGCACCGCGGTGAGCAGGTAAAAGAACGCATTGGCAGGATTCGAGGTCACGAAGTGGCTCGATGCGTGCAGTTGCTGCCACACCAGAAGTTGCCCCGCCAGAAAACCGAACGCGAGGACGCCCCCGGCAATCAGGCCCATTCTCACGCGGTCAATCCGTCCCCGTATCGCCGCGGACCGGGTCCATTGCATGGCGATGCTGCTCAGTACGAGCACCCCCGTAGTCACCCACAGTCCCTTGGGCACGGCCAGGGTCGTCCAGTCGGCTGCCTCCATCCGCATGTTATAGGCACTGATCAGCAGCGCGAACAGCGACGTGGCGACCGCCAGAAACACCCCGAGACCAATTGTTACCGGGGGCAGGGACAGGACGCCGTCGCCGGGGAGGGCGTCGCCCGGGCGCTGCTCGGTCCAGGGGCGCACATTCATCGTCTGCCGCAACAGCCACCACACGACAGCCGCCATGATCGGCACCACGACCAGCAAGATGATCGTCATGACGTCGCGTCCACTGCATCCTCCGCTGTTCTAGCCGGCGGCTGGTTTTGCGGTATGAAGTCCTTCTCGGCACCCGGCACGCTGTAATCGTAGGCCCAGCGATAGACCACCGGCAATTCAGCGCCGAAGTTGCCGTGTTTCGGTGGCGTGTGGGGGGTTTGCCACTCCAGCGTGGTGGCCCCCCAGGGATTGTCGCCCGATGGGCGGCCTCGGAAATAACTCCAGACCAGATTGAACAGGAACAGCAACTGGACGCTGCCCACGACCAGCGTCGCGACGGTGATGCCGGCGTTCAGCGACTGGGCCGATTCGGGGATGAAGTCCGTGCCGGTCACCGCATAGTAGCGGCGCGGTACGCCCAGGAAACCCAGGTAATGCATCGGGTAGTAGATTGCGTAGGTGCCGAGGAAGGTGACCCAGAAGTGGAACTTGCCCATCGTATCGTCCAGCATTCGCCCGGTGACCTTGGGATACCAGTGATAGATCGCCCCGAAAATGACCAGGATGGGTGACACGGCCATCACCATGTGGAAATGGGCGACGACGAACATGGTGTCCGAAAGCGGGAGGTCCACGGTCACGTTGCCGAGGAACAGTCCGGTCAGTCCTCCGTTGATGAACGTGAAGATGAAACCGATGGCGAACAGCATGGGTACGTTGAAGCGGATGTCACCCCGCCAGAGAGTCAGCACCCAGTTGTATACCTTGAGGGCCGTTGGGACGGCGATAATCAGCGTGGTGGTGGCGAAGAAGAAGCCGAAGTACGGGTTCATCCCGCTGACATACATGTGGTGCGCCCAGACGATGAAACTGAGGCCGCCGATCGCCAGAATCGCCCAGACCATCATCCTGTAGCCGAAGATGTTCTTTCTGGCGTGCACGGAGATCAGGTCCGAGACAATGCCGAAGGCGGGCAAGGCGACGATGTAGACTTCGGGATGCCCGAAGAACCAGAACAGATGCTGGAACAACACCGGGCTGCCCCCGTTGTAGTCGAGGTGCTGCCCCTTGGAAATCAGTGCCGGCATGAAGAAGCTCGTCCCCAGCATCTGATCCAAGGCCATCATGATGGCGCTGACGAACAGGGCGGGAAACGCCAGCAGCGCGAGGATGGTGGCCATGAAGATGCCCCATACGGTCAGCGGCAGGCGCATCATGGTCATCCCGCGGGTGCGGGCCTGCAGGACGGTCACGACGTAGTTCAGCCCGCCCATGGTGAATCCGATGATGAAGAACGCCAGCGACACGAGCATCAGGATGATTCCCCAGTTCGCCCCCGGCGTTCCGTCCAGGATGGCCTGGGGCGGATACAGCGTCCAGCCGGCGCCGGTGGATCCGCCCGGCACGAAGAAACTCGCCATCAGCAGCAGCACGGCGAACAGATAGACCCAGTAGCTGATCATGTTTACGTACGGGAAGACCATGTCCCGCGCTCCGACCATCAGCGGGATCAGGTAGTTGCCGAATCCTCCCAGGAACAGCGCGGTGAGCAGGTAGACCACCATGATCATGCCGTGCATGGTCACGAACTGGAGGTAGTTGCTCGGGTTGATGAACGAAAAGACATGCGGGAATCCCAACTGCAGCCGCATGATTCCCGAGAGCACCAGCGCGACCAGGCCCACCGCGATCGCGGTGATCGAGTACTGGACTCCGATCACTTTCGCGTCCTGGCTCCAGATGTACTTCCCGATGAAGGTCTTCGGGTGGTAGAGCTCCATCTCCCCGACTTCGGCTGGCCGGACGAACACGGATTCGTCGTGCGCGACATAACTCATTGAGTTTTCCTCTCCGCTGATTCTTCGATACACGCGATACGCGCGAATCCGGTCATTTGAAAGTGTTGATGTAGGCAACTACGTCGGCGATCGCCTTGTCATCGGGCAAGATCTCGGCCATCGACACCATCTGCGGGCCGTATGGGTCCTTGGGGTGGGCGCCGCGTATCCGCTGCTTGAAGTTCGCCAGTTGCCTGACCATGTACCAGTCGCTCATGCCCGCGAGCCGCGGCGCGTTCGTCGCCTGCGTGCCGCGTCCGTTGCGGCCGTGACAGGTACCACAGGTCACGTAGCGATTTCGACCCTCGGCTGCATCGTTTTTCAGCGTGCCCGGAGCCGGCGCATCCGGCAGCGTTCCGATATAGGCGACAACATTGTCGATGGCGGTCTCGTCCGCCAGCGTCGCTGCCATCGCAGCCATCTGCTTGCCGTACACGTCCTGCTCGTGTGCACCCCGTGCGCCGGACTTGAAGTAGGTCAACTGCCGCTTCAGGTACCAGTCTCCCTGCCCGCTCAGTTTCGGGGCGTTGAGCGCGGGATTGCCCTCGCCCTGCGCGCCATGGCAGCCGGCGCACGTCGCGTAGAGCGGTTTGCCCGCGCCGGCATCGCCCGCCGGCCGGGCCAGGGATTGTGCGAATGTCGGGTAGCTGCTCAGCCACTCCCGAAACTTGTGCTCTTCCTCAACGACGACTTTGCCGCGCATCGTGAAATGCGCGGTGCCACACAATTCTTCACACAGCATGTCGAACGTTCCGGTCCGAGTCGGCGTGAACCACGCGTAAGTGACCAGGCCGGGCACCAGGTCCATTTTCACGCGGAACTGCGGCACGGCGAAGTCGTGCAGTACGTCGAGCGAGCGCAGCAGCGCCTTGACCGGCTTGCCTACCGGCAAGTGGACTTCGGGGCTCGTAATCAGGACGTCGTCGCGTCCGAACGGATCGTCCGGGTTGACGCCAAGCGGGTTCTTGTCACTGACGAACCGGGCGTCGACGGCGCCGAGCACGCCGTCCTTGCCGGGAAAGCGGTAGTTCCAGTACCACTGCCTGCCAACGGCCTCAAATACCGCCGCGTCTTTCGGGACGTCGACGAACTTTGCCCATACGAGCAGGCCCGGGGCCAGCATGGCTACGATTCCGAGCGTGGTCAACCCGATGAGCCAGCCCTCCAGTTTCTTGTTCTCGGGTTCGTACGCGGCGCGGCTGCCCCTCTTGTGGCGGTAGCGCAGCACGCAATAGGCCATGAACAGGTTGACGGCGACGAACACGAATCCCGTGACCCAGAACGTGATCGATACCGTGTCGTCGATCATTCCCCAGTTGGAGGCGATCGGCGTGAAGTACCACGGGCTCAGAAAGTGAAACAGGACCGAGCCGACGACCAACAACACCAATGCAACTGCTAGGATCATGACTTCGGCCCCGGATGATTGGACTGACGCAGTAATTGGGAAGGACGCCGCTGGAAGAAACGGATCCCCGTCGGACCCGACATCCCACCCCTCAATACCTATTTTTCTAGAAAATAAAGCCCAAATGTCACACCGGCGCCATATTAAGGCAGATCGTGAGCCGGCGTCTACTGCTCGAGACGCGCGGGCGCGAGCGCACGGCCGGGCTGCCGGATCGCCCCAAGCGCCGCGCAGTACACCCTTCGGCGCCGGCGGTGCGCGAGAGACACCTGGGGTATGTTGCAGGGGGCCGGGGTCGTAGCGGGCCGCGTCGCCTCCCAGACCGGTTGGCGCGTGATACCATACGGCCCCCCGGCGACCCCTTCGGTAGCCGCACATACACGCATGCAATTGGCCCTCAATCTCGGCGTGGATCGCCTGCGTCAGTTCTATCTGCTGACCAAACCGCGGGTCGTCGCGTTGATCGTATTCTGCGCGGTCATCGGTATGTTTCTCGCAACCCCGGGCATGGTGCCGCCCGGCGTTCTGGTGGCGGCTACCATCGGGATATGGCTCGTGGCCGGTGCCGCAGCTGCCGTCAACTGCCTGCTCGAGCGGACGATCGACGCAGTGATGATGCGCACGCGTTCGCGGCCGCTGCCCAGCGGCACGTTGAGCCCGCTGCAGACCCTCGTGTTCGCGGGCCTCATCGGCGGCGCCGGCCTGTGGATTCTGTACCGGCTCGTCAATCCCCTGACGATGTGGCTCACATTCGGTACCTTCCTTGGCTACGCGATCGTATACACGATATTGCTCAAGCCGCTCACGCCGCAGAACATCGTGATCGGCGGCGCGTCCGGGGCAATGCCGCCGGTGCTTGGCTGGGCCGCCGTGTCCGGAGAGGTCGCGCCGGAAGCGCTGCTGCTGTTCCTGATCATCTTTGCCTGGACCCCGCCGCATTTCTGGGCTCTCGCCCTGTATCGCACCGAAGACTACGCGCGTGCAGGCTTGCCGATGCTGCCGGTGACCCACGGTCGCCGGTTTACCGTGTTGTATGTGCTGCTCTATACGCTGATTCTGCTGGCCTGCAGCCTGTTTCCCTTCGCCTACGGCATGAGCGGCTGGATCTACCTTGCAACTGCGCTGATGCTCGGAGGGCGGTTCCTGCATTACGCCGCGCGGCTGAATCTGGACTACAGCGATGAACTGGCGCGGCGCACATTCAGGTTCTCGATCACCTACCTGTCGGTTCTGTTCGCGGCACTGCTCGTGGACCACTACGTCCGGTTCTAGCGTGCGGCTGCTCGCGGCAACCCCATGTGCGGCGCTCCTGATTGCCGGCTGCGGACCGTCGGGGCCGAAATTCCAGAATGCGGATATCACGGGCGCCGGCTATGCGCGCGAATTGTCGCTGACCGACCACACGGGCAAACGCAGGACCCTCGCAGATTTCCGCGGCAAGGCGCTCGTCGTGTTCTTCGGCTATCTTCACTGCCCGGATATCTGCCCCACCACGCTCGCGCACCTGAAATCGGTCATCGAGCAACTCGGCGATGACGGCAAGCGCGTGCAGGTGCTTTTCGTCACGGTGGATCCGCAACGCGATACGCCGCAGTTGCTGGCGCAATACGTGCCCGCCTTTCACGCTGACTTCTTAGGCTTATACGGCGATATGAAGCAGACCGCCCGTGTTGCCAAGGAATTCAAAGTGTTCTATCAGAAAGTGCCCGGTTCCAGGCCCGACAACTACTCGGTGGACCACACGGCCGGAATCTACGTGTTCGATCCCAAGGGACGGGTGCGCTTGCTAGTGAAGCAGGGGCACGTGGACACGTTTGCGACAGAAATAAGGATTCTGCTCAGCGGCGGCTGAACGGATCGGCCCTGTCTTGTTCCGGCCTGTGTGAATTCCGACTGGCCAAAGGGCGGCCGTCCTCAAGCCGCCGACATTATGCTTTTCATCTTGGCCAGTGCCTTTGCTTCGATCTGGCGGATGCGCTCGGCCGAAACCCCGTACTCGCGCGCCAGGTCGTGCAGCGTCGCGGTATCCTTTTCGCGCAGCCAGCGCGCCTCGATAATCCTGCGGCTTCGATCGTCGAGGCTCGCCAGCGCCGTTTCCAGTCCGCTGGCGTTCATCCGTTCGTTTTCGTCCGCTTCCAGAATCTGTGCGGGTCCGATTCCCGGATCGCTGAGGTACGCGATGGGGGCGAATCGGTCGTCTTCGTCATCGCTGCTCGATTCGAGGGATACGTCCTGCCCGTAGAGGCGTGTTTCCATCTCGACGACCTCCTCGGGTTTAACGCCGAGCGCTCCGGCCACCGAGTCGATTTCGGCTGGAGTGAGGGAATCGAACCCGGGCTTCATGCTGCGTAGATTGAAGAACAGCTTGCGCTGCGCCTTGGTCGTGGCGACCTTGACCAGTCTCCAGTTGCGCAGAACGAATTCGTGGATCTCGGCCTTGATCCAGTGGATCGCAAATGAAACCAGCCGCACGCCGCGTTCCGGGTCGAAACGTTTGACGGCTTTCATGAGGCCGATGTTGCCTTCCTGAATCAGGTCCGCTTGGGGAAGTCCATAACCCATATATCCCCTTGCGATCGATACCACGACGCGCAAGTGGGACAGCACGAGCTTGTGCGCGGCCTCGATATCTTCCCGGGCCCGGTATTTCCGAGCAAGCTTGAACTCCTCTTCGGCGGAGAGTATCGGCAAGCAGTTCACCGCGTGGATGTAGCTATCCAAGCTTCCGACTGTTAATGGAACCGGCAATGCAAAGGCATTGTTCATATTCGCATTTTCTCCATTCGTATCAGGTACCTGCCTGTAACCGCCCGCAGCTGCGACCAGTCCAGAAATTTCGACCCTATTTTAGCACTCAACGCGTTAGAGTGCTAATTTGAGAATTGGTTTTCGAACCCGAGTATCCACGGATCCCGGCTGGCAGCGGCCGAGGTGCAAGCCCGGATTGAGATCATCCTGAAACTCGGTTACTGTGATTCTATTTTGTATAAGTGTCTACTCACTGACGCATATGCGCCCAGCCATCCAAGGACTGCCGCAAAGGTCAGAACCGCGAAGCCGTCTGACCGGCCGAGAAGCTCTAGGCGAACATTCGCGCCGTAAAGCGTTCCCAATCCCGCGAGATCGTTGTTGAGCACCAATATCGCGATGTCGACGATTGCGCAGCCAACGACCCCACCGAAAATGCCCTGGAGAATTCCGAAATAAAAGAACGGCCTACGAATGTAGGCATTGGTCGCTCCGACCAGTTTCGAAACTTCAATCTCGTTGCTCTGCGTCAGAATCTGGAGCCGTATGGTATTGAACGTGACCGCCACCAAGGCAAAGCTCAGCAGCGCGCCCACAAGCATCACGGCCGTGCGGCCGACTCGAAGCAGGCTGTGGACCCTTTCCATCCATGCCGAGTCGGTCTGGACATAGGCGACCCGCGGAATGCTCTTGAAATCTCGCGCCAGGCGCTGCGCGAGTTCGGGGTCGCTCGCGGCAAGCGTGGCGACAAACGCGTCGGGCAGGGGATTCTCGCGCAGCGTTGCAATCACCTCGGCCATTCCCGGAACGCGTTTTAGCCCGTCCAATGCCTCTTGTCGGCTCACGAACGCGACCGATCTCACGCCTGGGGTCCCACGCAGGCGCTTTTGCAGGCCGGCGATTTCGGACGTCGAGGCCTCCGGCGCCAAGAAGATGCTGATTTGGGCATCCGCGGCGATGCCGCGGGCAAACTGCTGCACATTAGCCAGTAGAACGTGTCCGCCGAGGGGCAGGGCGAGAGCGACGCCGATGACCAGTGCGTTGAGCAGCGTCGCGGCCGGACTGGCAGCAAATCGCCGAGCAGTGTGGGCAAAGCTCAACGCGTGATGGCGCAGCCAGGCTCTCACGCCAGGCTGCCTCGGTTCAATGTCAGCACGCGCGGACTGAGCCTTCGAATCGGTCGGTCGTCGTGGGTGGAAATAAGTACCGTAACGCCGACTTGATTGAACGATCGGAACATATCGATGATCGCGTCGGCGTATTCGGTGTCGAGACTTCCCGTCGGCTCGTCCGCGATGAGGATGTTCGGCCTGTTCACCACGGCGCGCGCGATGCAGAGTCGCTGCTGTTCTCCGCCTGAAAGAGCGATCGGATTTGCGCGCTCGCGATCGAGAAGCCCGACCTTGTCCAGCGCTGCGCGCGCCCGCTTGGCGGCTTCGCGCCAGGGATGGCCGGTGACGACGAGCGGCAGCATGACGTTGTCGAATGCGCTGCGGTCGTAGAGCAACTTCTGGTCCTGGAAGACCAGACCCAGCTTGCGTCGCAGAAACGGTATCGCGGGACGGCGCAATGACGAGACGTTCTGCCCGGCGATGAGCACCGATCCGGAGGTTGCATGTTCCATTGCCGCGATGAGCTTGAGCAGAGTGCTCTTCCCCGCGCCGGAATGTCCCGTGACAAAAACCATCTCGCCGGGTTCGACGCTGAAACTGACGTCCTTCAGAGCCTCATAGCCGCCGGGGTAGCGTTTGCAGACCTTGCTGAAACTGATGAGATCTGTGCCCAAGGCTAGTCAAGCAATGCCGATACGAATTCTCTGGCAACGAACGGCCGCAAATCGTCGAGTCCTTCGCCGAGTCCGACATAGGCGATGGGAATGGGCTGCACCGGCGCGTCCTTGGATTGACGAGTTCCCCGATCGGCCTGTGCCGACGCCTGGTTGGATCGCGCCAGCGCAATGGCCGCGACTACGCCGCCTTTGGCTGTGCCGTCAAGCTTGGTAAGGATGATCCCCGTCAGCCCGATCGCCTCGTCGAATGCGCACACCTGATTGACGGCATTCTGGCCAGTGTTGGCGTCGATTACAAGCCACACATGGTGCGGCGCGTGCTCGTCCGCCTTGCGGATCACGCGTTTGATCTTTCGGACTTCTTCCATCAGGTGCATCTGCGTCGGGAGGCGTCCAGCGGTGTCGGCCAGCACGATGCCGATATTTCGCGCTCGCGCCGCTTGGATTGCGTCGAAGATCACCGCGGCGGGATCGCCGGATTGCTGCGAAACGACCGTGACACCGTTCTGCTTGCCCCACTCCGCTAGCTGCTCACGCGCCGCAGCGCGAAAGGTGTCACCTGCGGCGAGCAAGACCGTGTGTCCTTGGCGCTGATACAGATGCGTAAGCTTTCCTATTGACGTGGTCTTGCCTGCGCCGTTGACGCCCGCAACCATGATGATCAACGGACGGTGGGCCCCGCAGTCGATCGAGACCTCAAGCGGCGAGAGTATTTCTACCATTAGCTCATGCAGTTCGGATTTCAATTGTTCGGCGTTCTCGAGCCGGTTTTTCCTGGCACGCTTGCGAAGCTCGGTGATCAGATGTTCGGTCGCAGCGACGCCCGCATCGGCCGATAGCAGAGCTGTTTCGAGCTCCTCGAATAGCGATTCGTCGATCCGCCGTGCGGCGAACAAGCCGCCGAGCTGCGTGCGTGTCTTCGCCAAACCGCCCTTGAGACGGTCGAACCAGCCGGGCTTGTCCCCTGGTTCACTATTCTTGAACAGCCTGAGCATGAAGATGGGCGGAGAGTGGACGTGAAATCACGCTATGATAGCGGCGCGATTCTATCAGCTTCCTCTCGATGAAGTTCCCCGCTTCGCGCCTTGCCTATGCGCTCACTACCGTGGTTAGTGGCAGTGGGCGCGCATAACAAGACTTCGACCCGTTTGCGGCGCCTGAATCGCGTGCGAATCATAGGCGGTGTCTGGCGTAGCCGAGTGATCCGATTTGTCGATCTGCCTGATTTGCGCCCGACGCCGGACCGCGTGCGTGAAACGCTTTTCAACTGGCTCGGTCAGGACTTGATCGGTATGTATTGCCTCGACTTGTACGCCGGCTCGGGTGCGCTGGGATTCGAGTCGCTATCTCGCGGGGCGTCATGGGTAACGATGGTGGAGCGTTCCCCGCGTGCCTGCCGGGCGCTGCAGGACAACGCGACGCAACTGGGCGCGCGGAACCTGAATATCGTCTGCAGCGATGCGCTAGAATTCTTGGCCAGCGCGTCTTCGAGGGCCCCGGCGTCAAGGGGTTTCGATCTCGTGTTTTTGGACCCGCCATTCGGTGAGGGCATTCCAAAGGGTCTTTGGACGCGGCTGATCGAGCGCCTGTCGGACACGGGGCTCGTCTACGTCGAAAGCGACGCAAAGTTCGCGGGATGCCCGCGGCTTGAATTGTTCAAATACGGACGTTCGGGTGCCGTGCATCACCACTTGCTCGGAAGGAAGCGAAATGATCAAGGCCGTATATCCGGGGACGTTTGATCCCATGACGCGAGGGCACGAGGATCTCGTGCGCCGGGCTTCTGCGCTGTTCGATTGCGTCGTCGTGGGCGTGGCTGACAGTCGTGGCAAGCGGCCGTTTTTCGCTCTTACCGAGAGAGTAGAGATGGCGCGCGACGTTCTCAAGCCTTATACCAACGTCGAGGTCCGCGGATTCGGCGGACTGCTGCGCGATTTCGTGCTCGGCGAGGGGGCCAGAGTAATCCTGCGCGGACTGCGCGCGGTATCAGACTTCGAGTACGAATTCCAACTGGCGGGGATGAATCGCAGTCTGATTCCGGATGTCGAGACGGTGTTCATGACGCCGTCGGAAAAGTATATGTTCGTCTCCGCCAGTATCGTGCGCGAAATCGCCGGTCTTGGGGGCGATGTCGACAAGTTTGTGCATCCCACCGTGGCTGCGCGGATGGCCGCCAGGGTCAAGGAAATGTAAGGCTAGAAGTCCATTATCCCCGCGCGCTGGATTGGCGGCGCAGATCATCATGGCTTTGCTCATTACCGACGAATGTATCAACTGCGATGTCTGCGAGCCGGAATGCCCCAACGGCGCAATCTCGCAGGGGGTCGAGATCTATGTCATCGACCCGCGGCGCTGTACCGAATGCGTCGGGCATTTTGACACGCCGCAGTGTGTCGAGGTTTGCCCGGTCGAATGCATTCGCGTCGACCAAAACAACAAGGAAACGCGCGAGGAACTGCAGCGCAAATACGCGCGCTTGAGCGAAGAATAGGGCATTGCGACGGACTTGACGTGCTCGGTGAACCCGTCGCGTCGTGTTAGCTGGGACTTGCTGCTCATTTTTGGCAGCGTGGGCACCAGAATGTCGAGCGTTGTCCGAGTCGAGCCAGGCGTATCGGTGTTGCGCAAACCCGGCAGGGCAGACCCGCGCGGTCATAGACAAAGTGCCGATGCTGGAACCAGCCGGAGCCGCCGTCGCTGTGTATAAAATCCCGCAGGCTCGATCCGCCTGCCGCGATCGCATCGTTCAGGGTTTCGGCGACCGCATGCGCGAGCCTGTCGCAGCGGGGCAGGGAAAGCCGAGCCGCCTGGGTGCGCGGCAATATTCCGGCTCGAAACAATGACTCGCTTGCGTAGATGTTTCCAACGCCCACTACGATTGCCGCATTCATCAGCAGCGCCTTGATTGCGCTGCGCCGTCCTCGTGTGGCGGCGTAGAGCCATGTTCCGGAGAATTCCTGCGACAACGGTTCGACCCCCAGCCCCGCAATCAGCGGATGTTCGGCGATCTCACCTGTTGTCCACAAGACGGCTCCAAAACGGCGCGGATCCCGCAAGCGAAGTGCGACTGGACCGAACACCAAGTCGACGTGCTCGTGGGGTCCGGGCGCCGAGTTGGGGTCGGCGACGCGCAGGCTGCCGGACATTCCAAGATGCACGATCAAACTACCTTCGTGGAAATCCAGCAGGAGGTATTTGCCACGCCGAGTAACGCGGTGCAGCGTCAACCCGCTCAAATGCCTGTTCAGACCGCGTGGTACCGGCCAGCGCAGGCGCCGGTCCCGCACCACGACTCCGGTCACGGTCTTTCCCTCGATGTGGGGCGCGATCCCACGCCGGGTAATCTCGACTTCGGGCAGTTCTGGCATCGAACAAATTGCTGTTGTTTGAGTGGTTATTGTTCTTGTCGCGCCCGGCAAATATACCTAAACTGTAAGGCCAGTAACAGTCAGGTCTGGCATGCTCCCGCCCCGCGTTTTCCCCGTGTCAATTGCGCCCTCGGTCAAGCGCGGCGCAGCCGTTGTCGTGGCCATGGCGCTCTCGGGCTGTGCGCTGAATGCGCCAAGGACCGAAGCACCGCGAGCCGCACCGGCGACAGCCGCGGTCGCGCAGAAAGCGTCTGAAAGACCGCGCACATCGCGACCGACCGAGGAGCGGGAACTGGAACTGCCCAAACAGGAGCTTACCAACAGCGTGCTGTACGAGTTTCTGCTGGCAGAGATTGCTGCACAGCGCGGAAACATTGGTATCGCCGCACAGTCCTACGGTGACCTCGCCAAGCGCACCCGCGATCCGCGTGTCGCTCGTCGCGCAACCGAACTGGCCGTGTTTGCGCACATGGGTACCGCTGCGATCGAGTCTGCCCGAGTGTGGCACGAAACGGATCCCCATTCGCTTCGTCCCCTGCGGGCTCTCACAGGGCTGCTGGTCGGCGCGGGGCGGTTCGATGAGGCGTATCCATATCTCGGAAAACTGCTTGAGTCAGCGGGAGAGAACGCCGGCGATGCTTTCATGCAACTCAACCGCTCGTTGGTGTCGGCGAAGGACAAGTCGGCGGCGATGGCGCTCGTGCGGCGGCTGACCGACGATTATCCCAAACTGCCGCAGGCGCATTACGCGCTGGCGCAGGCTGCCGCCAACGCCGGTCAGAGCGAAGTCGCGCTCAGCGAGATCCGCAGGGCCCAGGAATTGAAGCCGGACTGGGAAGCCGCGGTGGTTATGGAGGCACGTCTGCTCCAGCCCGGGTCCGTCGAGGCTGCTCTCGATCGGCTGTCGCGCTATCTGCAGCGATATCCGAACTCGCGCGACGTACGACTCGCCTACGCGCGGGCGCTGGTGGCGGACCGGCGCTTTGCCGAGGCGCGCAACGAATTCCAGAAGCTCCTCGCTGATTTTCCCGCCAATTCCGACGTCGTTTATGCCGTTGCGCTGCTCTCGATGCAGCTGTCGGACTACGATGCCGCCGAAACGAGTCTCAAGCGGCTGCTTGAACTTGATTTCGCGGACAAGGAAACCGTCCTGCTTTATCTGGGCCAGATCGCGGAGGAGCAGAAGAACTATCCGCAGGCGCTGCTCTGGTACGGAAAGGTCGGTCAGGGTGAGAGATATCTGACTTCGCAGATCCGCTACGCGCAGGCCATGGCCAAGCAGGGCCGGATCGAACAGGCGCGCGGCCGTCTGCAAAAACTGGACGCAACCGACGACCAACAGCGCGTGCAACTTACGCTCGCCGAAGCACAGATACTTCGCGACGCAAAACGCAACCAAGAGGCGTTTGCCTTGGTCGAGAACGCCCTTGGGCGCCTGCCGGAGAATCCCGACCTGCTCTACGACTACGCGATGCTCGCCGAAAAGATCGAGCGCTTTGACGTGCTGGAAGCGAGTCTGAAGAAAGTAATTCAACTGCGGCCCAATCATGCCCATGCGTACAACGCGCTCGGTTACACCTTCGCCGAGCGCAACCTGCGGTTGGCCGAAGCCCGCGAACTGATCGAAAAGGCCCTGAATCTTGCGCCCACCGACTATTTCATCATAGACAGCATGGGGTGGGTACTCTATCGACTCGGTCAGATCGAGGAGTCCGTGAAGTATCTGAAGCGTGCTTTTGCCGGCCGCGCCGATCCGGAGATCGCGGCCCATCTTGGCGAGGTACTTTGGGTCTCAGGCAAGCGTGAGGAGGCCGAAAAGATCCTTGGCGAGGCAGCGAACAAACACCCCGATAACGAGACGCTTAATAACACAATCCGGCGTCTAAAACGCTAGTGCCGCTGGTTCGTTGAACGACGTTCAACTTGGCGGCGACGCAGCGACTCAGGATACGAGAGCAGCATGCACGACGGTGGGGACCCGACAGTTCTGCGCGAGGGCCTTCTTCAGCGTGCCACGCCGTCTCTCGCGTATGGATTCGGATCAGCATTGGTTGTTGTCTCTGCATTGCTGACCGGATGTGCATCGTTGCCGGATACGCTGGATGCCGGTCCGGTGAAAAACGGATTCGAGCTGGTCGGACGGGTGGCGGTGCGGCATGGCCGCGAAGGCATGAACGGCCGTATCGTGTGGCGGCACGGTTCGGACTTCGACGAAATGTTGATTACTTCGGTGCTCGGACAGGGCATCGCCCGTATCACGCGGCGACGCGGAAGCGTCGAACTGGTAACGGCAGATCAGAGCCGGTACAAGGCGTCCGAGGCCGAATCACTGACGGAACGAATACTTGGATGGCGTCTGCCTCTTGCCGGATTGCCGGACTGGGTGCAAGGACGCGCCGATCCGGCGTATCCCGCGAGGGTCGCGCGCGACGCGCGATCACGCCTCCGCGAACTCGAGCAGAACGGTTGGGGGATTGAGTATCAGGAATACGAGGGCGCCCGTCCGTTGATGCTGCGCATGTCGCGCGACAATATCGAGATTCGTCTGATCGTGGATGAGTGGACGGCACCGCAATGAAAGGGCATATCCGTACGGCGTGAAAAGGTGATCAACCCCCTGGACGATTGGAACCGGGCCTGGCCCGCACCGGCGAAGCTAAATCTGTTCTTGCACGTCGTTGGGAGACGCGCGGACGGCTATCATCTTTTGCAGACCGTCTTTCGTTTGATCGACTTGAGCGATTGGGTTAGATTCACGCCGCTTTCGAGCGCCGAGGTGCGTTTGGCGAAGCCGCTACCCGGGGTCGAGGAGAATGACGAGTTGTGCGTGCGTGCCGCGCGATTACTGCAGCGCGAATCCGGATGTCAGCGCGGGATTGAAATCTCGATCGAGAAGAACATCCCGACCGGTGCGGGCCTTGGGGGCGGCAGTTCGGACGCAGCGACGACGCTCATCGCGCTCGACCGCTTGTGGGGCCTGGATCTGTCCTCGCAGCGCCTGGCGGATCTGGGCCGCGGCCTCGGGGCCGATGTGCCGTTCTTCCTGTGCCGGGAAAACGCCTTTGGCGAGGGAGTCGGTGACCAACTTCGGCCCTTGCGACTGCCGCCCACCTGGTACGTCGTTTTGGTACCTCCAGTGGCGGTGTCCACCGCTGACATTTTCGCTGCACCGGAATTGACACGAGATACAAAAAGCATCAAAATATCAAGCTTTTCCGACGGGTTCGGGCACAATGACTTGGAGCCCGTCGTAAGCAGGCGATATCCTGTGGTGGCCGCTTACCTCGCGTGGTTGAAGGCATTTGGAGATGCGCGCATGAGCGGGTCCGGTAGCTGTGTTTTCGCCGGATTCTCTACCGAACGTCGCGCCCGCGCGGTGGTGTCGGCGCTGCCCGCGGATATGCGCGGGTTTGCGGTACGGGGACTCGACGAGCATCCTTTGGCGTCTGGTCCGAGCCGAACCAAGGCCGGCGAAACCGGAAAATAGGGAAATATCGGTCGAGCGGCGGGACGATTGCATTTTGGGGAGTCGCCAAGCTGGTTAAGGCACCGGATTTTGATTCCGACATGCGAAGGTTCGAATCCTTCCTCCCCAGCCAGACACCTGCCGCAGAGGGCGGCGGGTCGCAGAATGGATGTTTTCAAAGCGCCGCGATCGGAGTTCGTGCGTGACGGCGAGGTATTCAGAGGTACGAAGTCCGCATAAGCAGAACCGAGGTCGGTGGTGCAACTTAGTCGTTCGTCCAGCGACGCAGAGGTTTTGCGCCGCCACGCGGCGCACTGGGTGGTCCTTGTCGATCGTTACAGCGGTGTATTGAGGCGGAACTGAGACGATGGCCTACGAAAGCCTGATGGTCTTCACCGGCAACGCCAATCCGTTGCTCGCGCACGCCGTCGTGAGGCGGCTCAATATACCTTTGGGGCAGGCTTCGGTATCGAAATTCTCCGACGGCGAGGTCATGGTCGAGCTACTGGAGAATGTGCGGGGCAAAGACTGTTTTGTTCTTCAATCCACTTGTCATCCCACCAACGACAACCTGGTGGAAATCCTGCTGATGGTCGATGCGTTGAAGAGGGCGTCGGCCTCGCGGGTGACCGCGGCGATTCCATATTTCGGTTACGCGCGCCAGGACCGGCGACCGCGCTCGGCAAGGGTAGCCATTTCGGCCAAAGTCGTGGCGAACATGCTCCATGCGGTGGGGGTAGACCGGGTTCTGACGATGGATCTGCACGCCGACCAGATCCAAGGATTCTTCGATGTTCCGGTGGACAATGTCTACGCGACGCCGATTCTGCTCGGGGACGTGTGGAAGCACCAATACGACAATTTGTTGGTGGTGTCGCCAGACGTGGGCGGGGTGGTGCGGGCGCGGGCGATCGCCAAGCGCCTGGAGTCCGACTTGGCGATCATCGATAAGCGTCGACCGAAAGCCAATGTCTCGGAGGTAATGAACATCATCGGCGACGTGAACGGGCGCACCTGTGTGATCATGGACGATATCGTCGACACGGCAGGAACGCTGGTCAAAGCCGCCGATGCGCTGAAGAGCGAGGGCGCGACGCGAGTCGTTTCATATTGCACGCACGCGGTGCTCTCCGGTAACGCGGTGCAGCGGATCGACGAGTCGGCGCTGGACGAGCTCGTCGTGACCGATTCGATCCCGTTGAGAAAGGACGCGCAGGCGTGCGGGAAAATCAGGGTGCTTTCGGTTGCCGGCCTGCTGGCCGAGACAATTCTTCGCATCAGCAACGAGGACTCGGTCAGTTCGCTGTTTATCGAATAGGAATTCAATTTGGCAGTTGAAGTAGTCCGGCCTGGTCGCGGGCGGGACATTTGGAACAGGGGTTATCGCCCTTGAGAACTCTCCGAGTCGGAACGACGAGGAGTCAATATGGAGGCAAAAATGGCAATGGAAGTTATTGCGCAAACGCGCAAACAGCAGGGTACGGGTGCGAGCCGCCGCCTGCGTCTGGCGGGAAAGGTTCCCGGGATCGTTTACGGGGGCAAGAAGCCCGCCGTAAACATAGAGATCGACCACAACGGGCTGTTCCATCAGTTGCGCGGCGAAAAGTTTCACGCATCGATACTGACGCTCAAGCTCGACGATACGTCTGAGCCGGTTCTGCTTCGAGCGTTCAACATGCATCCCTGGAAGCCGCAGGTGCAGCACATCGATTTCCAGCGGGTTTCGGCCGACGAAAAGATCCAAATGAAGGTGCCGTTGCATTTCGTCAACGCCGAGGTTTCGCCTGCGGTGAAGCTCTCGGGAGGCGTCGTGAACCACGTCATGAACGAGCTGCGCATCCGCTGCCTGCCGGCAGACCTGCCGGAGTTCGTCACAGTCGATCTTTCCGAGCTTACCGTCGGTCATTCGCTGCACGTTCGCGATCTCCAGATGCCCAAGGGTGTTGAACTTTCCCTGAAGGGAGCGGAAAACCCGCCGGTCGCGACTGCACAAATTCCGAAGCTCGTGGTTGCCGAGGAGGAGGTGGCTGCCGAGGCCGTGGCCGCGGTCGAAACTCCGGCGGCCGCGGAAGTTCCCGCCACCAAGCAACCGGCGAAGGCAGAGCCGGAGCCTGCCGCCGAGAAAAAAGGCGGCAAGGCGTAGAAGGTCCAAGCTCGCGTCCAACCAGCACCAAGGGCGCGGCGCCAGGTTCCGCGCCCTTGGTCTATCCACATGTCGATTCGACTCATCGCCGGTCTGGGCAATCCAGGGCGAAAACACGAAAGAGACCGACACAATGCCGGCTTTTGGTTTCTATCACGCTTGGCCGTGAGGCAGGAAGTGGAGATGCGCTCGCAGCCGAAGTTTCACGCGATAGTCGGAAAGGTGAGCCGCGGCTCGAGCGAGGTCTGGTTGATAATGCCGCAGACCTACATGAACGCCTCCGGGATGGCGGTGGGTTCGCTGGCGCGGTATTACAGGATTCGGCCCGAAGAATGCCTGGTCGTGCACGACGAACTTGATTTCGCGCCGGGTGCGGCGAAGCTCAAGCGGGGCGGGGGCGTGGCCGGTCACAACGGCCTGCGGGACATTGCCGAGCAATTGGGCACGCAGGACTATTGGCGGTTGCGCATCGGCATCGGGCATCCCGGTGACAAGAATATCGTTGCTGATTATGTGTTGTCGGCACCACCGGCGCCCGAGCGTGAGTTGATTGAATCGGCAGTCGATCGCTGCCTGCAAGTCTCGCCGTGGATTCTGGCCGGCGACATGCACGCCGCGATGCTGAAGCTTCATACCCGGGACAAGCCTGAGCCGGCGGATTCGGACGGGAAGAACTGAGGCGCGCGTCCATTTTTCACCCTAGCTAAGAGGCCAATGAAAGTCGCACTCGTCGGTTTTCCCCAGAGTGGCAAGACGGCCCTTTTTTCGGCGCTGACTGGTGCCGAGCCGGGCCGCGCGAAGGGCGGGATCACGCTCGGCAGCGTGAAGGTCCCGGACAACCGAGTCGACACGCTATCCGGGATGTACCATCCCAAGAAGACGACTCATGCTGTCATCGAACTTGTCGAGGCGCATGCGGCCCACAAGGGCGAGAGCAGGGTCAACAAGTCGGCTCTCGACGCCGGGTTCTTGAACCTGGTCAAGCCGATGGACGCCTTCCTGCTGGTCGTTCGCGCCTTCGACGAGGAGGGGCTGAACGATCCGCGCGCGGATATCGACGCGCTCTTGTCGGAAATGATCGTGTCCGACCTGATGCTGGTCGAGACCCGCCTCGAACGCGACGGCATCGAGCGCAAGAAGGGCAAGCAGGGCATGCCGGGCGAGGAGCGTGATGCACTCGATCGCTGCTTCAAGCTGGTCGATAACAACCAGCGCATTTACGACGATCCTGAACTCGCTGCCCGTCCGGAACTGCGGACCTACGCGTTCCTGACGGCGCGTCCCATTCTCGCGATGGTCAACCTGGGCGAGGACGAAATCGCGAAGCCGACCGCCGAGGTACTGGCGCGGTTTGGCCTCCCCGTGGCCGGCATGCCGACGTTTGCATGTTGCGCCAAGTCCGAGGGCGAGATCCAGGCCATGCCCGAGGAGGATCGGAAGGAATTCCGCGAATTGCTCGGCGTACGAGAACCGGTTCTCGACATCATGGTCCGCGAAGTCTATCGTGCGCTGGGGCTCGTCAGCTTTCTCACGACCGGTGAGGACGAGTGCCGCGCGTGGACCATTCGTCGTGGCACGCGTGCCCCGCGCGCCGCCGGGGCCGTACATGCGGACATCGAGAAGGGGTTCATTCGTGCCGAAGTCATCGCCTACGATGACTTCATTGCGCTCGGCAGCGAGGCCGCAGCGAAGAAGGCCGGGAAGTACCGCCTGGAGGGGCGCGATTACGTGGTGCAGGACGGGGACATCGTCCACTTCCGGTTCAGCGGCTGAGCGGCGAACGCGCGAGCTGAACGGCGATCGGGGTTCACCGCACTTGATGCGCGTCGCGAAATCGTCCATTCTCAGCGTGTTTTTCGGTCCGAGACTACCCATGGATAGGCTGTTTATCGTGGCGATGTTTTGGCTGCTTGGATTCCTGCTCGTCGCGGCGTCCGCGGAGACCGCCTGCGCGCAAGGTGCCGGACAAGAGGAACTCAAGCGTAGCGAAAGGGGCGCGACCCATTCCGAATCGCCAGTTGCCAAACGCCCTCGTCGATCGGCGCCGGGGCCGTCCGCGAGGCGCCGGCCGGCCCCGGCGCCTCGCATTGCGCCCTTGCGGCCGGGGGACCTTGCCAAGCGATCGCTCGTCGAGCTGGAAAAGCTGATCGCCGCGCATCGCAAGGTGGTCAAGGTCAAACAAAAAGACGAAACCATCCGCCAAAACCTGGGTTGGATATCGATCGAGGCTGCCAATCGCGTTCTGCACGCGCAATCGCTCGGTCACGTGCGGGACTCAGCGGCCTATCTGACGATGATTCGAACGACGCTCGCAGACACGGTGTGGCGCGTGACGCGGATCTCGCGCACGGAACCCGAACGCGCCACGGCCGCGCTCGGCCTTTATTATTCCGACGGCATTCTGGTCGCCGCTGACTCCGCGCGCGGCTGCAAATTTTTCGCGCGGGCGGCTGATCTCGGTCATGCTGCAGCCGCGTACCGGACCTCAGTTTGCCTGTCGAAGACCGATCCGGAAAAGGCACGTCAATGGCTGGAGAAGGCTGCCGCCGGGGGCGACGCCGCGGCTCAGGAGGCGATGGGCCGTGCGTGTATCGAAGGCGCTCGCGTCGACCCCGCCTGCGGGAAGAAATGGCTGGAGCCGGCCGCCGCGCAGGGCCGAGTCGGTGCCACGAGCGTGCTCGCCTGGCTCAACGTAAGGGAGGGAACGCGGGAATCGCTAAAGCGGGCCGCGGAGTTGTATAGGGCCGCGGCCGAAGCGGGCGATTTCGTCGCGCAGAACAACCTCGGGGAACTTCTCGAAACCGGACGCGGGGTCTCGCTTGAGCCGCGACAGGCGCTGCAGTGGTACCGCAAGAGCGCCGAGAGCGGCTTTGCGGCCGCACAATTCAATCTGGCGCGGATGCTCGCCTATGGTATCGGCACAGATCGCGATCCGGCGGCCGCGCGGGTTTGGGCGGCCAAGGCGCAAGAACAGGGGATCGCTCAAGCGAGCGAACTGCTGAAGACGATGCGGACGCGGAAAGGCGCCGCTGATCGAACACTCGCGCGGTGAATGTCAATAGGCCCTAGAAGGTTCCCGGATACGCGCCGCCGTCGATCAGAAAATTCTGGCCGGTCACGAAGCCCGCCTGTGCACTACACAAGTATGCACACGCCTCGCCGAATTCCTCGGGTTCGCCGAAGCGTCCGGCAGGAATGGTCTTGCGGCGTTCGTCCATCGCCTGTTCGGTGGAAATGCCGGCCGCCTTCCCTTGCGCTGCGAACATGGTCTTGAGCCTGTCGGTCGCGAATGCACCGGGCAGCAGATTGTTAATGGTTACGTTGTGACGCACGGATTCGCGAGCGATTCCAGCGATGAATCCGGTGAGTCCGCTTCGGGCACCGTTGGATAGCGCGAGCACATTGATGGGTGCTTTGACGGCGCTGGACGTAATGTTGACGATGCGACCGAACTTTCGTTCCATCATGCCATCGACCGTGGCACGGATGAGTTCGATAGGGGTGAGCATGTTGCCGTTCAGCGCGCGCAGCCAGTCGTCGCGCGAAAACTTTCGGAAATCCCCCGTTGGAGGGCCGCCTGCGTTGTTCACCAGGATGTCCAGGGTTCCCGCTGCGTCCAGCGCTGCGGCTCTGCCCTCGTCGGTGGTGATGTCGGTCGCGACCACCGTGATTTTGGCGCCGGTGGCGGCGCGGATAGCGGCTGCCGTCCTCGCCAACTGCTCCCGGTCGCGCGCGACGATGGTGACGCTGCAACCCTCGCGCGCGAGCGATGTCGCGCAGGCGCGGCCCAGTCCCTTGCTTGCGCCGCATACCAGTGCATTCCTTCCCCGAATTCCAAGATCCATGCGTTTCTCCTCCAGTGAATGCTGCCCGCGGCGATTCGAAGGGCACATGCCACCCGCCCGTCGGTCGGAGCTCGATCTTGCCGGCTTGTGCGATCGGGATGCGGCATGCGAACCCGGGCAGCGGGTCAACGCAATGCCGGTGGGGCGCTATGGCGATGCTAAAATTATACGTCGCCGCTGCTTCAAGGTCAGGGGATAATCAGGCTCATATGGCAGGCCACTCGAAATGGGCAAACATCAAGCACAAGAAGGCATTGGCCGATGCCAAGAAGGGCAAGATTTTTACGCGCCTGATCAAGGAGGTCACCGTAGCCGCGCGCATGGGCGGCGCCGATCCGAACATGAATCCTCGGCTGCGCCTCGCAGTGGACAGGGCCTACGGCGCCAACATGCCGAAAGACACCATCGAGCGGGCCATCAAGCGCGGCAGCGGCGATCTTGAGGGGGTTCATTACGAGGAAGTCCGGTACGAGGGCTACGGGGTCGGCGGTGCGGCGGTAATGGTCGAATGTCTCACCGACAATCGGACCCGCACTGTGGCAGACGTGCGCCACGCATTCACCAAGAACGGCGGCAACCTGGGTACCGATGGCTCGGTGGCGTATCTGTTCAAGCACTGCGGGCAGTTCGTTTTCGCTCCGGGCGCTAGCGAGGAAAGAGTAATGGAGGCCGCGCTGGAGGCAGGTGCGGACGATGTCGTGACGAACGGCGACGGTTCGATGGAAGTGCTGTGTGCGCCGGGAGATTTTCTCCGGGTCAGGGAATCGCTGGAGAAAAGCGGCCTGACGCCGGATCTGGCCGAGGTCACGATGAAGCCGGGCATGGAACACGACCTCGCGGGTGACGACGCGGTGCGCATGAACAGACTGCTCGACGCGCTGGAATCGATCGACGACGTGCAGAACGTATACACCACGGCTGTCATCGGAGAGAGCTGAGCGCCAATGACCGGGGCGGTGCCGCTGCGAATTATCGGAATCGACCCCGGCCTGCGCATAACGGGATTCGGCGTGATCGAAAAGTCCGGCACCCGGGTGAGCTACATCACCAGCGGTTGCATACGATCTGCGGGCGATGAACTGCCCGAGCGCCTGAAGTCTATTCTCCACGGCCTGCGCGAGGTCATCGCGATCCATCAGCCGCGTCAGGCAGCCGTGGAAAAGGTGTTCGTCAACCTTAACCCTCAATCGACGCTTGCGCTCGGTCAAGCGCGCGGAACGGTGATCTGTGCCGCAGTCGATGCCGGCCTGCCGGTGGCCGAATATACGGCGCTCCAGGTGAAGCAGGCAGTCGTTGGCAACGGCCACGCTGCGAAGGCGCAGGTGCAGGAAATGGTAAAGCGTCTGCTGCGTTTGCCCGCGGTGCCGGGTTCCGATGCTGCCGATGCCCTTGCTTGCGCCATTTGCCACGCGCATGGCGGTCAGGGGATGGGTGCGCTTTCGACCTTGGGTCACCGGGTTCGCCGCGGGCGTCTGTTGCAGGGCAGGACGGCATGATAGGTCGGTTAACCGGCGTGCTGCTGGAAAAGAATCCGCCGCAGATTCTCGTCGAAGCGGGCGGCGTCGGGTACGAACTCGAAGTGCCGATGAGCACGTTCTACGTCTTGCCCTCGACCGGTGAGAGTGTCACGCTCTACACCCACCTGCAGGTGCGAGAGGATGCGCATCTGCTCTATGGTTTTGCAGCGGAGACCGAGCGGCGGGCATTCCGCCAGCTGCTCAAGATCAGCAGCGTGGGCGCGCGTACGGCGCTTGCCGTACTCTCGGGACTGTCAGTGGCCGAACTCGTCCAGGCAGTGACCATGCAGGAATCCGGGCGGCTGGTGAAGATTCCCGGCGTGGGCAAGAAGACCGCCGAGCGGCTGCTGCTCGAATTGCGGGGCAAGCTCGGCACCGACGTGGCAGGCGTGGGCGCCGTGAACCGCACGGCGCCGGCTTCGACCGATGTCATCAACGCGTTGCTCGGCCTGGGATACAGCGAAAAAGAGGCATTGCACGCAGTCAAGCAGCTCCCCGAGGGCCAATCGCTTTCGGACGGCATCCGGGCGGCGCTGAAGCTATTATCCAAAGCTTGAGCGCCGAGGTGCTGAGTTAATATAGCGCGTGGCCATCGAAATCGATCGACTTATCGCCCCCGGGCCCGCGAGCGTGCAGGAGGAAGCCTTCGAGCGCGCGCTGCGTCCACGCTCGCTCGTCGAGTATGTCGGTCAGGAAAAGATCCGCGGACAGTTGTCGATCTTCGTCGAGGCCGCCCGCGGACGTAAGGAGGCGCTCGACCACGTACTGCTGTTCGGGCCGCCGGGCCTGGGCAAGACCACGCTGGCGCACATCATCGCCAGGGAAATGGGCGTGAACTTGCGTCATACCTCGGGTCCGGTGCTCGAGCGCGCCGGGGACCTGGCGGCCATTCTCACCAATCTCGAACCCAGCGACGTGCTGTTCATCGACGAAATCCACCGACTGTCGCCGGTGGTCGAGGAGATCCTCTATCCGGCGCTGGAGGACTTTCAAATCGACATCATGATCGGCGAGGGGCCTGCCGCGCGTTCGGTGCGGCTCGACTTGCCGCCATTTACCCTGGTGGGCGCTACCACGCGCGCCGGGATGCTGACGAATCCGCTTCGCGACCGATTCGGGATCGTCGCGCGCCTGGAGTTCTACACAGCTGCGGAACTGGAGCGCATCGTGCGCCGTTCCTCCAGCCTGCTCAACGTCGAAATTTCGGGCGAGGGTGCATTGGAGATCGCGCGGCGCGCGCGCGGCACCCCGCGCATCGCCAATCGCCTGCTGCGCCGGGTGCGCGACTTTGCGCAGGTGAGAGCTCAGGGAAATATTTCACGCGACGTCGCCGATGCCGCGCTGGTGATGCTGGACGTGGATTCGATCGGTTTTGACGTCATGGACCGCAAGTTGCTTCTTGCGGTGATCGAAAAATTCGGCGGCGGCCCGGTGGGGCTGGATAATCTTGCGCACGCGATTGGCGAAGAAACCGACACCATCGAGGATGTGCTCGAACCCTTCCTCATCCAGCAGGGGTTCGTCCAGCGCACGCCGCGCGGGCGGGTTGCGACGCCGCTGGCCTACCGGCACTTCGGCTTGGATGCGCCGCGCCGCCCGGAGAGCGGCACGCTGTTTGAAGATGCTTGACAAGACTCTGCGGGACCACGACGGCGGGTCCGGCCCGGAGACGGTCGGGAGCCGCAAGAACTTCTCCTGGCATCAGCGCGTCTACTATCAGCACACGGATGCCGCGGGTGTGGTCTACCACGGCAACTACCTCGATTTCATGGAGTGTGCGCGTACCGAGCTGATGCAGTCGCTGGGATTCGATCTGGGACAGCTTGCGCGCGACCAGCACCTGCTGTTCATGGTGCGTTCGGCGCAAATCACATACCATAGGCCGGCGTTGCTTAACGATATGCTTTCGGTGGGCACGCGGCTGCGCAGGCTGGGACGCGCGCGACTGGTGTTTGCACAGGAAATCAGGCGGGGAAACGTCATGTTGGCGTCGGCGGAGGTCACGCTCGCGTGCGTCGATGCTCGCACCCGCAGGGCGATAGGCGTACCCGAGGCGATTCGCAGAAAACTGGAAGAAGTCGCATGAACGTTACCCAAGACCTGTCGATGCTGACGCTCATCTGGAATGCGAGCGTCGTCGTTCAAATTGTCATGGCGCTGCTGCTGGTGGTGTCGTTCATGTCCTGGTACTACATTTTCTACAAGTATTTCACGATCCGGAAGTCGCGCGAAAAGACCGAGCAGTTCGAACGCGATTTCTGGAGTGGCAACGATCTGGGCGCGCTCTATCAGAGTGCGGTCAACCACCGCCACTCGACCGGCAGCCTGGAGCGCATATTCGAGGCGGGATTCAGGGAGTACACGAAGCTGCGCACCCAGCGCGCCGCCGACCCGAGCGTACTTGTCGACGGTGCGCGGCGCGCCATGCGCGCCACCTATCAGCGCGAAATGGACCGTCTCGAATCGCACCTGGCGTTTCTTGCCTCGGTAGGCTCCGTGAGCCCCTACGTGGGCCTGCTCGGGACGGTCTGGGGAATCATGCATTCGTTCCGAGGCCTGGCGAACGTGCACCAGGCGACACTCGCCGCCGTGGCGCCGGGAATCGCCGAAGCGCTGGTGGCCACCGCGATTGGCCTGTTCGCGGCGATTCCCGCTGTCGTCGCGTACAACCGCTATTCCCACGACGTGGATCGCCTCGCCGTGCGCTTCGAGAGCTTCATGGAGGAGTTTTCGAACATCATCCAGCGCCAGGCGCACAACCGCTGAGCGCGCCATGATCGCGTTCGGCGACGCTTGGGTGGCAGATCGAAATACGGATTGGGTATCTGATGCGTAAACAGCGCCTGATGAATCAGATCAACGTCGTTCCGTACATCGACGTGATGCTGGTGTTGCTGGTCATTTTCATGGTCACCGCGCCGTTAATCACGACGGGCGTGGTCGATCTGCCGAGCCTGGGCAAATCCGCTCAGCTGCCGGCGGCGCCGCTCGAGGTTGTCATTGGCGCCGATGCGTCGCTCTTGCTGCGCGAGCAGACGGATGCTCCGGGAACGGCGAAAGCGGGGAATATCAAGGAGCGGCGGGTGACGACGGCGCAGCTGGTTGACGCACTGCGCGAACGGCAGTTGAAAAATCCCGACCAGCCGGTGGTCATCGCCGGCGACAAGAACGTGCGTTATGACGCCGTGCTCAAGGTGATGGACGAGCTGCAAAAAGCGAACATCCGCCGGGTCGGCCTGCTGGTGAAGACCGAGTCGCGCTGATGTCGACCGCGATGTCCTCGGTATTCGTGAATCCTGAACCGGTCAATGCGCCCGCAGCGGTGCTGGCGGTGCTGGTGCACGCGGTGCTGTTCGCGGTGCTGTTCTTCGGCATTCATTGGCATTCGAAACTGCCCGACGCCGTATACGTCGAGCTTTGGACGCGGCCGCCCACCGTGGTACAACCGCCGCCGGCCCCCGCGCCGCGGGTCGAACCCAAACCCGAGCCGAAGCCCGAGCCGAAGGTCGAACCCAAGCCCGAGCCGAAGGTCGAAGCGAAGGTCGAGCTGCCGCCTCCGCCCGAACCCAGGGTCGAGCCGAAGCCGGTCAAGCCGGACATCGCGGTGGAGAAGCAGCAACCGCCGAAGAAAGTGGAGCCGAAGGAGGTGGAGCCAGTAAAGCCACCGCCCAAGAAGGTCGCGCCGAAGAAGGTCGTGCCGAAGAAGGTCGAGCCGAAGAAGGTCGAGCCGCGGATCATGAAATTCGACCGTTCGCAGGCGATTCTCAAGGAGGCCGAAAGGGACCTGCAAAAGGCGGCGCCGGTGAGCAGGCCGGTGCAGCCGCCTTCGGGAGGTCCGATTGCCGACAACAGCTATGTCAATAAGATCAAGACCAAGGTCAGGAGCAATGTCGTTCTGCCGGCAGGCATCACTGGAAATCCGGAGGCGATCTTCGACGTTGTGCAATTGATCACAGGTGACGTCTATTCGGTGCAGTTGCGCAAGTCGAGCGGATACCGGGCCTATGACGAAGCCGTGGAGCGCGCCATCCTGAAATCCTCGCCGCTACCGTTGCCCGACCGCCCGGAACAGTTTGCGCGCGAACTGCAGCTGAAGTTCCGCCCCAACGAATGAACCGTCGCGCAGGAGGTTGTATACTCCCCGTTCGCATGAAACGAGCCATCCAGCATCTGCTCGCTGTCTGCCTGTGCTGCATCGCCGGCGCAGCTCAAGGTCAGCTCACCATCGAGATCACCGGAGGTGGGAGCAACCAGATTCCCGTTGCGGTACTGCAGTTCGCGGGGGAATCGGTGCTGCCCACCCGCATCACGGACATTATCGAGGCTGATCTGCTCAGGAGCGGCAGGTTCCGCATGCAATACGCGGGCGGCGTCAATCCTCTGCCCACAGATCCCACGCAGGTCAATTTCAGCGAATGGAAGACCCGTAACGCCGACGCGATCGTCATCGGCGGCGCGCAGCAGCTGTCCCGTGGGCGCTACGAAGTGCGGTTTCGGCTGCTCGACGTACCCAAGCAGACGCAGATCGCCGGTGTGGCCTTTACCCTTTCGTCGGCACAGGTTCGCGCCACGGCACACCACATCGCGGACATAATCTACGAGAAGCTGACCGGAGAACGCGGCGTGTTTTCGACGCGCATCGCTTACGTGGTGAAACAGAACGGACGCTTCGAGCTGCGCATCGCCGATGCGGACGGACAAGGTGCACAGGTGGCGCTCGCATCGCGCGAACCTATCATTTCCCCCTCTTGGTCGCCCGATGGGACGCGCCTCGCGTACGTTTCCTTCGAGAGAAAGAAGCCGGTCGTCTATGTGCATTCGCTGACCACCGGGCAGCGCCACGTCGTGGCCAACTTCAGGGGGTCAAACAGCGGGCCCGCATGGTCCCCCGATGGCAAGCAACTGGCGGCGGTGCTTTCCAAGGAGGGCGGGTCCCAGCTCTATCTCGTCAATCCTGATGGCAGCAATGTGCGCCGCATCACGCGATCGGCGACCATCGATACCGAACCGGTATTCTCGGCCGATGGCAGATTCATCTATTTCACCTCCGATCGCGGTGGCAGCCCGCAGATCTACCGCATGGGCGCTGACGGCGGAGATGCCACGCGCGTCACGTTCGACGGCGAGTACAATGTGTCGCCCCGGCTCAGTCCGGACGGAAAGACGATGGCTTTCGTTTCGCGTCGGGACGGCCGCTTTCAACTCGCGGTCATGGACTTGGGAAGCGGGCAGGTGCAGATTCTTACCGATACTCAGCGCGATGAATCACCGAGCTTTGCACCCAACGGCACGATGATTCTGTATGCCACGGAGGTCGGGGGCCGCGGCGTGCTGGCCGCCGTATCCTCGGACGGACGTGTGAAGCAGCGCCTGTCGGTCCAGGCCGCCGATGTGCGCGAACCGGCGTGGGGGCCATTTCTTGGAAATTAGCAAAGGGGGGAGAGCCATGAGAAAAGCAGTATTCGCCGCGTTGGGATTGGCAGTGCTGTACGGTTGCGGCAGCGAGCCGACCCGCGATGAGACCAAGCCCGGGGTCGAAGATCGCGCGCCTGCCTCAGTGCCGTCGACGCGGCCGGCGCAGCCATCGGGGAGCGCGCAACCGGTGCGGCCGACGCAGATCGATGTCAATCCGCTCAAGGACCCTAAAAACATCCTCTCCAAGCGCTCCATATTCTTTGAATACGACAGCGACCGTATCCGCGACGAGTTCCGACCGCTGCTTCAGGCGCACGCCCGGTATCTCGAACAGCACGCCGGCGCAAAGATGCTGCTTCAGGGCAACGCCGACGAGCGCGGCAGCCGGGAGTACAACCTGGCGCTGGGCCAGCGCCGTGCCGAGGCCACGAAGCGCACGCTTGCGTTGATGGGCGCACGCGAGTCGCAGATCGACGCCGTGAGTCTGGGCGAGGAGAAGCCGCGCTGCACCGAACACAGCGAGACGTGCTGGGCGCAGAACCGTCGCGTCGATCTGCTGCATAGCGGCGAGTTCTAGAACGATGCCGGCCTTCCGTCTGCAACGCCTGCTTGCGGTCCTGTTCTTTGCGCTCGTCGCAAGCAGGGCGCAGGCAGGACTGTTCGACGACGAGGAAGCGCGCAAACAGATCTCGCAGCTGCGGGCCGAGGTGGCCGCCAGTCAGGCGGCGATCCAGAAATCGCTCGACGAGCGCATCGCGCAGCTCGACGTGGCGGCCAAGGACCGCGCGGTGGATTTTGCGCAACTGGTCGACGCGCTGCGGCAGGACATGACGCGCCTGCGCGGACAGATTGAAGTGCTGGTCCATCGCTCCGAAACGACGGACCGGCGACAAAAGGAACTGTACGCTGATCTGGACCAGCGTTTGCGCAAGCTCGAGCAGCAGTTCGAAGCAAAGATCATTACGCCGGAGCGGGAGGCGCAGAAGGAAAAGGATGCCTACGAGGCGGCGCTCAACCAGTTCAAGGTCGGGAATTATCAGGCCAGCGTCGCCGCCTTCCAGACCTTCGTCGTAAACTATCCGAACAGCCTGCTCGTGCCCGCGGCGCAATACTGGATCGGCAATGCGTACTACGCGACCAAGGACTACAGGCTTGCCATCGCCACGCAGCAGAAGGTGGTCGAAGCCTGGCCCGACAATGTGAAGGCGCCCGATGCGATGCTGAACATCGCCAGCGCGCAGGCCGAACTCGGCGAACAAAAGCCGGCCCGCGAAACGCTGCTCGCGTTGATACAGAAATACCCTCAGAGTCCCGCTGCCGCCGAAGCCAAGCAGCGATTGAAGAAGCGATAAGACTGGGCCGCGGACCGCGCGGTAAGTCGTTGTTTCGTTGACGCTGGCGCGCCGTGCGCAGTAAAATCCGACCTCTTTCGGGTCGTTAGCTCAGTTGGTAGAGCAGCGGACTTTTAATCCGTTGGTCGCAGGTTCGACTCCTGCACGGCCTACCAAAAAATCAAGGGTTCAGCTTAGGCTGGGCCCTTACTTTTTCGGCCCGTAGCGAAGCCCTCCGCGGACATTCGGCGCGACCGAGAACGACGCCGGCGACGCCCTGCTGTTCTGCTCGACAGCGTTCATAGGGCAAGCGAAATCATGATCGGTATGGTCAGCGCGGCGAGCACGGTTTGCATCGTCAATATCTGCGCCAGCAGCTCGGCATCGCCGCCCATCTGCCGCGCCAGCACGTAGGCCACGGGAGCTGTCGGCACGGACGACGTGATCGCGACTACGCCGAGGCCGGCTGCGTTCAATCCCATCAGGTGCCCTGCGCCGATCGCCAGCGCCGGCAGCACGACGAGCTTGAGCACGCTCGCGAGCAGCGCGGCCGGCGAAGGCTGCAGCAGACTCGTGAGACGCAGCCCCGCGCCGACCATCAACAGCGCCAGCGCGAGCGATGAACGCCCCAGCGCTTCGGCGAAGACATGCACGGGCGGCGGGATTGCGATCTCGATCCGGTTCAGTGCAATGCCCGCTGCGCACGACCAGATGAGCGGGTTGCGGATCAACGCGACGACCACGGTGCGCCAGTCGGGCCGCTTTGCGGCGGCGTAGCGCGCCAGCACCCAGACGTTGAGCACGTTGAGCACGTTGAGCACCGGGATCATCGCCAGCATCGCAACCGACACGAGGGCGACGCCGTGGTTGCCGAACAGGCCCGCCGCGATCGCCAGTGCGACAAAGGCATTCCAGCGCGTTGCACCCTGAAACAGCGACGTAAACGCCGCGCCGTCGATCTGGAGCCGACTGGCGAGCGGCCGTCGCAGCGCGAGGCAGATCGCTGCCATCGCCGCAATCGCCGCGAGAAGGGCACCGCCGATGCTGCCGACCGGCAGGCGTGCGAAATCCGCGCGCGCCAGCGTGTCGATCAACAGCGCCGGAAGCATCACGAAATACACGAGCTGCCCGATGCCGGTCCAGTGCGACTCCTCCGACAGCAGGCTGCGGCGCAGCACGAAGCCGGTGACAATCAGCAGGAAGACCGGGAGCAGGGCGGCGAGTGTATCGGACATCGCTGGTTGGAGTGCGTTGGAAGACGTTGTGCGGCGGGTAAGTGTACCGTGTACCGTCGAGCGCTCGGCCGGTCGGAGCGCCCCGACTCGGCTTGATGCAGGTCAATTCGACGGCATTTCTCTCGTGTCAGCCTGTGACGCTGCGTTCGCCTGCAGGCGGCGCAGGGAACTGTTGCGCAGCACGCCCGAGCTGAGCTGAACGGTGCGGCGCTGTCTTTCTTGGATACTGTAGGAGGAAGGCCGTGATCTTGTCCGAAGCTGAGTTTCACGACGCCTCCACGCTTGAACAAGCGGCGGAGATGATCGCTCGATGGGGAAAACAGGCGCGCTTTCTGGCCGGGGGAACTTCCCTGATCGTTGACCTCAAGACCGACCGGTACGGAGCCGGTCACGTGATTTCCCTCAACAGGATCGCGGCATTGCGGGGGATTGCGTCCGTCGATGACCGCGTGAGAATCGGAGCGCTCGCCACACTCAATGAGGTGGCGACGTCCGACGTCATCCGCGAGAAATGTCCGGTCGTCCGCGACGCCGCCCGGGAAATGGCGAGTCCGCAGGTTCGAAATCTGGGAACCGTTGGCGGGAACATCGTCGGTGCCGTGCCGTGTGCCGACCTGCCGCCGGTGCTGGCGGTCAGTAACGCCACGCTGAACCTGTGGTCGCCATCGGGAGTGCGCAACATGCCGATCGAAGCCTTCTTTGTCGGCCCGCGGGAAACGGTACTACGCGACGATGAGGTCCTGACCGAAGTGCTGGTTCCCCATTCCCCGGCGAGGTTTGGCGCAGGCTATGCGCGATTCGGTCTGCGCGAAGCGAATTCCGTCGCCGTGGCGGCGGTGGCCGCGAGCCTGCAATTGAAGGCGGACGGCAGCGTCGCGCAGGCGCGCGTGTGTCTTTCCGCAGTTGCCGGCAAGCCGACGCTTGTACCCGACGCGCACACCGCGCTGGCAGGCAAGGTCCTGGACAAGAACGGTCTCGACCGCGCGGCGCAAGCTGCCATAGCGGCAGCGCTGCCGATCTCGGACCTGCGCGGATCGGCCGAGTACAGGCGAGAACTCGTCGGAACCTTGACCCGGCGTGCCCTACTGACCGCTCAAGCGCGCGCAACAGGAGAAAAGTGATGGCGAACACACGCACGCTGAAAATTAACGGCCGGCCGTATCCAGTCGCGCTGCAAGGTGGAGAAACGCTCCTCGACGTCCTGCGCGATACGCTCGGCCTCACCGGCACCAAGAAGGGCTGCAACCTGGGCGATTGCGGTGCCTGCACGGTGCTGGTCGACGGCACGCCGATCAACAGCTGCCTGATGCTCGCCAGCGAAGCCGAGGACAAACAGATTTCGACCATCGAAGGGGTGGCGAAGGATGGCGAGCTTGCCCCGATCCAGAAGGCGTTCGTCAATGAGGGCGGCATCCAGTGCGGCTATTGCACGCCGGGGATGATCATGTCCTCGATCGCGCTGCTGAACAAGAACCCGGAGCCGAGCATCGAGGAAATCAAGGACGGTTTGGCCGGCAATCTGTGCCGCTGCACGGGCTACTTCGGAATTATGCGTGCCGTGCGGCGATGCGGGAACTATCGGGGCGACGGCACCTGCGCCGAGAAATCGGGCGAGGTTCCCGCAACCGACGACGGCAGCTATGTCGGAGACGAACGCTATGCGAGTGTCGGCGCCTCGATTCCGCGCCTGGATGCTGCGGACAAGGCGATGGGACGAGCGCTTTACACCGGTGACATTTCGCTGCCGCGCATGGCCCATGGCAAAATCCTCGGCTCGCCGATCGCCCACGGCATCATCAAGCGCATCGACACCAGCAAAGCCATGGCCTTGCCCGGCGTGCTCGCCGTCATCACCGGCGAGGACGTGCCGGATGAGTGCTTCGGCGTTTCACCGGCCCGCTACGACGAACACGTACTGTCCAAGAAGAAAGTGCTCCACGTCGGTGACCGCGTGGCCGCGGTTGCCGCGATCGACGAGAAGACAGCCGAAAAAGCGCTTTCGCTGATCGAAGTGGAATACATGGAACTGCCGCCGATCCTCGATCCTTTCGAAGCGATCGCCAAAGATGCGCCACTGATTCACGAGCGCTATCGGGGCAACATCAACACCTTCGTCGATCAGGCGCACGGCGACGTGGAAAAGGGCTTTGCCGAGTCGGATTTCGTGAAGGAAGAGACCTTCGTCGGCAACCTCACGCATCAGCAGCCGATGGAGCCGCACGCGTCCATTGCGACCTGGGAGAGCGACGGAACGTTGGTGCTCTACACTTCGACACAGGCGCCGCATTATGTCCAGTACATGTTGGCTCACGTATTCCACCTGCCGCTGGGCAGGATTCGTGTCATCCGCCCCACCGTCGGCGGCGGATTCGGAGCGAAGGCGGGCACCTCACCGCTGGAGCTTTGCGCGCCGATCCTCAGCAAGATCACGGGCCGTCCCGTCAAGATGGTCTACTCGCGCGAAGAGATGATGCTGTTCGGTCGCGGGCGCCACAAGCAGTACATGAAGTACAAACTGGGCCTCGATCGCAACGGCAAGATCAAGGCATTCGAAAGCGAGATCCATCTCGACGGCGGCGCTTACGCCTCGTTCGGCGTGGCCACGACGTATTACGCCGGCAACATGATGCCGACGCTCTATCACATTCCAAATTTCAAGTACAAGGGAATTCGGGTCGTGACCAACAAACCCGCCTGCGGCGCATTCCGGGGCCACGGCGTGCCGCAGCCGCGCTTTGCCTTCGAGTGTCTCCTCACCATGATGGCGGATGAGATGGGGATCGATCCGATCGAGATCCGCAGACGCAATTCCATGGACCCGAACACGCGGACCGTCAACGATCTCGACATCCAGAGTTGCGAATTCCGGGCCACGCTCGATGCCGTACAGAAGAAGTCCGGATGGAAGGAAAAGTACGGCAAACTGCCCAAGGGGCAAGGCATCGGGATCGGTTGCGGCGGTTTCGTCTCGGGCGCCGGCTACGCCATCTATCGGGGCCAGGTGCAGATGTCGCATGAAAAAGGGCCGGAACATTTTCAGAAAAAGTCGATCTTTCCGCACGCCAATGCCATCGTGCGCGTCACCGAGGACGGCATGGCGGCGATCCTGATGATAGGGGTGGCGGAAATCGGGCAGGGCGCGGAGACGGTCATGGCGCAGATGTGCGCCGAAGCACTCGGCATACCGGTGTCGCGGATGCGCGTGCGGGCCGAGGACAGCGACATCTCCCCGATCGATCTCGGCGCCTATTCCTCGCGCGTGACGCTGATGGGAGGACACGCCGTATCGCGCGCCGGGCAAGCTGTCGTGGAGCGCATGAAGCCCATTGCGGCAGCCATGCTGGAGTGCGATCCGTCCGAGGTGGTGGCGCGGGATGCCAGGATGTACGCCGCGAACGGCCGCAGCGTGCCGTGGGAAGAAGTGGCGCGGAAGTACTTCAATGACAACGGTCCCCTGGTGGGAACAGGCTGGTACAAACCGCGCGACGGGCTGGGCGGCGACTACAAGGGTGCCACCGTCGGCACCAGCCCCGCCTATTCGTTCGGCAGTTCGGTCTGCGAGGCGTCGGTGGATCTCGAGACCGGCAAGGTCAAGATCGAACAATTCACCGATTACCATGATTGCGGCGTGCCGATCAATCCCATGATGGCCCGCGGCCAAGTGGAAGGCGCCATCGTCATGGGGGCCGGCGAAACGATCATGGAGGAAATCCTGTTCGATGAAAAAGGCCGCATGATGAATCCGAACCTTCACGGCTACCTGGTGATGACCATCAAGGATGCGCCGGATATCTTCAGCGGACTCGTCGAATCCTACGAACCCGAGGGGCCGTACGGCGCAAAGGAAATCGGCGAAGGGACCACGCTGCCGGTGCTCGGCGCCGTCGCGCATGCGATCGCCAACGCCACCGGTGTCTGGGTCAAGGAGTTGCCCATCACGCCGGAAAGGATACGAACCGCGCTGCGGGCGGCGAAGTCCTAGCGCGGGGTTTCGAGGTTAGCGACTCCGGGGCCGCGCAGACACCGGGGCACGGTAGCTCGCGGCGAATTCCAGGAATGAGGCGGTCGCCCGCGAAATCGGGCCGTCCTTGCGTGACACGACGACGAGATCTCGGGCGAGAGGAAACCCTTGCAACGGCAGTGGTTTCAGAAGTCCCAGGCCAACCTCGCGCTCGACCGAAAGGTCCGACAGCATTCCGACGCCCAGATTCGCTTCAATGAGGCTTTTCATCGCGTCGATCGATGGCACGCGAAGCACGGTCTTCGGCCGAATTCCCGCCTTCAGAAGAGCTTGCTCGACGAAGGATGGCGTTCCCGGGCCGTGGTCCAGATCGACCAAGGGTTCGTGCACGAAATCCGACACCCGGACGACCTTCTTATCGGCGAAGGCGTGTTCAGGACTCGTGACCACAAGAAAACGAGCCCGGATAAGAGCCGAGTGGACCAGCCGCGGATGGGTAATCGGGCCCCATTCGAAACCCAGATCGGCGCTTCCTTGCGCCACCCGTTCAAGGACTTCCTCGCGCGTTCCGATCGTCGGTATCACGGCGGCGGCAGGAAAGCGGCGCTTGAACGCCTGAATCAACTGCGAGGCGAAATACAGCACGCCGGTCGGACTTATCGCAACGGCCAGCGTGCCTCTTTCTCCTGAGCGGATTTCCTCGAGTTGTCGTTGCAGCCCGTCCTCGCGCTCGAAGATCGCTTTCGCCGCATCGTAGACGACCTTGCCCGCGTCGGTGAGCATCGGTCCCTTCTTGTTTCGTCGCAATAGCACCGTGCGCAGACCCAGTTCAAGGCGTCGGACCTGGATGCTCAATGCCGGCTGCGTGATGTGAAGTCGCTCTCCTGCGAGGGCGAAGCTTCCCGTTTCCACGACCGCGCAGAACAGTTTGAGTTGATGCAAGTTCACGCCGGTCCCCTTTGCGTAAGCCCATTGTGGATGCTGGCCTAAGCATATACATATGTAAATGTAATAGCTACTGAGAATAAATTTGACGTTCTGCAATGACCTTACTATGGTTTCGGGTTTGAGGAAGCCATCGTGTCGAAACCAACGCGCATGCCGCAGGAGATGGTTCGGGAATATCTCGAACGGGGCTTGTGGTCGCCCGACACGATGGTCCGCGCGCTCGAGCGCCACGCGACGGACGTTCCGGACGGCGAAGCCATGTCGGACCGTCAGAGCCGGCTCACCTGGGCCCAGGTCAAGAATCAGTCCGATCTGCTCGCGTTGGGGTTGCTGGACCTCGGGCTAAAGCGCGACGACCTTGTCCTGATCCAGCTTCCGAACGGCGTCGAGAATCTGCTGGTCCGGATCGCGTTGAAGAAAGCAGGTCTGCTGGCGGCATTCGCACCGATCATGTGGCGTCAGTCAGAGATGGGGCCCATGTTCCGGTACCTCGATCCCAAGGCCGTGCTGCTGGTGGACGAATTCCGGGGATTCGACTACCTGGAGATGATGGCAAGCATCCGCGATGAAGACCGCTCGCAAGCGCAGCCGCACTTGCTCGTGTCGGGGGACCGGGTTCCGGCCGGCGCAATATCGCTGAACGACCTGATGCAGCGGCGTGCAGATCCGGAGATTCGACCCGACTGCCTGGACCAGACCCGTTATGGGCCGGACGAGGTTTCTCTGCTTTCGCTCTCCAGCGGCAGCACCGGCGAACCGAAAGTCTGCGAGTGGCCCGAGGGCGCTCAAGTCTTGATTGGATCGGGAATAGCATCACGACTGAAACTCACTCGGGAGGACGTGGTCGGGATCTTTGCCCCGGTGGGCGGTGGCGCCGGCGCGATGGCCTGGCTGATCGCGGCCCAACTCGGATGCCGGATGGTGCTGTCGGAATCGATGGCGGCGGAGACGATCCTCGAATTGATCGAGCGCGAGCGCGTGAGCTTCATGGGTACCGTTCCGGCGATACTGCTGCGACTCCTGGAGCACCCGGATCTATCGCGCTACGATCTGAGTTCGCTGCGAGTGATCCGAACCGGAACCGCGGCGCTGTTGCCTTCGGTGGCGCAGGAAGCCGAAGCGAAGCTCGGATGCGTGATGGCGCCGGCCTACGGCAGCATGGAAACGGTATCCATCGCGCAGGCGGCATTGGACGATCCGCGCGAGATTCGCCTTGGCGGGTCGGTGGGTCGCGCGCTGCCGGGAATCGAAGTGAAGCTCGTCGACGAGACGAATCAGGAAGTTCCTGCGGGAGAAGTCGGCGAGCTGTGGGTCCGGGGCCCAGGCACCAGTTCCGGATATTTCCGTGACCTCGAGGCCACGCGTCGCGCCTGGGGAGAACTCGGCCGCGAAGGATGGTTCCGCACCGGGGATCTCGCCGGTATCGACGCCCAGGGCAACCTCTCGCTACTGGGGCGCAAGAAGCAGGTCATTATCCGCGGCGGCAACAAGGTCCACCCGGCGGAGATCGAGTCCATACTGTGCCGCCACCCCAAGGTGCTCGAAGCCGCAGTGGTCGGCGTTCCGCACCCGGTGCTCGGCGAGGTACCCTGCGCATTCGTGATACCCCGGACAGGCGTGGATGTCGTCCCGGAAGAGTTCGATGCGTTCCTGCGCAGCAAGAACATCGCGTCCTACAAGATTCCCGAGGAGGTGCTCCTCATGGACGAGTTTCCCCGACTCGATAGCAACAAGGTCAACAGGCTCGATCTCGTGCAGCGGTTTCTGTCGGTACGGCAGGCAAAGGAGTAGACATGGCGCTACAGGTTCAAACTCACACTATCGACGGCATCGACGTGCTGGTCATCGGCGGCGGCATCGCGGCCACGTTCGCCGCGATCAAGGCCAAGCAGGCGGGAGCCCGTCGCGTGGTTCAGGTGGACAAGGGCACCGTCGGCAAGACCGGCAACAGCTGTTTTGCGGCCGGCGTGATACACGTCTGCTTTCCGGAAGACGACCTCGACGACAGGGTCCTGCGGCTGACCCGCGCGCAGGGCTATCTCGCGCAGCAGGACCTGATCAGGGACCACCTGCAGGAAAGCCACGTGATCCTCGAGGAACTGCGCCGCTACGGCGTGCACCTGGTGATGAACACCGACGGCAGCTACCGGCGCATGGCGGGGCGCGGCGCCTACCCGATCGTCCAGTTCTTCAGCACCCAGCTGATGGATTCGCTGCGCAAATACGCGCAGTCGATCGGCGTCGAGCAGATCAACCGGCTTTACTTGACCGACCTTCTTTCGCGCAATGGCGAGGTCACCGGGGCAGTCGGTTTTCACCAGCACAGCGGCGATTTCCATGCCCTGCGTGCGAGGGCCACGGTCCTCGCGACCGGAAGCACCTATTACAAAAGCATTCACCCGGGACAGCGCGACTGTTCCGGCGACGGGTTCGCGATGGCCTACCGCATCGGGGCGACGCTGGGCGGCGGCGAACAGAACGACCAGCCGGCCAACGCGATGCCCGCCCGCGTCGACGTCGGGCCGGGCATGAACAAGTGGATGGGCGAAGGCGCCTACTTCCTGAACTCGAAGGGCGAGCGCTTCATGGTGCGCTACAGCCCGAAACTGAAGGAGCGTTCCGGACTGCCCCAGATCGTCGCGTTCTTCTGCATCGAGGCGCGCATGGGCAGAGCGCCCATCATGATGGACGCGAGGCACTTCGGACCGGAGCAGATGGGGCGCTTGTACCAGATGCTGCCGCTGCCGCAGCGGGAGTTCGAAAGCGTAGGCGTCGTGCAGGACGGGAAATTCCGGAAGACGGTCGAGTTCTGTCCCACCGGTCCGACGACGCGGCCCGGTGTCGTCGTGGACCGCGATTACGCTTCGCGCACGCCGCGGCTGTTCGCCGCAGGTGAAGCGTGCCCGCCGAGCGCGGTCGTCACAGGCCTCGCGGCGGCTGCGACCTCGGGCGCGCGCGCCGGAACCTCGGCCGCCCGCTGCGCGCGCGATGCCGGCGATCCAGGCGACGAGAACGGGCAGGTGGGCGAACTGCGCGAGCGGGCGTTCGCGCCGCTCGCCAGACCGGAAGGACTGGAATCCGAGCATGTGCTGCTGGAACTGCAGGAAGCGGTGATCCCGTACGATGTGCTGCTTCTGCGCGAGGGCCGGCGCATGGCGCGGGCGCTGCAGCGGGTCGAAACCATTCGCGATCAGGACCTGCCGATGCTGGGCGCGTACGACCTGCACTATCTGCGCTTGTGTCACGAAGTCAAGAACCTGACTCTGACCGCCGAACTCACGCTGAAGGCGGCGATTGAAAGAAAGGAAACGCGCAACATCCTGCGCGAGGACTATCCGTTCACCGACAACGTGAACTGGCTCAAGTGGATCCGCGTGCGCCAGGAAGGCGGCGAGCAGAAGTGGTGGACGGAGGATATTCCCATCGATACCTATCCGGTCGCGCCCAAGCGTGAAGCGGAGCTCGCGTATCTGTGGAAGATGGCCCGGGATCAGGGCGTCGTGAGTGTCAAGGACGGGAGGATAGAATGGGCATCCGAGTAATCGACCCTAAGCTGTGCATAGGGTGCAACGTGTGTGTCGACGTGTGCCCGCTGGACGTCATAAGGCTCGATTCGTCGACAAAGAAGGCCTACATCAAATACCTCCGGGAATGCCAGAGCTGTTTCCTCTGCGAGGTGGAATGTCCCGAGGATGCGATCCAGGTGGTGTCGGTTCACGAGCGCCGTATGGTGACGGCGTGGTAGCGCGTTGATCATGGGGATGACTTATGGAAAACCATAGTGGAAAGTCGTACGGCGGCGGACGGCAGCGGGCGCCTTGTGTCGAGGGGTGTCCGGCGGGAATCGATATTCCCCGCTACATCGGGTATGCAGCGCTGGGAAAATTCGGGGAAGCGGCGGCAGTCGTGCGCGAGCGCATTCCGTTCCCCGCGGTCTGCGGATACGTCTGTTACCGGCCGTGCGAGCCCGAGTGCCGCCGCGCACTGTGGGAAGCGCCGGTGGCGATCAACGCCATCAAGCGCGCCGCCGTCGAAAAGGACACCGGAGTATGGAAAGAGCGCTGGGGCGAAGCGGTCGCCGCCGCAACCGGGAAGCGTGTGGCGGTCGTCGGTTCGGGCCCGGCCGGATTGACCGCGGCCTACTATCTCGGCAAGCGCTGCGGGCACGAGGTCACCGTATTCGAGGCACAGCCGAAGCCGGGGGGACAGCTGCGAATCGGGATACCGCCGAACCGGCTTCCGCGCGAGGCGCTCGACGAGGAGATCGCGATGATCACCGCGCACCGCGTCGACGTGAAATGCAATCAGCGCGTCGACGATCTGGACGAACTCAAGCGCGCAGGCTACGACGCGGTGTTCCTGGCGGTCGGCACCTGCATCGCGCGGGACCTCGAGATCGCCGGCGAGGATCTTCCCGGCGTCTGGAAAGCCGTGCAGTTTCTCAAGGAAGCCAACCTGGGCGTCGAACAGAACCGCCGCCCCACGGTCGGGAAACGCGTCGCGGTCATCGGCGCAGGAAACGTCGCAGTCGATTGCGCGCGCACCGCGCTGCGGCTGGGCGCCCAAGACGTGCGCATTCTGTACCGCCGCGGCCGTAAGGAGATGCCGGCTTACGACTTCGAGATGCGTGCGGCCGAGGCCGAAGGCGTGAAGGTCGAGTTCCTGACCTCTCCGCTGCGCATCGAGCGCGACGGCAGCGCACTCAAACTCTGGTTGCAGCGCATGCAGCTCGGACAGGCGGATGCGAGCGGACGGGCGGCCGTGCAGCCCGTGCCCGGGAGCGACTATGCCATCGCCGCCGATACGATCATGGCGGCGATCGGTCAGACCCCCGGGGTCTCCGACGCGTGGGGACTGGCCAGGGGTGCCGAGGGGACCATCGCCGTAGCCGACGGATCGTTGAAGACCAGCCGCGAAGGCGTATTCGCCGGCGGAGACGTCGTGCTCGGACCGCTCAATGTGATCAAGGCGATCGCGCAGGGGAGATCGGCCGCGCAGGAGATCGACCGCTACCTCGGGGGCAGCGGCGACATCGCGGAAATACTGGCGCCCGAAGCGGGAGAGGAAATGGATTACCACCCCGACATCCATCCGCAGGGCAAGGGTTGCGTTTCGATGAGCGAACTCCCGCCGGAGTCGCGGGCACGTGGATTCGAACTCGCCGAGCGCGGCTACTCCGACGGCGAAGCGACGGAGGAAGCCCGACGCTGCGTGAGATGCGATCTTTGGAGCGCCAAGGCGGCGCCCGAGATCTGGTGGCGAAGCCGCGGCTTGAAGCCCTACTGGCTGGGCGGCAGCGACCGCATGGGGCGCGAGAAGGATCGTGCCAAGGCGCGCGAGCACACGCCGTACGCGCCCGCGTACGAGCGCGCTCCGTACATCCCGCACGAGTATTCCGCCAAGGAATAGCGGCCCGCCGCCCTCGGTCGGGACGAGGCGCACGCCCGCCCGGAACGGTGCAGTTACCCTGGCGCCGTTCCCGCTGCCGCGCGGTCTTCCTCGCTCTCGCTCGCGTGCCGCTGCCGCCCGACGTACGCCGCCGGCCACGCCATCGCCAGTACCACGACGAAAGTGAGCGCGTTCGACGGGGTCTGCAGGTTGAAGTCCACCCAACTGTGGATCATCAGCGAGACGATGCCCATCGTGGCGCCGAACGCGACGCCGCGCGCGAGCGGGTCGGTGCGCTGGTACTGTGCCTTCAGCGCGGTGACGAAACAGAGCAGCACAACGAGGCCCATCAATGCGAGGCCGATGACGCCCGTCTCCACGAGGAACTGCGCGTAGTCGTTGTGCGCGGCGTTGACGTAGAAGTCGCCCGCGAGTTCCTCGGTGCGGTACTTCATGAACGTGCTGGCGAACGTGCCGCCGCCGCTGCCCAGCCACGGGTAGTCGCGTGCCATGTTCAGCGCGAATAGCGCCGGGTCGCCACGCTCCTCGAGCGACTGCTCGCTGGTGCCCGCTACCGCCCTGGCGTCGCGCGTGAGCGAGGTCTGTTCGAGGCGGTGCATCACCTTGTCGACGCCGAACCACGCGCCGACGATGAATACGTCGATCACCACCAGGCTCGCGATCAGAATCACCACCGAGCGCGTCGCGTGGCGCGAAAGCGCGAGGCCGAGCGCCCCGGCGACGAGCATGCTGGCGAAGAACGCCCCGTTGCCGCCGCGCGAGCGCGTCATCACCAGCGCGATCACCATCACCACGAGCACGAGGCGCAGCAGTATCCTCGGACTGATCATCCAGCCCACCCAGTCGCGCAAGCGCTGCCGCCAGGTGCGCGGCGCGCGTTCGCGCAGCGTGCCGATCATCATGCCGATCCCCACCGAGAGCGCGAGTTCCAGGTACCCCGCCAGGTGGTCCGGGTTGCGGAAGGTGCCGATCGCGCGATCGCCGTGGTTCAACGGCGTGAAGGCGAATTCGTATTGCAGCTGCAGCAGATGCCCGAAGCTCGCGTACAGCGCCTGCAGCAGTCCCGAGGCGACGAGCGTGAAAGCGAGCGCCTTCAGCCGTTCGCGCCGGTCGGCGAGCACCAGCGTCAGAAAGAACGCGAGCGCGTAGGCGAGGCTCTTCAACAGAAACACCGTCGTCGCCTCAGGCTCGGTGGACACCGGATAGCCGCGTTCGGCGAAGCGCCCCGCATCCAGCCACACGCGCAGCGATTCGGGCGAGATGATTTCCGCCATCTCGCGCGGCAGTGGTAGCAGCTGCACACCGACGATCGCGAGCCATATCGCGAACAACGTCAGCACCGGCCAGGCCTCTCGGCAGGGCGCGCGAACGCGCGCGCGGCCGAACGCCCACAGCGCGAGCCAGCACGCGGCGAGGAAATAGATCCCGAGCTCGAGGATCGTCCAGGCCCAGGGCCGCGCGCTCCCCAGCGGCAACGGCGCCCAGAAGAGCAGCGCGAGGAACAGGCCGAACACCCAGGCGTCGGCGCTACGGCGCTCGTGCGCTGCCCTCATCGCGTCATCCGGTTTCCAGCGCGTTTGCGCGGCGCCGCGTTTCGGCGCTTGTCGCATTGGAGCCGCTTCTGCATACCAGGCAGGCCCTCGGCGCACAGTATCGGCTCGCGCTTCAGTTCGACGGCCATCCGCGCCAGCGCTTCACCCTGGCGCTGCGCGGTGCGGCGCCAGTTCTGCCGCACTTCCTCGCGCTGCGTCGAGTCGAGCAGCTCCCAGCGTAACAACCCGACGCGTGAGGCAAAAAGCTGAACGCCCGGTTCCCACGGACCGTAGCGCATCGCGCGCGAAAGCGCACCCATGACGTCTGCGTAACCCAGGTTGAACGTATGGGTCGCAATCCCCGACCAGCCGTACGGCCAGGTCGGGCGAAGCATGGTGACGAGGCGCCAATGCAGCAGCGAAAACTCGCGGTACACGCTTGCGGCTGACGGCGTTGGCGCGGAGATCGCCGCCAGCGAGTACGCGCGCGCCATCGATGCATAGACCGCGGCTTCGCCCGGCACCAGCGCCTGAGCCGCGCGCAGGCCGTCCACCGCGCGTCTCCAGCGTTGGAGCGAGTCGATCCGGCCGCCTCGGGCCCACCGCTCCACCTGCGCAGTCGGCCCCTGCGCCGTCAGGTCGGCGCGCCCGCGCAGGCTGGCCTGCCAGGCGGCAAAGGCCAGCAAGGCGACGCAGGAGAAAACAAATGCTGCCCGAAGGAGGAGTGAAACGGACCTTTTCATGTGAGCGCCCGGGAGGCCAGGTCAGGGGCGGTCAGCCGGCGCGAGTCAAATCACGCGAAAGCCATCGTCTGCGCCCGCCTCGCGCGGCGCGCCGGGAACTGCCGGGGATTGTATCCGAACCGGGTGGGCGAACAACGCCGGGAATATCTTGCTGTTGCATTGAGAGCGTCTCACGAGGTGAAGCCCGGATAGATCGGGTCGCTTTCGTGCCCGTCGAACTCGGGTGTACGCGCCGCGCGTTGTCGGATCGCTTGAAACGTCACAAGACAATGCTGACAGAGCCAGACCCGCGCGGAGAATTGCGAGTCAAGTCGTTTGAACACTCGCGCCCTCCGCCACACCGACGTGGATCGATGGCCCGCCGCCTCGCAACGAGTACGGCGGGCCGAAAGGTGCGTCTCAGACCCTTACGGGCTCAGCGGCTTCGGCGGCGGCTGAAGCTGTTCAATCACGCTCTGCAGCCGCCCCTGCTGGCCCGTTGTTGCGGCCTGTCCGGTCTCGACCGGGCCGACCGGGGCCGGCGGCGCCGGAATCTGGCCGCCCCCGGCCTGCGCGGCGTTGAACGCGTTTACTGCCTCGGCGATCGCAGTGTTCAGTGCGTCCTGCGCCAGTTGCGCAGCCCGTTGTGCCAGCTCAAGCTGGGCTTGTGTTGCGCCGGGTGCGTCAGCTGCCGCTTGCGCGATACGCGCCGCCTCCTGCGCCGCCGCCGCACGGGCGGACGCGGCGACCACAACCGGCGTGTTAATCGGTATTGCCTTCGCGTTTATCGAATTGATCGCCGCTGTCAGGTCCGGGGTCGCTTGAGCAATCGCCACGCTCGCATATGTCTGACCCCGAGTGAGACTCCCGCTGGTAATCTGGCCGGATGCAACGCCGGTCAGGAAGCCCTGATTCTGCAGTTGCAGAGCGCCGGCGTTTGTCGCCGCAGTGATGATGTTCGCGATATCGTCATAAGTGACCACGCCGTCGGTGCCGCGCACGCCGATGGTCGCGGTGCCGACGTTGAGCTTGAACGCATTGCGGTTGGTCGCGCCGATGACCCCGGTGACGAAGCGCAGGCCGCCTCGCAACAGCGCGAAGACGACGTTGCTCTCGCGCACCGAGCGCTTGTTGTAGTTGTACTCGCGCACCGCAAACTGCGTATTCGGCGCCAGCGTAATGACCTGCCCGTCCTCGAACTTGACTACCGCGTCGCTGTTTGCACCGGTGACCAGCGTGACACCGGGATCGAAGGTGTCGCCGATCTTGAGCGGTATGGCCGGGCCCGGACCCACGCGCGCGGCGAGCGTGCCCGAGAGGCTGTGCACGTAGGCCGAAGCAGCAAATGCGGCCGAAGCCGGCAGCGCAAGAAGCAAAACGAGGGAAAAATACCGAATCAGCGCGCGCATGACTGTTTCCTTTCGATGAGGTCTCGCGCCCGCCGGCGGATCGAACGCGCGGACAACTCCATCAGCTCGTCAAACCATCGTCTTTTCGGTAGTTTAGGCGACTTTCCGCGAAATTGTCTAATAAAATTGCGCAAATTTCCGCCTCCGGCGAGGAATGACTGCGCGCTGACGTGGCGACCCCATAGCGCACGCCGCGGTGTCGATCGGCCCCGGGGGAGGCCGCGCTACGCGGCGCGAACGGGGACGAGCGGATTTGGCGGTCGGCGACGAGGATCGGGGCCGGCATCGATTTCCCTGCTGTTCGAAATAAGGAGCAAAATGCTGCGGTTTGCGTTCTTCGGAGGAGGCCGCTTTTTTGTCCGCGCCACCGTCACGCCGGCGGGCAGCGTCCGACGCGCGGCGACCGGTCGCGTGAGGGGTGGATCGGGAGAGGGCTCGCAGGTTTTGCGCATGTCGTCGATCAGGAGATTCAAGCGATGAACGTTTCAATCCAGCGTCAATTTATGGAACCTTCGCCCGCTGCCGATGCAACGGGTGATCGAAATACCTTCAAGAGTCCCTTGACCAAGCTCATCGACGACCGGACCTACGGCAGATTCGATAAGCGCAAGTCGGCGTTGTATTACGGGCAATATTACGCTGAGGGTGTTCAGGCCAAGGTTCGCGCCAAGGCGCGCAAGAAAATGGTGCAGGGAATCGAGACAAACACGCCGGGGAATACGTTGAAGGACGTGGCCCTCTACTCGGCGGTCAAGAGCGTCTATACACGCGGGCAAACGTACGGCACACCGACGGGCCCGGTCGCGACGGAAAGCGCGGGCGCGGCAACGGCGGAATTCTGCCGCGGACCGAACATACCCAATTGGGGACTCAAGTCATGGACGCCGCTCACCGCCGGCCTGCCGACGCCGGAAAAGCTTGGCGTGTCTCGCTACAGCGGCAGTCCCCGCGAAGCGGCACAGATCGTAAAGCATGCAGGAATCCAGTTCGGCGCCGCGCGGGTGGGCATCACCGGGCTGGACAAACGCCATGTCTACAGCCGCGACTGCGACGGGAAGGAGGTCGTTTTCGAAGACGTCGACAAGCCTTATGAAACCGGCGAGAAGCGGGTGATTCCGGAGAAATGCCGCTACGTGATCGTTTTCCTGCTGGAGATGCCTTACGACGCGTTCGGCTGCGCGCCGGATCCGGTGGGTTCGATGGGCCCGTTCTTCACGTATTCCCGGATCGACCAGCTGTTGGCGCCCATGGCCGAGTTCATACGCGTACTGGGGTATACGGCCATTCCTTCGTCCAACGACACGGCCCCGAACGGACCTTTCGCGATCGAGGCCGGATTGGGCGAGCAGTGCCGAGCCGACAAGGTGATCAATCCCGATCTGGGAACGATGATCCGGATCTGCAAGATCATCACCGATCTGCCTTTGGAACTCGATCAACCGCAGGACTTCGGTATCGAAGCGTTCTGCAAGGTCTGCGACCGGTGTATCGAAGCGTGCCCGGTCGATGCCGTCAGCAAAGACCGGGAACCCAGTTTCGATCGACCGGGAGAATGGGTCAATCCGGGTCACAAGACCTGGCATGGCCGCTGGCCCGTCTGTTGGGCCTATGCCGAGTCGAAGGGCGGCGCTTGCGGCATCTGCGTTCCGGTCTGCCCCTGGAACAAGCCGAACACGCTCGTGTTTCGGACCATCAAAGCGCTCGTCAGGCGCACGAGCGTGTTCAATCGAGTTCTGGTGAAACTCGACAAGATGCTCGGTTACGGCAAGCCCCTTTCCACCGAAGATTGGTGGCGAAAGAAACTGCCCACCTACGGAATCGACACCCGACGCTGAGCCGATCAGCGCGGCGACCCGCAGTGCAGGTCGCTGACGAACTCGACCTGAGCGTTTCGTGAACTATGTCGCACGAGCGTGCCGTTAGACGCGCGCATCTCGTGAACTACTTCCCGCTACGATGAAAGTGGCTGGGACTTGTACCTTGACGTGATCCCGGGAACGAAGGAACCATTAGCCTGTGTCCGCATTCATTGTTTCGAATGAATGTAAGGGCTGTTCCCCATGTCTATGTATAGGAGGTCGCGCCATGACTACACGACAATTGATACCGATCTGCGCACTGACCTGCGCCATCATGTTTTCGCCGACGGCAGGCGCACAGAGCCCCGGCGAGGGTGACCCGGCGACGCAACCCACGACGACCGGCGACTCGACCGACAAGTCCACGGCGACGTTCGATGTGCGTACTGGTGAACTGCGCATCACCTGCCTCGAGGTCAGCGGGATCAAGGACAAGGGCAAGTTGCTTCCCGACGCCCAATACGACGTGATAATGAAGCAACGTGGAAACTCGTCGAACTGGGAAATCACCTTTGCCGATCCCGGTTGCGGGGAAACGAGCGAGATGCCGGCGGCAGACGAACCGTCCGAGGGCGAACAGACGTCCTAGGTTCTGACGAAGGTATCGGCATCACCGCCCGCAGGCCGCTGGTTCGATTCCAGCACGGCCTGCGAATCGATCAAGCGTTCTGCTACCGCCGCAGCGAGCGCTTGAACGTCTTCACGCGGTCCTGTAGGCGTTGCAGCGCGGCCGAGTCACCCGCTTCGCGAAGCAGCGTTTCGAGCGTCGCGATGGCCGGATTCTTGGGCGAGTGCCAAATTGACAGCGCCGTCTCCAGGTTGCCCACGGCGCCGGAACGATCGCCACGACCTGCGCGCATAGCACCTCCCAGATAGAAGTAGCGCGCCAGAAATTCTTTCGGAACATCGGAGGGCATGCGATCCCTTGCTGTCTCTAGCGCGAGCGTGACGGCGCCCACCGAGTATCCCTCGCTGTTCAGCATCAATCCCTCGGCGATTCCGAGCGCGCCGTAGAAGTCCTTTTCGAGAGCCTTCAGGTGGCGGCGGGTGCGCTCATCGGGCGATGCGCGGTGCGAAAGCGAGCGTGCGAGCAGCACGGCATAACGGTGCCTGAGTTGGCCCTGAACAAAGGCGACCCACGCGTTCGAGGATTTTGCATTCATTACCGACGTTTCGAAAAACCGAACCGCTTCCTCCGGGATGTCGACGGTCACCTTCTTGGCGTCACTCGACGAGCGGTCGAACTCGGTATACAGCCACCGGTCGCGTTGCGCACCAAACGTGTATGCGTCCAGTGTTGCGACAACCGGAACCTTCTGTTCGGCGACCATGCGTTTCAGGATCCGGCTCGCGGTCTCATCGTCCGTTCTCTCGGGATGGAACAGGCGGTTGCCCAGCACGAGCCCCCGGGGCTGGTAAAGGCTTATGTCCGGACGGACGGTTTCGATCATGTGGAAGTACGCCATCGGCACCAGATCCGGGTCGCCTCGCCCAAACACCACGGCGTTCCGTGGGAGGGTTTTCAGTACGGCCTTGGCGTAGCGAGCAATCCAGTCGTGATCGTCGAACATGTTGTACCGTGCGCCGACGCCGGCTACGATCGCGATCACAAAGACGCCGGTGGCGACGGTACGATGGCGATTCAGCGCATACCGGCCGGCGAACCACGCAAGACCCAGCCCCATCCATAGTGCGGCGACCGCGTACGCGGGCAACGGATAGACTTGGTAGACGTTCTTGTGGATCGAGTCGTAGTCGAACCCCAGAAGCAGCAACAGGACGATCGATGACAGCAGGAATGCCGCCGTGAAGAACGCCGCAACCCTGCGTCCCCAAACGCGCCATTGAACGACGAATCCGGCGGCGGCAGCAGCGGTGCCGATGACCGCGAACTGAACCATTAATTCCCCTGCCTGAAACTGGAAGAACTTGATCCGATCAAGCCAGTTCGCCGTCGCCGACTGGTCAACATGGACATAACCGGAGCGGCTAATGAAATACCAGATCTCGTGCAGGGTTTCCATTGGCCCGTAGAAGCTGATCGGCAGCGCTGCCCACGACCGGTACACCAGCCAGACATACGGCAAAAGACCGAGCACAACAAGCAACACAAGGAGCCAAAGGCGCTTGAGCAATTCGGCCCGCAGCGGCCATAACAGCAAGACAAACGCAGGCGCCACCAGCAGCATCAGCGGATAGTGGTTGCTGAGGCTCAGGCCGAAAACCAGCGCAATCCACGCAAGCAAGCGTGCGGAGCGCGGCTCGCCTGGATCCCCTCCCGCAGGCGGACAGGCCTGCAGTCCGAGGAAGACGAGCGACAGGAAGAAGAATGTGTTGAGTGTATAGACCTCCGCGATGATCGCCTGCGACCAGAACACCGGGGACAAGCCCAGCCCGAGCGCCGCCACGTACGCCGGCATACGTCCGGGTAATAGCGCGCGCGCACACAGCCACGCGGCTGCGCACGTGAGCGCGCCGAACATCGCGCTCGCCAGATGCACACGATACGCGACCGAGCCGAGCGGCAGGTAGGTGAAGAGGTGCCCGACGATGGTAAACAGGGGATAGCCGGGAGGATGCTCGATCCCAAGAAAATAGCTCGACAAGACGAATAGCCCGTCGTCTTCCTCGGCCACCGTACGCGGTGCCGTGATCGCGTACAGCACGAACAGCGCGGCCGAGACCAGACCGGCCTGCATCCAGTCGCGCCCGCTCGGCCGCGGGCGTCCAGGCATGCGCTGCATCAGCGCTTGCCGGCGGTCGATCCGCCCCAGGTAAACGACGCCGTCGTGAAGAAGTTCCAGAGCGCAGCGACCAGGGCGCCGGTCAAACCGGCAATCCAGTACGGCAACGAGTTGATGAAGAGCCAGTCGGCGAGTGCGAGATTGATCAACGCCCCGATTCCGCATGCCGCATAGAAGCTCAACAAGCCGCGCACGATCTTTCGCCCGCTCAGCCGCTGGTCGCCATAGGTGACCGCGTTGTTGAGGAAGAAGTTGCTGGTCATTGCGGCCCAGGTCGCCACGGCCTGGCTGACGAGAAAATTCCCCGAGCCGGCGAACATCAGCCACAGCACGCCGAGGTGGACGCCGATACCGGTGGTGCCAACCGCGGCAAACAGAAAGAAACGGCCCGGCAGCATGCGGCCGAACACGTGGTACAGGATCAGCATGAAGAACTCTGCGACCACGCGCGCGCCGAGCTTGCTCTCTCCGCGTTCGCGGCTGCGCATGCGGTACGGCAGCTCCTGGAGGCTCACCTCTCCGCGCGCCGCCGCGATCATGTCGAGCAGGATCTTGAAGCCGCGCCCATAGAGCCTGCGGACCACGCGCTCGAGAAACGTCCTGCGCACTACGAAGAACCCGCTCATCGGATCGGTCAGCCCTTGGCAAAGGACCCGGCTGAGCGTGCTCGCGAGCCGGCTTATCCAAACCCGGTCCGATGCCAGCTCGCCGGTACTGCCACCCGGCATATAGCGACTCGCTACAACGATGTCTGCGCCGTGGCTCCTCGCGGCATCAAGGAGCTTCGGTAACAGGGTTTCGTCGTGCTGCAGGTCCGCGTCCATGACCGCCAGGTACGGCGCCGAGCTGGCAAGCATGCCCTCGATGCACGCCGAAGCGAGCCCCTGCCTGCCGATACGATGCAGACAACGAACGCGTCGATCCTGCTGCGCCGCGGCGCGCACCAACTCTTCGGTGCCGTCGAGCGCGTCGTCTACAACGATGATGGTCTCCCAGTCCAGGCCGGAAAGCGCCCGGTCGAGGGCGCGCAGCAGCGCCGGAACATTTTCGCGCTCACGGTAGGCGGGGACGACGACGCTGAATTCGGGCATGCGGGCTGGAAGATAACCGGGATTGGATCACGATAGAACACGCTTACAACGGCGCGACGCGCCTAAATCGCGAGGCGGCATCGCGCGGATCATTTCGAAACAGGTTCTTTGCTCCATCCGGGGTCGCGCACAGGTGCACGTTGCCTTCGCAGCTGGCGCAGAAGAACTCCGCCCCCCAGCAGCAGTCCCGCGGCAATGATCGGTGTTCCGTACGTGAGCACGGTCGTCGGTACGATCGATGCGATACCTCCGACGCTCAGCAGCAGGCGCTCCGGGACGTTCAGAGGCGTTCGCACAAAACCTATCAGAGCCGCCGAGAAAAAGTACACCCCAATGGCCGCGGTGGCGCAGTTGAATGCGATTGCCATCGGCGCGCCATTGAGCAGCAGCGTCGGCGAAAGTACGAACATGAACGGAATCACGTAGGCGACCCAGCCAAAACGCATCGACGCGAACGCGATTGCCATCGGGTCTTCGCGTGAAATTACCGCTGCCGTGAAGCAGGCCAGCGCGATCGGCGGCGTGATCATCGACAGCATGCCGTAATAGAGGATGAACAGGTGCGCTGAAAAGATCGGCACGCCTGCCTCGACGAGCGCAGGGGCGATCAGGGCCGCGAGCAGTATGTACACCGCCGTGGTCGGCATGCCCATGCCGAGAACGATGCACACGGCGGCCGAGATCAGCAGCAGGGCGAAACTCGATCCGCCCGCCAGTTTGACCAGCACCAGGGTCAAGGCGAATCCACCACCGGTTACGTTGAGCACGCCGATCACCAGACCCGCTGCTGCAAGAATAGGCAGCAGTTCCACGACGATCAGCCCGGTTTCCCAGAAGCTCGCCAGCACCCCGCTCGGCGTCAGCCGCTGCGATCCGTAACGACGCAGAGTACCGCCGATCAGCGTTACGACCGCCGCGTACAGTGCTGCCAGTTCCGGGTCGGTGCGGTAGTGGAACAGCAGCCATATCAGCAGCGCGAATGGGATGATGAAATGCCAGCCGTCGCGCAACACCTTCAGCGCGCGTAAAGGCGTACCGCCCAGCATACCGATTCGATCGCGCGCGGCCAACAGATCCACCTGCACGAACACCGCGAGGTAGTAAAGGAGCGACGGCACGATCGCGCCGATGACCACGTCGGCATAGGCTATTTCGAGAAATTCGGCCATCAGAAAAGCGGCCGCACCCATGACCGGCGGCATGAACTGCCCTCCGGTCGAGGCAACCGCTTCGATCGCCCCGGCGTCGACGCCGCGATAGCCTGATTGCTTCATCAGCGGGATGGTGATCACTCCGGTCGAGGTGACGTTCGATGCCGGGCTGCCCGAGATGGTGCCGAACAGCGCAGAGGCGACAACGGCGATCTTCGCCGCACCGCCGCGCGCGTGACCGGTCGTCGCTTTGGCGAGATCGGTGAAAAATTCACCGCCACCGGCCTTGAAAAGGATTTGTCCGAGGAATATGAACGCGATGACGATCGTCGTCGCGATACGAATCGGCGCGCCGAGCAGCGCGCTGGGATCGAAACTGAGGTAGACGAGCAGATAGTCGCGCCGCACATAGGTTGCCGTGAGTTCGCCGGGGACCAGATGCCCGACCAGCGCGTAGACCACGAAGATCAGTACTACGCCGAGCAAAAGGTACCCTGCGGTGCGGCGCAGCGCCTCGAGCGTGAGCAGCAGGATGACGGCGCCGATCGCGATCGTCTCGCGAGTGCGCAACGGCACCGCGTCGAGCAATCGTTCGAACTCGATCGCTACCCAGGCAAGCGTGCACAGCGCGACGGCGCCGACGAGCAGGTCATACCACGGCACCGGGTTTCGGCGCCGCCCGCGACTGAGCGGGACCGCCATGTACACAGCGGCCAATCCGACCCCATAGACCAGGCTCAACAACTGGCCGGCAAAGTACGCCCGCCCCACGCGCTGCGGCAAATCAAGCACCCAGGCCATCGACAGCAGCACGACCGTGATACACAGGACGCGTACCGTGATCCGTGCCGATCGGGTCATCGCCGATGTGGGATCGGCAGCGGGATCGACCGGCACACCGGGACGCCGGCCGCTGCTCCCGGGGTCGAGCTGTTTGCTGTCCTCGGACGGTTCCGTCATCGGTCGTACCGGGATTTCCGGTCCACCGGCTTAGTCCGATTATGCGGCCACTATCGCGTCCAGATTCCTGCTTCCTTGTAGAACCGGATGGCGCCGGGGTGGAATTCGCCCTGCTTCATTCGCGCCATGTTCTTCGGATTGAAGCGGCCGTATGCGGGAAAAGCTTTCGCAAGCGCCGCCTTGTTTGCGTACATCATCTTTACCAGCTGGTAGACCTGCTCGTCAGGCGTGTCCTTGCCGGCGACCAGCGCGAACGGGTAGGCCATGACCGGGATTTCCGACAGTATCCCCGGGAGGTTTTTCCTGGGCTTGAGCATGAACGCGCTGGCCATCGGTATTACTTCACGCATGCGCCGCAGCGCTTCAGGCGAGGTGTCGATCGGCAGAAACCGTATGCCGCCGTGCGAGGAGAGGGCGGCGTGCGCATTCTGCACCACGCCCGAGCCCGGCGGCCCGAACGAAGTGTCGATCCTGCCCGCGCCCACACCGTTGATTGCGCCGTTGGCATTGGTGACCGGCACCTCGATCATGTCGCTCGGTTTGAGTCCGGCGTTGGCGAGCAGGGCGTTCTGCGTATAGGTGACGATCTTCTGGCTGGTAAACGTGCCGCCGATCTTGAGCCCCTTGATATCGGACTGTTTCTTGACCGGCGAGTCGTTGGCGACGAACAGCGCCTGGAACAGATCGAATACTTCGGCGACGACGCGCAGATTGGGCAGCGGCTTGCCTTCGTAAGTGCCGGTCCCCGTCTGCGCGAACAGCGTCTCGAGCGCGCTGGAGAACCCGTACTGCGCCTCGCCGCGGTTAAGCAGCGGATAGAACGTCGATGAGCCTCCGGTCGGTTGAATCCGCGCCTGCGTGCCAAGCTTTTCGTTCATGACCTTCGCCAGCGCGGCGCCTGCCGAATAGGCGAGAGAGCCCTGCTGATTCGTGACGATGGTCACTCGTTGCGCGAGCGCTTCGCCGCTGACCGCGGTGGCGGCGAGGACGGCGGCAAACAACAGCTTCATGGTGGCGCGAGACATGGTTCCTCCTCATCAAGAAAATTACGAATTCATTCGGTCTTCGATCTTGGTTGCTTTGCAGCTTCCGTTGCAAGCGCCCGCGCGCCGAAGTACGGCGGTAATCGTTCCCGCATCCTCGCAGTTTGAAGGGCAAGGAGATTGTAAGGTATCCTATGTGCTGGCCGCATGCCGGTCCTACAGCTTGGAAATCATCGCGTTGTCTCATTGAGGAGGAGGCGTCATGACTTTCGCGAATCAAAATAAGTGGTCCGCCGCGCTGGCCGTACTCGGATTGGCTGCGATCGCCGCAGCGGGTCCCGTTGCTGCCGACTCGGTGTCCGATTTCTACAGGGGCAAGACCGTCACCATCTGGGTCGGGTATTCCCCGGGTGGCGGCTACGACGTGTATGCACGCACGTTCGCGCGGCACTGGGGCAAACACCTGCCGGGCAATCCGGAGTTCATCGTCAAGAACCGCACCGGGGCCGGCAGCATGCTGGTCGCCAACGAACTGTACAACATTCTGCCCAAAGACGGCACCGCGCTCGGCGTGATCGGCCGCGGCATGCCGCAGGAAAAACTGCTCGGCAATGACCAGGCCAAGTTCCAGTCCAACAAGTTTACCTGGATCGGCAGCGCCAACAACGAGGTGAGCGTGTGCGTCTCGTGGGCCAAGACGGGCATCACGAAATTCGCGGATCTCAAGACCCGCGGAATGATCGTCGGCGGTACCGGCGAGGGTGCGGACACCGATACGTTCCCCAAGGTGCTGAACAACGTGCTCGGCACCAAGCTCAAGCTGGTTACGGGCTATCCGGGCGGCACGGACGTGCTGTTCGCAATGGAAAAGGGTGAACTCGAGGGACGCTGCGGCTATTCATGGTCGAGCGTGAAGACGATGCATAGCGACTGGCTGCGCGACAAGACGATCAACGTGCTCGTGCAGATGTCCACGGAGAAGCATCCGGACATTCCCAACGTGCCGTTCGTCATGGACCTCGCCGAGAATGACGAGCAAAAGCAGGTGCTCGAGTTCATCTATGCGCGCCAAGCGTGGGGCCGGCCGTTCCTCGCGCCGCCCGGAGTGCCTGCGGACCGCGTCAAAGCGCTGCAGGACAGTTTCATGGCGGTCACCAAGGACCCCGCGTTCCTCGCCGACGCGAAGAAGCAGAAACTCGAGATCAATCCGATTTCCGGGCCCAGGATCGCCGAGATGATTTCCAAGATGTACCAGGCCCCTCTCCAGGTAGTCAACATGGCGCGTGAGGCGACCAACAAGGAAGACAGAATCCAGATCTCGAAGGTCGTGCTCAAGGAAATGAAGGCGACCGGCATGATCACCGACGTCAAGAACGACGGTCGCACGGTGAGCTTCAAAGGCAGTGGAACGAAGGGGAAACTCGGCGTCAGCGGGAGCGGCACCAAGGTCACCATCGGTGGGGCCAAGGCAAAGCGCAAGCAACTCAAGAAGGGAATGAGTTGCGAGTTTGTCTACGTTGGTACCAAGGCGAAGTCGATTTCCTGCAGTTGAAACCCGTGGCCTGAAGCACCTGACTCGGGTGCTCCTCGGTGGCACCTGAGTCCGGATTGCGGGACCTCGGCTCCCTTCGGGACGGCTTCTAGGAAGCACATCACTCTACGGCGGCGCCATGGAATTTGAAATGCTTTCGGCCGCGGGCCGCGCGATCCTGATCATGTCGGACCCGTTGCGGCTGATGTTCCTGGGCACCGGGGTCCTGATCGGCCTGGCACTGGGCGTGATTCCCGGGCTGGGCGGCATCGTCGGCATGGCGTTGCTGCTGCCGTTCACGTTTTCGATGGATCCCTATGCCGCGTTCGGCATGCTGCTAGGCATGGGATCGGTAACCACGACGTCCGATACGATTCCGGCCGTTCTTTTCGGCGTACCGGGGACAACCGGCTCGGCGGCCACCGTGCTCGACGGCCATCCGCTCGCCAAGCAGGGTCAGGCGGGTCGAGCGCTTGGCGCAGCCTACACGGCTTCGCTGGTCGGCGGCGTATTCGGCGCGTTGCTGCTCGCGGTGAGCATTCCGATTCTGCGGCCGGTGATGCTGCACATCGGCTCGCCTCAACTGCTTGCCTTCGCGGTGTTCGGACTGTGCATGGTCGCCGCGCTGAGCGCTGGCACGCCGTTGCGCGGCCTGACCATGGCGGGTTTCGGAATCCTTCTGGCGCTGATCGGCGCGGACCCGCAAACGGGCACGCTGCGGTGGACCCTCGACACGCTCTATTTGTGGGACAAGCTCCCGCTGGTGCCGGTGACGCTGGGCCTGTTCGCTATTCCCGAACTCGCGGATATGGCGATCGCGCGCCGCTCGATCGCGGGCGGCGCCAAGATCGATTCGCGCGCCGGACAGTGGCAGGGCGTAAAGGACGTGTTCACGCACTGGTGGCTGGTGATCCGCGTGTCCTGGCTTGGCGCGGCGCTCGGCGCGATCCCGGGCATTGGCGCGGCCGTGATCGACTGGATCGCCTATGGGCACGCGCTACGCACGGAAAAAGGAGCGGCCGAGACGTTCGGTAAAGGGGACATACGCGGTGTGCTCGCCTCGGAGGGGTCGAATAACGCCAAGGAAGGCGGTTCGCTGGTTCCGACCATCGCTTTCGGAGTGCCGGGATCCGCGTCGATGGCGATCCTGCTGGGCGTGTTTCTGATCCACGGGCTGCAGCCCGGCCCGGATATGCTCGGCAAGCACCTCGATGTGACCTACGCGATGGTGTGGAGCGTGGCGCTGGCCAACATCATGGGCGCTGGCATCTGTTTCGCATTTTCCAATCAGTTCGCGAAGATTGCGCTGATCCGCGGGCCCGTAATCCTGCCGTTGATCATTGCGGTGCTGATGATCGGCGCGTTCCAGGGTTCGCACAACTGGGGCGATCTGGTCACACTCGTCCTGTTCGGGGTCCTGGGCTGGACGATGAAGCGACTGGGCTGGCCGCGCCCGCCATTGATTCTGGGCTTCGTGCTGGGCAAGACGGTTGAACGTTACCTGTTCATTTCGCACGCGCGCTACGGTTGGGAATGGCTGAGCAACCCGATCGTGCTGGCGCTGTTCGCGCTGGCCGCCTGGGGATTCCTGCGCCCGTTGTGGAGGGACTTTCGCGCGTCGGGACGCATTTCCAGCTTCTCGGACTACCGGAGTTCTCCGCGCGTCGACGCGAACACGATCTTCTACCTGTTTCTGATCGTGTTGTTCGCGGTGGCGCTGTTCTTCGCGACGCGATGGCGCCTGAACGCGAAGCTCGTTCCGCTGATCGTGGGCGGCCTGTCCCTGTTCATTCTGGTGGCGAGCCTTCTCGATTTCACGTTCCGAAGGCCGTCCGACCCGGAATCGGGTGCGGTCGCGCAACGGCGCGGGCCGATGGACCTGCGCGTCGCCGATGCAGGGCTGGACCCGCGCACGGTGGCCGCGCGGGCCGCGGCGTTCCTCGCGTGGCTGCTCGCCTATCTCGCGCTTACAGGACTGGTAGGCATGTTGCCTGCGACTTTCGCGTTCGTTGTGCTGTACATGTGGATCGAAGGCCGCGAGCGCTGGGGACTGATTCTCGGGTCTGCGGCAGGACTGACTTTGTTTTGCTACTTCTTGTTTGATCGGGTGCTGCACCTAGCCTGGCCGCGCGCGCTGCCGCGCGTGTTGTTTCCCGAAATGCGCGAGTTCATCCCCTCGCTCTAGGACATGGCGGTCATGTTCAGAATCGCCGATTGCAGCGGCATAGGAGGACAGGGTCATGAATGCGTTCCCGCGCGGTGAATCATGGCGCCAAAACGTAGAGCTCGTCGGCTATCACGATCTGGATGCCAAGCCCGCGTTCAAGTTGCAGATTCTGGAGACCGGCGGACGCTGGTACCTGTACATCGCGCACCTTTGGCACCGCGGCTGGTCGATTGTCGAGGTGACCGACCCAACCGCGCCAAAGCTCGTGCGGTTCATCGACGGACCGCCGAATACCTGGACGCTTCAAATCCAGGTGGCCGACGGCCGAATGATCACCGGCCTGGAGCAGATTCCCGCGGAATGGGGTGGCGACCCCAGGAAAGGCTACGAGGAGGGAATCTATATCTGGGATCTGAGCGATCCGGAAGACCCGGTGCGGCGCGGCCACTTCAAGACCGGCGCTACCGGTACGCATCGCAATTATTACGACGGCGGTCGCTACGCGCACCTCACGGCGGGCGCGCCGGGTTACGAGGGACGGATCTACCGGATCGTGGATATCGGCGATCCCGAGGTTCCGGCCGAGGTCGGTCGCTGGTGGGTGCCGGGTCAATGGAAGGCCGGCGGCGAATCGGGAGCGCCGCCGTTCTCGTCGTTGCACGGCGGACCTTATGTCGAGGGCGAGCGTGCGTACCTGCCCTACCGCGGCGCCGGCATGGTGATCCTCGACATCTCGGATTATGCGAAGCCGAAATTTGTCAGCGGCTTCCGCGTGTCACCGCCGTTCATGGCACTGTTCGGCATCCATTCCGCGATTCCATTTCCGTCGCGTCGCCTGGTGGCTGCCAATTCGGAGGCGATCCGGGAGAACTGCGACGAAGCTTTGTGCTTTGCTGGCCTCGTCGACGTCTCGAAGGAAGAAGCGCCTCGGTTGGTTTCCATCCTGCCCACGCCGGCGGCTCCGCCAGGAGCCCCGTTCCGGAACTTCTGTGAATTCGGCGGCAGGTTCGGCCCGCACAATCAGCATCAACCCCAGCATCAGCGCGCGTTGCTGGACCGCGACGATCTGTTGTTCATGACCTGGTTCAACGCCGGGCTGCGCATCTTCGATATCTCCGACCCCGTGATGCCGCGCGAGGTCGGCTATTTCGTGCCGCCGGTTCCGCGGCAGCGCCGCGGGATCTTTCCGAAAACCATGACGCCCCAGTCCGAAGATTTGATCGTCGATGCCCGCGGCAACATCTACATTTCGGACAAGAATCACGGCGTCTACATCGTCAGGCCCTCGGACGAGATCATGCACTGACATGGCGCTTGACGGCCGCGCGAGCGTCGATGCGCCGGCTTCGGCGCAAGCGGGGGCCTAGCCCTTTGCGGCAATTCGCGCGGATCGTCCGCGATTCAGAAGAAAGGCGGCCAGGATGCCGAGGCCGGAGACCACGAGCGCCATCATCGCGAACTCGATATTCGAGTAGCCGAGCCTGCCGCCGCCAGGCATCGCGAACAGAAGACCGCCGATGAGCAGCAGTACCCGGCTTGCAACGGCCAGCACCCCGCCGGTAAGCGGTCCGACACCGAGCAGGTAGCCTTGCAACGCCGCGGCGATAAACACCACGCCCACGAAAGCCGTGACCGTCACCAGGATCACGCTTGTCCACGAGCCATGGAAGATCATCGCGGGGTTCAGCACGAAAAAGAACGGGATGAAGTAGAGGATGGCGCCCAGCCGCATCGCCTGGAACCCGGTCTTCATACCGTCGGCCTCGGCGAGCGCCGCAGCCGCGAACGCCCCGATCGCCACCGGCGGCGTGATGAAGGAAAGCATGCCCCAGTAGAGCAGGAACAGATGTATCGCAAGCGGGTCGAATCCGCTCGCGATCATCCCGGGAGCGAACACGACCGCCAGAAAAATGTAAGCGGCGGTGACCGTCAAGCCGATGCCGAGCACGAAACAGATGGCGGCGCCTGCAACCAGCAGCACGTAAGGGTTGTTTCCGGAAAGCAGCATCAGATCGTTCGTGAAACTCGCGGCCGTCCCGGTCATCGTCAGCGCGCCGACCACCAGCCCTACCGCGGCAAGGACGCCGACCAATTCGATGAACAGCCGTCCCGCCCCGTCGACAAAGCGCATGAAATCGACCAGGCGCCAGCGCGTGTGCGGCATGATCTGGTTGATCACGATCAGCAGCACCGTCGAGTAATAGGGCGCGAGAATTTCCTGCTGCTCGATGGCGAGCATGTAGATCAGAAAGGCAAAGACGAAGATATATTGCCAGCCCTCTTTGATCGCGACCGCGAGGTTCGGCAGCTCGGCACGCGGCATGCCTTTGAGTCCGCGCCGCGCCGAATAGGCGTCGATCGCGACGAACAGGCCGAAGAAATAAAGCAGCGAAGGTATGATGGCGGCGACGGCGACGTCGAGATAGGGCACGTTCAGGAATGCCGCCATGACAAAGGCCGTAGCACCCATGATCGGTGGCATCAGGACGCCGCCGGTCGAGGCACAAGCTTCGACGCCAGCAGCGTAACTTGCAGAGAACCCCATGCGCTTCATCGCCGGAATGGTCAGCGTTCCGGTGGTCAGCACGTTGGTGGTGACGCTGCCGCTGAGCGAGCCGAGCAGGCCGCTGGAGAAAATCGCCACCTTCGCCGGGCCGCCGCGGACGTGGCCGAGCAGCGCGAACGCGAAGTCCATGAAGAACTTGCCGGCACCGCTGTGTTGCAGCGCCGCTCCGAACACGATGAAGCCGAGCACGATGTTGGCAAAGGCCCGGGTCGGAATGCCGAGCAGGCTTTCGGAACTGATGATGTGGTATGTCGCGCTACGTGAAAAAGTGAACGCCAGTCCCGTGAAGGGCATCGGCATCTTGTCCGCGAAAATCGGGTAGAGCGACACGAGCAGGACAACGCAGAAAATGGCCAGCCCGCCGGCCCGGCGCGCCCCGTCCAGCAGCATTGCCCACAAGATGTAGCACATGACCATGATGCCGGTCGGCGCAGCGAATTCCCAGGCTTCCGCTTCCGCGCGCTCGGCGAACCATGACAGCGACAGCAGGATCGAGAAGGCGATCAGCGCCAGCACGATGTCGTACCAGGGAACCCGGTCGTACGGCCCCTTGCGCCGAATCGGAAACAGGATGAAAACGAACGGAAACAGCAGCGCGAGCGTCAGAAGGTAGTACCGGTTGTCGATCAGGACGACGTCGGCAAAGAAGTGCAGATTGAGTATCTGGTTGATTGCAAGCAGTACCGTCGAGCCCGCGGACACGCACAGCAGCCCGCGCCAGTACGGAGAAAGCTGACGATGGCGCCAGACCTCGGCGCTCGCCAGCTTCCCCGCAAACCCGGCTACCGCCATATCGGGTCAAACCCGGCCTTCTCGAGATAGTCGGCTCGCGTCCTCAACCACGCGATCCTGAACGCGTCGTCAGCCATTCCCTTGTTGGTTATCGCGGCCTTCCATGCCTCGGCGAGTACCTGCTGGCGCTTGACCAGCTTGGCATTGTTCCGGTCGTTTTCCGGCTTCCACAGGCCTTTCTCCTTGTAGAAGCGGACCGCGCCCGGGTGCACCGGTATCGGATAGTCGAACGAGTCGGACGTGAGCCTCCACCCCTTGGCGCTCGCCAGGGCATCCTTGTAATCCGGATAACTCTCGAACACCGCCTTGGTCATGTTGTAGACAATGTCATTACCCTTCCTGTCATAGGCGATGAGGACCGGCAGCGCGTAGGTGATGCCCTGGAAATTCTTGGGGATCCGCGTGCCCTGCGAGGTTACGATCTTCTTCGCGTACGGCAGAATCTTCTGCAATCGCTCCCATGCCGCGTCGTCGTCGTGCGGGAACGGCGGCCAGTAGACCGGTCCATAGGGCGAGGCGTCTCCGCGCTTGGATACCGGGGACAGCGTATTGGCGATGGCGATGTCGGTCTGGCCCTGGGTGAAGGCCTGGATGTTCGCGATGAAGCCCGCCACCTCGACGAGCGTGACGTCTTTGAAGGTGAGGCCGCCGAAGGCAAGTATGCCGCGCATCACTTCCTGCAGCGTCGGCGCACCTCTCACGTACGGCACGCGCTTTCCGCGCAGGTCCGACACCTGCTTGATTCCGCCCTTCGCCGAGGTGAAGAAGCCGACGTGCGCGGGGAACAGGTTTATCCCGAGCAGCATCACCTTTTGCGGTCCCCAGGACTGGTTCGCGAAGTCATAGACGCCCTCCTGGGTGAAGAGCACGCCGCTGCCCATCGCCGAGAAATCCACGGCCCCTGATCGCAACGGGGCGATTTTCGAGATGTCGTTGCGGGTCGGCAGCAAACGAAGGTCCGTCCGGTACCTTTTCTTGATGCCCGCGGCCTGCGCCACCGCCTCGTTGTACGAGCCCGTGCCCACTCCATAGGTCGACCAGCTCACGGTGGGCGGCAACTTGACCTGCGCCTGCGCGATACCTGCGGCCATGCACAGGACCGCGATCGCAACTGCACCGAGCCAATTGAATTGTCTTGATATCGTCTTGATCATTTTCTCCCCCTCTGTTGGTGATGCGCGAAAAGCTTATCAGAGTTTCCCGACCCTGTGCCCCGGAACCTCCGGGCGATCAGTCGAGGACCGCGATCGCCTGAATTTCGATCATCATGCCGGGATGTGCGAAGCCGGCACACGTGATCAACATGCTACCTGGGTAATGCCCCTCCCTGAAATATTCCTTTCGGATGTCGACAAATTCTCGGCCGTAGCGAGAATCGATGATGAAAACGGTCATCGTGACGATATCGTCGAGAGTGCCCCCCGCTTCGTTCAACGTCTCGCCGAGATATTCGAAGGTCCGGCGCACCTGTGCAGCAAAATCGCCCACGAACGGCTTGCCGTGCTTGTCCATCGAGCCGCCGTGACCTGCAAGCCAAACCGTGCGGCTTCCGCCCTTGGTGATGACGGCCGGAGAAAACGAGCGGTCCTTTTGCCAGGTACCGCGGACATAGCTGCGCTCTATCATGGGAATCTCCCTGTGAATGACTGCTTGCGTCGACAGCGACTGGGCCGCGCGGCGCAATTGCGCGCGCGATCCACCAAATGGTTGCAGGACCTCGGTTCTTCACGGCGAATCTAGAACCAGTTGTCGCGATGAAGTTTTCCGCCGTCGACGTTTACAACTTCGCCGCAGACCCAGCTTGCCCGATCCGAGGCAAGGAACACGATTACGTCGGCGATCTCTTCCGGTTTTCCCGCCCGGTCGAGCGGCTGGTCCGGGTAGAGTACCTCGCGCCAGCGCGAGGCGTCGCCGAGTATCCGTTGTGCGCGCTTCATGTGAATTCCGCGCCAGCGCTCCGTATCCACGGCGCCAGGATTGACGCCGACCACGCGGATGCCGTCGTCGATGCTGCGGCCGCCCATCGATTTCGTCACCCCGTTCAATGCGACGTTGGCGGCGTTGCCGCAGACGTAGCGCCACTGCGGCCGCTCGGCGCCCATGCCCATCACATTGACGATGACCTTCGGCGGCTTGCCGCGCATGTGGGCGTACATCGCGCGGCTGAGATTGACGTATCCGTACAACTTCAGTTCCCAAGCTTCGCGCCAGCGCTTTTCGTCGATATCGAATATGTCGCCGGTCGGTACCGCACCCGCATTGTTTACCAGAATGTCCGTGTCGCGGTATTCGTCCGCAAGAATTTCGGCCGCTCCGGGAAGCGCCAAGTCGACGGACTTGGAATGGATTCGGTTTCCGCCGATCACCGACAGGCGTTCCACTGCGTCTTTCAGCCTCGCCGGATCGCGCGCGGCGATCACTACGGTGCAGCCCTCTTGCAAGAACTCCCTCGCGACCGCGAAGCCGATTCCCTGTGACCCTCCTGTGACCAGCACCCGCCTGCCCTCCAGCCCGAGTTTCATTTCTCCTCCTTTTTCAAATTTCCGGCCGCGGTCCCTGGCGGGAATTCGGGCCTACTTTGCTGAACGTGAGCCGGAACACGCTGCGTTTGCCGGTCAGGGGGTTCACGATCTCCGGCGTGGTAATCGTAAGCGTGTCCCCGCTGATTTCCCAGTACCTTACTTGCTTGGTTCCGGTCCACGATTGGTTCCATGTGGCGTCGAGGTCGTAGGTGACCTTGTTGCCTTCGACCTTGTAGCTGCCTGCGTAGGCGATCATGCTGCGGTACAACGCCTCCGCTTCCGCTGCGGTGGGAACTTCGCCGGCCGGCTTCTTGCGTGCCGAGTCGACGCTCAGCAGTATCAGGCGCCCGTCGCCGGAGAAATTCACGAATCCGATGGGCGCCGCACTGAGGTTGCTTCGCGAAATCCGCGATCCCTCTTCGACCATGGTGCCCGAGAGCTGCTTCCAGGTACCGATCAATGCGCCCGCATCATTGCCAGTCGCCATGCCATGCTCCTAACGCTAAAGTTTTGTCGCAAGAGATCCCTGCCGCGTTACTCTTGTTCTTGATCACGGGGATCGGCCAAGGTGCAAGAAGTTTCCCGACGCTGTCGAACCCTTCTCGATGGTGCCCTCGATGCCGAATCCACGCTATGATAGCCTCAACAGCCGGCAGCGCGGCGCACGCTCATACGCGATTGCAGCAACTTGACGTACGCCGCGATGCGCGATCCCGAAGTATCGCATCGGGCAACGTTTCGCCGACCGGCTCGCGCGCACTTCCGAGACCAGAGGGCAATGAGCCGACCGGCGCGAACCGGCCACAGCGCGGAGCCGGCACGCAGAGCCAATTGACGATGGAATTCGGGTACGCGCGCCGCGTTTGGTACGCATTCGACGCGAATCGAGCACGATGCGAAACCCGGCGATGAATGTCGGGAATCGGGTTCATCGGACGGAGGGCAATGCATGGATTTCAGTTTCAGCGAAGAACAAAATATCCTGCGCGACAGCGTACGAAGGATGATGGACAAAGTGGCGACGCCTGAATACGTGCGTCGCCTCGACCGCGAGCAGGCCTATCCGACGGAGCTCTACGACGCCTGGGTCGAGCTGGGATTGCTTCGACTCCCGTTCCCGGAAACCTATGACGGTCTCGGCGGAAGCGTACTGGACATGGTCATCATCGCCGAAGAACTGGCGCGCAAGAGCGCCGATTTTTACATGGCCTACGCGGGCAGCATATTTTGCGGGCTGAACGTGGCGCGCAAGGGTTCCGAGGAGCAGAAGCGCTATTGGCTGCCCAAGCTCTTCAGCGGGGAGATCAAGATGTCGATCTCCATGTCAGAACCGGACGCCGGCTCCGATGTCGGTGCGATGCGCACAACGGCGCGCCGTGATCGGGACGACTGGGTGATCAGCGGCCAGAAACTCTGGGCCACAGGTGCAGCGGCGAAGAACAACGTGATCAATGTCTACGTGAAGACCGATCCCAAGGCGCACTACCGGCAGGGCATGTCGCTGTTTCTGGTGGACAACGATACGCCTGGGGTGGAGCTCCGAAAGCTGGAGATGCTGGGGCGGCGCTGCACGGGTACCTACGAGATCTTCTTCAATGACGTTCGCGTGCCGAGCGAACGGCTGGTCGGTGGCGAAAACAAGGGCTGGGACTGCATCCTCTCGGGGCTGCAGGCTGAACGCATCACTTCGGCAGCGGGCAATATCGGCGCAAGCTTGGCCTGTTTTGAACTCGCAGTGGAGTACGCGAAAGAACGCAAGCAGTTCGGTCGGCCGATCGGGTTCAATCAGGCGATCGCGCACATGCTCGCCGACATGCAGGCGGAAATCGAGGCGGCGCGCACCCTGACGTGGCGCGCCGCCTGGATGGTCTCCGCCGGAAAGGATGCGCTGCGCGAGATTTCGATGGCGAAGCTGCTTTCCTCGGAGGCCTATGTCAAGGCGGCCAACATGGGTATGCAGGTCATGGGCGGCTACGGCTACAACATGGAGTACGACATGCAGCGGCATTACCGAGATTCCCGCGCCGCGACCATCGCTGCGGGCACGTCGCAAATGCAGCGCAACATCATCGCCGGTCTGATGGGTCTCAAGGCGTAGCAGGACCGTGGAACGACCCGTCACTGTCCGACGCGCAGCCGCGGCGGGGAGTGAACTGTGAACATCCGGAGTGCGCGGTTCGCACTGGAACCAGCCGGCGCTGCGCGAACGATCGAGCGAATTTGCGGAACAGGCCCTAAAGCCGATCCCGATCGTGCGGCGCGTCGAAGTCGAGCTCGGGGCCCATCGGAATGGTGCCGGTGGGGTTGATGCGCGGATTCGACCAGTAGCCGAGCTTGGTGGCTTCCGGGAAGCAGCGCTCCGCGATCCCGGGCTGCTGATAGAGATCGCGGCAGTAGCCCCACAGATTCGGGTATTGGTAAAGGTGCCGTTGGTTGCATTTGAACGCGTAGTGATAGACAGCGTCGAAACGGTACAAGGTCGGAAACAGGCGCCAGTCGGCCTCTGTAATTCTGTCGCCGCACAGGTACCTGCGTCCGCCCAGCCGTTGTTCCAGTTGGTCCAGCGCGGCGAACAGCTTGGTATAGGCTTCTTCGTAAGCGGCCTGGCTGGTCGAGAAGCCCGCCTTGTAGACGCCGTTATTGATGGCGTGGTAGACGAGATCGTTCACTTCGTCGATTTCGGCACGCAGTTCTTCGGGATAGTAGTCGAAGGCGTCATCCGTGTAGGCTGAGAACTCGGCGTTCAGCATGCGCAGGATCTCCGCGGACTCGTTGTTGACAATGGTGCGTCGCTTGGCATCCCACAACGTAGGCACGGTCACGCGACCCGTGTAGTCCGGATTGGCAAGCGTGTAGAGTTCGTGCAGGTGCATGATGCGCGCATCCGCGCCTGGCACGGTATGGGGAAGCTGCTCGGCAGCGGTCACACCCTGTGTTCCACGCTGCGCGTTCCACACCAGCCCGACGACATCCTCCAGCCCCTTCAAGGAGCGCAGCAGGACGGTGCGGTGTGCCCACGGGCATGAGCGCGAACAGTAGAGATGGTAGCGGCCGGGTTCCGCTTTGAATCCGGAACTGCCATCCGCGGTGATGAAGTTCCGAAACTTCGTCGGCAGGTGGTCGAATCGCCCGCCTGTTCCCCGGCTGTCGCCGTCGTCCTCGGTCCAACGCCCTCTTACGAGCATGCCCATGCAGGGACCTCCTCTGCTGTTTCCGCGCCGCTGTTCACGGTACCATATTCGTGCCGGCGTGCCGGAATTTCGCCAGACCGAGCATTGGCGTGCGACCCGCACGAATTCGGTGCGCCTGAAAGGTCCGGATCGCGCAAGGGCGGCGCGGAATAGAATTCCCGTTCAACCATCTTTGGTGTCCGATACCGAACCATGTCTGCCGTCCGTTCCTGGGACGTGTTCTGCCATGTCGTCGACAATTTCGGCGACGCCGCAGTGTGCTGGCGGCTGTCGTGCGCGCTCGCTGACGAAGTCATTGGAGGTGCAGACGGCCGTACACCGGTTCGCCTGTGGATTGATGATCTGGACGCGCTGCGTGCATTGCAGCCCGGGGTTGACAGCGACGAATCAACGCAGTCCCGGGACGGCGTCGAGATTTGTCATTTGGCCGACGGAGCCGATTTCGGCGTGCCGGCGGATGTGGCCGTCGACGCGTTCGGTGGCGGGCTTCCGGACGAATATGCGAATGCGCTGGCGTCGCGAACCCCGAAATCGCTCTGGATCGTGCTCGAGTACTTGAGCGCGGAGCCGTGGGTCGTGGCGCATCATGGTTTGCCGTCGCCGCATCCGCGACTGCCGGTGGACCGCTATTTCTTCTTTCCCGGGTTCGAGGAGGGCACGGGCGGACTGCTGCGCGAGGCCGGACTGGCCGAGCGGCGCGAGGCGTTTCTGCGTGATCCACGGCGGTCCGAAACATTTTGGCGCGACGCAGGATTCGCCCCGGCTGCGCAAGAGGCCAAGCTGATTTCGCTGTTCGGCTATGAGAATTCCGCGGTGGCGGAAATGCTTGACGCGTGGGCTTGCGGCGAGGGCCAGGTCGTCGCCGCAGTACCGCAGAGCCGGCTCAGCGCCGGCGTCGCGGCATTTTTTGGCGCGTCCGCACCCAGCGCCGGCACTGTCATGGGCCGAGGCTCGCTGGAAGTGCGTCACCTGCCCTTTCTCGCGCAGTGCCGCTACGACGAGTTGCTTTGGGCGGCCGATTGGAATTTTGTTCGAGGGGAAGATTCGTTCGTACGCGCGCAATGGGCTGAACGCCCGTTCGTCTGGCATATCTATCCGCAGAAGGATGCTGCTCATCTCGCGAAGCTGGAGGCGTTCCTTGAACGATATTGCGCGGGCGATGGACTCCAGACCGGGCTTGCGGAATCGCTGAGAAGTCTCTGGTTCGGTTGGAACGGCAGCGGCTGGGACGCGGCGGGATCGGCGGGCCGGGCATGGTCGGAACTGGCCGCCCACGGCGACGTTCTGCGCGGGCACGCGCACCGTTGGGCTGCGAAGGCCGCGGCGGCCGGAGACCTCGCCAAAAACCTGGCAAAATTCTGTCAGGACCGGCTAAAATAGAGGGTTTTCAAGACCTTCGATTCCGGTATACCCATGAAGATTGCACAGGAAGTCCGCAGCGGCAACGTCATCATGGTCGGCAACGACCCGTTCGTCGTTCAAAAGGCGGAGTTCACCAAGTCTGGCCGCAATGCCTCGGTGGTCAAGATGAAATTGAAGAACCTGCTCTCCGGGGCGGGCCAGGAAACCGTATACCGCGCCGACGAGAAATTTGACGTGGCGACGCTGGAACGCAAAGAGGTCACGTATTCGTACTTTGCCGAACCGTCATACGTGTTCATGGACAGCGAGTTTCAGCAGTACGAGATCGACGCGGCGGACATGGGCGACGCGCTCAACTACCTCGAGGACGGCATGCCGGCCGAACTGGTGATTTACAACGAACGTCCGATTGCCGTGGACCTGCCGCAGACGTTGGTGCGGGAAATCAACTACACGGAGCCTGCCGTGCGCGGCGATTCGTCGGGCAAGGTGCTCAAGTCGGCCAAGCTGAAGACCGGCTTCGAGGTTCAGGTGCCGCTGTTCTGCGCGACGGGTGACAAGATCGAAATCGACACCCGCACCGGCGAATATCGGAGCCGCATCAAGGGCTGATCGGTTCAGTTCCTGGCGCTCCGATCTGACGGTCTGCCGTCGCGCAGTGGCTTTCGAGTTCCCGTCGGCTGAAACGCGGGTACGAGGTGCCTCCTGCCATTGCCGACCAGGTCGGCGCGCCCCATGCGTTTTAGCGCCTCGCGCAGCAACGGCCAGTTGTCGGGATCGTGGTAGCGCAGAAAGGCCTTGTGCAGGCGGCGCTGCCGGCCACCACGCACGACGCTGACCTGTTCGGATGACGCGCTGAGTTTGCGCAGCGGATTCTTCCCGGTGTGAAACATCGCCGTGGCCGTTGCCAGCGGCGTCGGCAGGAAAGTTTGCACCTGGTCGAGGCGGAAATCGTTGCGTTTGAGCCAGAGCGCGAGCTGGAGCATGTCCTCGTCGCTGGTGCCGGGATGCGCGGCGATGAAGTAGGGGATCAGATATTGTTCCTTTCCGGCTTCGCGCGAGTACTGATCGAACAACGCTTTGAACTTGTCGTAGCTGGCGATGCCGGGCTTCATCATCTTGGACAGCGGACCCTCCTCGGTGTGTTCGGGAGCGATCTTGAGGTAACCCCCGACGTGGTGCGTGGCCAGCTCCCTGACGTATTCCGGCGAGCGTACGGCCAGGTCGAAGCGCACGCCGGAGCCTATCAGCACCTTTTTTATTCCCGGCAACGCTCTAGCCTTGCGGTAAACGTCGACAAGCGGCCCATGGTCGGTGCCGAGGTTTTCGCAGATGCCGGGATAGACGCAGGACGGCCGCCGGCAGGCGGCCTCGATTTTCGGGTCCTTGCAGGCCAGGCGGTACATATTCGCGGTCGGTCCGCCGAGATCCGAAATCACGCCGGTAAATCCGGGTGTTTTGTCGCGGATGGCTTCGATCTCGTCGAGGATCGACTTTTCGGACCGGCTCTGAATGATCCGCCCCTCGTGCTCCGTGATCGAGCAGAACGTACAGCCGCCGAAACAGCCGCGCATGATGTTCACCGAGAACCGGATCATTTCCCACGCCGGGATCTTCGCGCTCCCGTAGGCCGGATGGGGCGAGCGCGCGTAGGGCAGCCCGTAGACGTAATCCATTTCCGCGGTGCTGAGCGGCAAAGGCGGCGGGTTGAGCCACAGGTCGCGACCGCCCGCACCCTCACCGTGCGCCTGCAGCAAAGCCCGGGCATTGCCGGGATTCGATTCGAGGTGGAAGGTGCGCGAGGCGTGCGCGTAGAGCACTGGATCGGATTTGACCTGCTCGTACGAAGGCAGACGAATCACCGTATGGGCGCGAGCGTCTTGTCGGGCCGCAAGGTGTTCCTCGCGGGTGTGGAAACGGATCCGATGCGTTCTGGCAGCAGGGGCTGCCGCTGCAACCTGCGCGTCTGCCCTCGGCGGTGACGATTGCCGGACGGCGTAGGGATCAGCGTGCGGTTGGACGGCGCCCGGGGTGTCGACGGTCGTCGAGTCCGCTTCGACCCAGGTTTCCGGAAGCCAGCCGCGCGGTACCATGAATGCGCTGCCGCGCAAGTCGCGGATGGTCTCGATCTTCTCGCCTCTTGCCATTCGATGCGCCAGTTCGACCAGCGCGCGTTCGGCGTTGCCGAACAGCAGCAGGTCGGCTTTTGAATCCGGCAATATCGAGCGGCGCACTTTGTCCGACCAATAGTCGTAGTGTGCAATCCGCCGCAGACTCGCCTCGATGCTGCCTATGACCAGCGGCGCATCCGGATAAGCTTCCCGGCAGCGCTGGGCGTACACGATCGCGGCGCGGTCCGGTCGCTTGTTCGGCGCGGCATTCGGCGTGTAGGCGTCGTCGGAGCGGAGTTTGCGATCCGCCGTATAGCGGTTGACCATCGAGTCCATGTTCCCCGCGGTGACCCCGAAAAAAAGATTTGGTTTGCCGAGCCGTCTGAAGTCCTCGGCCGAGTGCCAGTCGGGCTGGCTGATGATGCCGACCCGGAATCCTTGAGCTTCGAGCAGTCTTCCTACCAGGGCCATGCCGAAACTGGGATGGTCGATGTAGGCGTCGCCGGTGACGATGATGACGTCGCACGAGTCCCAGCCCAATTGCTCCATCTCGGCGCGCGACATCGGCAGGAACGGCGCGATGCCGAAGCGCTGTGCCCAGTGCTTGCGGTAGGAGAAGAGCGGCTTGATGTCGGGGGTCATGCGATGTGGATCAGTTTCCGGACCTTATGGTTCCCGGGTTCATCCGGATTTGCTGCGGGCCCGCAGGCCGGGCTCGGCGTGCGAGGCGCGAGAGCTCAACGATATCACGCCGGCAATGCGCGACGATACTCGGATGGCGATGAGGACAGGCGATTGCGTATCCCTGTATATCGTTGTAGCCTTCGGCGAAGCCCGAACATTCCCGATTCAGGGAAACCTGCCGCGGGTCGCCCCTAAATCGCAACTCGATGAGCACTGAATCCAAAGGCCGCGACCTCTTCATCGTCGACAACAGCGTTTTCGGCTGGACCGGACTGCGCTACCTCGATGAGTGGACGGGTATCGCGAAGGCATTCGATATCGCGACCGGGTATTTCGAGATCGGCGCGTTGCTGGCCCTGGACGGCAAATGGCAGGCGCTGGAGAAGATCCGGATTCTGATGGGCGCGGAGATGACGCATCGCACGCGCAAGGCGCTCCTCGATGCGGTGCGCTCGCGCGGCGTGTTCGTCTGCTACGCGCTCCCCGCCCTCGACAGGGAGGCGGGCGAGTTCACGGAAGAAGCCGGCACCACCCGCTGGTACCTCTGCGAGCTCGATCGCGACACGGTGCTCGAAGAACCGAGCGATATCGTCGCCAGTATCCGTTCAAAGCCCGACACGCCGCGCAAGTGCACCACCGAGGAGAAGACGCTTGTCGAGATCCGGGCGAAGGTCGAAAAGCACATCAAGAATACTTACCTCAAGCGCGTCGACGCCCCCGTGGGCGTGAAGCCCGCGCTCCGGTGCTGGATGGAATTGAACGAGTAGACATGGCGGTGAAGCGAAAGAACGTTCCGGCACGGGTGGCCGCACTGGAGGGTCTGTTCCACCGCGTGGTGGCCATTCTCGAACAGACCCGGGGCCGCGTGGTGCAGTCGGTCAACAGCGAGATGGTGCTCGCCTACTGGCACGTCGGCCGCGAGATCGTCGAAGTCCTCCAGGCCGGGGAGGAGCGGGCGGAATACGGGAATCGGGTGATCGAGCAACTGGCGGCACGGCTGCGCACGCGCTACGGGAGGGGATTTTCCACCACGAACCTGCGCTACTTCAGGACCTTCTACCAAGTCTATGCCGATCGTACACCCGAGATTCGCCAGACAGCGTCTGGCGAATCGGGGCCGGCCCCGGCTTCGGTGAAGATTCGCCACACGCCGTCCGGCGTTTTGCATGACCTTGAGTCGGCGGTCGATCGGGCCGACTCCATCCGCGGATTCTCGCCGGCCCTCGGATGGTCGCACTACCAGACCTTGCTGCAGGTGGATCACAAGGCGGCGAGGCTGTTCTACGAGATCGAGGCCGAAAAGGCCGGGTGGAGCGTCAGACATTTGGAACGGCAGATCCATGGCCTGCTGTTTGCGCGCCTGATCAAGAGCCGCGACAAGGCAGGGTTGCTGGACCTTGTGTCGAAGGGCCAGGCGCTGCGCGCGCCGATCGACACGATCAAGGACCCCTACGTCCTCGATTTCCTGAATCTACCGGAGATCAGACCAGGTGCGCCACATCATCGAAAGCAAGGACTTCACTGCTCTCGCGACCCATCCGATGTTTTCCACCCGAGACTTCAAGGCGGTGCCGGCGAAGTACCGCGCGCTCATCCCCGAATACGTCAAGGACTACGTCTCCTTGAATCAATTCGCGGCATAGGAGGCTTGATTCGCGAAGGACAGCCTATGACTGGTGAATCGGTCGAAAACGCCCGCTGATTCCGCTAGACTCGAAGCATGGATCGACGGGTCTACCTTGAAACCACGGTCATCAGCTATCTGGCCGCGCGAGCCAGCCGGGACGTGGTCATAAGAGCGCATCAGGAAGTGACGCGCGCATGGTGGCTGAAACGGCGCAAATATTTTGAGGTGATGGTGTCCGACGTGGTACTTGAAGAACTGGGCAGGGGCAACAAAACGGCGGCGGCGAGCCGATTGGCCTATGCGCGCAAGTTGAGCGTGGTCTTGAGCGCCGAGCCCTCCATAGCGTTGGCGCGATTGCTGCTGAAAAAGCGCGCCGTGCCCGCGGTGGCGGAAGTGGATGCGTTGCACATCGGCGTGGCGGTAGCGAACGGCGCCGACTACCTGTTGACCTGGAACTGCCGTCACATCGCCAACGCGGAGATGCGCGCCAAGATCGGCGCGGTATGCCGCGACGCAGGATACGAACCGCCGGTGATTTGCACGCCGGAGGAATTGATGGGAGATTGAAATGATGAAAGATCCGATTGTCGAAGAAGTCCGCGCCGTGCGCGCCGAAATGCTCAAACAAGCCGGGGGCACGCTGGATGGGCTGGCCGCCATGCTCCGCCGGAAGCGCAAATTGCGCCCGACGGGAAAAGTCGTAGCCTACAAGCCCAGGAAGC
>MEQX01000023.1 GCA_001770415.1 Betaproteobacteria bacterium RIFCSPLOWO2_02_FULL_63_19 | reverse complement strand
TACAAACCGGCCAGGCTGCCGAAGGAACTTTATGACGCGGCCGGGAAGCCGAAGTTTATGACGGATCGTGGGCCTGACACGAAGATTCTTGCACCTTACATTCGCTATGAGTGGAAGACCGTAAGCGCTTATTCCAACAAATTCTTGAAGATTGACAAGGTCACTTACCAGGTAGTGGATCTACGTAATAGAGAGATTATTGCGAAGAACACAACCTTCCAAGCTTGGCCCTCGGAATTCATTCCCGCGCTTTCACACGTTGCGGCGAAATCCTGCTTTGACCGTTCGGATCGATCTGCACTGTGGCGTCGTTGGCATCGGGAGATTTTGGGATTGAAGTAAGAGCGGATACGTTATAAGACATGTCAAACTCGTCCAGCGATCTCCTAGATTATGCGTCGACTGCTCATGCCGCATACGCGAACGGGTTGTCGTCAGTCTCGGAAGGGGAATATCAGTTAGACCTGCGCGCGCAGGGTATGGCAATAAGCTTTGCGGCCACCTTTGATTCCCATTTCCGCGTTCTAGATTATCTCAACGACGTTATTGGGCCCAACGCCGCAGGAACAGGCGTTTTCGGCTCCGCGGCCCGCATTCCGTCCGGCGTTTCGGCGACCGTATTCGAGCGTAAGTCGACCGGCGAAAAGGTGCTCGCGATTCGCGGCACTACGCCGACCGACGCGGGCGACCTTTGGACCGACCTCGTCGACATTATTCTTTACGGCAGTTCGAAACATCAGTATCAGTATGCCGCCCTGACCACGAAGGTCGACGAATGGCTTGCTAACGGAACGCTCAGCCCCGGCTTCACGGTGACGGGCCATTCGCTCGGCGGCTTCCTCGCGGTAGCACTCACCGCCGATCTCGATGCAACGATCGGCCATGCCTATACGTTCAACGCGCCGGGCCTCGGGGGCTTCCAGGTGTCGTCGCTTTCGAAGTCCTTCAATGAATGGCTTGCCGACATTCGCCCCGACATGCCGGCGCCCGATGGCAACAAGGTAACCAACGTCACCGCGCAGGGAGGCACTTCGCTGGTTTCCGGGCTGGGCATTCCGGTCGGAGACCGAATCGATGTCGCTGTGGAAACCCCGCTACTGCCGTCGCTCAGTCCGGCTGATTTCCTGGCGTCGCACAGGATCGAGAAGCTCACCGACGCGCTCGCCGTCTACGACCTGCTCGCGAAAATCGACCCGGGCATCACGCTCGACACGAGCAACCTGATACTCGAGGCGGCCGCCCCGGACAACAGCGAAACGCTGGAGCGCGTGCTCAACGTCGTCGCGCCGCTGCTGGGCCTGCAGCCGACCGCGGCCGGGGACATCCCGCGCGATGACCTGTTCGCGAAGATCGACGAGATCGGCAGCGCCGTCACCACGCCAAGCCCCTACCACATCATCCCGCTGGTCAGTTTTTCGGGCACGTATGTCGCGCAGCTCGCGCTGGGCGACATTTCCGTTCGCCACGCGCTCAAACAACTGCACCCGTTCGCGCTGAGCGGCGCGGCGAATATGTTTGACGCGTTCAACGGCTCAGGCCAACTGGAGCTTGCCGGCAATGGCGGCGCGCTGACCGCGAACTGGCTCGCCGACCGCGCCGGGTTGCTGGGCGCGCTCGGCTGGATCAACACGTACGAAGACGGCAACACGATTCGGTCCGACACAGGTCCCTCGCGGGACTTCGTGTCGATCCGGCCCGGCCTGGATCCGCAGGTGATTCGTGTCGCCGGACCCGAAGGCCTGGCGCCGGCTGCGGCGACGGCGCAGATTGTTTTCGGTTCGGATCAAGCCGACACGCTGGCCGGCCACGACGCGCCCGACCGTCTCTACGGCGAAGCCGGCAACGACACTCTGCATGGCGGCAGGAGCGCCGACTATCTCGAAGGCGGAACGGGCGATGACGAACTCAATGGCGATGCGGGCTACGATCGCCTCGTCGGTGGAGCGGGCGACGACACGCTCGACGGCGGCAGCGGCGGCGACCGGCTCGAAGGCGGCCCCGGCACGGACACCTACCTCGTCCACGCCAATCAAGGGCTCGGGGGGTTCGCGACGATCGCCGACAGCGACGGTCACGGGCAAATCCGGCTCGACGGTGTGGCGCTCACCGGCGGTAAAGAGGTTCGGCCCGGCGAATACCGCAGCGCTGACGGCAACACAACGTACTGGTTTTCCGGCAGCCTCGACGAAACCGGGACGCTGTTCGTCGGCGGCGACGTCGAGATCGAGAATTTCCGCAACGGCGAACTGGGCATCAGGCTCACACCCGAGTGGGAGCCGTCCGAACCCGTTGCAGGCGGCGAGCGGATCTACCTGGACTTCCCGTACGACCAGGAAAGCGTGAGCCTATGGCATCCCGGCGAACCGAATCCCCAGGAGCCCCACTATCCCTGGGGCTCGCCCGATGCCGACACGTTCATCGCCGGCCCAAACGCGGGCGCCAATTTTCTTGGGCTGGGCGGCAACGATCATCTGATCGGCGGCGGAAATTACTACGCCGAACTGCTGGGCGGCGCGGGCGACGACTGGATAGAGAACCGGGAAATCACCAATGTCCAAGGAACGGGCGATCACATAATCGCGGGCGAAGCCGGCCGCGACGTACTGCAGGGGTCCAACAATGACGAGCATTTGTACGGCGACTTCTATTCCATCAGGACTGACACCTCCACGCCAGGCCACTTCACGATCAGGATCGACGAGTTCGCTGTCACCACCGATTCCGACGGCCACACATGGGGCGGCCACCACAGCTTCTGGAATGTCACGGACTTTTACAACGATCTGGGCTTCAATTACTACGGCCCGCTCATGCCGGCGCTCGTCAGCTACCTCGGCTTCGATGCGGACACGCAGCCCGATGACATCTACGACGACATCATCGACGGCGGCGGCGGCAACGATGTCATCTTCGGCGGCCCGGGGAACGACGAAATCCACGGCGGAGCGGGGAACGATCGGATCTACGGCGACGCTCCCCCGCCCGGTTCCAGGGAAGAGTTCGAGAACAGCATTCGAGGATCCCAGTTCGACCCCTACCGCGACCTGTTCGGTCGGCCCGGCGAGGACATCATCGATGGCGGCGACGGCAACGACGAAATCTACGACCGGGGACCCCGCAGCAGTGTGGCGATCGGCGGCGCCGGCGACGACCTGATCGATGTGCTCATTTCGCGGGACCCGACATTGCCGGAAGCCGCCGTCATCGTCATCGACGGCGGCGTCGGCAACGACGACCTATCGGCGCTCGGATTGGCCGACGAAATCGGCATCGATGCAGGCGCCGGCGATGACCGGATCCACGCGTGGGGCAATACCGTGTTCATCGACGGCGGCACCGGCAGCGATTCCTATGACGTGGGCGGCGTGGACATCTGGATCCGCGATAACGACCCGGATTCGCGCAATGCCGACACGCTGATCTTTCGTTCGACCGGCACCGGGTTCTATTTTTCGCGCGACGGCGACGACCTGTTGATCAATTCCTCGCTCGACCTCTCCGAATTCGAGCAGGTCGGGCCCGACGGCGAAGACGAAGTGGCATCGACCGTGCGGATCGACGACTGGTTCGCCGGCGCAAGCCACCAGATCGAGCAGATCGTGCTCGCCCCGTTGGGTTGGGACGAAACGCTCTGGACACCGCAGGACATCGAGCGCATCCTGGATGACGCGCCGCTCGCGTGGGCCGGCTTCGTCCAACCGGAATCGCCCGCTCCGGAGCCGATCGTGCTCGCGGCGACACCACCGGATCCGACCCCGCCGCCCGCGCCGCCCGACGATCCGCCCGTGCCGCCCGATGATCCGCCCGCTCCTCCCGACGACGCTGAGGACGACAGCCCGCCACCCGACCTGCCGCCTCCGGCGCCGGATGCTCAGGACGACGCGCCCGGTCTTCCGCCCGCGGTAATCCCCGTGAACGTGCTGATCGCCGACGCCGACTTCAACGGCCGCATCGACGGAACGTCCGCGTCCGATACCTTCGCCGTTTTCTCGAGCCGCGGCGCCGCCATCGATGCAGGCGCGGGCGACGATCACGTCGCCACCGGCAGCGGCGACGACCAAATCATGCTCGGCGCGGGCGACGACATCGCGCTCACCGCTGGCGGCGACGACGAGATCGTCATCGACCGGTTCGAAGGCGCAAAGACCATCGACGCCGGCCCCGGCATCGATACGCTGACGATCTCGATCAGGCTCGAGTCCATCGTGGTCAGCACGCAGGGCGATCGGATCGTGTTTCGCGATGCCGCCGGCAACAGCCTGGACACGGCCAACGTGAACGTCTTCGAGTTCGCCAACGCCGTCGTCTATCGGGAAGGCAATGATTCCGAAGACGATGTCTCACGGCTCTACGAGACCGTGCTCGGCCAGGCCGCCGACCCCGCGCGCCCGATACTGTGGCTCGATCAACTCATCACCGGAGGAAGCTTCGCGGGCGAGCGGCCCGAATTACGCGGCCAACCCGACGCGGGCGCGGTGTTCTTCGGTAATTTCAATGCCGACGCCCTTGCCGCCGAGGCGCCGATCGTGATTACCGGCGCGATACCGATCCAGCCGGCGATTTAGATAAACGTCGAACGCAGATCAGAGCGACGACTTCAGTTTGGCCATGCGCTTCGATGAGACACGCGCTTCCATGAGCAGCGTATCCCAGTCTTCGGGCGGGCGGCCAGCGTCGAGCATCTTTCGAAATACGCGATAAGCATCGACGCCGGACTCGTAGGCGCGCTTGGTGTCTTCATCGTTGACCCAGGCATAGACGATGATTCGCTGCCCCACGTGAAACCGAAAGAACAACCGGTACTGCTGATAGAACTTGGCGCGAAACCAGTGCCTGCGGTCGTCGCCCAACGTTCCACCCTGTCGATACTCAGGGCGTGTCGGATCCTCGGGAATGACTTCAAGCGCCAGTTTGGCAATGGCCGCAAGGCGTTTGGTGCTGTTCTTGCGCTTGTAACGACCGGGGTCGTTGGCTTTGAGCGTTTCAACTTTCCGGATCAGTGCTTCCACCTGCCCGATAAACAGCGGATGGGCGAACAGACTCCAGCCGTTGACGACCAACGGCCTTCCGGATTGAGTCATTCGTCGGTGGGATCGAGGCTTGCGTCGAGATCGACCTTAACGCCCTTGGTCAGCGTGCGCATACGCTTGGCCAGTCCGGCATCGATGACGCGCACATGCCGTGGATGTGCGGCAATGTCCCGGCCCAGGAAATCGAGAAATGATCCGAGCACGGGATCCTCGGTGCTCTCGGCTCGCCGCATGACGACCGAGCCATCGCTTTGCACCAGATAGCGAATTCGGTCGCGCTTGCCGAGTTTGAGTGCGCGGCGCACCCCGTCCGGCACCGTCGTTTGATAGCGGTCGGTCAACGTGGATTCCAGTTCGAGCGTGGCGGGCATGGCGAGCTCCTGGGCAATAGCGCCGATGGATGCGGCCATGGTAATGCATATGCATTGCGATGTCCAATGAATATCGGACGTCCTGCAGCGACTTCACGTTTGATTGGCTTTCGTGCCTTTTCAAACCGGGCTTCGTCGTCCCGAACAAGAAATCGAATAACGACGGGCCTCCGAGCGCTCGCGAATCAAACCGCCCCGGGCACGTATAATTCGCGCTGCGCGATGGCCGCCATGAGGTGCAATATCGCACCGCAAGACCACAGGTATCCTAGTACTCGATGGCCCCGGTAGCTCAGTGGATAGAGCAGCCCCCTCCTAAGGGGCAGGTCGGACGTTCGATTCGTCTCCGGGGCGCCAGCCAAACCGCAATTCGGAGATCGGACGTGCCCTATAGCGAGTTATTCGCGAACGCCGCGGCCGCAGTCGCGCGGTGAAAATCCTGCTCGCCGGCAACGCCGGACAACTCGGCTGGGAACTCGAGCGGATGCTGCCGCCGCTGTGGGAGGTATTCGCTTTCGATCGCGGCGAGATCGACCTTAGCGACGCCGAGCGGACCCGGTCCGCGGTTCGCGAGTTCGGCCCCGACGTGATCGTCAATGCAGCCGCGTACACCGCGGTGGATGGCGCCGAGCGCGAGCCGGAAGCCGCGTTCGCGATCAATGCCCGCGCGCCGGGCGTGCTCGCGGAAGAAGCCGCGAAGCTGGGCGCGCTGATCGTGCACTACTCGACCGATTATGTCTTCGACGGCACCAAGGCCGGCCCCTACACCGAGGACGACGCGCCCAATCCGCTCGGCGTGTACGGCGCGAGCAAGCTCGAAGGCGAAAGGATGGTCGCCGCGAGCGGCGCGCGGCACTGGATCTTCCGCACCAGTTGGGTCTATGCGCCGCGCGGAAGCAATTTCCTGCTGACCATGCTCAGGCTCGCGCGCGAAGGCAAGCCGCTGCGCGTGGTCGCCGACCAGTTCGGCGCGCCGACCACCGCGGCGATGCTCGCGCGCGCGACAGTGCATGCGCTCTCGAATCACGCGCAACCGCCTTCGGGCATCTACCACATGACCGCAGCCGGCCGCACCTCGTGGCATGGCTTCGCCTGCGCGATCCTGCGCGAATTCGGCTTCGACAATCCGGTCACTCCGATCGCCACGGCCGAATACCCCACCCCCGCCACGCGGCCGGCGAACTCCGTGCTCGACAACGCGAAACTCGCGGCGCACTTCGGCATCCGCATGCCGGACTGGGAAGCCGGCCTGCGCGACGTGGCCGCGGTAATTAACAGCAGCGCGTAGCGCCATGCGCACGTTGGCGTTGCGCGCCATGCGCACGTCGGGGTCTTACGCAAATTTCGTGCGCGCGGCGCACGCTACAAATTGCCGGGCGCGGTTTCGTGCGCGCGGCGCACGCTACTTGCGCTGGCCATGGATCCGGCGCAGCGCCCAGGCGTAGAACACCAGATAGGCCGCATAGATCGCCATCGCGGCATAGAACATCACGTACTCGGCCACGCGCCAATACCAGCCCGCGACGCCGATACCGCCGAGCAGGAACGCGCACGCATGAATCAACGCGACCGCCATGCCCGCCGGCAGTCCCAGACCGATGATCACGTGATGCAGGTGCTTGCTGTCGGCCTTGAACGGGCTCGTTCCGCACATCAGCCGGCGCCCCGTGCAAGTGAGCGTGTCCACCAGCGGCACCGCGATCAGCCATACGGCCGTCACCGGCGCATACAGCGGCGCCGCGCGCTGCGCCCCTGTCACCATGAACCACGCCACCGCGAAACCCAGGCCCAGGCTGCCCGCGTCGCCGAGGAAGACCAGCGCGCGCGCGCGTCCGGGCAGGCGCAGGTTGAACATCAGGAAAGCGCCCACCGCCGCGAGCAACGCCAGCGCGATCTGCACCTCGCCCGGCGGGGCCGGCGCACTTAGCCCGAGCACGCAATACCAGAGGAGCGCGTTGAACACCAGCCCTCCCGCCAGGCCGTCGGCGCCGTCGGTGAAATTCACCGCATTGATCACCCCCACCACCGCGATGAACGTGACCGCAATCGAATACTTCCCGAGCCCCAACTCCCACGGGCCGAGCAGATGTCCGACCGAATCCACGTACCAGCCGGCCCAGAACAGCATCAGCGCCGTCGCGGCGATCTGCGCGAGGAACTTGCTGTGATACCCCAGGTCGCGCAGATCGTCGAGCGTGCCGATCAGCGCGATCACCATCAGCCCGGTCCAGAACGCCGGGTGCACCCGCGCCGCCGTATCGAGGATCAGCGCGGTGCTGATGACCGCCGCGGTGATCGCCACCCCGCCGATGGTGGGCACCTCGCCGTGATGGTTCTTGCGCCCCCCCGGCCGATCGACCAGCCCGACGCGAACCCCCACGGGAATCAGCATCCAAACGAACAGGCAGGTCGCGCCGAACGCAAGCACAAAGGTCGAAACGATCGATGCGGACATGGAAGTGCTGCGTTGTACAGCCGTGCCTGCGGAGAGAGACGGCGCATCTTAGCAGTTCCGTCCGCGCATCGGCCACGCTGCGTTCGACTTATGACAAATGCATGGCTACGCGGACGATCCGCAGCGTGCGCCGCGCGCACGAAAGCGCGACCGGCGCGAATGATGCGCAGCGCGCGCCGCGCGCACGAAAGCGCGACCGGCGCGAATGATGCGTAGCGTGCGCCGCGCGCACGAAAGCGCGACCGGCGCGAATGATGCGTAGCGTGCGCCGCGCGCACGAAAGCGCGACTGGCGCGAATGATGCGCAGCGTGCGCCGCGCGCACGAAAGCGCGACCGGCGCCTGTGCGTTCACGGCGTCAAATCCCGCCACGCCACAACCCGCACACCGCTTCTGCGGAAGCTTTCGCCGCCCGCCCGGTAGAAGCCGCACTCCGCCAGGCGCCGAATGATGCGGAAGTGCTTGGGAGCGGTCGGCGCGCAGCCGAGTCCAAGGGCCACCTGCGCCACGGGCGCAAGAGGCTTTTCTCGCCGGTTTCGTCTGAAACGCTCCACCAGCGCGAGCGGACCCTCTTGTCGTCTGGCCCCGCATAGGCCATGCGCACGTTCTGGCCGAGGTCCCGGTAGGCGAAGTACCAATAGTCCCGCCCCTTGCGCGTGAGCTTGTGGAAGCTTCCTACCAGACCTGCGAGGGCATTGGTGAGTTCCAGCGTGCGCGTCTGCTCGAGCAATTCCGCGTAGGCGGTCTGTGCGGACAGGGCAAGTTCGGTGTAACGCATCGGAGAGGCGGGAAAGACCGGTAGTTGCTAAACGTTTTAGCGCCCTGTTTAGCAACCCTCAAGGCCGGGAGGGGGCTCTCCCCTGTTGCGCGGAGCGCAGGAGGGGTGGCCCGCAGGGCCGGGCTGGTCTCCGACCCCCTGCGCTCCACCACCCAAGCGCCCATCACGAGCACATCCATCTGCGTACGCGGGAAGCAGTCCAGCGCATCTCGCCCATGGCGCGCGGCTCGCCGTAGGGCGCCAGGCCCATCACCTTGTACTCGTCGCCGTAGTTCGGGAAACCCAGGGACTGCGTCAGCGCCTGATAGAAGATGCCCAGCGAATGCGGGAGAGACCTTGGCCTCGGCCTCCACGTGGCCGCCGCGGCCCATGCCCCAGGCCGCGCCGGCGAAATCGCCGAATCCGTCCACCGAAACCGCCATGGCCTCATCGAACGGCGACGCGAGAAACGCCGACCCCGGATGCGCCAGGTGGTGCTCCACCTCGTGCACCGCCGCGCGCAGACGCTCGCCTGGGAAAGGTCCGCGCCCGAACCCCGGCTTGGCGTACCGTACCCTGCTACTTGACGGCGTACTCGACCGCCGGTGCGGTCCGCAGCTTGCGCGCGAGGCGGGCAAAGTCACGATCGAAGGTCTCCACGCGCGCCAACCCATGCGACGAAGCGCCGATCATCGCGATGTCCTGCGTTTTTGTTCCTTGCGTACGACTGCCGCCCGTACTGCACGCGCGATATCCGCTTCCGTCGCCGCCCGGCGCCGTGTCTTGAGGATGCCGTAAACCTCCTCCGGCGCAATGCGCTTTCCGGCCCCGACGGGGCGCAGCAATATCCCTTCCGCCGTGCGCTCGAACGCCACCTCGCTGCCGACGCGAATCTGCTCGGCCTCGCGCAGGCGGCGAGGGATCACGACCTGCCATTTGCTGGAAACCTTCGACGTGTCCATGCGGACGCTCCTGATCGTTCAACGCT
>MEQX01000022.1:29856-81627 GCA_001770415.1 Betaproteobacteria bacterium RIFCSPLOWO2_02_FULL_63_19 | reverse complement strand
TGAACCAACCGGTGCAGAGCTCGCCGGTATTAGGCGGCGAGAGCGAAACGTTCGTCGTTCGCAGTTAATGCGTTTCCAGATGGATTTACGAGGTGACTGGTCCTCGGTATGCCCTGCGCTGCTTCGCAACCCACGTCGAAACCAGGTCGCCCCCAAAAGCACTACACTTTCGACCCCGCACGCGGCGCTAAGTTCATCGGTTCGCTTGCTTGGCCGAGGCCATTATCCCACATCGGCCTGCCGCGCGCGATCGCCGGAACCCGTATTGGGATCGCGCAAGCGTCAGTCGAGGAATCCGATCACTCGGGCAGGATGCGCCAACATCGCATCGGCGCCGGGATTCCTCTTATTGCGCCTTGATGTTTGCGTCCCTCGCAACTTTGATCCACTTATTCATTTGCGACTCCATGGTCTTGTGCAACTGCTCGGGCGTGCCGTTGTAGGGTATGGTATCCAGGGCGGCCAGCTTTTCGCGCATATCGGGATCCTGCAGGATCTTCTTGCTCTCCTGGTAAAGTTTGTTCACGATCGCCTTCGGCGTCCCGGCGGGTGCGAACAGCGCAAACCAGCCGGTAATCTGAAAGTCAGTCACGCCGGCTTCCATCATCGTTGGCACGTCGGGCAGGATGGCGGCGCGCTTGGGCGTCGTGACCGCCAGCCCGCGCAGCTTTCCGGCTTTGATATGCGGCGCAAGCGCCGGTGCATCGACGAAGCCGACCTGCACCTCGTTGGCCAGCAAACCTCTGATCGTAGCCGCACTGCCCTTGTACGGAATGTGCGTCACGAAGATGCCGCTCTGTTGTTTGAACAGTTCCATCGTCAGCTGAAAGGTCGCCGCCGGGGAGCCGTAATTCAGCTTGCCGGGCCGCGGTTTCGCATACGCGATGAACTCCTTGACCGAATGTACCGGCACCGAAGGGTGAACCACCAGAACGAACGACTGATTGGTGAGTTGGCTGATCGGTTCCAGGTCGCGCAGGATGTCGATCCGCATCTTCGAGTACATCGCGGGCAGCACCGGCATGACGCTCGCGTTGAGCAGTAGCGTGTAGCCGTCGGGCGGAGCCTTGGCAACAAATTCCATGCTGATCATGGAGCTTGCACCGGGCTTGTTGACAACGACCACGGGTTGGCCCCAGTCCTGCTGCATCTTCGCGCCCATCATTCGGGCCAGGATATCGTTGCCGCCGCCCGGCGGAAAACCGACCACGATCTGGATCGGCTTGGACGGGTAGTTATCCTGCGCATGACTCGTACCCGCCAGAGGCGCCGTCAGCGCCATCAACAGCAATAGGATCGATCTCATCGTTGCTCCTCCTCGATTTGGAACGGATGGGAAAGGAATTCGAACATCGACGCGCCGCGACGCCGGACCGGTACCATGCGGCGCGGCGATCAAGCACCGGTACACGCCCCGGATGGCGCGCACGGTCGGCGTCGTGTTCTTTCTCGGGTCTTTCTCCTCCTGAAAGACCTGCGATCGGAATGAAAATCTCTTTGGGTCCGGGACGAATCGAATCTACTCGGACCCGAAAAAACAATCTAACGCAGGCGTCGCCCTCGAAAGCGTGAGATAGATCACGGAAAGACCAGAATGCAAACGATCGAGCCAGCGTATCGTTTAGCATCGGCGGTGGGAGGTCGGCGCAGTTTCTGCAGTCTCGGTTTTCCCCGTTGCATCCATGTCCGCGACATCGTCGAGGCGCGCCCGCGGGCGCGTTCTCCGGTGCGCACGGCGAGGGAACTGCGTGCCTGGAACCCTACGGAGGTGTTTGAAACGCCAATGCAAACACTGGCTTTGGGAGGACCCGTCACGCGGTCGCTGTTCGTACACGGCGGGTCGGATTGATCGCTCCGGAATTCGTAACAAGGGAATCAACCGTGGAACCCATACACCCGATCACGCTGTCAACCATATGGCACGGCTTCCAGTCGCTGTGCCGCGAAATGCGCGGCATGGTGAGCCGCACATCGCAGAGCTATTTGATCGCCACGCTGGGGGACCTGTCCGTCGGCGTTTGGCTCGCCGACGGTTCCACGGTTGCCGTGCCCGAAGGTCTGCCGGGACAGTTCCTCGGGACCCATCTGGCGATCGCCGCCATCCGCGAGCAGTTCAAGGACGATCTGCGCCCCGGGGACGTCATTCTCACCAATGACCCCTATCACGGCGGTCACAATACGCACCTGCCGGACTGGGGATTCATCCGGCCGATCTTTCACGAGGGAGAACTGGTGTTCTTCACGCTGGTGCGCGGACACCAGATGGACACCGGCGGCTCCTTTCCCGGCGGGTATTTCCCCAACGCCTACGACATCATCGCCGAAGGCCTGTGCATTCCGCCGCTGAAGGTCATCAAGGGCGGAGCGGAAGACGTGGACCTGAACACGCTGATCTACAACAACGTGCGCTGGCCGGCGGAAATCAAGATGGATTGCAATTCGATGATCGCCACCTCCAAATTTGCGGAGAATCGCATCGGCGAAATGCTGCGGCGTTACGGCAAGGATACGGTGCTCGGCGCAGTGCATCAGATGATGGATCGAACCGAGCGAGCGGTGCGCTCGATCATCGCGGCGATTCCGGACGGCACCTACACGGGAGAATCCTCGACCGACGACGACGGTACCGTGCTCGACGAACCGGTGACGGTCAGAGTGGACCTGACGGTCAAGGGCGAGGAGATCACGCTTGACTTTTCGCGCAGCGATGCGCAGCGCCAGGGCTTCGTCAACTCAGGCTACGGGGCCACCTACGCCAGGGCGGCGGCGGCCGTCATCATCTTCATGGATTCGGCGCTCGCGAACTACCACAATCAGGGATCGCTGCGCCCGATCACGATGATCAACCCGCCGGGCCGGGTGACCAATCCGAACTATCCGGCCACCGTAGGCGCGAGCCCGGTCAACGTCGGCAACCAGGTCCTCGAATCGGTGGCCGAGGCGCTGAGCAAGGCGCGACCAGATCGGGCCATCGGCGCCTGGAACAAGCACCGTGGCGACTACACGTTCGCCGTCGATCCGCGCAGCGGCGAGCGTTATGTGCGGACGACATTCGATTACGACGGCAGCGCGGGCGCCGTCTGGGGCCACGACGGCATGACCGGCCCCACGCAATTGAATACGCTGGGCTCGGTGCGCCGCGGCAGCATCGAGGAGTTCGAGATCCGCTTCCCCTGGCGCATGCTCAAGCTCGAAGCGCTGGCAGATTTCAACGGCGCCGGGCGCTGGCGCGGCGGCGGCGGGATCGACTGGCGCGCGGTCAACGAGGGCAGTGCCGGCCGCATGGCCACAGGAAGTTCCGACGGCGACGTTACCCAGGGCAAGGGGGCCCAGGGCGGCCAGCCGCACCCCTGTTCCCGAACCATCATCCTTCGCGGCGACCAGAAGATTCGCGTCAAGCCGCACAGGATGGTCGAGATCAAGGAAGGCGACACCGTCGTCAAACTGAGCGCCGGCGGCGCAGGCGTCGGCGATCCACGGCAGAGACCGGTCGAAAATGTCGTAATCGATGTTCGCGACGAAAAGGTGACGGTCGAAGCCGCGCGGCTCATCTACGGGGTGGTGCTCGATCCGGTCTCGCTGGAGGTCGACGCGGCGGCAACCCGCGCGCTGCGCTCGGTACCGTCCAGCCAGCGTTACGAAGCCGTCGTCAACGAGGACTCGTTTCAAGTCGAACTCAAGCCTGTCGGAGCGGGGGCGCAATGAAACAGCTCACCATCGACGTGGGTGGCACCTTCACCGACTGTCTCGTGCTCGAGGAGTCCGGCCAACTGCAGCGGTTCAAGGCGGCCACGACGCCGCAGGATCCGACGCAGGGTTTTTTCGCAGCGGCGGGCAAGGCGGCAGCGCATTACCGGCAGCCGCTGGATCGGTTTCTGGGCGGCGTGGAGCAGATCGTTCACGGCACCACGCTGGGCACCAACATCCTGATCACCGAGCGCGGCGCCAAGGTCGGAATGCTCACCAGCAAGGGTTTTCGGGATATCGTCGAGATGCGCAGGGGCATCCGCAACCTGCACGGTTCGATGTTCGACCTGTTCATCGATCCGTACAAACCGCTGGTGCCGCGCTACCTTTGCCAGACGGTTGAAGAGCGCACCCTCTATACCGGGAAAGTGCTCAACGCCCTGAATGAGGAAGAACTGCGAGCGAAAACCCGCCTGCTGCTGGACAAGGGCTGCACGGCTGTCGCGATCTGCTTCCTGCACTCTTACGCGAACGGCGAGAACGAGCTCAAGGCGAAGCGAATCGTCCAGCAGATGGCACCGGAGGTCTACGTGACCGCCTCGCATGAAATACTGCCGGTGTGGCGCGAATTCGAGCGGTTTTCGACGGCCGTGGTCAGTGCCTATATCGGCCCGGCGATAACACGGTATGCCGCCAGGCTGCAGGGCAGCCTGAAGCAGCACGGTTTCAGCGGGCGGCTGCTGATGATGCTCGCCAACGGACTGGTCCAGGTGGTGGACGAGTGCGTGGACCGGGCCGTCTATCTGCTTAATTCGGGGCCGGCGGCGGCGCCGTCGGCGGCAGTCCATCTGGCCGGACTGCACGACAAGATGGTCGGCCATCGGATTCACCGTAACCTGCTATCGGTAGACATGGGCGGCACCAGTTTCGATGTCTGCGTCATCAATAACGGCGAGATTCCGACGACCACCGATGCCTGGGTCGGTGAGCACCGCGTGGCGATCAAGATGGTGGACGTGCCCTCGGTGGGTGCCGGCGGCGGTTCGCTGGCATGGATCGACTCGCTGGGGCTGCTGAGCGTGGGCCCGCAGAGCGCGGGCGCCGATCCCGGACCCGCGGCCTACGGCAAGAGCGAGGAGGCGACTGTCACCGATGCGGATCTGGTCCTCGGTTACATCCCGGGCGATTATTTTCTTGGCGGGGATATCCAGCTCGACCTGAAGCGCTCGCACGAAGCCGTGGCGAGGGTCGGCGCTCAGCTGAACATGAGCACGGACGAGTCCGCGCAGTCGATATTCACGACCATCAATACCGTCATGGCGAATCTGATCACCGAGGTCTGCACCAACAAGGGACACGACGTGCGCGAATTCACCATGGTTGCGGGCGGCGGCGGTGGCGGCGTCCATGCCGCGGCGATCGCCCGCCAGCTGTCGATTCCGATCGTGATCGTGCCGCGGGTGGCGGCGCTGATGAGCGCTTTCGGCATGTTCACGATGGACCTGGGCCTGGAATACGCGCGATCCTGCGCGCGCAGGCAGAGCCAGCTGGACTTTGCCGAGATCGGCGCGCTGTACGCGGATATGCGGGGGCAGGCGGCCAAGGACTTTGCGCGGATCGGAATTTCCGAGTCGGACCTGTCCTATCGCGCGACCGTGGAAATGCGCTATGTCGGTCAGTTCCACGAGGTGGAGATGGAACTTCCGGGGCAGGAACTGAACGCAGAGAACCTCGCGACGCTGCTGCAGAACTTCCACGCCAAGTACGAAGCCATGTACACGTATTCCATGCCGTGGCGCGCAGCGGAACTTCTGACCTTCCGACTGAGGGTGACCGCGCCCCCGCGGCCGGTGGAAATGGCCGTGCCGGCGCGTGCGACAGCCGGGGTCGAGGCGGCGCTGCGCGGCTCGCGGCAGTGCCTGTTCGACGGCAGTTCGGCGCGGGTGCAGACCCCGGCGTACGACTGGGAGCGGCTGGAGCCGGGACACAGCATTCGAGGCCCGGCGCTGGTTGACGATCCCACCACGACAGTTCTGGTTCCCCCCGGTTTTTTCTGCGAGGTTGACGCGTATCGCAACTTGGTGATGCGCACCGAGTGAGTATTCCGCTGCTGCCGGCAGCAGGGCAGCGGGCGATTCGAATGTTTTCAGATCGTCTAGGAAGGACCTATGAGCGAAATCGATCCCATCACCCTGTCCACCATCTGGCATTCGTTCCAGACGCTGGTGCGCGAAATGCGGGACATGGTCAGCCGCACCTCCCAGAGCTATTTGATGTCTCAACTGCGAGACCTCTCGGTGGGCATCTGGCTGGCCGACGGCTCCACGGTCGCGATGCCGCAGGGACTGCTGTGCCAGTTCATCGGCACAAAGCACGCCATCAAGGCGGTGAAAGACTATTTCGGTGACGACCTGCGACCCGGCGACGTGATCCTCACCAACGATCCGTACCATGGCGGCAACACGCACCTGCCGGATTGGGGATTCATCCGGCCGATCTTCTATCACGGGGAATTGCTTTTCTTCACACTGGTGCGCGGGCACCAGCAGGATACCGGCGGCTCGTTCCCGGGCGGCTATTTCCCCAATTCCTACGATATTCATGCCGAAGGGCTGCGCATACCGCCGACCAAGGTGTTCGAGAACGACCGGGAGCGCAAGGACGTCATGCATCTGATATGGACCAATGTGCGCTGGCCGGAATCGGTGCGCGTGGACAATTACGCGATGGTCGCGACCACCCGTTTCGCCGAGAAACGAATGCACGAGGTGCTCGATCGCTACGGCAAGGAAACGGTGATGGCCTGCATCGAGGAAATGCTCAACCGCACCGAGCAGGCGATGCGCGCCGAAATCGCCGCTATTCCGGACGGCACATACACCGGCGAGGCCGCCACCGATGACGACGGGACGGTGCTCGACGAACCGGTGTGGGTGCGCGTCGACATCACTGTCAACGGCGACAGCCTGACAGCCGACTTCTCGCGCAGCGACGCACAGCGCAAGGGGTTCGTCAACTGTCCGGCGGCCGCGGCGTACGCGATCGCAGTGGGTTCCATGATGCCGCTGTTCGACCCCGCGCTCGCCGACTACCACAACGAGGGCTCGTTGCGGCCCATCACCGTGATCACTCCGGAGGGCAGCGTGGTCAATCCCCGCTACCCGGCGACCGTCGGCGCGGCACCGGTCAACGTCGGCAACCAGATCGCCACCGCAGTGGGGCAGGCCCTTTCCAAGGCGAGGCCGAATCGAGCGATGGCCGGGTGGGGCAAGCATCGAGGCTGTTATGTCTCTGCGGTCGATCCGCGTAACGGGCAGCCGTACGTACGCACCACGTTCGACTACGACGGCTCCGCAGGCGCGGTGACCGGCCACGATGGAGGAACCGGCCCGCTGTCGATCGGGTCGCTTTCGACGGTGAGGCGCGGCAACGCTGAGGAGATGGAGATCCGTTTCCCGTGGCGGCTGCTGAAATGGGAAGTGGCAACCGATCTGATGGGCGCAGGCCGCTGGCGAGGCGGCGGCGGAATCGAGTGGCGCGCGGTCAACGAGGGGACCGACGGCCGCATCGCTACCGGGAGTTCCGACGGTGACACTACGCAGCCCCCCGGCGCGTACGGCGGCTACCCGTCGCCTTGCTGCCGCACGTTCCTGCTGCGGGAAGGCAAACCGATCCGGCTGAAGACGCATCGCATGGTCGAAATCAAGAAGGGCGATGTCCTGGTCAAGATCAGCGGTGGAGGCGGGGGCGTGGGGTTGCCCACCGAGCGCCCGGTCGAACTGGTCGCCCTCGACGTAAAGGATGGCATGGTGTCGGTCCAAGCCGCCCGCGACATCTACGGAGTTGCAGTTGACCCGCGCAGCTTCCGGGTGGACGAGGAAGAAACGCGCCGGCTGCGCGCGCAGCCGCAAAAAACGTGGGATGTGGTCATAGACGAGGAATCCTTGGAGATCAGCGTCGTGCCGCTTGCGGCCGGCTAGGGGTCCGATACCACGAGGGTGCGAGGCGCCGGTAGCCGGGGCGGATGATGCGGAACCCGCATGTGCGCCCGGAATCATCGGCCGCGCTTGAGCGTGACCAACAGCGGAGGAATGTTTTGACATGAAGCAGCTGACCATAGACGTGGGCGGAACCTTCACCGACTGCCTCGTGCTCGAGGAATCCGGCCTGCTCCAGCGATTCAAGGCGCCCACCACCCCTGACGATCCCACCGAGGGGTTCTTCAGCGCGGTCGGCAAAGCGGCCAGGTACTACGGACTGTCCCTCGATCAGCTGCTTGGCGAAGTGGACCAGATCGTTCACGGCACCACGCTCGGCACCAACATCCTGATCACGGAGCGCGGCGCCAAGGTCGGGATGATCACCACCGCGGGTTTTCGCGACTCGCTGCAGATGCGCCGCGGCATCAAGAACCTGCACGGCTCCATGTTCGACATATTCATCGAACCGTACCGACCTCTGGTGCCGCGCCATCTGCGTCTGGGCGTGGAAGAACGCACGCTGTATAACGGCCAGATCCACACCCCGCTCAACGAACAAAACCTGCGCGAGGCGGCGCGCGTACTTCTCGATGGCGGTTGCACGTCGATCGCGATCTGCTTCCTGCATTCATACGCCAACGGAGAAAACGAGCGCAGGGCGAAGACCATCGTGCAGGAAATGGCTCCCGAGATCTATGTCACCAATTCGCACGAGATCCTGCCGGTGTGGCGCGAGTTCGAGCGCTTCTCGACCGCGGTGGTGAGCGCCTATATCGGCCCCGCAGTGACCCGCTATGCGCGCAGACTGCAAAGCCGCCTGAAGGAGCACGGATGCCGGGGGCGTCTGTTGATGATGCTGGCCAACGGGCTGGTGCAGGTCGTGGAGGAATGCGTGGACCGGGCCGTATACCTGTTGAATTCCGGTCCTGCCGCGGCGCCGTCGGCGGCGGCGTACCTGGGCGCGCTTCACGGCCGGCGCAATCTGCTGTCCATGGATATGGGCGGCACCAGCTTCGATGTGTGTGTCATCAAGGACGCGGAGATCCCCACCACGACCGAATCCTGGGTGGGAGAACATCGCGTCGCCATCAAGCTGGTGGACGTTCCCTCCGTCGGCGCTGGCGGAGGGTCGATCGCCTGGATCGACTCGCTGCGGTTGCTGCACGTGGGTCCGCAAAGCGCCGGCGCTGATCCGGGTCCGGCCGCCTATGGAAAGGGTGAACAGGCCACCGTGACGGACGCAGATCTGGTTCTCGGCTACATCCCGTCGGATTACTTTCTGGGCGGCGATATCGAACTGGACGTGCAGCGCTCGCACCAGGCCGTGGCACGGCTGGGCGAACCGCTGAAGATGGAGGTTGACCGCAGTGCCCAGGCTATCTTCACCACCATCAACACGGTCATGGCGAACCTCATCACGGAGGTGTGCACCAAGCAGGGCCAGGACGTCAGGGACTACACGCTGGTGGCCGGCGGCGGCGCCGGCGGGATCCATGCCGCCGCTATTGCGCGGCAGCTGTCCATCGACACCGTGATCGTGCCGCGGGTCGCCGCACTGATGAGTGCCTTCGGGATGTTCGCCAAGGATCTCGGATTGGAATACGCCCGCTCGTGCTTTCGCAGCCAGAGCCTGCTGGATCTGACCGAGATAGCCGGCTTGTACGCGGATATGCGCCGGCAGGCGCGCGAAGACTTTTCCCGCATCGGCATTCCGGAGACGCAGATGTCGTTCAAGTCCACCGTGGAAATGCGCTACCTCGGGCAATTCCACGACGTGGAACTGGATCTGCCGGACGGGGACCTGGACGCGGGCAAGCTGCAACAACTGCTGCAGAGCTTTCACGCGAAGTACGAGAAGATGTACACCTATTCGATGCCTTGGCGTGAAGCGGAGTTCCACACGTTCCGGCTCAAAGTCACGACGCCACGCCGGCCGGTCGAGATGGCAGCACACGCGCAGGCCCAGGATGCGGTTTCGGCCGCGCGACGCGGCGCCCGCCAGTGTTTGTTCGACGGTAACCCGGCGCGGGTCGAGACTCCGGTGTACGACTGGGAACGGATGGCTCCCGGACACGAAGTCACCGGGCCGGCTTTGATCGACGACAATACGACGACCGTGCTGATTCCCCCCGGATTCAGCTGTGACGTGGATGCGTACCGGAACCTCATCATGCGAGCCGAAAGGGCGTGAACGCGGACAAATGCCACCGTCGGTCGCCGCCGAAATTGCCGCGATCCTGGCGGAAAGGGCCCGGCGGCGACCGTTGAGTTCACGCTTTTCCGGAACTGCCAGATCCGATGACAGCATCTGTTGAACCGAGCACGTTCGACGCCGACGTATGGATTCCGACATCCTGCGCGTTGTGCTACGGCACCTGCTCGATCCTCGCGCACCGCGTCGACGGCGTGGTCGAGAAGATCGAAGGCAATCCGGACAGCAGCATAGGTAAGGGACGCCTGTGCGGGAAAGGCGTTTCGGGGCTTATGACACATTACGACCCGAACCGCTTGCAACGTCCGTTGCGCCGCACGAATCCGAAGAAAGGACTCGACGAGGACCCCGGCTGGAAGGAAATTTCCTGGGACGAAGCACTTGACGAAATAGCGGTCTGCCTGCGCCGCCTACGCGCCGAGGATCCGCGCAAGCTGGTCATGCAACGCACGACCACGATCACTGCGGCGCGCACCCCGATCAGGGCATTCGGCGCTGCATTCGGGACGCCCAACTACTCGACCGCCGGCGGCGGCCTGCATTGCGGCAACGGGGCTCACCTGCTTTCCGGAATGATGCACGCCTCGTGGTCCGTGGTCCCCGATTTTCAGTACTGCAACTACGCCATCTATTTCGGCGCCTCCAAGGGCCATGGGGCGGGACACTCGTCCAACCCCAACATGGCGCTCGCCGCTGACGCGAGGGCGCGGGGAATGAAGATGGTGGTGGTCGATCCGTTGTGCAATTTCGCTGCGGCCAAGGCGACCGAATGGGTGCCGCTGCGCGTGGGGACCGACGGCGCGCTGGCCCTGGCGATGTGCGACGTCATCGTGAATGAGCTGGGGATCTTTGACGGTCCCTATCTGCAGGCAAAAACCAACGCCGCGTATCTCATCGGCCCGGACAAACGCTATCTGCGCGATCCGTCGAGCAAGGCTCCGCTGGTCTGGGACACAAAAGCGAACGCGGCACGCCCCTACGCCGAAGTTCCCGCGCAGGACATGGCGATCGAGGGCGATTTCCAGGCCAACGGCACTGCGTGTCGACCCGCGTTCCACAAACTCAAGGAGCATCTGAAGAAGTTCACCCCGGAATGGGCGGAAGCGATCACCACCGTGCCTTGCGCCGACATCCGGCGGCTGGCCGGCGAGTTCGCGCGTGAGGCGCGTATCGGCAGCACCATCGTCGTGGACGGTGTCACGCTTCCTTACCGGCCGGTTGCCGCCATCGCGTTCCGTGGCTCGCAGGGCCACATGAACTCGCTGTACAACTTCTACGCCGTCGATCTGCTCAACGAACTGGTGGGCGCATCCGATGTCGTGGGGGGGTGTCTGGGCTTCAACCCGGCGTGCAGCGGATTTCCCGAGACGGGGCGGCCGCGCTATGTCCCGTATGCAGGCGCCGACGGGCTGATGGTCGTCGGCATGTGGATGGGCCACCATTACCCGTACCCGATTCGCGAACCGCAGCTGCCCAACAATGTCGGCCTGCAGGATTTGTTCGTGCTGGGGATGACATCGCCGTTCCTGACTTCGGCGGACCGCGGGAAATTCTGGGAAAAATTCGAGCTCGGCTATCGCCCGGAAGTCATGATCAATCTTGGCACCAACCTGATGATGAGTGTTGCCAACCGCGAAACCGTGGCGGACTCGCTTCTCGACTACAAATTCATCGTTTCGATCGACTTGTTCTTGACTGAAACCTCGCAGTTCGCCGACATCGTGCTGCCCGACTGCAGCTACCTGCAATCATACGACTCGCGCTCCAATTTTCCCTTTCTGTTCAATCAACCGGGTGGAATGGGTGAATGGAGCTGGGCGATTCGTCAGCCGGTGCTTCCGCCCGAAGGCGAACAGCGCCCGTTCCAGGACGTGTTGCTCGAGCTTGCCGATCGCATAGGCATCCGCGAGGACATGAACGCTGCCTTCAATGCGGCCATGAACCTGCAGAAGCCGTTCAGGCTGGAGCAGGGCGTCAAGTACACCTATGAGGAGATCTGTGACGCGGAGCTGAAGAACAATTTCGGCAGCGAGCGGGGCCTGGACTGGTTCAGGCGGCATGGCGTGCTCAAATGGCCGAAACAGCCGCAGGAAGTCTACTGGCGGCCGTTCGTCGATGTCAGAGTCCCGATCTACTGGGAGTTCATGACGGGGGTGCGCGAAAAGATCGACGCGATTACCATGCCCCGCGGCATGAAGATGCCGCCCGAGTACTATGAGCCGCTGCCGGATTTTCTGCCGTGCCGTTCGCATGAATGTGACGTCCCGGATTTCGATCTGTATGCCTTCTATTACCGCGACAGCCTCCATACCAACAGCTTCACGATGGAAAACGCATGGCTCGACGAGGCTGCACGGCTCGACCCGTTCTCCTACACGATCGCGATGAATGCAGCTACCGGAGCGCGTAAGGGCCTGAGGGATGGTGACCTTGTCTGGGTCGAAAATGATGCCGGGCGCAAGGTCAAGGGCGTGGTAAAGCTGACGCAGGGAATACATCCGGAGGGTTTGGGAATAGCCGCTTGCGCGGGGCACTGGGGCGCGGGCATGCCGATGGCCAAGGGCAAGGGAGTCTTCTTCAACGAGCTGCTCGAGATCGATTGGCAGCACATCAGCCCTGCGAACCTTAACCTCGATCTGTGCGCGCGGGTCAAGGTGACGGCCGTCGACCGCTCGAAATGACACTCGGGCGGGAACCCGGAGCCTGCGGCCGACCCGTACCCCTCGGGACGCGAACGCCACCGGAACGAGAACGCCGTCACTTGGACGGCGTCGGATGTTGCCGGGGGTATTCGAGGAAACCGAGGACTTCGGCGGGATGCGCGATCACGACATCGGCACCCCAGGTCTCGGGGTCCGTTTCATCCCCGAGGTAGCCCCAGCCGGCAGCGGCGACCGGCATGCCGGCAGCGCGCGCGCCCTGGACGTCGCGCAGATCATCGCCGACGTACAGGCATGCCGACGGCGCGATGCCGATCAACTCTGCGGCGTGCAGCAGCGGATCCGGGGCGGGCTTGGGTTTCGCGGTGGTATCGCCGCTCACCACGCAGGCCGCGCGCGCATGCAGGCGCAGTTCCCGAATCAACGGGTCGGTGAAGCGCTGCGCCTTGTTGGTGACTATTCCCCACGGCACGCCGCGCTGCTCCAGGTCATCGAGCAGTTCCGGCATGCCCGTAAAAAGCCGCGTGTGTACGCACAGGGCCTGCTCGTACAGTTCGAGGAAACGGTCGCGCAGGGGAATGTAGCCTTGATCGCCGGGGTCGAGGTCGAATCCGGCCTTGAGCAGGCCTCTCGCTCCGCTCGAAGTATGCCGGCGCATCGATTCCGGCGGCAGTGGCGCCCTGCGGTACTCGCCGCGCAGACGGTTGAGGGCACAAGCGAGGTCCGCAGCGGTGTCGGCAAGCGTGCCGTCCAGGTCGAACAGGACCGCCCGTATCGTCGCTGCGATGAATCCGCGGCGCTCAGTCGGGATCAAGGCGTCAATCCGGTTTCACCGCGTGAACGAGGTAGTTCACGTCCGTACTGTCGCCGAGCGAATAGAACTTCGTGAGCGGGTTATAGGCCATGCCGACGAGGGTGCGGACTTCGAGACCGGCACTGCGGCAATAGCGGGTCAGTTCGGAGGGCCGGATGAACTTAGCGTAGTCATGCGTGCCCTTGGGCAGAAGGTTCAGCACGTATTCGGCACCGATGATCGCCAGCAGATACGCTTTCGGATTGCGGTTGATGGTGGAGAAGAACACGTGCGCACCCGGACGCGCGAGGGTGGCGCAGGCTTTCACGGTGCTTTCGGGGTCAGGCACGTGCTCGAGCATCTCCATGCAGGTGACGACGTCGAACCGGCCGGGTGCCCGCGCTGCCAATACTTCCGCCGGGCACAATTCGTAGTCGACCTGAGCCCCGCTCTCCATGAGGTGAAACCGGGCAACCTTGAGCGCCTTTTCCGAAAGGTCGATCCCCTTCACCCTGGCGCCGCGGTTCGCCAGGGCCTCGGCCAGGATGCCGCCGCCGCAGCCCACGTCAAGAACATCCTTGCCCTGCAGTGACGCGATGCCCTCGATCCATCCCAGGCGCAGCGGGTTGAGCTCGTGCAGCGGCTTGAACTCACTGTGCGGATCCCACCAGCGGTGCGCAAGGTCACTGAACTTGGCCAACTCGGCGGGGTCGGCGTTGTCGGCTGCCCCGGGCGCGGTGTTGGTGTGGTCGACTGTCGTCATGGTGGGATTCTACCCGTTCGGCGGGCGCGAAAAAAAAGCCCTGCGTCCGCAGGGCTTTTTTGGATCGATGACTGCGGTTAACGCTTGGTCCGCGTGCCAACCACTTCGACCTCGACGCGGCGGTTCGGCGCCAGGCACGCGATCAGCCGCTTCGTTTCCATGAACCTCGGGCAGTCCTTGACCGGTTGCTTCTCGCCCTTGCCTTCGGCATAGATGCGGTTGGCCGGGATTCCCTTGCTGATCAGGTAGGACTTCACCGCATTGGCACGGCGCAGGGACAGCTTGTCGTTGTAGGCGTTGCTGCCGATCCGGTCGGTATGGCCGATCGCGATGACGACTTCCAGATTGACGTCCTTGATCTTGCCGACGAGCTCGTCCAGTTTCATCCTGGCATCGCGCTTGATCACGCTCTTGTCGAAGTCAAACAGCGCGTCGGTGGACAAGGTCACCTTCTGCGTGGTCGGGCGTACCATGGGTTTGGGCTTCGGCTTCGGCATCGGCTTCGGCATCGGCTTCTGCATTTCCATCGGCGCGGGCATCGGCTTGGGTTCGGCTTTCTTCGGCACCAGATCGGGGTCGCACTCGGCGATGGCCAGCGCTGGCGACCAGTAACCGGTGCGCCAGCACAGGTTGAATGCATTCTTCACAACATCGCCACGGCTGTCCACGAGATAGCCCGACGTGTTCATGTTCTGTGCGGCCACGTTCATCGAAAACGCGCCCAACGCAATAGCGGATGCCGCCAGAAGCATGCTCGGTTTAAACGGGTTCTTGATCATCGTCTTCCCTCTGAGTTTTTGCGGCGTTTGTACTGCGCACGGATATGCGACCTCGAGTAGCTAACTGCGACTCAATCTTCAGGCTAAGGTGCTGATTCACCGGTCAACTCATTCTGCCATAAACCAATACGCTTGTCCAAGTCGCGCTGGTCAATCGCCGTGAATGCGCCGTCGCCTAGCAGCAGCCGGCCGGCAACCCATACGTGGGTAACGTTCTCCCTTCCGGCGGCGTACACCAGTTGCGACAGAATACTGTGCTGCGGCGCCATTTCCGGTCCGTTGAGCGATACCGCGCAGAGGTCGGCCGCCTTGCCCGGCTCGATCGAACCGGTCAGACCGTCGATGCCGAGAGCGCGTGCGCCGTTTATCGTGGCCGCCCGCAACGCCTGGTAGGCGGGCATCGCCTCGGGATCGCCGCTTACGGCCTTGGCAAGCAGGGCTGCAGTGCGCATTTCCAGAAACAGGTCGAGCCGGTTGTTGCTTGCGGCGCCGTCGGTGCCCAGGCCCACGTTGATCCCGCGCTCGAGCATCGACGCGACGCGCGCGAAGCCGCTCGCCAGCTTCAGGTTGGACGACGGGCAATGTGCGACCGAGCAACCGAACTTCGCCAGCGTGTCGAGTTCCGCGTCGCTCATGTGCACGCCGTGCACGGCGATCAGGCGCGGTCCGACGATGCCCAGCGCCTGCAGCCGCTCAAGTGGCCGCACCCGGTACTGCGCGAGACTGGCCTCTATCTCCTCACGGGTCTCGTGCAGGTGGATGTGAACGGGCAGGTCGAGCTCGTCGGCCATCGTGCGGATGCGACCGAATAATGGGTCGCTCACGGTGTACGGGGCGTGCGGCGCCATGCAGAAGGAAAGCAGGGGCTGGTCCCGGTAGGCATCGCGCATGGCCAGACCCTTGACGAGATAGTCGTCCGGATCGGACGCATATTGCGTCGGCAGATCTATCGCGATCAGTCCGATTGCCGCGCGCATGCCGCAGTCAAGAGCGGCCCGCGCCGAGCTTTCCGGAAAGTAGTACATATCGCTGAAACAGGTAATGCCGCCGGCGAGCATTTCCGCGCACGCCAGCCGCGTACCGTCATAGACGAAATCCGGCGACACGTGTTTGGCTTCGGCGGGCCAGATATGGTTCTTGAGCCACACCATGAGGGGCAGGTCGTCCGCGAGACCGCGCATGAGGGACATCGCCGCGTGCGTATGCAGGTTGATCAGCCCGGGGATCACAGCGTGCCGCGGCAGCGACACGCGCCGGGCCGCCGCATAGGCAGGTTCGACCGCCGCCGTTGGCATCACTGCTTCGATGCGGCCGTCTTTGAGCACAACGCTGTGATCGGCGAGCACCGCCGGACCGGGTTCCACCGGGATAACCCAGCGCGCATCGATTACGCAATCTGCGGTCTCTATGACTTTGCTCCCGTCGAAAAGGGCCCGCTCAGCCGCAGGGCTTCGACGTCCTCCCTCGGTGGCTTACGTGGCCGCGCCCTTGATGAACACGATCACGCGGCGTTTCGGTGCCGGGCACGCGATCGATTCCCGGCGATTCCTGGACTTGGGGCAGAAATTCGCGGGAACCGTCTTGCCGACACCTAGAACTTCGATGCCTTAGGACATCAGGTCGTTCTTGACGCCCCCGCCCCGCTTCGCGGACGGTTTCTGGGTGTGCATCTGGATTCCGGCGCGGCGATCATACACCGATTCCAAAGCGGGCCGCAAAGATTCACGGCAGCGCTTTCAGAGCGCTGCCGCAGCTCCGAAATCGATCGCGGCCCCGGATGCGGGCGACGATGCTCCCGCAGCGGCTCGGATGGCGAGGAAACAGTAGTTAAGGTGCGCGTGAAACTGTTAAAATCTTAAACTTTTTCGCGGTCCCGCGAAGCCTTCGTCGCATCCGGAAGACATGGACCAATTCGCCAAGGAAACACTGCTGATCAGTCTCGAGGAGGAGATGCGGCGCTCCTATCTCGATTACGCCATGAGCGTCATCGTCGGGCGTGCGCTCCCCGATGTTCGCGACGGGCTCAAGCCCGTGCATCGCCGCGTGCTGTTCGCGATGCACGAGGCAAACACGGTTTGGAACCGGTCCTACGTCAAATGCGCGCGCGTGGTCGGCGACGTGCTCGGAAAATATCACCCGCACGGCGATTCGGCCACCTACGAGGCCCTCGTGCGCATGGCGCAGGACTTCTCGATGCGCTACATGCTCATCGACGGGCAGGGCAACTTCGGGTCCATCGACGGCGATTCCGCAGCCGCATACAGGTACACCGAATGCCGCCTCGAGCGTATCGCCTCGGAGCTTTTGGCGGATATCGACAAGGAAACGGTCGATTTCGTTCTGAACTACGATGGCAAGGAGCAGGAACCGACGGCGCTGCCAGCCAGGATTCCCAACCTCCTGATCAACGGTTCCTCGGGCATCGCGGTGGGCATGGCGACCAACATCCCGCCCCACAATCTGGGCGAAGTCATCGACGCGTGCCAGGCCCTTCTGGCCAACCCGGACATCACGATCGATGAACTGATCGGCATCGTACCGGCTCCGGATTTTCCGACGGCGGGAATCATTTACGGCATACAGGGCGTGCGCGAGGGCTACCGCACCGGCCGCGGTCGCATCGTCATGCGCGCACGTACGCATGTCGAGGATTTGGAGAAGGGCAACCGCCAGGCGATTATCGTCGACGAACTGCCTTACCAGGTAAACAAGAAGACGCTGCTCGAGCGCATCGGCGAACTGGTCCGCGAAAAGAAGATCGAGGGCATCGCTCACGTGCAGGACGAGTCGGACAAGTCCGGGATGCGGGTGGTGATCGAGCTCAAACGCGGCGAGATGACCGACATCGTGCTCAACAATCTGTTCAAGCAGACGCAACTGCAGGACACCTTCGGCGTGAACATGGTGGCGCTGGCGGACGGCCAGCCGCGGCTGCTGAATCTCAAACAGATGCTGGAGGCGTTCCTCGCACACCGCCGCGAGGTGGTGACGCGCCGCACGGTGTACGACCTGCGCCGCGCGCGCGAACGTGCCCATATTCAGGAAGGGCTCGCCGTCGCGTTGTCCAACGTTGACGAAATGATCGATCTCATAAAACGTTCGAAGTCCCCGGCGGAGGCCAAGGCAGGTCTGCTGGCCAAGGCGTGGACCTCGCAGGTGGTCACCGAGATGCTGTCGCGCGCGGCGGCCGACGCCTCGCGGCCCGAGGGCCTTTCGCCGGCATTCGGGCTGAAGGCGGAGGGTTATCGGCTGTCCGATGCGCAGGCCCAGGCGATCCTGGAACTGCGGTTGCAGAGGCTGACCGGACTGGAACAGGACAAGATCGTTGCCGAGTACAGGGAACTGATCGAAACGATCGCCGACCTGATCGACACTCTTGCCAGCCCGGAGCGCATCCGCGACATCATTGCTTCAGAGCTGTCGGCCATCAAGGCCCAGTACGGCGACAAGCGCAGAAGCGAAATCGTCCCGCAGACCGAAGATCTGTCGATGGAGGATCTGATTGCGCCTGAGGACGTGGTCGTGACCTTTTCCCATGCCGGCTATATCAAGGCGCAGCCACTGGCCGACTACCGCGCGCAGCGCCGCGGCGGCCGGGGCAGACAGGCGGCCACGACCCGGGAAGACGATTTCATCGAGCGCCTGTTCACCGCCAACACGCACGACATCGTATTGTGCTTTTCGTCGCTGGGGAAGCTGTACTGGCTCAGAGTCTGGCAGGTGCCGCAGGGCACAAGCGGCAGCCGCGGAAAGCCGATCGTGAACCTTTTCCCGCTGGCCGACGGAGAGCGTATCAACGCGGTACTGCCGATCCAGGATTACGACGATGCGCACTACGTGTTCATGGCGACCTCGATGGGCACGGTGAAGAAGACGCCGCTCAGCGCATTCTCCAACCAGCGCGAAAAGGGGATCATTGCTGCAGAACTGGTCGAAGGCGATCATCTCATCGGTGTGGCGATCACCGAAGGCAACAACGATGTGATGCTGTTCTCCGATGCCGGCAAGGCCGTGCGTTTCGCCGAGGAAGACGTGCGTCCGATGGGCAGGGTGGCTCGCGGCGTGCGGGGGATGCTTCTCGACAAAGGGCAGAAGTTGATCGCGATGCTCGTTGCCGGCGGCGGGGAGCAGAAGGTGCTTACCGCGACCGAACACGGATACGGGAAGCGCACTCCGATCGCGGAATATACCCGCCACGGGCGAGGCACCAAGGGGATGATCGCCATCCAGACGACCGATCGCAACGGCAAGCTGGTGGGGGCGGCGCTGGTCGACGAGCGCGATGAGATCATGCTGATATCCACTGGCGGTGTGCTCATCCGCACGCCCGTCAGCCAGATCAGCGAGATGGGGCGCGCCACGCAGGGCGTCACGCTGATTCATCTGGACCAGGGCGAGAGGCTGGCCGGAATCGAGAAGATTGCGGAAGCGGAGGAAGTTGCCGGCAACGGCAACGGGGAAGGCAGCAACGGGCAGGCCGAAGGAGAAACAGCCGAGCCGGCGCCGTAGCACGCGGGTTTAGGGCAGGTGCGTGCCGGCGGATTCCGGCCCGACCGGTTCGGCCCACCCGCTATCGTCGGCATTCTGGGAGATCGTCGTGGCAAGAGCATTCAATTTCAGCGCCGGACCGGCGGTGCTGCCGGAGTCCGTGTTGGCGCGAGCCGCCTCGGAGATGCTCGACTGGCACGGCAGCGGCATGTCGGTGATGGAGATGAGTCACCGAGGCGCGGAATTCACTTCCATACGCGAGGAGGCCGAGGCCGACCTGCGCCAATTGCTTGCCGTGCCGACGAACTACAGGGTGCTGTTCCTGCAGGGAGGCGCGATTGCGCAGAACGCAATCGTGCCGATGAACCTGCTGCGCGGAAGGCGTGCCGCCGATTACGTCAATACCGGAGAATGGTCGAAGAAGTCGATAAGGGAAGCGAAGAAATACTGCACGGTAAACATCGCTGCGTCCGGCGAAGATCGGGACTACACGTACATTCCTGCGCCTGACGGCTGGAAAATGAGCACGGGCGCAGCCTATGTACACATCTGCACCAACGAGACGATAGGCGGTCTGGAGTACCACTGGACCCCTGACACGGGCGACGTGCCGCTGGTCGCGGACATGTCCTCGCACCTGCTCTCGCGCCCGGTCGACGTGGGCAGGTACGGCCTGATCTACGCCGGCGCACAGAAGAATGCGGGACCGGCGGGGCTCACGATCGTGATCGTGCGCGACGACCTTATCGGCCGTGCACTTCCGATCACACCGTCGGCTTTCGACTACAAGCTGCAGGCCGACCGCGATTCGATGCTGAATACACCTCCGACATACGCGATCTACATCGCCGGTCTCGTGTTCAAGTGGCTGCGGCAGCAGGGCGGCCTGGTACAGATCGAAAAGAGCAATATCGCCAAGGCAAGGCTGCTGTACGACTATCTCGACCAGAGCCGGTTCTTCATCAGCCCCGTGGTCAAGCAGGACCGCTCACGCATGAACGTGCCGTTCAAGCTTGCCGACGAGTCGCTCGATGAAGAGTTCCTCAAGGGTGCGAGGCAGCGCAACATGGTGCAGTTGAAAGGCCACCGGTCGGTGGGCGGTATGCGCGCCTCGCTTTACAACGCAATGCCGACCGAGGCCGTGCAGGCGCTGGTCGAGTACATGCGGGAGTTCGAGGCGAAACACGGTTGAGGTTCGTGACGCGCTGCGCTGCCGGCATCGAGACGGGTTGCGCGGCCGGCATGTACGCGCGAATTCCGGAACCTGCCCTTCGCACGTCGCAGGCCGCCTGCGTTATGATTTTGCCGATAGCGCAGGAGAGGATCCAAAATACCGGCGCTCGACCGGAGATCGAGGACCGGATCGCGGTGATCTCCGGCGCTATGGCAAGGGCGGAATCGAACATCCGTAACATGGTGGATCGTTTCAAGGAACATATGGCTTATACGCAGATCGATGTCGACGCCGCGGCGGGAAGCGCGTTCAGCGAGGATTTGTCGCGCGTGAAGGGCGTGTCTTCAGTGCGCATCTACCCAGGACACGTTAGAGGGTCAGGCCGGTGACGGAAAAACTCGACGAACACCGCGCCGCGATCGATGCGATCGATGAGCGCATCATGCTGCTTCTCAACGAGCGCGCAGCGCATGCGCGTTCGATCGGCGAACTGAAGGGGGGCGCCCCTGTATACCGTCCCGAGCGCGAAGCACAGGTCCTGCGCCGTGTCGGCGCCATGGCCTCGGGTCCGCTTGGCCCGGCGCGCGTCGCCGCGATCTTCACCGAGATCATGTCAGCCTGTCGCGCGCTCGAGCAGCCGATGAGCGTGGCGTATCTCGGCCCCGAGGGTACCTTCAGCGAGATGGCGACGTTCAAGCATTTCGGCCATGGCGTTCAGGGTATGCCCGCTGCTTCCATCGACGAGGTGTTTCGCTCGGTGGAAACCAACTTGGCGCACAACGCAGTGGTGCCGGTCGAGAACTCCACCGAGGGCACCATCGGGCGCACGCTCGATCTGCTGTTGACTACGCCACTGATGATCTGCGGAGAAGTCGTGCTGCCGGTGCGCCAGAACCTGATCGCGATGTCGGACGGGCCAGGCCCCGCTTCCTATGCGCGCGTCTACTCGCATCCACAGTCGCTGGGACAATGCCACATGTGGTTGAGGCAGAATCTGCCAGCCGCGGAGCGTTTGCCGGTTTCGAGCAACGCTGAAGCAGCGCGTCGAGCTGCCGCGGACCCGGAGGGCTGTGCGATCGGGCCCGAACTGGCCGCCGAAAGATACGGTCTGGCGCTGATCGCGCGCAGCATAGAGGACGATCCGCGCAACATGACACGGTTCCTGGTCCTTGGCTGGGAACAGGTCGGGCCTTCGGGGCGCGATCGCACCTCGATCGTGATGTCCGCGGCGAACCGGCCAGGCGCGGTGCACGAACTGATATCGCCCTTCGCACGCCACGGTGTATCCATGAGCCGCATCGAGTCGCGTCCTGCGCGCACCGGTCAGTGGGAATATCTGTTCTTCGTCGATATCGAGGGGCACCTGAGCGAACCCCGGGTTGCCCAGGCGCTCGACGAGGTCAAGGAGAAGGCGCCTTACATCAAGGTTTTCGGTTCCTACCCGGCGGCGAGTTTCTAGCTGCACGCTCATTTTTCTTCGAACACGAGCACCATCCATGGACATCTGCGAGTTTTCCCCGAGCTATGTTCGCGCCATTGCGCCCTATCAGCCCGGCAAACCGATTTCGGAACTGGCGCGGGAATACGGCCTGGATGAACGCTCGATCCTCAAGCTCGCATCGAACGAGAACCCGCTCGGCATCTCGCCGCGCGCGAAGAGCGCGCTCGGGCGTGAATTCGAGGAATTGGCCCGTTATCCGGACGGCAACGCATTTGACCTCAAGGCGGCGCTTTCGCGCCGCTATGGCGTATCGGAGCAGGCGATAGTCGTCGGCAACGGCTCCAACGACGTGCTCGAATTGGCCGCTGCGGCCTTCCTCGCACCCGGCTGCTCCAGCGTCTACTCGCAGCATGCCTTCGTCGTCTACCCGCTCGCGACACTGGCGCGTGGCGCGAAGGGGATCGTCGCGCCGGCGAAGGAATTCGGCCACGATCTCGACGCGATGCTCGCCGCGATCGCTTCGGACACCCGCATCGTGTTCATCGCCAACCCGAACAACCCGACCGGAACGTTCCTGACGGGTGCCGCGCTGGAAGCCTTCCTGGCACGCGTGCCACCTGAAGTGTTGGTCGTACTCGACGAGGCGTACAACGACTACCTCCCCGTCGAGTTGCGCTACGACAGCGTCGCCTGGCTGGCAAGGCATCCGAATCTGTTGATCGCACGCACTTTCTCCAAGGTCTACGGGCTCGCCGGATTGCGCGTCGGGTTCGGCCTGTGCGACCCGGAGATCGCCGATCTGCTGAACCGGGTTCGCCAGCCCTTCAATGTCAACAGCCTCGCGCTGGCGGCCGCGGTCGCCGCCCTCGACGACAACGAGTTCGTCGCGCAAAGCTACGAAACCAACGGCGCCGGAATGCGCCAGCTCGAGAATGGATTCAAGGCACTGCGACTGAAGTGGATCGCGTCGGCAGGAAACTTCGTCAGCGTGGAAATTCCGCGGTCGGAGGTGCGACCGCGCGCGGGTATCGTGTACGAAAAGCTGCTGCGATCGGGCGTGATCGTGCGTCCAGTCGCTGGCTACGGTATGCCCGACCACCTGCGGGTGACCATCGGGCTGAAGCAGGAAAACGAACGTTTCCTGGCGGCGCTTGGACAAGCGCTGCGCGAGTAGATTAGACGAATTCGCAGCGTATGCCCGCCATGCTAAGAAAGCTCGTCGTTGTCGGCGTGGGCCTGATCGGCGGTTCTTTTGCGCTGGCGTTGAAGGCTGCGGGCGCAGTGGACCATGTCGTAGGCGTAGGGCGTCGCGAAACCACGCTGGAGCGCGCGCGCGCCTTGGGAATCATCGATGCCATTGGCGCCCTGGAGGCATCGACTCTTTCGGACGCCGACCTTGTTCTCGTTTCGGTTCCTGTGGCGCAGACCGAGAAAGTGCTGGCGGCGCTTGCGCCGCACCTTCGGGCGACGACCCTGGTCACCGACGCGGGAAGCACCAAACACGACGTCGTCGCCGCCGCTCGAGCGGCGCTCGGGACCGGAATCCGGCAGTTCGTCCCTGGGCATCCCATAGCGGGGACCGAGCACAGCGGCCCCGAGGCAGCGTTTGCCGAATTGTTTCGGGGACGCAACGTTGTATTGACGCCGCTGGAAGAGAATTCCGCGCAGGACGTGGCGCGGGTTCGACGCGCCTGGGAGAACTGCGGCGCGCGTGTGCGGGAAATCGGCGTCACGGAGCACGACCGCATTCTGGCCGCGGTGAGCCATCTCCCGCACCTGCTTGCCTATGCGCTGGTGGATCACGTCACCGGCCGCCCCGGCGGCGAGCGTTTCATCTCTTTCGCCGCCGGAGGATTTCGCGATTTCACGCGCATCGCCTCGAGCCATTCGGAAATGTGGCGAGACATTTGCATGGCGAACCGGATCGGACTGATCGAGGAACTCGACGGCTATACGGTCATCCTTCAGGAGCTGCGGGCCATCCTCGAGCGCGGGGATGCTCTCGCTCTGCAGGCCGTTTTTGAACGGGCACGCGAGGCGCGAAATCACTGGTTGGAGCAAAGCGGCACGTGAGCCCTGCCCGAGCAGCGGAATACCTGGACCTTGCGCCCATCGCCAGGGCGGCCGGCACGGTCAAGCTGCCCGGCTCCAAGAGCATCACCAACCGGGTGTTGCTGCTCGCCGCGCTGGCGCAAGGGGCGACGCGGGTGCGCGACCCGCTGCAGTCCGATGACACGACGGTCATGCTCGATGCGTTGCGGCGCCTGGGCATCGCATGGCGCCTGCAGGCAGACGGCTCCGTTACGGTTCCGGGCGCGGGCGGGCCGTTTACGGTGCGGCAGGCGGACCTGCTTCTCGGCAACGCCGGAACGGCGTTCAGGCCCCTCACCGCGGTGCTTGCGCTGTGTCAGGGGGAGTACCGCCTGTCCGGGGCGGCGCGCATGCACGAGCGGCCGATTGGCGATCTCGTCGACGCGCTGGTGGCGATGGGCGCATCCATCGACTACCTGGGCGAGCAGGGCTATCCGCCACTGGCGGTGCACGCTGCGCAACTGAGCGCCGACACCGTTGAAGTGCGAGGCGACGTCTCCTCGCAGTTCCTGACCGCGCTGCTGATGGCGCTGCCGCTGCGCGGCGCGGGAACCCTGGTGCGAGTCGGCGGTGAACTGATTTCCCGGCCCTACGTCGAGATCACGCTCAACCTCATGCGCCGATTCGGAGTCGAGGTGGAGCGAGAGGGGTGGCGTGCGTTCTCGGTGCCCGCGCGGCCGTATTCGAGTCCGGGTGAAATACTCGTCGAGGGGGACGCTTCGTCGGCGTCGTACTTTCTTGCTGCCGGAGCGATCAGCGGGCTCAAAGGAGGCGGTCCGGTGCGCGTGCAGGGGGCGGGGCGATCGAGCATCCAGGGCGACGTGCGCTTCGTGGAGGTGCTCGAACAAATGGGTGCCGCGATCGCAATGGGTGAGGACTGGATCGAGGCGGCCGTCGGTTCCGAGGCCGCGGCGTCCGGCAGGCTGCGCGCGCTCGACGCCGACCTGAATCACATTCCGGACGCGGCGATGACCGCAGCCATCGCCGCGCTGTTCGCCGACGGAACCAGCACGCTGCGCAACATCGGCAGCTGGCGCGTGAAGGAGACCGACCGCATCGCAGCCATGGCAAGAGAAATGCGCAAGCTGGGGGCTTTGGTCGAAGAAGGCGCGGATTTTCTGAGAATCACGCCTCCCGAGGCGTCGCGCCTGACGCCGCACGCAGTCATTGACACCTACGACGATCACCGCATGGCAATGTGCTTTTCGCTGGCGGCTCTCGGGGGTGTGCCGGTCCGCATCAACGATCCGAAATGCGTCGCGAAGACCTTCCCCGAGTATTTTGAAGTGCTGGCGTCGATATCCTCTCGCGCATGAATGCGGTGCCGGTGATTGCCGTTGACGGGCCGTCTGCGTCGGGCAAGGGGACCGTGGCGCAGTTGGTCGCCGAACGCCTTGGCTTCCATTATCTGGACAGCGGGGCGCTCTACCGGCTGGTGGCGTTGGCCGCGCTGCGTTCCGGCGTGTCGATGCAGGACGAGGCAGGCCTTGCGATCGTCGCCGATGCGCTGGAGGCGCGTTTTTACGACGGAGAAGTGTGGCTGGCCGGTGAGCCGGTGACCGACGCCATCCGGGACGAGGCCTGCTCGAACGGCGCTTCCAAAGTGGCTGCCTTCCCGGCAGTGCGAGCGGCGCTGCTGGCTCGCCAACGTGCGTTCCGCGGTGCGCCGGGCCTGGTGGCCGAGGGTCGGGACATGGGCTCGGTGGTATTTCCGGACTCGCACCTCAAAGTGTTTCTCACCGCATCGGTGGAAGCACGTGCCGAGCGGCGATATAAACAGTTGAAAGGAAAAGGAATCACTGCTACAATCGGCACCCTTTTGAAGGATCTGCGCGAGCGCGATGCGCGTGACACGGCCCGCAGCGCAGCCCCTCTCAAGCACTGCCCCGACGCATATTTGCTGGATACCACGGCGATGAGCGCAGCGGAAGCGGCCGAGCGAATTCTGGCTTGGTACCGCGAGGCACATGGTGGCAATAACGCCCGTTGACACGAGGGAAATACGGCGCGTTTTGTCGTTGTTCAACGAACCCCGTCCGACACGGGCGGGCAAACGCAGGTACACATATCACATGAATGCAGCCCCCGCAGTGGCTCCACAGGAAAGTTTCGCCGCTCTTTTTGAAGAAAGCTTGACGCGCAAGGAGATGCGTGTTGGCGAAGTGATCACTGCTGAAGTCGTCCGGATCGACAACAATTTCGTGGTCGTCAATGCCGGCCTGAAGTCCGAGAGTTTTATTCCCGTAGAAGAGTTCAAGAACGACAGCGGTGAGGTCGAAGCGACCCCCGGCGAGTTCGTCAGCGTTGCCATCGAAGCGCTCGAAGACGGTCACGGCGAAACGCGCCTGTCACGCGACAAGGCCAAGCGCCTGTCCGCGTGGCTGGACCTTGAAAAAGCGCTGGAAACGGGGTCCCTGGTCACCGGCATGATCAGCGGCAAGGTCAAGGGCGGGCTGACCGTCATGGCCAATGGTATCCGCGCATTCCTTCCGGGCTCCCTGGTGGATATCCGTCCGGTCAAGGACACCACGCCCTATGAGGGCAAGACGATGGAGTTCAAGGTCATCAAGCTCGACCGCAAACGCAACAACGTGGTCGTGTCGCGCCGCGCGGTACTCGAGGCTTCCCAAGGCGAGGACCGGCAGAAGCTGCTCGAGTCGCTGCAGGAAGGCATGGTGGTCAAGGGCGTCGTCAAGAACATCACCGACTACGGCGCATTCGTCGATCTGGGCGGGATCGACGGACTGCTGCACATCACCGATCTGGCGTGGCGCCGCGTCAAGCATCCCTCCGAGGTGCTGGCCGTCGGCGACGAACTCACGGCGAAGGTGCTCAAGTTCGACAACGAGAAGAACCGCGTTTCGCTGGGACTCAAGCAGTTGGGCGAGGATCCGTGGGTCGGGCTTTCCCGCCGCTATCCGACCGGAACGCGTCTGTTCGGCAAGGTGACCAACCTGACCGATTACGGGGCGTTCGTCGAGGTCGAGTCCGGTATCGAAGGCCTGGTGCACGTCTCGGAGATGGACTGGACCAACAAGAACGTTCATCCGTCCAAGGTGGTTCAACTGGGCGACGAGGTCGAGGTCATGATCCTCGAGATCGACGAAGATCGCCGCCGCATTTCCCTGGGCATGAAACAGTGCATGCCGAATCCATGGGAAGAGTTCTCGATGAACTTCAAGAAGGGCGACAAGGTGAGGGGGCAGATCAAGTCGATCACCGATTTCGGCATATTCATCGGGCTGCCCGGCACGATCGATGGGCTGGTGCATCTGTCCGATCTCTCCTGGAGCCAGCCCGGCGAGGAGGCCGTGCGCCAGTTCAAGAAGGGCGAGGAGATCGAGGCCATGGTGCTGTCGATCGACGTCGAGCGCGAGCGCATTTCGCTGGGAATCAAACAGATGCACGGCGATCCGTTCAATAACTTCATCGCGGGCAACGAGAAGGGCGCGGTCGTCACGGGCGTGGTCAAGAGCGTTGACGCGAAAGGGGCTGCGGTGGCGCTGCCCGGCGACCTCGAGGGTTACCTGCGCGCCTCGGAAATCTCGCGTGATCGCGTCGAGGATGCACGGGCGCATCTGAAAGAGGGCGATCAGGTTACCGCGATGATCGTCAACGTCGACCGCAAGAACCGCACTATCAATCTTTCCATCAAGGCGAGGGACGTTGCCGACGAAAACCAGGCGATGGCCAAGCTCCAGAGCGAATCGGCTGCCAGCAGCGGCAGCACAAACCTCGGTGCGCTCCTGAAAGCCAAGCTGGACAACAAGAACGTCCCCCAGTAGCCTTCATCCTTTCCCATGACCAAATCCGAACTCATTACGCGGCTCGCCGCTCGTTATCCCCAGCTGGTCGCGAAGGATGCGGAATTCGCGGTTAAGATGATTCTCGATGCGATGACCCAAAGTCTCGTCGGCGGACAGCGAATCGAAATCCGGGGGTTTGGCAGCTTCGGCCTCAATCACCGGCCGGCCCGCACCGGCCGCAATCCGAAATCGGGCGAGAAGGTGCACGTACCGGAAAAGTTCGTACCCCATTTCAAGGCGGGCAAGGAACTTCGCGAGCGGGTCGACAACGAGCTCAAATAGGGCGGACCGAGAGCGCGGGAGCGGGAGCGGCGGCGGCATGCCGCCGTTTTCACATGGAGCCTGCATTTGCGCGCCGCTTGCTTACTTGTGGTGTTGGTGGGGACGAAACCGGTGCAGAATCTGACCTTGTACGGAGGTCGCATACGTGGAATGCGGGGTCGCGAGAGGCGAAGCCCGGCCGGTCGCGGCTTCGCCAGCTGAGGCTTGCAGCAAATGAAATTCCTGCGCTACATCGCATGGCTGCTCAGGGCGTTGTTGTTCGTTGCCCTGCTGTTATTCGCTGTCAGGAACACGGATCCGGTCGTCCTGCGTTTCTATCTCGACAGGAACTGGCAGGCACCGCTGGTGCTGGTTGTCGTAACGTTTTTCGCGCTGGGCGCCGCGCTCGGGGTGATTGCCTGTCTGGGGAAGTTGTTCGCGCAGCGCCGCGAGATTGCGGCGCTGAAGAAGGAACTGAACGGGAAGTCCGCCGTCTCGGCGCCGATCGCCCCCTCTGACTCGGGACTTTGATGGAATTCGAGTACTGGTGGCTGCTCGTATTGCCCCTGTTCTTCGTCCTGGGATGGCTCGCTGCACGGATCGACATCAAGCACTTGCTGTCCGAGTCGCGCAATCTTCCGCGCTCGTATTTCAAGGGTCTCAATTTCCTGCTCAACGAACAGCCCGACAAGGCGATCGAGGCGTTCATCGAGGTGGTTCGGGTCGATCCGGAAACGGTGGAGCTGCACTTCGCGCTGGGCAGCCTGTTTCGCCGGCGCGGCGAGACCGAGCGAGCCATCCGGATGCACAAGAACCTGCTCGATCGGTCCGATCTGGGTGAGGAACAGCGGCTTCAGGCCCTGTTCGAACTTGGACAGGACTACCTGCGTGCGGGGCTGCTCGATCGTGCCGAAGAAGCGTTCCTGCGCCTTGTCGACGGCGCGCGCCGGGGCGAAGCGCTCAAGTTCCTGCTCGATATCTATCAGCAAGAAAAGGACTGGAACAAGGCAATCGACATCGCCATGCGCATGGAGCGCGATTCGGGCCAGTCGTGGCAAAAGGAAATTGCGAACTACCACTGCGAAATGGCCGCCTACGAGACCACGCATTCGCGCCCCGAGCAGGCCCGTCGGCATTTCGAGACCGCTTTGGCGGCAAACCGCAAGTGCGTGCGGGCGTCGATTGGCATTGGGGACATGCACGCGGCGGCAGCCGACCAGGCGCGTGCCATTGAGGCGTGGAAGAGCATCGAACAGCAGCAGCCGGCATACCTCGCGCTGGTGGCGCAGCGGCTGCTGGAGGGTCACCGGGCGCTTGGTCGCGCCGATGAGGGGCTGACGCTGCTGCGCGGGTATCTGGCCAGCTATCCTTCGCTCGACCTGCTGGACGTGGCATTCCAGTCCACGCTCGATGTGAAGGGCCCCGAGGAGGCTTATCGACTGGTCAAGGACGAACTGCGGCGCAATCCGACGCTGCTCGGACTGGACAAGCTTCTCGAGGCACAGATCATGGCTGCGCCCGCGGAGCGCCGGCCCGATCTGGAACTCGTGCGCAATCTGGTGCACGGCCACACGCGCAGACTCGCCCGATACTGTTGCGAGAACTGTGGCTTCAAAGCGCGGCAATTCTACTGGCATTGTCCCGCCTGCGGCGGCTGGGAGACCTACCCGCCGAAGCGTGCGGAAGAATACGATCTGGCGCCTTGAGCAGATGAGTGCTCGGAGGAAATCACGCGAGAGTGCGCATGACGCGCGGTAGGGCGAAACGGGGAGAAGCGAGTTGAAGGTCACCATTATCGGCACCGGATACGTCGGACTTGTGACCGGTGCCTGCCTGGCCGAGGTCGGCAACGACGTGCTTTGCTTCGATGTTGACGCGGCAAAGATCAAAGTGCTCAACGAGGGCGGTGTGCCGATCTACGAGCCCGGCCTGCAGGAGCTGATCGGGCGCAACCGCGCAGCGGGCAGGATCGCGTTTGCGACCGACCCTGAGCGCGCAACCGGGTTCGGCGCGGTGCAAATGATCGCGGTCGGTACGCCGCCGGGCGAGGACGGATCGGCCGACCTCTCGCATGTGCTTGCGGCCGCGCGTACGATCGGCCGCCACATGAACGGCTATCGGATCATCGCGGACAAGTCCACGGTGCCGGTCGGCACCGCGGACCGAGTCCGCGACGCGGTCGCGGGGGAACTCAAGGCGCGTGGGAAGAGCATGCCGTTCGCGGTGATCTCGAATCCGGAGTTCCTCAAGGAGGGGGCGGCGATCGACGATTTCATGCGGCCCGATCGGATCGTCATCGGCAGCGACGACGAGGAGGCCACGCGCGTGATGCGCAGCCTGTACGCGCCGTTTCAGCGCAATCATGAGAGGGTGATAGTCATGGACGTGCGCTCGGCCGAACTGACCAAATACGCCGCCAATGCGATGCTGGCCACGCGCATTTCCTTCATGAATGAGCTGGCGAACCTTGCCGAGAAGCTGGGCGCGGATATCGAGCAGGTCCGCCGCGGTATGGGCGCCGACCCGCGCATCGGCTATCACTTTCTTTATGCCGGGGCCGGCTACGGCGGATCGTGTTTTCCCAAGGACGTGAGGGCGCTGATCCGAACCGCCGGCAAGGAAGATTCCGCGCTTCGCATCCTGAGCGCGGTCGAGCACGTGAATCACGAACAGCACCAGGTGCTCGGGCGCAAGATCGTCGGGCGCTTCGGAGCCGACCTGTCCGGGCGCCGGTTTGCCCTGTGGGGGCTCGCGTTCAAGCCGAATACCGACGACATGCGGGAGGCGCCGAGCCGGGTACTTGTTGCCGAACTGCTGCGCCGCGGGGCCAACGTATGCGCCTACGATCCTGCGGCAATCGACGAGGCAAGGCACATCTATGCGGGCGAGTCGCGCATTGACTTTGCCCAATCACCGATGGAGACGCTGTCGAACGCGGACGCGCTGGTGATCGTCACCGAATGGCAGGAGTTCCGCAGCCCGGATTTCGAGACCATACGCGCCAGGCTCAAGACTCCGGCGATCTTCGACGGACGCAACCTGTATGATCCGCGTCAGATGCGTCTGTACGGCATCGAATATTTCCCGATCGGCAGACGGGCATCGACGCCCGCAAATCTGAACGAGGATACATGAGGAAGCCGGCAAGATCGGGCAGCCGCTCGACGGCGAAGACGCGGGGGTTGGAATTCATGCCAAGCCGCGCCGCGCTGGGCCGTGCGCGCGTGCTTGTAGTCGGCGACGTCATGCTCGACCGCTACCTTTTCGGCGAGGTGAGCCGCATATCGCCCGAAGCGCCGGTGCCCGTCGTCAATGTCGTTAGGCAGGAAGAGCGTCCTGGCGGGGCTGCGAACGTGGCTCGAAACGCCGCCGCGCTCGGCGCGCAGGTATCGTTGCTTTCGGTGATCGGCGACGACGAAGCCGGAAACCGGCTGCGCAAATTGATCGTGAACGAGGGTATTGACGCGAGCCTGTGGAAGGACCGGTCGCTTGAAACCACCCGCAAGGTGCGCGTCGTCGGGCGGCAGCAGCAATTGTTGCGCATTGACTTCGAGCAATCGCCCAGCCAAGAAGTCCTGATGAAGAAGCTCGGCGTCTATCGCAAGCTTCTCAACAAATGCGATGTGGTGATCCTGTCCGATTATGGCAAGGGTGGGCTCGCGCATATCGCCCAGATGATCGACATGGCCCGCTTGTACTCGAAGCGGATTTTTGTCGACCCGAAGGGCCACGACTATTCGCGCTACAGTAGCGCAAATGTGATGACCCCAAACCGCAGCGAGCTGCGGGATGTGGTCGGCCAGTGGTCAAGTGAGGCCGAACTGAAGCAACGGGCGGAGAAGCTGCGCAAGGACTTGGACTTGGACGCGCTGCTCGTCACACGCAGCGAAGAGGGCATGACGCTGTTCGACGACGACGGGGCACATCATGAAGCCGCGCGGGCGCGTGAAGTCTACGACGTGAGCGGAGCCGGCGACACGGTGATCGCGACACTCGCGGTCATGATCGCGTGCGGCAGGAGTCTGCGCGAGGCGATGCGCGCGGCTAACCATGCCGCCGGCATCGTCGTCGGCAAGCTGGGCACTGCCGTGGCCACGCTGGAGGAACTGGTCGGCAGCATGCAAGCGGAGCAATGAGCATGTACATCGTCGTCACCGGTGCTGCCGGATTCATAGGTTCCAACATTGTTCGGGCATTGAACGAGCGAGGTCAGACCGGAATCATCGCGGTCGACAATCTCACCAGGGGTGACAAGTTTCGCAATCTCGTGGACTGCGACATCGTCGATTATCTGGATAAGCGCGATTTTCTTTCGAGCCTGCAGGCCGGCGATTTCGACGGGGTCGTCGAAGCCGTGCTTCACCAGGGCGCGTGTTCCGACACGATGGCGAGCGATGGCCGCTACGTGATGGACAACAATTATCGGTATTCGCTCGCGCTGCTCGAATTCTGCATCGACGAGGCGGTGCCACTGATCTACGCCTCGTCCGCGGCCGTCTACGGTGCGGGCAGCGTGTTTCGCGAGGAGCGCGGCTGCGAGGCGCCGCTGAACGTCTACGGCTACTCCAAGCTCTTGTTTGATCAGGCGGTCAGGCGCCGCATCGGCGAGGCGGACGCGCAGATCGCGGGTTTTCGCTATTTCAATGTCTACGGCCCGAGGGAATGGCACAAGGGCCGAATGGCCTCGGTCGCATGGCATTTCTTTCAGCAGTTCCGCGACCAAGGGCGAGTGCGTCCGTTCCGTGGCTCCGGCGGCTACGGCGACGGCGAGCAGCGCAGGGATTTCGTTTCGGTCGAAGACGTGGTGAAGGTAAACCTGCACTTCCTCGACCATAGAGACCTGTCCGGCATATTCAATGTCGGCACCGGCCGAGCGCAGAGCTTCAACGACGTCGCATGCGCGGTGGTCAATGCCTCTCGTGAGGCGCAGGGCCGACAGGTACTCTCGCTCGCTGAGATGCAGGCCGAAGGGCTGATCGAGTACGCGCCCTTCCCCGACGCATTGCGCGGAAAATACCAGCATTACACGCAATCCGACATCGGGATACTGCGCCGTGCCGGCTATGAAGAGCCGTTTCTTGCGGTCGAGGACGGTGTGCGAAGGTATTGTCGTGCATTGCTCGGGGCCGAAGAACAGGGCGGAAATGATTCCGCGGTCTAGCCACCCATGAAGCCACGGTACCGGACGATCGAGGATTTCGTCGGTGAAACGCCGCTGGTCCGGTTGCAGCGCATCCCGGGCAGGCAGAACGAAAAGAACGGCAACGTCATCCTGTGCAAGCTCGAGGGCAACAATCCTGCGGGATCGGTCAAGGACCGGCCGGCACTGTCGATGATCGTGCGCGCCGAGAAACGCGGCACGATCAAACCGCGGGACACGCTGATCGAGGCGACCAGCGGCAATACCGGTATTGCACTGGCCATGGCGGCCGCGATCCGCGGCTACCGTATGATCCTTGTCATGCCCGAGCACCTTTCGGTGGAGCGCCGCCAGACCATGCGCGCGTTCGGGGCGCAGATCATTCTTACGCCGAAGTCCGGCGGCATGGAGGCGGCACGCGATCTTGCCGAGCGCATGCAGCGCGAAGGGGCGGGCATCATCCTCGACCAGTTCGCAAACCGGGACAACCCGAAGTCGCATTACGATGGAACCGGTCCCGAGATCTGGCGCGATACCGGCGGCAGGATCACGCATTTCGTCTCCAGCATGGGTACCACGGGGACAATAATGGGAGTGTCGCGCTATCTGAAGGAAAGAGCCACCGGCGTTTGCATCGTCGGCTGCGAACCCGAGGAAGGCTCCCAGATTCCCGGCATCCGCAAGTGGCCGGAAGCCTATCTGCCGAAGATCTACGAACGTGCGCGCGTGGATCGGATCGAGACCGTCAGCCAGTCTGACGCCGAGGAGATGGCGCGCCGCATGGCGAGGGAAGAAGGCATTTTCGCGGGCATCTCTTCCGGGGGGGCTCTCGTTGTCGCGCTGCGCATTTCGCGCGAGGTCAAGAAGGCGACGATCGTATCGATTGTCTGTGACCGTGGAGACCGGTATCTGTCGACCGGTGTGTTTCCCGATTAGTTCGGGGTGAACGAAGCCATGAGCGTCGGCGCCGTGAATTGGGTTTGTATACGTCTCGTGATTTTGGCAGTTTGCGAAGCTGCAACCTGCCAAAATCACGAGATCAGGGACGTCAAATTCAGCCGACCCGGCGGGTTCCACCGCTCCAGGGGCCGACGCTGATGGCGCCGACGCTGGCATTCGACATCGAGACCGTGCCGGATCTGGAAGGCCTCAGGCGGCTGCACGATTTCGATGACAATGTGTCCGATCACGACGTCGCGGAATTCGCGTTTCAGCGCCGCCGAGCGTCGAGCGGAAGCGATTTCCTGCAACTTCACCTTCAGCGCGTGGTGGCGATTGCCTGTGCGCTGCGCGAAGGCGACACGTTTCGTGTCTGGTCGCTCGGCACGCCCGCCGACGGGGAAGCAGAAATCATTCGGCGCTTCTTCGACGGCATCGAAAAGTACACCCCGCAACTGGTTTCATGGAACGGCAGCGGTTTCGACCTGCCGGTGCTGCATTACCGCAGCATGGCGCTTGGCCTTTCGGCGGCGCGTTACTGGGACATGGGCGATGACGACAGGGATTTTCGATTCAACAATTACATCAACCGCTACCACACCCGGCACCTCGACCTGATGGACCTGCTCGCGCTGTATCAGCCGCGCGCCTACGTCGGGCTGGACGATCTCGCGCGACTGTGCGGTTTCCCCGGCAAGCTCGGCATGGACGGCTCCATGGTTGGCGAGGCATTCAGGGCGGGACGGATCGAGGAGATCCGCAATTATTGCGAGACGGACGTCGTCAACACCTATCTGGTATTCCTTCGCTTCCAGTTACTGCGCGGCGTCCTCGACGCGTCGGGTTATTCGCGCGAGTGCGAAGTCGTGCGCAGCACGCTTGCCGGTTCGCGGGAACCCCATTGGCACGCGTTTCTCGACGCATGGAAGCCCCTCTGAACCGCCCGGCGCCCGCACCTAGCGCAACGGCCTGCGTCGAATCCCTTGACCGGGACGGAAGGGGCGTCGCGCGCGTTGACGGCAAGGCGGTATTTATCGACGGTGCTCTGCCCGGGGAAGTGGTCGAGTACGCACTCTTTCGCGGCAAACGGAACTACGAACTTGCGCAGGCCGTGAAGGTGATCAAGCCGAGCGCGTCGCGCGTCGAACCGCGTTGTCGGTACTTCGGCGTCTGCGGCGGCTGTTCGCTGCAGCACTTCGATGAAACGGCCCAGGTCGCCGCCAAGCAGCGGGTGCTCGAAGACGCGCTCTGGCATATCGGCCGCGTGCGTGCCGAAACCATGCTCGCGCCGGTTCACGGGCTGCACTGGCGCTATCGAAACCGCGCGCGCCTGTCGGCCCGCAATGTGCCGGGCAAGGGAGGCGTGCTGGTCGGCTTTCGCGAGCGCAAGTCGACCTACGTTGCCGATATGAGCAGTTGCGAAGTCCTGCCCGAGGCGGTGTCGGTGCTCATTCCCAGCTTGCGTCGGTTCATCGCGCGGCTTTCAATTTGCGACCGCTTGCCGCAGGTCGAAGTCGTGGTAGCAGACGAAGTCACCGTGTTGGTGCTGCGTATTCTTTCGCCGCTCACGGCGGCGGACGAATCGGTGCTGCGGGAGTTCGCCGAAGACGCCGGCGTGCACCTTTGGCTTCAATCCAAAGGTCCGGAATCGGTGATGCCGTTCTGGCCCGAGGCGATGCCGCCGCTTTACTACTCGCTTCCCGAATTCGGCCTTCATATCGCGTTTTCGCCGACGGACTTCACGCAGGTCAACAGTGTCGTGAATCGGATCCTGGTGCGGCGCGCACTGGCGCTGCTCGATCCCCGGCCTGGCGAGCGCGTGGGAGATTATTTCTGCGGTCTGGGCAACTTCACGCTGCCGATCGCGCGCAGCGGCGCACTGGTCACCGGCTACGAAGGCAGCGACCGGATGGTGGCGCGCGCGCGTGAAAACGCCGAAGCCAACGGGCTGGGGCGGGAATGCCGCTTCGAAGTCGCCGATCTAGCCGATCCGAAGATCTGCGCGACGCTGCGTCCCCTCGACAAGGTGCTGGTCGATCCGCCGCGGGAGGGCGCGATCGAAGCGGTGAAGACATTCTCGAGGACCCGGCCGCGCCGGATCGTATATGTGTCGTGCGATCCGGCGACGCTCGCACGCGACGCCGGTCTGATGGTCAATGCCCAGGGTTATGCGCTGCGTGCGGCGGGAATCGTCAACATGTTCGCACACACCTCGCACGTCGAATCGCTGGCCTTGTTTGAACGGGACTGAGGCGAGCACAGGGCCGGAACAAAACAGGGCGGCCTCAGCCGCCCTTTCCGGTCGTCCGATAGCCTACTCGCGGCTACCGCCGAAAATCCCCAGCAGTTGCAGCAGGGCCGAGAACAGGTTGTAGATCGCGATATAGAGCGTCAGCGTCGCCGAAATGTAATTCGTTTCGCCGCCGCGCACGACCGCATTGATCTGGAACAGAATGAGCATCGACGAGAACAACACGAATCCCGCCAGCAGTGCCAGATGCAGTACCGGGCTGGCGAAGAACACGTTGGCGACCACCGCGAGCATGATGACGATCGCGCCGACGGTGAGGAAATTGCCGAGACCCGTCAGGTTGCGCTTGGTCGTCGTGGCGATGCCGGCCATGATGAAGAACACCGCCGCCGTTCCGCCGGCCGCGAGCATCACCAGTTCGGTGCCGTTGCGGAAGCCGAGAACCCTCTGGAACAGCGGTCCCAGCAGCAGGCCGAGGAACAGCGTGAAGCCGAGGAGCAGCAACACGCCCAGGGAACTGTTGCGGTTCTTCTCGATCGCGAAAATCCAGCCGTAGAACACGGCGAGGATGACGAAGAACGAGATCATCGGGCTCGCGCGCAGGAACCCGAGGTTCATATTCGTACCGATCACCGCGCCGATCGCCGTTGGGATCAGCGAAACCGCGAGCAGCCAGTAGGTATTTCTCAGTACCCGGTTTTGCCGTAGCGACGCTTCCTGCGCGCCGTAAGGGGCCTGGGTCTGAATCGGTTGCAATTCGGGTCGCATCAAATAACCTCCAAGTAAATAGATGACCTACTGTGCCGATTAGAGTAGGGCAGGTGCGGTTTAGTTTCAAGTGCCTAAAGTGAGACCCCTGACTACCGCGAACCGGACGCGTCTAGTATGGGGGTGCCGATGATATAATTCAAGTGCCACAATAACTTAGGCGCTTGTGCGGGCTTTGTGGGGGGGCGTCCGGCGCACATTCCCAGGCATTGCGGAAGGTTGGCCGAGCGGTTTAAGGCACCGGTCTTGAAAACCGGCAGGGGGCAACCCCTCGAGGGTTCGAATCCCTCACCTTCCGCCAATGAAATGTGGCGCTTGCCGAATACCGGCCTGCGTCGCGCGCTTGGTGCTCGATGCGAGCGGGAATGTACCCGCAAACGATCGTCAGCGAAAGTCGCGAGCAAAACGATGATCACCTCGAGCGCGTTATCGGGGCGTCCTGGTGGAGGGCATGGTCCCGATGATATTCATCATCACACCGCGCGCAAATCGCCTAGGCGAAGATCAAGCGAGTTGAGTTTTCAAGTGCGAGCGGCGTGGCCGCGCGGTGCCGCGCGTTTCGATCATCGATGTGGAATATCGGCGCAGCATCGAACGGATGCATGCACGAATTCCCCACGGCACGGCCATTTCAGGCTAAATTTCACCTGCGGCCAACTTCTGACACTTTTCGATTTCCGGGGGAAGGCAGATGCGTAAGGTGCTCTTCATTCTCGGTCAACTGACCGATTCGGACGTTGACTGGCTCGCCGATCACGGCTCGCGCGGGAAGATCGCCAGGGGTGAAACGCTCATTCGGCACGGCACCCGGCCGGAATCGATGTACATCATCCTCGATGGCGCAATGTCCGTCGTGACATCCAAGGGCATGCGGATCGCGCGCGTGGCGAGCGGCGATATTCTAGGCGAGATGTCGCTGCTCGATTCGAGCCCGACGGTCGTCTCGGTCGTTGCCGAGCAGGACTGCGTGCTGCTCGACGTGCCCAAGGCGACATTGAGCGCCAAGCTGGAGGAGGATGTTGCCTTCGCTGCGCGTTTCTACCGCGCGCTCGGCATCTTCCTCACCGATCGTATGCGCGGCACCATCAACAGGTTCGGCTACGGTGCCGAGGATGAGGATCCGAACGCCGAGAGCATGGACGAGGACGAACTCGACATCGAGGTGCTTGACAAGTTGCACCTGGCGGGCGCGCGCTTCGAGCGCATGTTGAAGAAGCTCGCGGGCTAGCCGCTGGTGAGGGCGCCGTTCATCAGCGCAGGTTTGTGCGCCGTCGCGCTTGCAACGGCTGTCGCGGGAACGGCGCGCGGGCAGCCGGAGGCGCATGGGCTGACGCTTGAAGCCACGCTGCGCCAGACGCTCGCGCAGAACCCCGACACGCGGGTGCAGCAGCGGCAGGTCGAGGTGAACCGTGGACTGGTGCTGCAGGCGCAGGGCGCGTTCGACCCGGTGCTGAGCGCCTCGGCCACCCGGGACCGGGAATACCGGCCGTTGCGGATCGACGAACAGAGCGCCCTCGACGCCGCCGGCATCACGACCGTGCACGAACAGCTGACCGACATGACCAGCTATCGCGTCGGCGTGGATCGCACGCTCAAAAGCGGCATTGCTTTGGGCAGCGTATTCAGCGTGAGCTCGGCCGCCGACCGGCTGCTTTGGCTGCAAAGCGTGCCGCGCCAGACTGTCGGGCGGCTCGCCTTCACACTGCGGGTGCCGCTGCTGCGCAATGCGGGCCGCGATGTCGCCGGCGCCGTGCTGGATGCGGCCGAGGCGCGGCTCGCCGCGGCCCAAGCAGAGTTGTTGTCCGCCAATGCGAAGGCGATTCTTTCCGCAGCGCTCGCCTACTGGGATTACGCCGCGAAGGCCCGGCGCGTGGACATCATCCGCACGAGCGAGGCGCGCGTAACGGCGCTTGTCGAGGAAACACGCAAGCTCATCGCCGCAGACCAGATCCCGGCGGCGGAACTCAACCTCGTACTCGCGAACCTGGCCGAGAAAAGAAGCGCTCGCATCGCCACCGAGCAGTCTTATGTCGAATCGCGGCTCGCCCTCGCGCGCGTGCTGGGCCTCGAGTCGGCGCAGGCGGCGAGGCTGGCGCGGCCCGTGGACGACTTCCCCGGCGTATCGCCGGCCGCCCGGCGGGTATCGGACCGCCTCGAGGCACTGCGCCGCTTCGCGCTTGCGATGCGCGCGGACATCGAGGCAGCGCGCTACACCGAGCAAGCCGCGCGCTACGGCGTGGCGGCGGCGCGCCAGAACCTGAAGCCACAGCTCGATCTGGATTTCAGTCTTGCCTATTCCGGTCTGGTTCAGGGTTCGGGACCGGGCAACTTCAATTCCGCCTTCAATTCCGCGCAGACGGGCCCCTCGGCGCTCGCCACCATCGGCCTGCAATGGCCTTGGGAGAACGCGGCGGCGCGGGGTGTGTTTACCGCGCAATCCGCGTTTTTCGACACGAGTTCGATCCGGCTGCGCGACCTCGAGGCGGAGGTGGGAAGCAACGTACCCGTGCTCGCCGAGGCGCTGCGGCGCAGCGCCGAGCAACTGGAGCAAGGGGCCGAATCCGTGCGTCGCTACGCCGTGACGCTCGATAACGAACAGACCAAGCGGCGCCTCGGCACGGCGACCCTCATCGACGTGATCAACGTCGAGGACCGACTGAGCAACGCGCTGCTCGCCTACGTACAGCTGCGCCAAGGGTACGCGAACGCCATCGCGCGCTTGCGCTACGAGATCGGTGCGATCGTGCGCCGCGAGGGCGAGGGCTACGTTGTGCGGCCGGAGGATTTCATGGACGCCCGTTTCGACGAGGAGCAACCCTGATGACCACCGAAACGAGGAGCATATTCCGCAAGGTCGCCCTCGATCGCCTGTCCTCGCCCGAGCAGCTCGATGCGCTGATGCGGGTCATCACACCGCAGGCCTGGCTCGCCTTCGCGCCGCTCGCGATCCTGATTGCCGCGGCAATTGCCTGGGGCTGGTTCGGCTCGGTTCCCACCAAGGTCATCGGCAAGTGCATTCTCATCAACCCAACGGGTCTCGCCGACGTGGTCGCCACGGCGGCGGGGCGGATCATTGCACTGGACGTGACGGTCGGCGACACGGTGAGGCGCGGCCAGCGGATCGCCCGCATCGCCCAGCCGGACCTCGATGATCGCATCGACCAGGCGCGTGCACGGCTTGAGGAACTGCGGGCGCGCGCGCGCATGGTGCGCTCGTTTTCCTCCCAGAGCACGACCTTGAACGACCAGGCGCTCGCGCAGCAACGGCAGAACCTCGAGAGCCAGCTGAAGGCCGCCGGCGAGCGCGAGCGCATCATCGCCGACCGCGTGCTGACGCAGACGAGGCTGCTCGAACAGGGCCTGGTGACCAACCAGACGCTGCTCGCCACGCGCCAGGAACAGACCGCTGCGCGCCTGGAAGCGGAGAACCTGCGCAACCAGATCCGGCAGCTGTCGCTGCGGCGCCTCGAGGGCGAGCGAGCTAACCGCAATGAAATGGCCGCGATCGGGGAGCAGGTGAACGAAGCGCGGCGCGCGCTCGACAGCCTGCTCGCAAACGAGAAGCGGGTAAGTGTCGTGACCAGCGCTTTCGACGGGCGCATCGTCGAGGTCAAGACCGGTCGCGGCATGCGGGTTGAGACAGGGGGGGCCGTGGTGAGCGTGGAACGCACGGACGCGGCGGATACGCCGCTCGAGGCCGCGGTGTTCGTTCCGGCGGCGGACGGCAAGCGTGTCGAGCGCGGCATGACGGCCGAGGTGACGCCGTCCACTGTGAAACGGGAGGAGAGCGGCTTTCTCGTCGCACGCGTGAGTTACGTGTCCGAGTATCCCTCGACCCAGCAGAGCATGAACGCGCTGCTGCACAACGAACCGCTGGTACGCGATCTGGCGGGCGCGACGCCGCCGATCGAGATCCGCGCGGCCCTTTTGCCCGAACCCAATTACAGCGGTTACCGGTGGTCCTCCGCCGGCGGCGCGCAGGTCAAGATCCGCAGCGGCACGCTGTGCAGCGCGGAGATCGTGGTCGAACGCCAACGGCCGATCACGCTGGTGGTACCGGCGCTCAAGAAAGCGCTCGGAGTCGACTGACGGATCCCCCTGCTCCCGCACGCGCAAGGACCGATGGAGAGAGCGAAACCGAGCAACCCGACACAGCGCCAGGCACCGGCGATGACGCGTGCGACGCGGCGCCGGCGCACGCCCAGTGTGCTGCAGATGGAGGCGTTGGAGTGCGGGGCCGCGTCGCTCGCGATGATCCTCGGGTACTACAAGCGCTGGGTACCGCTCGAGGAACTGCGGTTGCGCTGCGGCGTGTCCCGCGACGGCAGCAAGGCGAGCAATGTGCTGAAAGCGGCCCGCGGCTACGGCATGACCGGCAAGGGGTACAAGAAGGAGCCCGCGGAACTGCGCAACCTTCCGCTGCCCTGCATCGTGTTCTGGAATTTCAACCACTTCCTCGTGGTCGAGGGGTTCGGCCGCGGCAAGGTCTTCCTGAACGACCCGGCGTCGGGCCCGCGCGTCGTCTCCGACGCGGAATTCGACCAGTCGTTTACCGGAGTCGTGCTGGTGATCGAGCCGGGCAGGGACTTCGCCCCCGGCGGGCAGAAGCCAAGCGTCGTCGAAGCGCTCAAACGCCGCTTCGTCGGACTGCACGCGGCCGTCAGCTACCTCGTGCTGGTCGGCCTCGCGCTGGTCGCCCCGGGCATGGTGGTCCCGGTGTTCTCCAGCACCTTTATCGACAAGTTCTTCGTTTCCGGCCTGCAGAGCTGGCTCAAGCCGCTGTTGATCGGCATGGTGGTGACGGCGCTGCTGCGCGCCGCCCTCACGTGGTTGCAGGGCTGGTACCTGCTGCGCACGCAGACGCGCATCGCGCTGTCGTCGGCGAGCAAGTTCTTCTGGCACGTGCTGCGCCTGCCGGCGGAGTTCTACACGCAGCGTTCCGCCGGCGAGATCGGTGCCCGCGTCGCGCTGAACGATCGGGTCGCAACGCTGCTCTCGGGGGATCTCGCCAAGGCGGTGCTGAACGCGGCGACCGCCGTGTTCTTCGCCTGCGTGATGCTGTTCTACGACGTGACGCTGACGCTGGTGAGCATCGCCGTGGTGGGCGCGAACTTCGTTGCGCTTCTGGCGATCGCGCGGCGCATGCGGGAGATGAGCGAGAAACTCTCTCTTGCGGGGGGCAAGCTGCTCGGCACGTCGATGAACGGTCTGCGCATGATCGAGACGCTGAAATCGAGCGGCGGCGAGGCGGCGTTCTTCAACCACATCGCGGGCCAGCAGGCGATCTTCGTCAACGCCCAGCAGGACGCGGCACGGGTGGCGCTCGTGCTCGGCTCGCTGCCGGGCCTGCTCACCGGCGTGAACGCCGCCGTCGTGCTGGGTGTGGGCGGCGTACTGGTCATCGACGGCAGGCTCTCGATCGGCATGCTGGTCGCGTTTCAGAGCCTGGTTGCGAGCTTCACCCGACCCGTGACCGCGCTCGCCGACCTCGGTTCGCGCCTGCAGGAGGCTCAGGGCGACATGAATCGCCTCGACGATGTGATGCGCTGTCCGACCGATTCCTGGACGGACCGTTCGGGCGGCCTGCCGGAGGCGGGCGCCGCCGGGTCGGCGAACCGAGCCAAGCTCGAGGGCTTCGTTGAATTGCGCGGCATCCGGTTCGGTTACAGCCGCACCGATCCTGCGCTCGTCACCGGGTTCGATCTGAGCTTGCGACCGGGTCAGCGCGTGGCGATCGTCGGGCGCTCGGGCTGCGGCAAGTCGACGCTGTCCAGGATCGTGATGGGGCTGTATGCGCCCTGGGAGGGCGAGGTGTTGTTCGACGGCCAGCCGCGCGAGGCCTACGGCCGTTACGAATTTGCCAACTCGGTCGCCATGGTGGAGCAGGAGGTGGCGCTGTTCGAGGGGACGGTTCGCGACAATCTCACGCTGTGGGACGATAGCATCACGGATGCAGACGTCGTCCAGGCGGCGAAGGATGCGTGCATACACGACGTGATCCTCGGGCGGGCCGGGGGATACGACGGTGTGCTCGAGGAGCAGGGGCGTAACCTGAGCGGCGGACAGCGTCAGCGGATCGAAATCGCGCGCGCGCTGTGCGGGAATCCTCGCGTGCTGGTGCTGGACGAGGCGACCAGCGCGCTCGATGCGACCACCGAACGGCTCATCGACGAGAACATCCGCCGGCGCGGCTGCACCTGCATCGTCGTCTCGCACCGGCTGTCGACGATCCGCGACTGCGACGAAATCATCGTGCTCGACCACGGGAAGATCGTGGAGCGCGGCACCCACGACCAGCTCGTGGCGAAACCGGAGAGCGCGTATCTGCGCCTGATCGCCAATGAGTGACGGCGATCGCACACCGGGTCTGAGCGAGTTCGCCGCAGCGGCATCGGCGCCGGTTGCGCGACCTTTCTGGCTGCACGATCCCGATCGCGTGAGCTTCGTCGGCGCCGGCGCCATCGACGTGTTCGTGGTGCGCCAGTCCGACGGCGAGGTCACCGGTGCGCGCGAGCACCTGTACCGCGCGGTCCGGGGTCAGATCGTCCTGGGAATCAACCCCGGCTCGGTCGCGCCCGAATTCGGCCTGCTCGCGGTGCCGCTGCCCGGCGCGGCGGTGACCGAAGTGCGCAGCGACGAACTGCTGCGCCAGGCCGGCGACGATGCGCGTCGCGACGAGCTGCTGGAACTGGCCGAGGCCTGGATTGCGGCGCTGACGCGGGGCCTGCCGCGCGAACTCGCGCCGGGGCATGTGAACGTACTCGAGGTCGATGACGAAACCACCGTGCGGAAAGACGAGTTGCTCGCGCCGGTCCGCCGCCTGGTCTGGATGCGCCTCACGCGCGGCCGGGCCGTTTTCATGGGCGAAGAGGGCGTCGAGATCGAGCCGGACTCGGACCTCGTGCCGTTGCCGGTGCGCAACGACGTCTGGTTCCGGGCGCTGGAGGATGCGGCGGCCCTCACGGTCGATCCCGGCGAGGTGATCGCCACTGGACGCTTGTGGCGGGCGCTGCAAACCTACCACCGACTCGCGTTGCGTTACGTGCTGGCGCGCGCACGTCGCCGGCTGGATGCCGAAGCCGATCGGCTCGCGACGAAGGCCGCAGGCGCGGGTCGGGTCATGCAGAATGCGCTGGAGCGCATCGTGCAAGTCACCGCGGGGCGATCGGCGCGCGCCGTCGGCGCCCCCGATCCGGACTCCCTGTTCGCGGCCTGCGAGATACTCGGGGAGCGGCTCGGGGTCTGCTTCGTGCGCCCGCCGCGCGGGAGCCGGCGCGCGATCCGTGAGCCGGTGTCGGAACTGGCCGCCAGCTCGAACCTGCGCATGCGCCGGGTCGCGCTGAAGCACGACTGGTGGACCACCGACAACGGACCGCTGCTCGGACGCTTCTCCGGGACGCAGGACTGGGTGGCGCTGCTGCCCGAGCGGGGCGGCTACGAACTGCACGACCCGCAGCGGCGATCCCGCGATCGCATTGGACCAGCGCTCGCCGAGCGCCTGCACGGGTTCGCGATGTCCTTCTATCGCCCGCTGCCCGACGGACCGGTGGGTCTCGCCGGGCTGCTTGCCCTGGGCCTGCGCGGTATGCGCAGCGACATCGTCTGGATGCTCGTGCTCGGCGCACTGATCGGCCTGCTCGGCCTGGCCACGCCGGTCCTGACCGGCAAGCTCATCGATACCTACATCCCGTCCGCGAACAAGGGCGACGTGCTCATCGCCATGCTTGCCCTGGTCGCGGCGGCACTCGCTTCGGCGATGTTCGGGCTCGCGCGCTCCATGCACCTGTTGCGCGTCGAGGGACACATGGACGGCGCGATCCACGCCGCGATCTGGGACCGCGTGCTCTCGCTGCCGATCGCGTTCTTCTCCCGGTTTACCGCGGGCGACCTCGCCATGCGACTCAACGGGATCAACGTCATCCGCCGCGCGCTCTCGGGCGCGGCGCTCGCGAGCATTTTTTCGGCGCTGTTCTCCTCGTTCAATCTCGTCCTGCTGTTCGTCTACAACGCCACGCTGGCGTGGTTCGCGGTCGGGATGCTCGTGCTCGCGCTCGCGGTCACCTTCACCTGCGGCTGGATCAAGCTGCGATACGAACGCGAGGGCTCGGCGATCTCCGGCCGGCTCGCCGGCATGGTGTTCCAGTATCTGCTCGGCATCGTGAAGCTGCGCATGGCGGTCGCGGAAGCCCGCGCATTCGCCAACTGGGCGGCGGAATTCGCGCGCCTTCGAACGCTGAACTTCCGCGCGCAGAACGTCGCCAACGTCGAGCAGACCTTTTACAGCGGCTACGAGGTCGTGGTATCGGCCGTGCTGTTCGCCGCCGTCGGCATGCTGATCCTTCCGGGTCCGGGGACGCGGTTCACCACCGGCGAGTTCGTCGCATTCATCGCGGCTTTCGGGGCCTTCTTCACCGCGGTGATCGGCATGTCAGCGACGGTCATCGGGCTGCTCAATCTCGTGCCCGTCTACGAGCGCGCCGCTCCGGTGCTCGTTGCCGCTCCCGAGGCCGACCAGAGCAAGATCCATCCGGGCGAACTCCAGGGAAGGCTCGACGTCGTGAAGCTCGCCTTTTCCTATGTCGAGGGACGGGAACTCTTCACGGACGTCTCGTTCAGCGTACGGCCGGGCGGGTTCATCGCCATCGTCGGACCGTCGGGGTCCGGCAAATCGACGCTGTTCCGGCTGCTGCTCGGCTTCGCGCAACCGGCGTCAGGCTCGATCTATTACGACAACCAGGCATTGTCGGACCTGGACATCCGCGCGGTCCGGCGCCAGATCGGCGTGGTGCTGCAGACGAGCCAACTGATGCCGGGGAGTCTCTACAGCAACATCGTCGGCTCGACCCTGCTCACCATCGACGACGCGTGGGAGGCGGCCAGGTTGTGCGGCCTCGAGGAGGACATCGAGGCCATGCCGATGGGCATGCACACGGTCATCAGCGAGGGATCGAGCACGCTCTCGGGCGGGCAGCGCCAGCGCATCCTGATCGCACGCGCCATCGTGCAGCGGCCGCGGCTGCTGCTGCTCGACGAGGCGACCAGCGCGCTCGACAACCGCACGCAAGCGCTCGTCACGCGCAATCTGGCGGCGCTCAAGACGACGCGAATCGTGATCGGCCATCGCCTCTCGACGGTGGCCAACGCCGACCGCATCCTGGTGCTCCAGGACGGGCGGATCGTCCAGAACGGCAGCTATGCCAAGCTGATCGACCAGCCCGGACCGTTCGCAGAGCTCGCCAGGCGGCAGCTCGCCTGAGCCTCACCCGCCGACATCGCTTCCACCGGCAACGGCTTCGCGTTTGCTCGTGGTCCCCGTTTGCCCTGCCAAGGGGGGCGAGATCGACCCAGACAATTACCCTCTTACCGTAACCACCGCCAGGTCGCCGTTCTCCACGAATCAATGGTCCAGGGATCCCTGGGCAGGTCAGTCCCACTCGTTGTCGCCACCGCCCAGGTTCCATGTTATTTTCTGGTAACCCCCGCTCTGCCAAGTAATATCGAAAAACCCACCCGCCACCGCATCGAGCTGGGCGTCGGACAATTCGTCCGGCCTTGCCGGAATCACCAGGTGGCTGACCTCCGGGGTGTCTGCCACGACCTTGATCGAATGGCCGGGAGGCAACTGTGCGCCCACCGCCTTCAGCGTTCCCGCCGGATCGGCGATGAGTTTGTTTTTGAAACCTTCGTCCGTCCAACACTTCGCGAGGAGTTTGCTCAGTTTCTTTTCCTGCTCTGTTTGGCTCATGATGGCTCCTATCCTTTCCCGTTAGGCGACTCTTCCAGTTGCCGTTCTTCACCCGAGCCGCGAGAGGTAAAGACGATCAACAAAGCTCAAGCTGCCACGTCCTGGGAAATTCCGGCGCCGTCTGGGTTATGTCTTATCGGTTTTCTTCTTCGTACCCATTGCAAGCGTTCACGCGCGGGCTAGCCAACGCCAGGCAAAACCTCGCTTGCCTTCCGCAAAGCGAGCCGCAAGTTGCCTTTGGTTCAACGGCACGCCCGTCTTTTTCTCCGCGGAAACGGTTCGCGCCTCCCCGCATTACAACGCAGACGCGATACAGGGTCAATGCGGTCATTCATGTGCGCAAGTCGAGCATAGGACGTGCCAGCTTCACCTTTGGCAGCGCCCGCCCCGAACCATTGTGCACTGCTGCCACGCAACAGGGCTCAGATATTCGGCAGCCCTTCGACCCTGGGGTCGTCCTTGAAATCGAACGCCGGCGCGAAGGCGGGGCGCGCCTTCATCCGCCGGTACCAGTCGGCGACGCCCGAATACCGCCCAGGCGGACAAAGGTCGGGGCGCAGGTTGTGGATGCGGTCGACGAACGGGATCATCGCGATGTCGGCGAGCGAATAGGTTTCTCCCGCGAGCCAAGGGCCGCGGGAAATCGCTCGGTCCACTTCGGCAAGAATCCGGTCCATCTCCGTATAGCATTCCTCGATCTCGTCCTGCGGGATGCCATCGCGTGCGACGCGCGCCCACCGCTCGCGCCTTTCGCGCGTGGGAACGCGCGCAAGCACCTGCGCCAGTTCTTCGTCTGAGAGTTTTCGTGCCACCGGAGCGGAAATTTTCATCCAGGTCGGCAGCGCGACCGCATCGTAGGCGACCACCCCGGAAAACTGGATCCAGCGGCGCATCCTCGCGCGCGCGAGCGAATCGGCCGGACGCAGCGGCGTGTCCGGGAATTCGTCATCGATGTACTCGATGATCACATTCGATTCGACGATCGGTTCGCCGTTGTGCACGAGCGTCGGCACGACGCCGTTCGGATTGAGCTTCAGATATTCGGGACTGTGCTGCTCGAAGGCCTGAAGATTCAATAAATGGCTCTTGAACGTCAACCGCTTTTCGTACAGGCAAAGGCGGACCTTTTTCGAACAGGTCGAAGCCAAGCCATGGTAGAGATCGAGATTGGACGACATGCCCTGTAGAGCCGGGTAAGAAACCGCCGGGCGAACGCTTCGATGTGCAATGTTAAGCCTTCGCCCGCACCGACGTCGGCAATCAACTACCCGGCTTGGGCAATTTGAAGTCCGTCACCTTCGCGCGGTTGGGCGAACTCCGTTCGCGCGCCCTTCCTTTGCCATGCGCGCGCCGCACGCTTGAGGCTTTGATGAAGATCCGGATGAGCATTCTTGAGGTAGTCCAGGACCTCGAAGTCCTCTCTTCTCACTTGGCTCAGATCGACCTGCTCGACGTGCACTAGGCGCAGCAACTCGCGAACAGGTCTTGGCATGTTGCGTCCGCTTTCGTAGCGGGACCCGCCGCTTTGCGTAACACCGATCCGCGTCCAGAATTCCTGCTGATTGAGCCCCAGGCGCCGGCGGATTTCCCTCGGATTAACCTCCATATCTAGCATTTTCATTGTTGCTCCTGAGTTGAAATTGGGCTTTCCCTTATGCCAGCAGCATGAACCGTGCCCAGTGACAAATTTCCGGTTGTGCGGGCGGGCCCCAAGCCTCCACGGCGCGCGGTGGAGCTTATTTTCTTGGCTGATTTGCGATAAAATTCAACCCTTTTTTGCGGAGCCGCAATGGCACTGATCGTACAAAAATACGGCGGCACATCGGTCGGGTCCCCCGAGCGCATCAAGAATGTCGCCAAGCGCGTCGCCCGGTGGAAGGCGGCGGGACATCAACTTGTTGTCGTAGTTTCGGCAATGAGTGGAGAAACCAACAGGCTGCTTGCGCTGGCCAAGGAAGTGCAGGCGAATCCCGACCCGCGCGAACTCGATGTCGTCGCCTCCACCGGAGAACAGGTCACCATCGGTCTGCTCGCGATGGCGCTGATGGATCTGGGACTGAAGGCGAAGAGCTACACCGGCGCCCAGGTCAGGGTGCTGACCGACGCTGCGTTCACGAAGGCGCGCATCGTCAGCATCGACGAGGCGCCGATCCGGGAAGATCTCGCCGCGGGCACGATCGTGGTTGTCGCGGGGTTCCAGGGGGTGGACGAGGTCGGCAATATCACCACGCTCGGGCGCGGCGGGTCGGACACATCGGCGGTTGCGGTCGCCGCGGCGCTGAAGGCCGACGAGTGCCAGATCTACACCGATGTCGATGGCGTCTACACCACGGACCCGAGGGTTGTGCCCGAGGCGCGGCGCCTCAATACCGTCACGTTCGAGGAAATGCTGGAAATGGCGAGCCTCGGATCAAAGGTATTGCAGATCCGCTCGGTGGAGTTCGCCGGCAAGTACAAGGTACGTTTGCGCGTGCTCTCCAGCTTCGAGGACGGGGGCGAGGGCACGCTGATTACATTCGAGGAAGACGAAAAAATGGAAAAAGCCATCATTTCCGGCATCGCATTCAGCCGCGACGAGGCAAAGATCACCGTGATGGGGGTTCCGGATCGTCCGGGCATCGCGTACGCGATTCTGGGCCCGATCGGGGATGCAAACATCGAAGTCGACATGATCATCCAGAATGCGGGCGTGGACGGCATGACCGACCTGTCGTTTACCGTTCCCCGCAACGAATACACGAAAGCGATGGGCGTGCTCAACAAGCAGGTCAAGGAGCACATCAAGGCGACCGACATCCGCGGCGACAGCAAGATCTGCAAGGTGTCGATCGTCGGTGTGGGCATGCGCACGCACGCGGGCATCGCGTCGAAGGCCTTTCACACGCTTTCGGATGAAGGCATCAATATCCAGATGATTTCCACTTCCGAGATCAAGATTTCAGTGGTGATCGACGAGAAATACATGGAGCTCGCGGTGCGCGCGCTGCATCGCGCCTTCGATCTCGACCAGCCCGCTTGAACGTCGCACCGACTCGCGTGTTATAGTCAAAGCGGGTTTTTCGGAGAGGTGCCCGAGTGGCCAACGCCGAAGGCGTTCGTTGATTTCGGGGCGCACAGCGCCCCCGAGGCCGCTCGGAAGAAGGTCCGCAGCAAGCGAGTTGGTGACGGCAGGTTGAGTTTTGAAACCGGAGAGGTGCCCGAGTGGCCGAAGGGGGCGCCCTGCTAAGGCGTTATACGGTTTGCTCCGTATCGAGGGTTCGAATCCCTCCCTCTCCGCCAGAACCAGGTTCTAAGAAGTCCAAGGAAGTTCGCAAGGACGATAGACGGCGCTGAAATTTTGGCCGGGGTGGCAGGTGCGCAAGCCGTTGAGAAGCAATTTCGAACCCGGTACGCCTCGCTGGGCCGCGCGCCGCGCGCAATGGCGTTCGCTGGGCCTGGCCGACGCCGATATGGAAAAGCCCAAGATCGCGGTGGTCAACAGTTCCTCGGAACTGGCGAGCTGCTTCACCCACCTGGACCGCGTGGCGGCGAAGGCCAAGGAGGCGATCCGCGCCGCGGGAGGCCTCCCGTTCGAGATCCGCACCGCTGCCCCGAGCGATTTCATCACCAGTTCAGGTCATCGCGGCGGCTATATCCTCGCCACGCGCGACCTGATTGTTAACGACATCGAGGTTGCCGTCGAGGGCGCGCTGCTGGACGGCATGCTGTGCCTAGCGTCCTGCGACAAGACCACGCCTGGTCAGCTGATGGCGGCCGGGCGGCTGAATCTACCGAGCATCGTGGTCCCCTGCGGGTATCAGGCGAGCGGCCGGTGGAAAGGCGAGCACGTCGATATCGAGGAGGTGTTTCTCAAGTGGAGCTACGTCGCCACCGGTCGGGTGAGCGTGGAAGACCTGTTGGGCATGACCGAGACCGCAGTGCTCGGGCCCGGCGTGTGCGCGGGCATGGGCACCGCCAATTCCATGCACATCGCCTGCGAGGCGCGCGGTCATGAAACGACTGGAGCGCATGCTCGATCGCGATGTGCTCACGGTGACCGGAGGAACCGTTGGCGAGGTTCTGGGCGAAGCGACGGTCGCGGACCCGGATGTCGTGCGTTCTCTCGATGATCCGCTGTCGTGGCGCCCTTCGATCATTATCCTGCGCGGAACGCTCGCGCCCGAGGGCGCCATCGTGCGGGTGGGCGGCGAGGGCGAGCGCATGATACGTTTTTCCGGGCCGGCAATCATCTACCACTCGCGCGAGGAAGCGATCGAGGGCTTGCGCTGCGGCGAGATCAGGCCGGGCCAGGTCGTGGTGTTGAGCGGCTTGGGTCTGCGCGGCAGCCCGGGCATGGCCATGACCTCGGCGCTGATATTCGGCCTGGACGGCGCAGGCCTGCTCGAGCGCGTGGCCGTGGTGACCGACGGGCAAATGTCGGGGCTGGTCAACCGCGGGTTGATCGTGGGCGAAGTGTCCCCGGAGGCGGCGTACGGCGGTCCGCTCGGCCTGGTCGAGAACGGAGACGTGATTTCCATCGATGTTGAGCGACGAACCGTCAACCTGGAGGTGCCGCAGGACGTACTGTCCGCCCGACGAACCGGACCGGACCGCGTGCCCGCTGTGCCGGAACGGGGCTGGCTGTCGATCTACGAGCGCAACGTTCAGCCCCTGCCGAGGGGTGCGGTGCTCCTTAAGCGTGATTAGTTCGCGTACCGGAGCGGGCCAGCCCCGCCGAGAAAGCCGTAGCGTTCGACCAGTATCGTCGAGCGGCCGGCGCGCCCGGCCGCGATCGCGGCGGTAATCCCGGCCGG
>MEQX01000022.1:0-29842 GCA_001770415.1 Betaproteobacteria bacterium RIFCSPLOWO2_02_FULL_63_19 | reverse complement strand
GGCCGGGCCGCCGCCCAGGACCACGACCTCGTACTCGCCAAAAACAGGCGTGTTGCGACCCGGTTCCACAATCGCACTCGTCGTCGCGGTCATCGCTTTATCTCCGGTGCACAATCTCGCTCATGCCCGAAACGGCATTTCGAGACATCGCGGAAAATCGTACCTGATGTTCGTTGTCCATGAGCTGAACGTCTCAAGCTAGCACAATCACGCTGAAAACTGCGGCAGGGAATCGCCTTTCTTAGCGTGTGGCCGACCGGCGACCCGCTCGCGAACGGACGTCACGGTGTCGAAATCGGCGCATCCGCATTGCGGCTTCTCGACGAACACCAAGGCGACCGGGATGGCCCGCACGCGTGGTATTCTTGACGGGTCGGGTACCGGAGGAGGAGCCGGGCGCGTGAAGATTCCGGGAGAACACAAGTGGACGGAGGAAGTATGAGTGCAGTGGCGACCGCGCCGGGGCCGGCGCCATCCAAGTCGTTCCGGGAAGTGTGGCTGATCGCAATAGGCCACAGCCTCACCCACTGGTATCCCGCGACCTTCTACATCCTGCTGCCGCTGATAGGACGCGAACTGGGCCTGTCCTACAGTGAAATCGGCTTTGTCATGACATGCCAGTACGTCGTCGGAGCCATTTCCAACATACCCGGCGGCATGATCGTCGACACGGTCGGTCGAAAAGGCCTGCTGATGGCGGTGTCGCTGTTCTGGATCGGCGTGCCTTACTTTCTGATGAGCTTCACGCATAGCTACTGGGTGCTGCTGTTGTGCGTGGCGCTGGTCGGAATCGGCAACAACCTGTGGCATCCGACGGCGATACCGATGCTCGCGCAGCGTTTCCCGGAACGCAAGGGCTTGGCCCTGTCTTTCCACAGCATGGGTGGAAACGTCGGCGATGCGCTTGCGCCGCTGGCGGTCGGCGCGCTGCTCGCACTGCTGTCATGGCGCAGTATCGTCGTCGTCAACGTCATACCGGGGCTGGTAATGGCGCTTTTGATTTTCTATTTTCTCGGCACGCTTCGCATGGGAAGCAAGAAGCGCAAGCAGACGCCGAACCCGGCTTCGGATGACAGCGAGGGCCAGAGCGTGAAGGAATACTTCCGCGGTCTTTCCGAACTGGCCAGGAACCGCGATTTGCTGCTGCTGTCGATCGGTTCCGGGTTCCGGTCGATGACCCAGAACGGGCTGCTGACCTTTCTGCCCGTATTTCTCGCGTACGAGATGGGGTATTCCCCGTTTTGGGTCGGGGTATGCATGTTCGTGCTTCAGGCCGCGGGTTTTGCCGCTGCCCCGGTCGCCGGGGCCATGTCTGATCGGATGGGCCGTCGGCGCATCATCATGAACAGCATGCTGATGACGGCAGTCGTACTGGCGGGCATGGCTTTCGCGGGCCGCTCGCTCGCATTCGTATTGATGATTGCGACGCTGGGGTTCTTCCTCTATGCGATCCGGCCCGTTCTGCAGGCGTTGACCCTGGAATGCACCCCTAAGAAAATGGGAGGAACTTCCATCGGCCTGCTTTTCGGGGTTCAGGCGATTGGTTCCTCCATCGGCCCGGCCATAGGCGGGGCGCTTGCGGACAAGTACGGGCTCATATCGGTGTTCTATTTCCTGGCGTTCACGATCGTCCTGGCCAACATGTTCGTCTTTTTCATGCCGTCGCGGAACCTGGGCGAAGCGCCTGCACGGGCTGCCGCCGACTGACGTCGCAGCCTGCGACCGGGACTTGCGCGCTGCGCTAAAACCCGAACTGACAAGGGTGCGAAGAGCCCGCGGGGTTAATGCGCGGCATAATGTGCATATATGAGCGCGCCTACCGCCCGAAACGATTCGGGTAACTCAAGCCGCTGGGCTGTGCGCATGGTGATCGCGCTGATCGTCGTGTCGCTGGTGGCCGCCGGGGTATGGTACGCGACGCGACCCAAACCCGTCGCGGTAACGGTTGCGCAGGCGAGCGTCGGCCGCGTCGAGACCACGGTGGCGAACACGCGAGCCGGTTCAGTCATGGCCTGCCGGCGGGCCAAACTCGCCCCACCTGCCGCAGGCCGCATCGAACGCATGAATGTGCGCGAGGGAGATCGCGTCCGAGCGGGACAGGTGCTGTTGAAGCTCTGGAACGAAGATCTCACCGCGCGCGAGCGGGTGTCGCGCGAGCAACTCGAGACCGCGAGGGCGCGTCTGCGTGAGGCTTGCGAACTCGCCAAAGCTTCGGTGCGCGATGTGCGGCGTGCGCGCGAACTCAGGGCGCGTAATTTCGTATCCCAGGAGGCGGTCGAGCGCGCCGAGACCGATGCTACAGCCAAGCAGGCAAGTTGCGATTCAGCAGGGGCCCAGGTCGCGGAGGCCGAGGCGCGCTTGCAGGCGTCGCTTGCGGATACGGACCGTACCGTGCTGCGTGCGCCCTTCGCGGGTATCGTCGCCGAGGTCAACGGCGAGGTCGGCGAGTACCTGACGCCGTCTCCCCCGGGTATTCCGACGCTGCCGGCGGTAGATCTTATCGATGATTCCTGCATCTATATTTCCGCACCCATCGACGAGGTGGATGCGGCACGGCTGGAGATTGGCATGAACGTCCGCATTACGCTCGACGCCTACCGCGGCAGGCATTTCGTCGGCCGCGTGCGACGCATTGCGCCCTATGTGCTGGCGGTTGAAAAGCAGGCGCGTACGGTCGACGTCGAAGTCGATTTCAATACGCCGGGCGAGGTGCGCCATCTGTTGGTGGGCTACAGTGCCGACATCGAGATCGTGGTTTCCGGTCACGACGGCGCGCTGCGTATTCCAACACCGGCGCTGATGCCAGGCGGTCGGGTGCTGGCGCTGGGGGCGAACGGCGTGCTCGAGGAGCGAAGGGTCGAGACTGGGCTTTCCAACTGGGAATTCACAGAGGTGAAATCAAGGCTCGTCGAAGGCGAGCGGGTCGTCACCTCGCTCGAGCGCGAAGGCGTCAAGGGCGGCGTCCATGCGGTCGTCGAGCTCAAAGGGGCCGCCGCGTCGCGCCAGAAATGATCCGGCTCACCGGCATCGAACGAACATTCGCGGTCGGCGACGAAATGGTTCACGCGCTGCGCGGCGTATCGCTGGAACTGGCGCAGGGCGAATATGTTTCGATCATGGGTCCTTCGGGCTCGGGCAAATCGACGCTACTCAATGTGATCGGGCTGCTCGATCGCCCGAATGCCGGGACCTATGAGCTGGACGGGCGCGACGTCACGGGTTTGAGCGACGATGAACTGGCCCGCGTGCGCCGCGAGAAAATGGGATTCGTATTTCAGTTCTTCCACCTGGTGCCGCGCTTGTCCGCAGAGCAGAACATCGAACTGCCGATGGTGCTGGCAGGGATTGCACCTGCCGAACGCAGAACCCGGTTGGATCGGTTGCTCACGGACTACGGCCTCGCTGACCGGGCCAGGCACCGCCCGGAGCAGCTGTCCGGCGGCCAGTGCCAACGTGTCGCCATTGCGCGCGCCATGTCGATGGGCCCGCATGTGATCCTGGCCGACGAACCGACTGGAAACCTCGACCGGCATACCGGTCAGGAAGTGATGGCGGTACTGGAGCGCCTGCATCAGGGCGGCGGAACGCTCGTCCTGGTGACGCATGATCCAGAGATCGGTTCGCGCGCACACCGAAGGCTGCGCATGACCGACGGTGCCATCGTCGCCGACGAACCGTCTTCGCAGTTCAAACCCGGGCTCCCGCCGGAGTCCCCCGCCAATCGGCCGCCGGGAAGTCGGGGAGCCGCGGCATGACCGCCACATGAGATTCGCCGATCTGTTCGACTTCGCCTGGCAGGTGCTGCGTGGGTCGGTTACGCGCACTCTGCTGATTCTGCTGGCGATGGGCATCGGCGTTGCCGCCGTGGTGCTCGTGACTTCTCTCGGCGAAGGCGCACGGCTGTATGTTTCGAATCAATTCGGATCGCTGGGCACGAACCTGATCATAGTTCTTCCCGGTCGCAGCGAAACATCCGGTGCCATGCCGGGGGTGCTGATCGGCAAGACGCCGCGAGACCTGACGCTGGACGACGCGATGGCGCTCAAGCGCAGCTACGCCGTCCGGCGTTTGGCGCCGCTCATTGTCGGAACAGGCGATGTGCATGCCGGTGCGAGGGTGCGAGAGACACCGGTTCTCGGGTCCACCGCGGAACTGATGGACATTCGACACATGGAAATAGCGCAGGGGAATTTCCTTCCGCAAGGCGATCCGCGTCACAGCCAGCCGGTTTGCATCATCGGCGCGAAGGTGGCGAATGAATTGTTCGGGTCCCGCTCGGTCCTGGGCGAATGGGTGCGCATCGGCGATCGGCGTTTTCGCGTCATCGGCATCATGGCGAAGCAGGGCCAGTCGCTCGGCTTCAATACCGATGAAATCGTCATCGTACCTCTCGCCGCGGCTCAGGCACTGTTCAACACGGAGGCGCTGTTTCGAGTCCTGGTCGAGGCGAAGAGCCGCGAGCAGATCGCCGATGCGCGGTCGGACGTGGAGGAAATCCTGCGCCTGCGTCACGAGGGCGAGCGCGATGTCACGGTGATCACCCAGGACGCGGTGCTCGCCACTTTCGACCGCATCTTGCGCGCGCTGACGCTGACGGTGGGGAGCATCGCCGCGATCAGCTTGGCGGTGGCGGGTATTCTGATCATGAACGTCATGCTTATCGCAGTGGCGCAGCGACGAGGCGAGATAGGCCTGCTCAAGGCGCTGGGCGCCACGGGGCGGCAGATCCGTATGGTGTTCTTCACCGAGGCGGTGATGCTTGGAATCGGCGGCGCGGCCGCGGGACTTGCCGTGGGCGAACTCGGTCGCAGCCTCGCGGCCCAGATGTATCCTACGATTCCGTTTCAGGTGCCGTGGTGGGCGCTGCTCGCGGCGCCGGCTACGGCAGTGATCACGGCGGTGCTGTTCACGCTCGCACCCGCCCGGCGTGCCGCCCGGCTCGACCCGGTGCAGGCATTGTCGCGCAGGTAGGTGCGCCTGTCATGCTGCTGTCCGATCTAGTCAGCTTCACCTACGTCTCGCTCAAGGCGCACAGGCTGCGCACCGGGCTTACGGCGCTCGGCATCGCCGTCGGCATTGCGGCGGTGATTCTGCTCACATCGATCGGTGAGGGCCTGCACCGCTTCGTCATCGATGAATTCACGCAGTTCGGTACCAACATCATCGGCATCAATCCCGGTCGCATCCAGACGCACGGTGTGCCACTGGGTGCGGTCAACACGGTGCGCCCGCTCACGGTAGACGATGCGCTCGCACTTCGACGCGCGCCTTATGTGCAAGCTGCCGTGCCGGTCACTCAAGGAAACGCCGAGATAACGCATGCGGGCCGCAGCCGCCGAGTCACGCTCTACGGGGTGGGTTCCCAGTTCTCCTCAGCATTTCGCATGCATGTGGCTCTCGGACAGTTCCTGCCCGATGATGACCCGCGCGCGCCGCGCGCTTTTGCGGTACTGGGGTCCAAGGCCGCCCTTGAGTTGTTCGCCAGCGGCAATCCGCTTGGAGAGCGAATCCGCGTCGGCGGCGGGCGCTACCGCGTGATCGGGGTAATGCAATCGAAAGGCCAGGTGCTCGGTTTCGACCTGGATGACACGGTGTTCATCCCGGTCGGCCGGGCGCTGGAGATGTTCAACCGCGAGAGCCTGATGGAAATAGACGTCACCTACGATCCGACGGCGCCGCTGGCGGAAGTGGAGGAAGGGCTTAAGCGCATCCTGACCCTGCGCCATGGGTCTGAGGATTACACGGTCACACCACAGCAGAAGATGCTCGAGGTGTTCGGGACAGTGCTGAATGCGATTACCTTCGCCGTCGCGGCGATCGGCGGCATCTCGCTGGTGGTCGGCGGCGTGGGAGTGCTTACGATTCTCACGATCGCCGTGGCCGAACGGACCGCTGAAATCGGACTGCTGCGTGCGATCGGCGCGACGCGCGGGCGCATCCTGGTGTTGTTCCTCTGTGAGGCCGCCCTGCTCGCTGCCGTAGGGGGTGCGGCGGGGTTGCTTATGGGCTGGGGCGGCGCGCTCGCGCTTCATGTTGCGCTACCGGCGCTGCCGGTGCATATACCCTGGAACTACGCCGTGCTCGCCGAGATGGTGGCGGTCGGGGTGGGCCTGGCCGCCGGCGTGATGCCGGCGCGGCGGGCCGCGCGGCTTGATCCCCTCGAAACGCTGCGCAGCGAGTAGCGCACCGCAGCGTTGCTGCGTCTGAACATCGTGTAAAGTCTGGCGCCTCAACTTCGAAAGGGGACAAAGCCGATGGCCCGCATCAAGGAATTATCGCCTGCCGAAATGACCCGAGAGCAGCTCGAGGTCTACGAAAGTACGCGCGCAAGCGGCGGACTCCTCGGTGGCCCCAATATCGCCTATTTGCGCATTCCGAAGTTCATGCGGCTCAATCAGCAGGCGGTCGCGTATTTGCGCAGCAATTCCCTTGCGCCCCGGCTGCGTCAGCTCGCCATACTGAAAACAGTGAAATTCTGGGGCGCGCGCTTTGCCTGGGCCTACCATGGACCGTACTCGCGTAACGCGGGCGTCGAGCAGGAAATCATCGATGCCATCGACAAAGGCCGGGAGCCTGCAGTTGGCTCGCCGCAGGACAAGGCGGTGCTACGCATTTGCGGTGAGCTTCTTGAGACCCACAGACTGAGCGACGAAACTTATCAGTCGGCTATCGATATGTTCGGCGAAGCGGGCCTCGCCGACATCGTAGCCACTTCTGGGACCTATAGTCTGACCTCGATGGTGCTCAACACGTTTGATATCGATCCTCCGGTGAGCTAGCCCGTATATCCCGCGCGAGTATTTCCCCAAGGAATAGCGGCGCCGAGCACGGCAAAGACCTCGGCGGGCCTGCCAATCTATCAGGCGTCTAGCCGCGAAACCGGGCAGGCAGCGGGCAAGTAGCGGAACCGCATTTTTCGGTTCGCTGCGTATCTTGATCTTTTTGAAGTCTCTGCAGCGGTGAGTACTTGATCTAATCTGCTGGCCGCAGGTTAGACTCCTGCACGGCCTGCCTTAGATCAAGTGCTTAGCTAACGCTGGGCTGATCCCAAGATATGCCGCCGCTTGCTCTTAGTGAGGCAGCATACCGTCCCATTCTCATGAATCGATGTGATGGTGGTGACAAAGCATGTTCTTGCACCGCGGATGATTACGGGGTCGCTAACGGTCGGGCGGGAAGCCGCCTCCATAGTTACAATCGCGGCATCCGGCTGCGGTAGATACTCAGTAATCTCTCCGATCAACTCAAGCCGTCCATGTTTCCATAGTGAGCCGAAGGGGATGAGGATGGAGCGCAAGAAACTGGTGTCGGTCAAGTCGGCGGACCGCGTGCTCAACCTGCTCGAGCTCTTCGGCCGCAAGGCGAAGCCGCTCTCGCACACGGAGATCGCGCTGGCGCTGGCGATTCCCAAGAGCAGTTTGACGCAGTTGCTGCGCAATCTGCTCGGCCGGGGATACCTCCGCTTCACCCCCGGGTCCAATACTTATGTGCTCGGTCCCGCGATCCATGCGCTGCTGCGCGGACGCGACGGCAACGTCGACCTGGTTGCCGCGGCGCGCCCGATCCTCGAGCGGCTCACCGCAGCGACGCACGAGTCCTCGGCTCTGAGCCTGTACCGCGAGGACTACGTGGAGCGCGTCTGCGGCGTCGATTCGCCGCAGGCGCTCACCTACCGCATGAGCGTGGGCACGCGTTTTCCGCTGTGTTCGTCGTCGATCGGCAAGGCGGTCCTCGCGGCCCTGCCGGAAGCGGAGCGCGAGCGCTACCTGTCGCGCGTGAAGCTGGTGCCCAGGAACGAGGCCGCGGTGATAACGCTCTCCAAACTGCGGCGCCAGATCGCCAGGGCGATCAAGGAGGGCGTCACCTACTCGCACGGCGAGCATATGCCTGGCGTGTCGGCGATCGCGACCGCGTTGCGACGCCCCGACGGCTATCCGGTCGGCGCCCTCAATGTCGCCATTCCGAGCAGCCGCTACGCGGCCACGCTGAAGGCGCTGTGCGTGCGCGAACTGTTCGCCGCGCGCAGCGCACTGGAGCGCGAGATTGGCGCCAATTTCACACCGGTAGCGTGATCGTGGGTGCTTGACACCCGCGGCGGGTTTGTTCAAAATGATGACCACGTTCACGCCTGTGAACTAGCGTACCCGATTCAAATCCTTCAGAGAGGCTCGTAATGGAACTGCGCAGGGCAGATTTGGGAAAACATCCGCTGTGGTATTCGAACCAGGGCTGGCGTGCGCGCATCGGTGTCATCTATCCGGGCGCCGGATTTCATCACATCAGCGATTTCCACAAACTCGCGCCCAAGGGCGTGGCGATGGGCGCCGCCGCGGTGCCGCGGCACAAGGATGAGAGCGCCGAAGCGATGATGCATCTGGACGAATGGGTGGTTGACCGGGCCAAGCTCCTCGCCGCGAGCCACCCGGACGTGATCGGCTGGATCTGCACCGCAGGCAGTTTCATGAAGGGCAAGGGACACGACGAGCGCCTGGTCAAGGAAATGGAGGCGGCCACCGGCATCCCCTCGACCACAACCTCAAGTTCGATGATGGCCGCGTTCCGGCAGCTCGGTATCAAGAAACTGTCGATGTGCACGCCCTATCCGAACCCGGTCAACGACATCGAAAAGAAGTTCCTCGAGGACAACGGCTTCAAGGTCCTCAAGTGCGAAGGACTCGATCTGGTCGACAACAACATCCTGGCGCATCTGCCGCCGAGCGTACTGTACCGGCTTGCGAAGGCTGTCGACACGCCCGAATCGGACGGCGTGTTTATCAGCTGCACCGGGCTCGACGCGCTAGACGTGATCGAGGCGCTCGAGCAGGACCTCGGCAAGCCGGTGGTGACTTCGAACCAGGCCGCGTACTGGATGTGCTTCAAGATGGCGGGCGTCGGTGAGCCGATCGAGGGCTACGGGCGACTCATGCGCGAACCGCGTCAACGCAGCCCGGGAGAGTCAGGGCGGCATCTCGCTGCCGTTTGATCAAACAGGAGGAGCGCTCCATGAAAACAGTCGGCGGCCGTTGGTTCCCCGCGTTGGCAGTGCTGGTATCGGCAATGGTGCTGGGAGGCCCCTTGGCGACCGAAGCACGCGCGCAATATCCCAATAAGGCCATCACCCTCATCGTTCCGTATCCCGCGGGCGGGGTCACTGACCTCGCCGCGAGGGCGCTGGCCGACAGTCTCTCGAAGCATCTGCCGCAGCCCGTCGTAGTGCTCAACCGGCCGGGCGCGGGCGCGACGATCGGCGGCGGCGTGGTGGCGTCCTCCGCTCCCGACGGTTATACGCTCGGCTTCTTCCCGCTCGCAGCGGCGATCCCGGAAGTGTTTCGCTTCCGCTACACCGCGCCGTATAAGACCACGGACCTGAAACCGATCGCCGCGGTCGCTGCCACGGCGATGTCGTTCGCGGTCAAGGCCGAGTCGCCGCTGCGCAGCATGAAGGACGTGGTCGAGCTGGCGAGAAAAAATAACGGCCTTGTGATAGGCACCCCCGGCCCGCAGACGCTGCCCTCGATGCTCATGGTGAAGATATCGAAAAAGGAGGGCGTCAAGTTAGAGGACGTGGCCTTCGGCGGCGACGCGAAGACACTGCCCGCATTGCTCGGCGGCCATGTTCAGGTCGGCGCGATCGACTATTCTGCGCTCAGGTCCTCGGTCGAGGCGGGCAAGCTCCGCGTGCTCGCCGTGTGCACCGAAAACCGCGTCGACTTTCTGCCCAACGTGCCCACGGTGCTGGAACTCGGCTATCCGTTGCCCTATGTTTCGGCGCTCGGTGTGTTCGGGCCGAAGGCGCTGCCTGCGGATCTGGTCAAGAAACTCCAGGATCTGGTCGCGAAAATCACCAAGGAGCCTGAATTCATTGGCAAGATGAAGAAACTCACGATACAGACCGCGTTCAAGGATTCGGCGACGTACCAGGCCGCCGTGCTGCGCGACCGGGACAACCTGGAGACCTTTTTCCGGGAACGGGGAATGTACAAGTAGGTTTTGCGATGAGCGGACAGATGAGCCGGAAGCGCGCACCAGTGATCGAGCCGGGACGGGAAACGCCGGTGCTGGGCGAGTACGATATCGTCGTGCTCGGCGGCGGACCCGCCGGCATCTTGGCCGCGGCGGCAGCCGGGCGCACCGGCCGCTCGACGCTCCTCGTCGAGCGCTACGGATTCCTGGGCGGCGCCGCGACCGCGGCGGGCGTGACCAATTTCTGCGGTTTGCATGCCAATGTCCATGGCGAGCACAAGCGCGTTGTGCATGGCTTCGCGAGCGAGTTCATCGACCGCATCGATCGCCTCGGCGGCCTCAACGCGCCGCACCTGTCGCTCGCGGGCAAGATCACGGCGCAGGCCTACGACACGTCTGCATACAAAGTGGCGGCTGACGAGTTCCTGGCCGCCTCCGGCGTCCGACTGCTGTTTCACGCGTATGGCGTAGGCATGGCGAGGCGATCGGACCGCGAGATCGACGCGGTGCTGATCGAGAGCAAGTCAGGACGTCAGGCGATCCGCGCCCGTATGTTCATCGACTGCTCGGGCGACGGCGACCTGTCGGCCTGGGCGGGCGCACCTTTCGAGATAGGCGATACGACCGGAAACATGCTTTATCCGTCGACCCACTTCCGCATCAATGGCGTCGATCCGATCAAGGCTGGGCGCGCCTGGGAAATCATCCCCAAGCTTATGGAAGAAGCGGCCAAGCGCGGGCATCGGTTTCCGCGCAAGGGCGCGCTAGTGCGGCCGCAGAAGAATCCGCTCGAGTGGCGCGCCAACGTCACCCAGATCAAGAACGCCGACGGCACCGCGGTGAGCGGCATCGACGTCGAGCAATTGAGCGAAGGCGAGATCCAGGGCCGGCGTCAGAGCTGGGACGTGTTCGAGTTCATCAAGGAATTCACGCCCGGCTTTGAGAATTCGTACATCGTGGACATCGCACCGCAGATCGGGATTCGCGAGACGCGCCGCATCGTCGGCGAGTACGTGGTGACCGAGGCCGACATCCTCGGCTGCGCCAGTTTTCCCGACTCGATCGGCGTCAACGGCTGGCCGGTGGAGGCGCACGTTCCCGGGAGCGTGGTGCTCAAGTTTCCGCCGATTCCCGAGGCGCGCGGATTCAACCAGTTGCCCTACCGCATGGTCGTTCCCAAGGGCGTCGACAATCTATTCGTAGCGGGACGCTGCGCCTCGATGACGCACGACGGCCAATCGTCGGCACGCGTCTCGGGTTCGTGCTTCGTCATGGGGCAGGCAGCGGGCACGGCAGCCGACCTCGCGATGCGTGCCGGCGTCGCCCCAGCCGCGGTTGACGTGCGGAAGCTGCAGCAGCAACTGGTCGCGGACGGCGCTTATCTAGGGAGGGATGGCGAGAGCGCGGATGCCGGCCGCGTGAAAGCTTCGGTCGCCAACTAGGCACAGGCATGGTCAGGCTGGCCGACGACGAACTGGCCATGCTGGACGGGACTGAGGGCCCGGCCAGGCAGAAGGCGATGGAGTTGCTGCTTCGATACGCCGAAGCGCTGGGGGCGGAGCGCTTCGTTGCTACGCGCAACGTCTGCGGCACCATGGGCATGACCATGCCCTTCCTGCGCGACTACGCCGCGAAGCACGGTAGCGGAATCGAGGCGCTGTTTTCCGAGTTCTGCCTGGACAGCGCACAGGCACTCGATATCCCTAAGGTCAAGATCTACAGCTGCCATCTTCAGCAGGGGCTCGACCCGGAGCGCCCCGCCCAGCAATACCTTGGACCCGAGGCGGTCAAGGTGTATCGCGACGGCGAGGTGTTCTTCAGCCGGCTCGGCGTCAATCTCCTGAACACCTGCGCCCCGTACCTGGTCGGCAATGTCCCGGTGAAGGGCGAGCACTGTGCGTGGATGGAATCCTCGGCAGTGATCTACATCAACTCGGTCCTCGGCGCGCGCACCAATGCCGAAGGCCGCGAGAGCGCCGGTGCCGCGATGCTGACCGGCAAAATTCCGTACTGGGGCTACCACATCGACGAAGACCGGCGCGGCACGCACCTGATCGAGCTCGATGTCGACGTCACGGACACGGCGGACTGGGGGCTGCTCGGCTATTGGATCGGCGAAGCGGTGCAGGAAAGCGTCCCGGTGCTGACCGGCGTGCGGCAGGTGCCGAATCTCGCACGCCTGAAACACTTCGGCGCGGCGGCGTCCTCCTCCGGCGGCGTCGAGATGTACCACATTGTCGGCATTACGCCCGAAGCGCGTAGCGTCGAAGAGGCCTTCGCTGGGAACACGCCGCGCGCGACGCTACGGTATGGCGCCGCAGAGCGCCAACTCGCCTATGAGCGCGTCAACACGACGGGGCGCGACCGCGCGGTGGACTACGTCATGCTCGGCTGCCCCCACTACTCGAGCGAGCAGATCTGGGAGGTGTGCCAGCTGCTCGAGGGCCAGCGCATTCATCAGAACTGCAGCCTGTGGATCTTCACCGCACGGGCAATCAAGCAACTCGCGGATCGGAACGGGTTCACCAAGAGCATCGAGGATGCGGGGGGATTTCTCATGACCGACACATGCTCATCGGTCGGACGCGTGGTACCGAGGGGCGCAAAGGTTGCCGCGGTCGACTCGGCCAAGCAAGCGCATTACTTGCCGGCCATCATGGGGGTTCAGGCTTGGTTCGGCACCACCGCCGAATGCGTCCAGGCGGCAATTACCGGCCGCTGGCAAGGTGCGCTGCGATGACCAAGCTCGTGCTGCACGGCCGCAAAGTCGTCGGCGGCTGCGCCGAGGGCGAAGCGCTCGTTACCCGGGACCGGATCTCGGGCTGGGGCGGCATCGACCCACGCACCGGAATCATTATCGAAACCCGGCACGAGTTGCACGGCCGGAGCTTCAAGGGCAAGGTGCTCGTTTTCCCGGGAGCCAAGGGTTCGTCGGGGTGGTCCAGCCAGTTTCACATCGCACGCCTCGCTGGAACCGCGCCCGCCGCGATGCTGTTCAACGAAATGACGACCAAGATCGCGCTCGGCGCCGTGGTCACGCATGCCCCGGCGGTCACCGATTTCGATCAGGACCCGCTGCAGGTAATCGAGACCGGCGATTGGGTCCGCGTCGATGCCGATGCTGGCGTCGTAGAAGTCACCAAACGCCAGTCCTGAGCCGTGATTCAGCCGGTTCAGGCATCGATCCCCTCGGTCGACAGAATTTGCGACTCGCAAAGGCAGCGGCCCTGATCAGGCATTAGGGTAGCGATGCGGGTGTCACTGAGGCATAAGATCATCAATCCGGTAGAGAAGTCGGAGGGGATTGCCGGTACGCCCCAATGCCGCGTTTGAACGCGCCGACGCGCGCGCAATGCACATTATGGTAATTTCCCTCGGCTACGCACCCCTCGAAGAGGACAATCGGAGCGAGTTAAGTGGTAAATGAGGCTCGACTGAGGGCAATTCGATGCAGACGTCGCGTTTCCAGGACAGGGTAGCCGTCGTCACCGGCGCGGCCAGCGGCATCGGCGCTGCCACCGCGCGCGCCCTTGCGACCGAAGGCGCGAAACTCGCGCTGCTGGACGCGAATGAGGTGGCACTGCATACCATTGCGGCCGAACTCCACGGCTCGGAGGCGATCGTGACCGACGTCGCGAGTGCCATGTCCATCCACGCGGCCTTCGATGCGGTCATGAAACGATTCGGCGCAGTCCACGTGCTCGTCAACAGCGCGGGCGTGATCGGCAAGTTCACGTTGCAGAACATGAGCGAGTCCGAGATGGACCGCGTGCTCGGCATCAACCTCAAGGGCACGATACTGTGCACGCAGGCTGCGATCGCGCCCATGCGCGCGCAAGGCGGCGGCGCGGTGGTGAACGTCGCCTCCATGGCCGGCAAGCGCGTGTCCTACGCCGGCGCGGCCAACTACACGGCCTCCAAAGCCGGCGTGCTCGGGTTCACCTGGCACGCGGCCTTCGAACTGGGGGCCTACAAGATCCGCGTCAACGCCGTGTGCCCGGGGCCTACGCTGACCGGCATGACGGCCAAGCGCAACGCCGAGCAGCGCGCCGAGGTCGTCGCGCGGATACCGCTGGGCCGTTGGGTAATGCCCGAGGACGTGTCGAACGCGATCCTGTTCCTTGCCAGCGACGACGCGGCGATGTGCACGGGCACGTCGCTGGATGTGGATGGCGGCATCCTGGTTTCCAACGGCAGCAGCTACGCAGAGTATTTTTCGGTGCGCACCTAATTGCAGCGGAGCAAGGCTGATGAACTCTCCCGTGATCCTGAATCCCATCGTCGGCGCGTGCGAGCTGGAGAGCTACCCCGGCGAGATCATGGAGCGCCGGGTCGCCGCCGGGGAGTTCGACCCTGCGGGCAGGCGCGTGAAGGTGCTGAATCCGCGTGGTACGCCGCCTGCAATCCGGTTGCGGCCTATGGCGCCGCGCCCCATCTCACTCGAAGGCAGGACGGTGTACTTCGTCGACGTGCGCTTCATGAACGGCAGCGTGTTCCTCGGCGAGATTCAAAAAGTTTTCGCGGAGCGGTATCCCGGCGTGAAGACCGTGCTGCGACAGAAGCGCGGCGGCTACACCGAGGACGACCCCGAACTGTGGGCGGAGATCGAGGCTAGAGCCGGCCTGCTGGTCATGGCGATCGGCCATTGCAGCACCTGCGCGCCGGCGGTGGCGGTGCATTGTATGAGCATGGAAGACCGCGGCATCCCGACCGCGCCGCTGATCACAACCGCGTTCAGCGACCTCGTGAAGGCCGTGACCTACAAGGCCGGCATGCCTAACCTGCGCTTCACGTTCGTGCCGCACCCGGTGGGCGGTAAGCCGCCGGAGGTTCTGCGCGGGTACGCGCTCGGCAACGACCCGGTCAACCTGCGGCCCATGATGGACGGGATCGTGGGGGCGTTGACGGCGCCGCTGAATGCCGAGGAGAAGAAAGAGGGCGTGCTTGAGCGCCCCGTGCCTCGCCTCCTCGGTGCGCAGAGCGAGGACGCGCTGCAGGAACTCTTCCAGGGCGCCGGCTGGAGCGATGGCCTGCCCGTAGTGCTGCCCACCGACGAACGCGTGGCCGCATTGCTTGAGGCGACGAGCCATCGCCCCGACGAAGTCGTCGGCAAGATGCGGCCCACGGAGACGCAGGAGGACTGGTCGTATACGGTGGAGCAGGTGGCCGTGAACGCCGTCATGGCCGGCGCTCGTCCGGAATACTTTCCGGCGATTCTCGCACTTGCTTCTACCGGGATCACCGCGCTGCACAGCTCGACGAGTTCGTTCGCCGCGATGGTGGTCGTGAACGGACCGGTGCGGTCGGAACTAGGCATGAACTCAGGTCTCGGCGCGCTGGGGCCGTTTAATCGCGCCAATGCCGCGATCGGGCGGGCGTATGGGTTACTGTCGAGGAACCTCGGCGGCGGCGCGGTGCTCGGCACAACCTACCTCGGCTCGCAGGGCAACCCGCTCAACTACAGCAACGTGTGCTTTGCCGAGAACGAGGAGAAAAGCCCGTGGGAGCCGTTCCACGTGCAGAAGGGCTTCAAGCCCGGGGACAGCGTGGTTAGCATCTTCCGTGGGCGCACTTTCAGCCACCTGCTGGATGTTCGCGAAAAAACCTGGAAGCAGCAGATGCTGAACCAGGTGGCGGGGTTTACGCCGACGCCGAGGACCGACCTTACGCTACTCGTCGATCCGCTCGCGGCGCGCATGCTCAAGCAGCGCGAGGGCTTTGACTCCAAGGAGAAGCTCGCACAGTGGTACCACGAGAATTCGACACTGCCCTTTGATGTGTACTGGGATTACCAGCTGGTGATCAACTACATCGAGCCACAGGCGAGGAAGGGCGTCGAGCCGTTCGCCTCATACTTGAAGCTACCCAAGGATGCGTTGGTCCCGCGCTTTGCGGATCCTAAAAAGATCGGGGTGGTGGTGGTCGGCGGGGAGAAGAACGCGTACTGGTTTGCCACGGACTTCGGGTGGTTGAAGAGCGCTTCCGTGGATCAGTGGAGGTGAATGTCTGGTCTACTCGGATCGCGCACCCGGCGTCAAATGGAATGTCGCCGCGGCTAGATTTACATCGCCGCGAAGCCACCGTCCACCGGGATGACCACACCCGTCATAAAGTCGGACGCGTCGGAAGCCAGCAGTACGGTTGCACCCTTGAGATCCCGCTCGTTTCCCATGCGTCGCAGCGGCGTGTGATCGAGGATGTATTTCTCGGAGCTGTCGATCATTCCGTGGGACATCTTGCTCGGGAAAACGCCCGGCGCGATGGCGTTCACATGGATGTTGTACTTGCCCCACTCGCAGGCCAGCGATTTGGTGAAGTTGATCACACCGGCCTTGCTGGTGTTGTAGCCGATAGTGGACATGAACGCCGGTTCCGTTCCCGACAGGCCTGCAATGGAGGCGATGTTGATGATCCGGCCTGCGCGGCGCGGAATCATGCTTGCCTTGCCCACCGCCTGTGTCAGCAGGAACATCGCGGTGAGGTTCAGGTTCATGATCTTCAGCCAGGCCTCAAGCGGGTGATCCTCGGCGGGTGCGCCCCAGGTTGCGCCGGCATTGTTCACGAGTATGTCGATCCGGCCCCATTGCGCGAGTACCTTGTTCGCGAGCGGCTTCGGCACCATCGGGTCCGACAGGTCGCATGCATGCGTCACAACCTCGATGCCTTGCGAACGAAGCTGCGCTTGCGCATCGGCCAACTCGGCCGCCTTGCGGGCCGTGATGGCGACTTTGGCGCCCATTTCACCGAGTGCTTCGGCCATCTGCAGCCCCAGACCCCGGGAACCTCCGGTGACCAGTGCGACTCGTCCGGATAGATCGAACAGCTCGTTGATGCTCATGCACGTTCCCCATTGAAGTCGAATCAGAACCATTCATCCTGCATATCTTCGCACGTGCTGTCGGGCTCGTTCAGCAGCCGGTGCCAATGCTCGGTCTTGGGCAGCTCCCAGCGGAAGAAGTATCTGCAGGCCTGGAGTTTCCCGCGGTAGAAATCAGCGTCCGGCGATTCCACTCTGGCCAGCCTGGTTTCGGCCACGAGTGCCTGGCGCAGCCAGATCCACGCGACCGTGACGTGTCCTGCCATCTCAAGGAAGACATGGGCATTGGCAAGCGCCGTTTGGGCATAGGCACGATCGCGTGCCGCCTGGTATTTCTGTGTCACTTCCGTGACGCGCGCGAAGGCGGCCGTAAGCTGCTCACCAAAGCGCTGCAATTCGGGCGAGGGGCACGCACGGGCCTGGCGGGCGCTGTGGGCGATTGCACGCTCCAGGACCTGGAGCGCTGCTCCACCTTCCATGCCAACCTTGCGGCCGAGGAGGTCGATCGCCTGGATCCCGTTGGTGCCCTCATGGATGGGGTTCAGCCGGTTGTCGCGGTAGAACTGTTCGACGTTGTATTCGCGCGAATAGCCGTAGCCGCCATGAACCTGGATAGCGAGCGAATTGGCCTCCAGGCACCATTGTGAAGGCCACGCCTTGGCAATCGGCGTGAGCACATCGAGCAGCAGGCCGGCTTCGCGTCGGGCATCCTGCGACTCGGCGGTACGTTGTTCGTCGACGAGCAGCGCACAGTACAGCCCGAGCGCCAGCCCCCCTTCGACGTAGGCCTTTTGCGCCAACAACATTCGGCGTACGTCCGCGTGGCCGACGATCGGGATCTGCGGCTGGAGCGGATCCTTTCCGGACGCAGGTCGCCCCTGCGGACGTTTGCGTGCGTAATCCAGCGCATGCAGATAACCGGTGTAGCCGAGCATCACTGCGCCCAGTCCAACGCCAATGCGCGCTTCGTTCATCATATGGAACATGTAGGCGAGCCCCGCGTTCGGCTTGCCGACCAGAGAAGCGATCGCGCCGCCTTTTTCGCCGAAATTCAATACCGTGTTGACCGTGCCACGGTAACCCATCTTGTGGTTCAGGCCGGCAAGCGAAATATCGTTTCGCTCTCCGAGCGAGCCGTCCGGATGGACCAGGTACTTCGGCGCGATAAACAGTGAAATTCCCTTTACGCCGGGGGGCGACCCCGGAATCTTCGCGAGAACCAGATGAACAATGTTCTCCGAGAGTTCGTGTTCTCCGGCCGAAATCCACATCTTGCTGCCGTACAGCCGGTAACCGCCGTCCGGTTGCGGTTCCGCCCGCGTCCGGGTGTCCGCCAGCGACGAACCGGCCTGCGTTTCGGTCAGACACATGGTGCCGAAGAAGCGTCCCGAAAGAAGATGCGGAAGATAGGTGGCCTTTTGTTCTTCGCTGCCCCATGCATTGATCAAGTTTGCGTTGGCCGTCGTCAGCAGCGGGTAGGCCGCAGTCGCGATGTTGGCCGCGTTGATGTGCGCGAAACAGGCCTGGGTTACTACGTAAGGCAGTTGCATGCCGCCCAGTTCGTAATCGTGCGCCGCGGCCATGAGGCCAGCGCTGCAGTAAGCGTCGAGCGCGGCCTTGACCTCGGGAATGATCATGACGCGCTTGCCGTCGAAGGTGGGCTCGTTCTGGTCGATCTTCTTGTTGTGCGTGGCAAACTGCTCTTCGGCGATCTTTGCCGTCACGTCGATTGCGGCGTCGAAGGTTTCGCGCGTGTGATCGGCGTATCGAGGGCGCGTCGTTAACGTATCGACATGAAGGAGTTCGTAGAGCACGAACTCAAGATCGCGCCGTGAAAGCAGCATCGACTGAATGGAGATTGGCTTGCTGGTGGTCATGATTAGAGGCTGGAGAAGTTTCGGATGACTGGCGCGCGTCAATCAAATAACATTCTCATATTATGCGAAGAATATGAAATGGGTACATCGCAGACGCATACTTCGGCAGACTGGTTTCGGACCATTCTCAACGTTCGCGGCCGGCCGGTGCAGATCTCGGCCGCAAGAATGAACACTAATGAGGATGGGAATCAGCGCTCACGTTGACACCTTCGCCCGCGACGGCCTGCCACCACGAGACCTGCGGCCGGAGCTCCTGTTCGATCTCCCCGAACTGCAGTATCCAGCGCAACTGAACTGCGCGACCGAACTGCTCGATCGCGCGATAGAAAGGGGAGACGCCGAACGCACGGCGATCTACGCCCCCGCGGGCGACGGCAGGTCACTGCTCACGTACGGCCAACTGTGCTCGCTTGCCAATCAAGTCGCGCATGTGCTCTGCGACGAGTTGCGGCTTGTGCCCGGCAATCGGGTTCTGCTGCGCTCGCCGAACAACGCGATGCTGGCGGCCTGTGTATTCGCGGTCTGGAAGGCCGGCGGTATAGCTGTTCCGACCATGCCGCAGTTGCGCTCCAGGGAGCTGCGGCAGGTCATTGATAAAGCGAGAATCGATTTCGCCCTTTGCGATGAACGGCTCAAGGATGAACTCGATACGGCTGGGGTGCAAAGTGGCGACCTGAAGCGCATCGTCAGCTTTGGTGCAAATGATGCGAACTCGCTGGAGGTGTTGCTCGCAGCGAAGCCCGTCGAGTTCGACGATGTCCGCACTGCCGCAGATGACGTCGCGCTGCTTGCCTTTACTTCTGGCGCGAGGGGCATGCCGAAGGCGGCGCTGCATTTTCATCGCAGCGTGATGGCAATGTGCGATTGCTGGCCGCGTTCGATCCTGAAGCCGCGCAGGGATGACATTTTCTGCGGCACGCCCACGCTTGCATCGGGCTACGGACTCGGCGTGATGCTGTGCATCCCGTTGCGTTTCGGCGCATCTACCGTGCTGGTTGAAAATCTGACGCCTGCGGGACTGCTGCAAACAATCCAGGATTTCCGCTGCACCTTCAGCGCCACCGTGCCTGCGTTTTACCGGCAAATGGCGCCGTTGGTGCGCCAATTCGACCTCGGAAGCCTCAGGACCGCGATATCCTCCGGCGAGGTGCTCGCCGATGCGACGCGAACCCTGTTCAGGGAAGCAAGCGGGATCGAACTGATTGACGGTCTGGGTTCGACCGGGATGATGCAGATTTTCGTGTCGCACACGCCGGATCGCGTGCGTCGAGGCGCGACGGGATATGTCATACCGGGGTACAAGGCAGTGGTCCTCGACGACGAGGGGAGGGTCTGTCCGCCGAACGTCACCGGTCGATTGGCGGTAAAGGGACCCACGGGCTGCCTTTACCTCGCCGACTCGCGCCAGACTCAGTCCGTGCAGCGGGGCTGGAACCTGACTGGCGATGCCTGCTCCGTGGACCTGGATGGCTACTTCTACTTTCAAGGCCGCTCTGATGACCTGATCGCCTCGGCCGGCCAGGACATCTCGGGTCCGGAGGTGGAAGCCGCATTGCTGGGCCACGAAGCGGTTGCCGATTGCGGCGTCATCGGAATTCCGGACCAACTGCGGGGCCAGCTCGTCAGCGCGTTCGTCGTGCTGAATTCGGGTTTCCGGGCCAGTCCACAGATGGTGACGGCTCTTCAGGACCACGTGAAGGCGAGAATCGCGCCCTATAAGTATCCACGGCGCATCGAATTTGTCGCGGCCCTACCGCGAACGGAGACCGGAAGGCTGCAGCGTGTAAGCTTGCTCGATCTGACATCGAGGAGTGCCCGAGACTGATGCATCGGTTGCATCGTCGATGTGAACCCATTGCGTAGTGGACTTTGCCGCAGACCGTCTTTAGGCAGAATCCGGGAGACACTCCTGACTTGATTCGGAGATACGCGCGTATGCAGAACACCAAGCTGACCTTCGCCTGCGGGCTCTACGACCGCATGCAGCCGCTCTACACCGGCGAGGTAAACCCGGAAGGCATCGATCTGGATTTTCGCGTCATCGAATGGTCTCGCGAGATATTCGACCGCATGGCTGGTCGACTGGAATTCGACGCTGCCGAGTTCTCCAGCTCCGAGTTGATAAGCAGAATCTCCGCAGGCCGGTGCCCGTTCGTGGCGATACCGGTATTTCCGTCGCGCACGTTTCGGCACGGCTTTATTTGCGTCAACCGGCGCTCGGGAATCCGTGGCCCGAAGGACCTGGAGGGAAGACGCATCGGTACGCCGCTTTACACGCAAACGGCGGCAATCTGGCTGCGCGGCCACTTGGCGCACGATTATGACGTTGATCTGTCGGGCGTGACCTGGGTCCAGGGCGCGTTGAGCCTTGCGGGTGCACACGGCGCTCCGAGCGTGCTGCCCCCGGTACGGGCGGCCAGAATCGAGATCAACGACAGCGGAAAATCGTTGAGCCGATTGCTGGAGGAGGGCACGATCGACGCGACCCTGGGTTCCAACATCCCCGAGGCGCTGGGGCGAAACCCGGACGTGCAACGGCTGTTCCCGAATTTTCACGATATCGAGCGCGATTATTTCAAACGCACGCGAATCTTCCCGATCATGCATCTGGTGGCGATTCGACGCGAGGCGTACGAGGCCAACCCGGGTATCGCGGCCAGTCTGTACAGAGCGTTCGAGGAATCGAAGAACCGCGCGCTCACCCGGATGAAGCATCTCGGCGCACTGCGCTATATGCTGCCCTGGCTCCCGGAGTACCTGGACGAAATCGAGCAGGTGTTTGGGGGCGATCCCTGGCCCTACGGCATCGAAGCCAACCGACCGACGCTTGAGGCCCTGGTGACCTACATGGCCGAGCAGGGAATCATTGCCAAGGCACTGCCGCTGGAGCAGATCTTCGTTCCGGTTTGATATCGCCTTTGGTTATTCGCGGCGACGGACCAAGGTCAATGCGAACCCTGCGCTTCCTGCAGTCCCGGTTCGAATTTGCCGTCCACCAGAACGAACGCGATGATGCATGACCTGTCGGAGCGATTGCTCCAGGAATGGTTGGTGCCGCGCTGTATGACCATGTCACCCGCCTCGAGCAGCACCTCGCTGTCATCGAGGATCAATGTCAGTTCGCCCGACAGAACGATGGCATAGTCAACAGTTTCCGTGCGATGCATCAGGGGATGAGGTCCCCCCTGTCTGAACGTCGACGCATCGACCTGCCCCATGCTCTCGAAGATCGATTTTGCTGCTGCGGCATCGAAGTTCCTGACGGCGTCCGATTCGGGCGGAATTTCAGAAACCCGGATCACCGTGCCATGCTTCGGCGGTTTCAACTGTCTGGCTCCGGTCGTCGGATCGGGTTCGTTGCCGACCGGAGCCGGTGCTCCGCCGGTTCGCCAGATCTCGGTGGAGTAATGACCCGGGCGCGCGGGGCTGGTGCGTATCGCCGGCGCAAATCCGTCGGACACGACGATCGATTTGCCGTTTTCATCGTGGCCCGTCACCACGCGCCTGATCCTTCCCCGGCCCAGCATTTCCGCCTCCGGATGATTTCGAGGAGCGACGTATTATAAGACGTTGCATGCCCGATGCCCGTGGGCTAGCATCCGGGGCCATCGGTCGCGCGATGCTCGCATCGCCAGGTGCGCTCGTATTGCCACTGCATGGTCACACCGCGCGGCAGGCGGCGCGAACGACGGACGACCCGCCCGTATCGGTACGGAGGGCCCGAACAACAGGAGCATTGCCATGGTCAAGATCGTCATATTCTTCAAACGCAAATCGGGGATGTCGGTCGAGGACTTTCAGAACCATTGGCGCACGACCCATGCCGACATCATCGTCAGGCTGCCCGGTATTCGCAGGTACGTGCAATCGCATGTGCTCGCCTCCGCGTATCGCAAGAGCGAACCGGTCTACGACGCGGTTGCGGAATCGTACTTTGACGATACGAAGGCGATGAAGGCGCTGGCGAAAACGCCCGAATACGCGGCAGTGCTGGCCGACGAGCCGAATTTCATCGATCGCGCCAGCATGGCCTCGATCATCACAGACGAATACGTGATCAAGGACGAGCCTGCACCGGACAACGCGATCAAGAGCATCGACTTCGTCAATCGCAAGGAGGGCATGTCGGTCGAGGATTTTCAGAACTACTGGAAAGACGTCCACGGTCCCCTTTGCGAGACAGCCGCGGCGATGCGTCGTTACGTGCAGAATCATACGCGGCGCTCGATCTACGACAGCGGACGGACGCCTGCCTTCGACGGCGTGGCCATGGCTTGGTTCGATGACATGCAGGCATTGCGCGGCGCGGCTCAGACGCCGGAGTTCGCGGACCTCAGAGCTGACGTGGGGCACTTCGTCGACCAGGAGCGGTCGCCGTTCGTTCTTACCCGGGAACATGTAATTCTGCCTTAGGGCGCACGTCCGGCGTCGTTTCGATTTTGGGTCGGTATGCTTTATCTGATCGAAGTCACTATTACGAGGAATCAGCTGAATGTCCGATGAAAAGACCTGGGAGGCGGAGCTTGCCAAGTTGCGTGCGATGGAGGACGAAGCTCGGCAGGGCGGCGGCAAGGAGCGTCTGCAGAAGCAGCGGGACTCAGGGCGGCTGACCGCCCGCGAACGAATCGACTACCTGCTGGATCCGAAGAGTTTCGTGGAACTCAACATGCTGGCCGAACACCAGTGCCACGATTTCGGCATGGAAAAGAAGAAGTATTTGGGCGATGGCGTGATCACGGGGCACGGTACCCTGCGAGGCCGCCGGGTGTTCGTGTATTCCGAGGACGAAACCGTGCTCGGCGGGTCGGTGGGGAAAGCGCACGGAGCCAAGATCCACGGTATCTTGCGCATGGCGCGAGAAACGCGGGTCCCGGTGGTCTGCCTGAACGCTTCGGGCGGCGCGCGCATACAGGAAGGCATGGACAATGTCTTCGGCATCACGGGGATGTTCTACCAGAACACCCTGAATTCGGGTGTTGTCCCTCAGATTTCCGCCATCATGGGTGCGTGCACGGGAGGCAATGCCTATTCTTCGGCTCTGTGCGACTTCATCGTCCAGGTGAAGAAGGGATCGTACCTGTTCATTACCGGCCCTGCGGTGATCAAGGAAGTGACCGGGGAGGAGGTCAGCTTTGATGAACTGGGTGGCGCGCGCGCTCACAGCGCGGTGTCCGGTGTGGTCCATCTGACAGCGGAGGACGACCGGGAGTGTCTCGATATCATCGCCCGTCTGCTGGATTATCTGCCGCAGAACAATCAGGATCGGCCGCCCGTGCGGCCCTGCTCGGACCCCGTCGACAGGGAATTGCCCGAACTCACCGACATCGTTCCCATCACGATGTCGAAGAACTACGATGTGAAGAAGATCATAGGCGCGCTTGCCGACGAGGGGGATTTCTTCGAAATCCAGAAGGCATTCGCAAGAAACCTGGTGGTGGGCTTTGCCAGGCTGGGAGGGCAGGTCACCGGCATCGTCGCAAACAACCCGAAGTTTCTGGGCGGGTGCCTGGACATCAACTCCGCGGACAAGGCGGCACGTTTCATCCGCACCTGTGACGCGTTCAACATCGCGCTGCTGTCGCTCGTGGACGTGCCCGGATTTCTACCGGGTGTCCGCCAGGAGCATGCGGGCATCATCCGCCACGGCGCCAAGATGCTGTACGCGTGGACCGAGGCCACGGTACCGAAGATCGCGGTCATCATGAGAAAGATGTACGGCGGCGCTATTCCTGCGATGGGCGTGCACGAGATAGGATTCGATCAGGTGTACGCTTGGCCGTCAGCGGAGATGCAAATGGTCGGCGCGGAGCCCGCAGTGCGGATCCTGTACCGCAGAGAGCTCGACAGTGCGGCAGACGAAAAGGCATTGTTCGACCGGAAGGTACGGGAATACCGGGATACCTATCTGACGCCCTATCACTCGTCGTCGCGTTCCATCATCGATGCCGTCATACACCCCAAGGATACCCGGCGCATGATAATTTCCGCGTTGCAAATGCTGGAGAACAAGACCGAGCCGTCGCGCGCGCAACGCAAGCACGGCAATATTCCGCTGTGAAGGGAAGATGTCGCTGTCAAGGATAGAGGTTCGCTTATGATCACGAAAATCAGCCATATCGGAATAGCTGTTGAAAACCTCGACGCTGCAAAGAAATTCTTCGAAGAGAATTTTTCGCTGCCGGCGACAGGGAACGAAAATTTCGGCGAACTGCTGTTTTCGTTCGTGGGATTCGAAGGTGAGGCGACGGCGCTTGAACTGCTACAGTCCACGACCGATGAAGGCCAGATGGCCAAGTTCATCGCCAAACGGGGACCCGGCATCCATCACGTTGCTCTGGAAACGGATGACATCCAGGCCGAACTCGACCGGCTGCACGCCAAGGGCATCCAACTGATCAATCAGAAGCCCTATCGAAATGCGCATGATGAACTGGTTGCGTTCATTCATCCAAAGAGTACCGGCGGCGTCCTGATAGAACTCGTTCAGCGATGACGATGCGCGCCGAAGAACTGCCGCGGAGACGACGGGAATCGCGCATCCTCCGCGCCTCGCATCCCGTCAGGCGCGCCGCAGCGGCAGGCTACAATTAAGTCTGTCGAGACTTGGTGCCCAGGAAGGGACTCGAACCCCCACAGTGTCTCCACCGCATGGACCTGAACCATGTGCGTCTACCAATTCCGCCACCTGGGCCAAACGTCTTTTTGAGGTGCGGCGCAAGGTGCGAATTCTATAGTAACTTCGGTCGATGAAGAAGCCCCGCACTCCAGCCGTTGGCAGATTTCCCGGCGTCCGACGCGCGAAAGACCCCCATCGGGAGCGCGAAGCGGCTCGCTACGAGGCGCCGATTCCGAGCCGGGAGTTCATATTGGAGAGCCTTGCCGAGGCTGGTGTGCCGCTCGAGGACGCCGAACTGGCGCATGCAATCGGCATCCGTAGTGCCGAATTCGAAGCGTTCAGGCGACGCCTCGGCGCGATGGAGCGAGAGGGCCAGATTCTTCGCAATCGCAAGGGCGCGATTCTGGTCGCACGCAAGGTCGATCTGATTGCCGGGCGTGTCGAGGGGCATCCGGACGGATTCGGGTTCGTTGTTCCCGACGAGGGCGAGGACGACTTCTATCTCAACGCGCGCGAGATGCGCAAGGTGCTGCACGGTGACCGGGTCATGCTGCGACAGTCCGGGCTCGACCGGCGCGGACGAAGGGAGGGAAGCATCGTCGAAGTCATTGCGCGCGGCAATAACAGGGTGGTGGGGCGTCTTCACCGGGAAGGCGCTTTCAGCTTCGTTACCGCCTCCAACCGCTGCATCACCCAGGACGTGCTCGTCGAGCCCGAGGGCGCGGGAAGTGCCAAGCCTGGACAAGTCGTGACGGTCGAACTCACGCGGCAGCCGAGCGTCGACGCGCGCGACCTGTACGTTCAGCCGATGGGTCGTGTGGTGGAAGTTCTGGGTAAGGCCACCGATCCCGGCGTCGAGATCGAGATCGCGCTGAGAAAGCACGAACTGCCTTATGAATTTTCGGCGCCGGCCAGGGATCAGGCGGCGCGTTATCCGGCGAGACTGCGCGAGGCCGACCTGAAGGCGAGGGTAGACCTTCGCGATTTACCGCTGGTTACCATCGATGGCGAGACGGCGAAGGATTTCGACGACGCCGTATTCTGCGAGCAAATCAGAACGAACCCGCGACCGGGGAAGGCCGGAGCGCGACCCGGGAACGAATTCAGGCTGGTGGTTGCCATCGCCGATGTCAGCCACTACGTGCGCCACGGTGATGCGTTGGATCTGGCGTCGCGCGAGCGTGGCAACTCGGTGTATTTTCCGCGCCGAGTCATCCCGATGCTTCCCGAAAGGCTGTCGAACGGACTATGTTCGATCAATCCGAATGTCGACCGGCTGTGCATGGTCTGCGACATGAGAGTCACGGCGTCGGGCCGGATATCCGGCTATCGGTTCTATCCGGCCGTAATGCGTTCGCGCGCCCGGCTGACCTATACGCAGGTGGCGCACGCGCTGGCCGCGGGGAATTCCGTCAGCGCCGTCGCCACGGAACTGCAGTCGCTGCTGCCGCAGTTGCAGATGCTTCATGCGGTATACGAGCGGCTCGCTCAAGCGCGCGTGCGCCGCGGTGCGATCGATTTCGAAACGCTGGAAACGGCATTCGTCTTTGACGACAAAGGACGGCTCGCGAACATCGTGCCCGTGCAGCGCAACGATGCGCACCGGGTGATCGAGGAATGCATGCTCGCAGCGAATGTCTGCGCATCGGATTTCCTGCAGGGGAACGAGCACCCGGTGCTGTACCGTATCCACGAGGGCCCGACGCCGGAGAAACTCGCCGCAGTGCGTGATTTTCTGAAGGGATTCGGCCTTGATCTGGGCGGCGGCGATGAGCCGCGTGCCAAGGACTACGCGCGCCTGCTCGAATCGGTGAAGAATCGGCCCGACGTGCAGCTTCTGCAGACGGTGCTGTTGCGCTCGCTGCGCCAGGCCGTCTACAGCCCGGAGAACGTCGGTCACTTCGGTCTTGCGTACGAGCATTACACGCATTTCACGTCGCCGATCCGGCGCTATCCGGATCTGTTGATCCACCGCGCGATCAAGGCGGTGCTCGAGGGCGGGCGCTACCGGCCGGGCAACTGGGTTGAATTGGGCCGGCATTGCTCGGAAACCGAGCGGCGAGCGGATGAGGCGACGCGCGAGGTCGGGGCATGGCTGAAGTGCTACTACATGAAGGAACGGGTCGGAGAGGAGTTCGAAGGATCGATCTCGGCCGTCACGGGCTTCGGCATATTCGTCGCGTTGGACGGCGTCTACGTCGAGGGCCTGGTGCACATCTCCGAACTTGGCGGCGATTACTTCCGGTTCGACGCGGCTCGCCACGAACTTCGCGGTGAGCGCATGAACAAGCGCTACCGGCTTGCCGACCGTATTCGTGTGCGCATCGCCCGAGTCGACCTGGAGATGGCGCGTATGGATTTCGTTCTTGCGACATGAAGTCTGTCCGCGCCATCTTCGGCTTCCACGCCGTGCTGGCGCGGCTGCGTGCCGATCCTGCGACGGTCGAGGAGATCCTGCTCGACGAAAAGCGCGGCGACGCGCGCGTGAAGGACGTGGTGGCCGCCGCCGAACGCGCGGGAACGCGGCTGATGCGGGTGCCGGTCAAGAGGCTCGACGGCTTCTACGGCGGGGGCCGGCATCAGGGTGTGGTGGCGATCGTGCGCGAGCGCCAAACGCGCGAAACCCTGGACGCTCTGCTTGAGCGCCTTTCGCAGCCGCCCATCCTGCTGGTGCTGGACGGCGTCACCGATCCGCACAACCTGGGCGCCTGCCTGCGGGTAGCAGACGCCGCGGGCGCGCACGCGGTCATTGCGCCCAAGGACCGCGCCGCCGGCATCGGCGCCACGGTGTCGAAAGTGGCGAGCGGGGCCGCCGAGACCATGCCCTATTACATGGTCACCAATCTCGCGCGTACCCTCGATGAGCTGAAGGAGCGCCGCATCTGGGTCGTGGGAGCCGATGAGCACGCGCCGGCGACACTCTATGAGGCCGACCTGCCCGAGTCGATCGCCTGGGTGCTCGGCGCCGAAGGCGAGGGCATGCGGCGGCTGACACGGGAGCGCTGCGATGCCCTGGTCAGGATACCCATGCTGGGAAGCGTGGCGAGCCTGAACGTCTCGGTGGCGAGCGGACTCTGCCTGTTCGAGTCGCGCCGGAGGCGGCTGGGGACGGGCGATGCGGGTCATGCGAAGCAAGACTGAAGCACAACATATTGTATCAAAACGATGTTTTTATTAACCTTGCGTAGAACTTAGCATACGCTATAGTCTATAACATAAGACACGCGTATTAGAAAACAGATCGATAGAATATAGGTCAGTCGGCTAGCATGAGTATAAACCAAGCCGGTGCCGCCACACGCTTACGCGCCCTCCGCGCGCGTTACGGGCTCACGCAAGTGAGCTTGGCGAAACTCATGGGTGTCTCATTCGTGACCGTCAACCGATGGGAGAATGGACAGACCAATCCTTCCCGGCTTGCTCTCGAGAAGATCGCGCGCGCGGAACGTCTCGGACTGGATGGCATTTCCACCGACATCGCGCTCGAAGCGCCGGTCCCACAGCCCGAAGCATCCGCCGACCATACACTCGACTTCTCGACCGACGCTGAAACAATCCGCGTTGTCGTCGAAGCCGAACGGCTGAGCTACGGACATCTTTTCAACCCGGCGTTCGCTACCGAGATCTCGCTCATCGATCCGCTGCCGCACCAGCGGATCGCTGTATACAAGCACATGCTGCCGCAACCACGGCTGCGGTTCCTGCTCGCCGACGACGCCGGCGCGGGCAAGACGATCATGGCCGGCCTTTACATTCGCGAGATGCTCGCGCGCCGGCTTATCCGCCGCGTGCTCGTCGTGCCGCCCGCGGGCCTGATCGGCAACTGGGAACGCGAGCTGCGACGGCTCTTCAACCTCTCGTTCAAGCTCATCGTTGGTACAGACGCACGCACCAACAATCCCTTTGCAGGTCCGGGAAGCGACGTCGTCATCGCGAGCCTGGACACGCTCGCCGGCCCGCGTATGTTCTCGCGCTTGCAGCGCGCCGACACCGTGCCCTACGACCTCGTCATCTTCGATGAGGCGCACAAGCTCTCTGCCCGCCGCGACCCCGATGGCACATTTCGCGCCACCGACCGCTACCATCTCGCCGAGGCGCTGAGCGGTGTGCGCGGCCTCGACGAGCGCTGGCGCCTGGGCTGGTCGTGCACCCACCTGCTGCTCCTTACCGCGACACCTCACATGGGCAAGGACTTTCCTTATTACTGCCTGTGGCGGCTGCTCGAGCCGGAATCGATTTCCACCGAATCGGCGTTCGCCGCCTACCCGCCCGAGGCGCGGCAGAAACGGTTCCTGCGCCGCGTGAAGGAAGAGATGGTCTATTTCAATGGTCGCGCCATCTACCCGCAGCGCATCAGCGACACGCACAGCTACGATCTCGAGCAGGGCGAGGAAAGCGAGCAGAAGCTCTACGACGAGACGACCGACTACATTCAGAACACCTACAACCAGGCACGAATACTCAATCGCAGCGCCGCGCAGTTTGCGGTCGGCGTGTTCCAGCGGCGCCTGGCGAGTTCCACGTTCGCGCTGCTTTGCTCGCTGAAGAAACGCCTCGGCAAGCTCG
>MEQX01000021.1:30277-33088 GCA_001770415.1 Betaproteobacteria bacterium RIFCSPLOWO2_02_FULL_63_19 | reverse complement strand
AGCGAACGGTACTGCGAACGTCGCTGCGATTCGGCAACTGGTTGAATTCCCGCTGCTCGACCAGGCGAACGGAAGTGCGCTCTGGAAAGGAAGCATGGCGATCAAACGCGGCGTGTTCGATTTGATCGCCGAATCGTCGCTTAAGGGAGTGGCGCTGAATCTGCCGCCGCCGCTGGGCAAGGCGGCGGACGATGTGTTACCGATGCGCCTCGCCCGAACCAACAGTACGCAGGACGCTTCGCTGAGCCAATTCGGGATAAAACGGCTGCCGTTGCACGGGGATGCGCTGATGCTGTCGATCGGCAAAGTCGTCAACGGCGTGATCGTTCGAGCACGTGAAGGAAACCGCATGGTCATCGAACGCGGTGCACTGGCATTGAACGAGCGTACGCCGTCGCTCGACAAGCCGGGATTCGTCGTGGTCGGATCGCTTCGGTCGCTCGATATCGACCGCTGGCGCCCGATAGTGGGTGCACGCAATGGAACGGGAGCGGCGGCACCGCCGGTGCCGCTCGACGTGGTCAACCTGCGAATAGGCGTATTGGACTTCTTCGGACGGCGGGTGAACGAATTGAACTTGCGCGCGACCCGTTCGGAGGGACTTTGGAAGGCGCGGGTCGGCGCGCGCGAACTGGCCGGGGATGTCACATGGCGGCCGGAAGGGCAAGGTCGCATCGTCGCACGCCTGTCGCATCTGAGTATCCCCGATTCAGAGCGCGCCGCCACCGCGGAACAGACCGAGCCTGCGAAAGCATCGAGGGAATTGCCGGCGCTGGACGTGGTCGCGGACGACTTCGTCATCGGCACCACTCGGCTCGGCAAACTCGAGCTTGTGGCGGTCAATCAGGCCCATGACTGGCGTATCGAGCGGCTGAAGCTGTCGACGAAGGAGGGGACCCTGAGCGCTGACGGATACTGGCAGAACTGGGCCGCGCGCCCGAGCACGGGCCTGAACGTGAAGCTCGAAGTAAGCGATACGGGAAAGTACCTCGAGCGACTGGGCTATCCAGGCACCGTGAGCGGCGGTATCGCGCATCTGAACGGCAAAATCGGCTGGGCCGGAAGCCCGCTCGACATCGATTACCCGAGCCTGACGGGCACGCTTTCGCTGAAGGTCGAAAAGGGGCGGTTCCTCAAGGCCGACCCAGGTGCGGCGAAACTGTTGGGGCTGCTGAGTCTGCAATCGCTGCTGAGCTTCGACCTGCGCGATCTGTTCCGGGACGGATTTGTGTTCGACACCATCTCCGGCGGGGCGCAGATTTCCAGAGGCGTGCTCAGCACCCGGGACTTCGACATGCGCGGTGCCGCAGCACGCGTAGCGATGACCGGGAACATCGATTTGGCCGGCGAAACCCAGGATCTGCGTCTGCGCGTCGTGCCGTCGCTGGGCGACAGCGCCGCGACCGCGGCTACGCTGCTGCTCAAGATCAATCCGATCACGGGCCTCGGCGCGATGCTCGCGCAACGCATTTTCAAGGATCCGCTCGGACAGCTATTCGCGTTCGAATACACCGTGACGGGAAATTGGAGCGATCCGAAGGTGGAACGGGCGCAGGTGGAGGCGGTCGAGTCGCCGGACACTTCCAGGTAGCCGTTTGCGGGTCTACTGTTGACGATTCCGGAGCAGAATTTGGTCTTGTATACGTCCCCCGATTCCGGGCCGTTGCGCAGTTTGCAACGGCCCGGAATCGGGGGATCAGTGGCGTCAAATCAAGCCAGCCCGTTGATCACGACAGTGCCGACTTAGGGGGTTTGCATGTCAGATACATTCAAGGTCGCCGCCCTACAGATGCGTTCCGAACCCGAGGTCGCGACTAATCTGCAAGCCGCCAGAAGACTGATCGGCGAAGCGGCGCGGCAGGGCGCGAGCCTGGTGGGGTTGCCCGAATACTTCTGCATATTCGGCAAACGCGAGCGCGACAAGGTTGCAGTGAGAGAGCGCGATGGCTCGGGCCCGATCCAACAGTTTCTGTCCGACGTCGCCCGTGAGCACGCGCTGTGGATCGTCGGCGGGACGGTGCCGCTGGAATCGTCCGATCCCGGGAAGGTCATGAACAGCTGTCTCGTGTTCGACGACCGGGGAGAGCGTGTTGCGCGCTACGACAAGATCCACCTGTTCGGCTTTGCCACCGAAAATGAGCGCTACCACGAATCGGGCACCATCGAGCCGGGGACTTCGCCCGTGGCGCTCGACACGCCGTTCGGGCGCCTCGCACTGTCGGTATGCTACGACGTGCGCTTCCCGGAGCTCTACCGGTGCCTCGCTCCAATGGACCTCATCTTCGTGCCATCGGCCTTTACCGCGACCACCGGCCCGGTGCACTGGGAAATACTGTTGCGCGCACGGGCGATCGAGAACCTCGCCTATGTGGTCGCGCCGGCTCAGAGCGGGGGGCACACGAACGGGCGGCAGACGCACGGGCACACGATGATCATCGAACCGTGGGGAAAAGTGATGCAATGCCTGCCAGACGGGCCCGGCGTCGTCGTGGCCGAGATCGATCTAGCCCGGTTGACCAGGCTGCGCGCGAGTTTGCCGGCGCTGGAACATCGGGTCCTTTAGCCGGACCTGCGCGGCGCCGGCTCCCGGGGTACAAATCGACCCGCATGTGACAACAGTTGGCGAAACACCTCTTGTTGTTATCCCGAACCGTGTCTTCTGTACGGATGCTTTCCATCCGTACAGAAGACACGGTTGGCGCGCGCAGCGCGCAACGCCACTGACGTATGAGCAAGCCTGGCCGGGCGACGGGTGTGCGTTCACCAGCGCGCTGCAGCCCTCATGTTGCGCGGACGAGAAGCCGTCCGCGC
>MEQX01000021.1:8947-30270 GCA_001770415.1 Betaproteobacteria bacterium RIFCSPLOWO2_02_FULL_63_19 | reverse complement strand
CGCGGATCGGCGATTGCGTCCGGATGAAAGAGCCATCCGGACGCAATCGCCGATCTTGATGTGAACCCAAGAAGACCCCCAATTCTTTGCAAAGGCCATTGCTGATAGACTTCGCGCGATGAACGCACCAGACAAGTTATTCCATACCGCACAGTCCTTCCTGCTTGCGCCGCACGAGCTGGAGATCGCGAAACTCTCCGGTGTATTCGGAACGATGTTCACGCACCGGCTCGATTATGCCGATCTGTACTTCCAGTACTCGCGCAGCGAGGGGTGGAGCCTGGAGGAGGGCATCGTCAAGTCGGGCAGCTTCAATATCGACCAGGGCGTTGGCGTGCGGGCCATAAGCGGCGAGAAGACCGCGTTCGCCTACTCCGACGAGATCAGCCTGCCGGCGTTGCGCGACGCGGCGCAAACCACGCGCGCCATCGCGCAAAGCGGCTCTCGGCACGCGGTTCGCGTCCGCGGGAAGTCGCCGCTTGCGCGGCGCGAGAGCAAGACGGCGCTGTATCGGGCGGAAGACCCGCTGGGCTCGATTCCGGACGCAGGGAAGGTTCGGCTGCTTGAACAACTGGAGCGGATGTGCCGCGAGATGGATCCGCGCGTGGTGCAGGTGATGGCCAGCCTCGGCGGCGTGTACGAGGTCATCATGGTGGCGCGCTCGGACGCAATGATTGCCGCCGACGTGCGTCCGCTGGTCCGGCTTTCCGTGCAGGTCATCGCGGAACAGAACGGACGGCGCGAACAGGGTTCGGCAGGCGGCGGCGGGCGCACCGACTATGCCTACTTCACCGACGAGCGGCTGCGCGAGTACGCGGGCCGGGCCGTGTCGCAGGCGCTGGTCAACCTGGAGTCGCGCCCGGCGCCGGCCGGAACCATGACCGTGGTGCTGGGGCCGGGATGGCCCGGCGTGCTGTTGCACGAGGCCGTCGGTCACGGTCTGGAGGGCGATTTCAACCGCAAGGGCAGTTCCGCGTTCTCCGGGCGCATAGGCGAGCGCGTGGCCTCGGCGGGCGTGACGGTGGTCGATGACGGAACGCTGCCCTCGCGACGCGGTTCGCTCAATATCGACGACGAGGGCAACCCGACGCAGTGCACGACGCTGATCGAAAACGGCGTCCTGCGCGGCTACATGCAGGACAGCCTGAACGCGCGTCTGACCGGCGTGCGCAGCACCGGCAACGGCAGGCGCGAATCCTTTGCACACGTGGTGCTGCCGCGCATGACCAACACCTACATGCTGGCCGGCGAGCATGCGCCCGAGGAGATCATCGCTTCGGTGGCCAATGGCGTCTACGCGGTGAACTTCGGCGGCGGGCAGGTCGACATCACCAACGGCAAGTTTGTCTTCGCGGCTACCGAAGCCTACAGGATCGAAAACGGGCGCCTCAGCTATCCGCTCAAGGGCGCGACCCTGATCGGCAACGGACCGGATTGCCTGACGCGCGTCTCGATGGTCGGCAACGACCTCGAGCTCGATTCGGGTGTCGGCGTCTGCGGCAAGGACGGCCAGAACGTTCCGGTCGGGGTGGGCCAGCCGACGCTCAGAATCGACGCGCTGACCGTCGGAGGCACCGGATAGCGTGGCGCACGACGGCCCGGAGGGCATTCACTGCGGCCGCATCCGCATTGCCGGTCAGGCAGCACAGGGATAGAGCAGACGATGGCAGCAAAACCCGCAAGAGTCGCCTTGATCACCGGCGTAACCGGTCAGGATGGCGCGTACCTGGCCGAATTGCTGCTCGCGAAGGGCTACCATGTGCACGGCATCAAGCGGCGCGCTTCACTGATCAACACCGACCGCGTCGATCATCTGTACCAGGACCCGCACGAACCCGACCTGCGCTTCCTGATGCACTACGGCGACCTGGGCGACTCGGCGAGCATCACCCGCGTGATCCAGCAGATCCAGCCCGATGAGATCTACAACCTCGGGGCGCAGAGCCACGTCGCGGTTTCGTTCGAGCAACCCGAATACACGGCCAATGTCGATGGCCTGGGTGCGCTGCGCATCCTCGACGCGATCCGAATTCTGGGTCTGGAGAAGAAGACCCGTTTCTACCAGGCCTCGACGTCGGAACTCTTCGGGATGGTGCGCGAATCGCCGCAGCGCGAAACCACGCCTTTCTACCCTCGCTCCCCGTACGGCGTGGCCAAGCTCTACGCCTACTGGATCACCGTCAACTACCGCGAGGCCTACGGCATCTACGCCTGCAACGGCATCCTGTTCAACCACGAGTCCCCGGTGCGCGGGGAGACCTTTGTATCACGCAAGATCACGCGGGCGCTGGCGCGCATCAAGGTCGGACTGCAGGACTGCCTGTTCCTGGGCAACCTCTCGGCACGGCGCGACTGGGGCCATGCGCGCGACTACGTCGAAATGCAGTGGCTGATGCTGCAGCAGGACGAGCCGGAGGACTTCGTCATCGCCACCGGCGAGCAGCGCAGCGTGCGCGAGTTTGTCGATGCGGCGGCTCGCGAACTGGGGATGGCCATCACCTGGAAAGGTTCGGGTGCGCAGGAGCAGGGGTTCGACTCGAGCCGGCGCTGCATCGTCGCCGTTGATCCGCGCTACTTCCGCCCCACCGAAGTCGATACATTGCTCGGCGATGCCTCCAAGGCGCATGCCAGGCTTGGCTGGAAGCCGCGCACGACGTTCGCGCAGCTGGTATCCGAAATGGTGCAGCACGACCTGGAGACGGCCAACCGCGATGCGCTGGTCAAGAGCCGGGGGTACAAGGTTTCGGATCGGCGTGAATGAAGGGTTCGTCCTCAGACCGACGGCCGGCGAGGATTCCGGAGAAGTCATTGGTCTTGTATACATCTCCCGATCTCGAACCGTTGCGCCGTTGCAACGGTTCGAGATCGGGAGACCAGAGGCGTCAAATCAAGACGGCCCGACGGTTCCGGCCGCTTAAACCGGCAATCCTTATCCGACCGATCGACCCATGAGCATGGATGCCGCAAGCCGCATCTATGTCGCCGGTCACCGCGGTCTGGTCGGCTCGGCGATGGTCCGCGCGCTGGTTCAACGCGGCAGCCGCAATCCGATTCTGCGTACCCATGCCGAACTCGACCTTGCCGACCGCCGCGCGGTGGACGCGTTCTTTCGCGCCGAACGGCCCGAGTATGTATTTCTCGCGGCGGCCAAGGTCGGCGGCATCCTCGCCAACAGCACCTACCCGGCGGACTTCATACGCGAAAATCTGGAAATCCAGACCAACGTCATTCACCAGGCGTGGGTACACGGCGCAAAGCGACTGATCTATTTCGGCTCCTCGTGCATCTACCCGCGCGACTGTCCGCAGCCGATCAGGGAGGAATATCTGCTCACCGGGCCCCTGGAGCCGACCAACAGCGCCTACGCGCTGGCCAAGATCGCCGGCCTGGAAATGTGCCGGGCCTACAACGCGCAGCACGGCACCCGGTATCTCGGCGTGATGCCGACCAATCTCTACGGGCCGGGCGACAACTACGATCCGCAGACCTCGCATGTTCTTCCGGCGCTCATCCGCAAGTTCCACGAGGCGCGAGCGAGAGGCGACAAGGAGGTGGTGCTGTGGGGTTCCGGAACGCCGCGGCGCGAGTTCCTGCACGTCGACGATCTGGCCGAGGCCTGCGTGATGCTCGCGTCGCTGGACGATGCGCGCTTCACCAGGCAAATCAACGACTGGCGTTATCCGCTGCTGAACATAGGCTGCGGCGAGGACCAGACGATCACCGAACTGGCGCGGATCATTGCCGAAACGATTGGTTTCAGCGGCAAGTTGCGCTACGACGCGAGCAAGCCCGACGGCACACCGCAGAAACGCCTCGACATCTCGCGTATCCGCTTGCTGGGCTGGCGAGCGCGCATCGGCCTGCGCGATGGAATCGCCGCAACCTATCGCGAACTGCTTAAGACCGGTACCTTGACCGCTTAGCGGTTGCGATAGCTGCTAATATTCTCCCCTCAGAAAAAGGTGCCTGAGCGACGCGCAATGGCGCATCGTCGCAACCCATGAATACTTCTGCAGAGAGCCGCACCATCCTTGTGACAGGCGGCGCCGGTTTTATCGGCGCCAATTTCGTTCTCGAGTGGATCGAGCAGGTCGGGACGCGGGTCGTCAATCTGGACAAGCTCACCTACGCGGGCAACCTCGCCAATCTCGATTCGCTGCGCGGCGATGCAAGGCATGTGTTCGTGCAGGGCGATATCGGCGATCCGGTGCGCGTGGCGCAACTGCTTGGGGACTATCGCCCCTGGGCGGTGGTCAACTTCGCCGCCGAGAGCCACGTGGACAGGTCCATCCTCGGCGCGGGCGAGTTCATCGAGACCAACGTGCTTGGGACATTCCGCCTCCTGGAGGCGGTGCGACACCACTGGCAGGCATTACCTGAGACTGAACGGGGCGGCTTCCGCTTTCTCCACGTGTCAACCGATGAGGTCTATGGTTCGCTGGGTCCCTCGGAGCCCGCGTTTACCGAACAGCACAACTACCGGCCCAACAGTCCTTATTCGGCGTCGAAGGCCGGCTCGGATCACCTGGTGCGGGCCTGGCATCACACCTGGGGCCTTCCGGTGCTCACCACCAACTGCTCGAACAACTATGGGCCCTACCAGTTTCCGGAGAAGCTCATCCCGCTGATGATCCTCAGCGCGATGCAGGGCAAGCCGCTGCCGGTGTACGGCGACGGGCAGAACGTGCGCGACTGGCTGTTCGTCACCGACCACTGCGCAGCGATACGCACGGTGCTCGATCGCGGCGTGCCCGGGGAGGTCTACAACATCGGCGGCAATTGCGAGCGAGCGAACCTCGAGGTCGTGCGCGCCATCTGCCGCACGCTCGACGAGTTGCTGCCGGACTCCCCGTATCGCCCGCACGAGCGGCTCATCACCTTCGTCCAGGACCGCCCTGGCCACGACAGGCGTTATGCCATCGACAGTTCCAGGATCAAGCGCGAACTGGGCTGGGAACCGACCGTGACATTCGAGGAAGGGCTGCGGCAAACGATACGCTGGTATCTGGAGCATGAACAATGGGTGAGCGGCGTGCAGAGCGGCGAGTACCGGAAATGGATCGCCGCCAACTACGCGCAGCGCGCGGCATGAAGGGCGCGATGGCATGAGGGGCATCATTCTGGCAGGGGGTTCCGGAACCCGGCTCTATCCGGTGACGCAGGTCGTCTCCAAACAGCTGCTGCCGGTCTACGACAAACCGATGATCTACTACCCGCTGAGCACACTGATGCTCGCCGGGATCCGCGACATCCTGATCATCTCGACGCCACAGGACACGCCACGGTTCGAGCAGTTGCTCGGCGACGGCGAGCGCTGGGGTCTGCGCCTGGCCTATGCCGTGCAGCCCGAGCCGGGCGGGCTTGCGCAGGCATTCATCATCGGTCGCGATTTCGTCGGCGCCGACAGCTCGTGCCTGATTCTCGGCGACAACATCTTCTACGGCCACGACCTGGCGCAGCAGGTGCAGGGCGCCGCGGCGCAGACGGCCGGGGCGACCGTATTCGCCTACGCGGTGCACGACCCGCAGCGCTACGGCGTGGTCGAATTCGACGCGCGGGGCCGCGCGGTCAGCATCGAGGAAAAGCCGCAGGCGCCGAAATCGCGCTATGCGGTCACCGGCCTGTATTTCTATGACAATCAGGTGCTGGACATCGCCGCCGGGCTCAAGCCGTCGGCGCGCGGCGAACTCGAGATCACCGACGTCAACCGGTGCTACATGGAAATGGGCCGGCTCAACGTAGTGACCATGAGCCGCGGCTACGCGTGGCTGGATACCGGCACGCACGAGTCGCTCTTGGAAGCTTCGCAGTTCATCGAGGTCATCGAACGCCGCCAGGGCCTCAAGATCTCTTGCCCGGAGGAAATCGCCTATCGCATGGGCTACATCAGCGCAGATGCAATGAGGGCGCTCGCCGAGCCGCTGGCGAAGAACGGCTACGGGCAGTACCTGCTGCGGCTGCTGTCGGACAAGCTGGTTGCGTGAAAATCATCCAGACCGCGATTGCGCAGGTGCTGATCGTCGAGCCGAAGGTGTTCGGCGACGAGCGCGGCTTCTTCTTCGAGAGCTACAACCGCCGCGTGCTCGAGTCGCTGGGCATCCGCGGCGAATTCGTGCAGGACAACCATTCGCGCTCGGCGAAGAACGTGCTGCGCGGCCTGCATTACCAGATCCGCCGGCCGCAGGGCAAGCTGGTACGGGTCATTGCCGGGTCGGTATTCGACGTGGCGGTGGACATCCGCCGCTCGTCGGCCACGTTCGGCAGGTGGGTGGCCGAAATCCTTTCGGCCGACAACCGGCGCATGATGTGGATCCCCGAGGGTTTCGCGCACGGCTTCCTGGTGCTCTCGGACGCCGCCGAGTTTATGTACAAGACCACCGATTACTGGGCGCCGGAGCACGAGCGCTCAATCCTGTGGAACGATCCGGACCTGGGCATCGCCTGGCCCATCGACAGCGCGCCGACGCTGGCGGCGAAAGATGCCGGTGCAAAGCGGTTCGCCGAGGCGGAAGTCTATCCCTGAGGACATGTCTTATGGTTCGTCATCGAAATGTGTTGGCATTGTAATTCAGTGGATAAAACGGGATACTTAATGTTACGCATGAACTACACGATTCTTCCGTGCGGAGGATGGCGGGAGACGATGCGTTGGTCATGCCGGGATTTGACCCACCGGGTCAGTTGACAGCGACGATGCAAGCGTCGAGCGTGCCGGCGTGCTTGCGTCAGGCCGTCCGGAGGTCTCGATAAGGTAGCCGTTGCGCGCCGAAGGTATCGATAGATGATTCACCATCGCACCCTCATACGACGTATCAGGTGACACGGAAGCCTGGGGTATCCAATGGAACCGGATCTCATTCCCTACAATGCTTCGCCAAGCATTCCGTCGTCGCGTGTCCTGGTGTTTGCGCCTCATCCGGATGACGAAGTGTTCGGTTGCGGTGGGTTGCTGGCCGCCTATCAGGCGGACCGGGTTCCCGTCGATGTGGTTGTCGTCACTTCCGGGGAATTCGGCGAGCACGGGCGCGGGGGTGCGGCGGCGCGCGAAGACGAAAGCAGGGCTGCGGCCGAGAAGCTCGGCATAGGCAGTGTGTCTTTTTGGCGGGAGCCGGATCGCGGCGTCCAGTTCAATGACCGTACCGTGGACGCCGCACGGGTGGCCATCGGCGAGTCGGGTGCCGATCTGGTTCTCGCTCCCTCGGTGTACGAAGTTCATCCGGACCATCGCGCCGTCGCCTGGATTGTCGTCGAGGCGGCGAGGCGGCTTGTGGCCGAGGGCAGTCGCCTCAAGGTTGCGATGTACGAGCTCGGCGCACCGCTGCATCGCGTCGATGTCCTGGTGGATATCTCGCGCTGGGCGCAAGCGAAGCGGGCCGCCGCCGAGTGCTTCAAGTCGCAACTGGCGCTGCAGGACTACGACGAACAGGTTTTCGCCCTCAACCGTTATCGCGCCTACACACTCGGCAAAGAGGTGAAACTGGCTGAAGCGTATCGTCTGCTGGATGGCGACGCGCTGAGCCAGCCGGTATGGATCGCGGATCCGGAATCCGACCGCCAGGACCGGCTCTGCCTTGCTTCGACGCGTCCCGATCAAGAGAAGGTCGCGGTTCTGATTCGCAGCATGGGAAGGCCAACGCTCGGGCGTGCTCTTGCTTCGGTCGCGCTGCAGACGTATCCGAACCTGGAAATCTGGGTGCTCAACGCGAAGGGGCCTGGCCACACCGATCCCGGCCACCGGGCGGGTTCATTCCCGCTGCATTACATCGATCAGGGGCGACCGATTCCACGGACCGAAGCGGCCAACGTGTTGCTTGACGCGGCACAGGGCGATTTCGCCATGTTCCTGGATGATGACGACTGGTACGCGCCCGATCACGTGGCGCGGCTTGTCAACGCGCTGCGAGCCCGTCCGGATGCCGTGGCCTCGTTTTCGGGAGTCGAGTTCGGGGAACTGGACGGGGAACAATGGCGTCCAGAACATCGTTTCGACGCACCGTACGATCCCGGTCGCCTTTTGTTCGAGAACTATCTGCCGATCAACGCGGTTCTTTTCCGACTGGCGCTTGCGCGCGGCGCGCAAGGGTGCCGCTTCGACGGCTCGCTGCGGATATTCGAGGACTGGGATTTCTGGCTGCAATTGGCGGACCGGGGCGATCTGCTTCGTGTGGAGGGGGTGTCTGCCTACTACTCGCGAAACCGTGCCGGTGGTTCGAATGTTTTCGACGAACAGCCGGCCCAGCATGCCAGCCGCGAACAGCTGTACAAGAAATGGTTCGGTCGGAATTCTTATCAGCGATATCGACAGCTGCTCGATTACGCCAAGACGCTTTTCCGGGCAAATGCCCTAGCTCAAGCAAGGCAGAACGAATCCGAAGCGCAGTCAGAGGAGCTGAAGTCAATCGTCAGTGCGCGGGACCTGGAGATCGAGAACCTGAAAACGAATGTGCAGGGCCTTCGTGAGGAAATCGCCAATCTCGGTCGCGCGCTGGCCCACGGGAGCGAACAAATCGTCGCGCTGAATGCACATGTGCAGGCCGTCACCGCGGCGCGCGAGCGGGAAATTGCCGATGCGGACAAGCACGTCGAGGGGCTCAAGGAAATTGTCGCCGCGAGAGAGCGTGAAATCGCCGAGGCCGGCAAGCATGCCGAGGGACTCAAGGAGATTGTCGCGGCGAGAGAACGTGAAATCGCCGATGCGGGCAAGAACGCCGAGGGGCTCAAGGAAGTTGTCGCCGCGCGCGACGAGGAAATCCGCGTGCTGCGGTCGCGCACGGCGGAACTGGAAGGCGGAATCGTGCGTCGTATCCGTAGCTTTGCGCGCAGGGCAATGGGCGCCGCACGCCGGCCGAATTAGTGTTGGATACGCACGTCGGGCATCGCTTTCGGTGGTGGGGGCAAGTGCCGCAGGGATGAAAAGGAAGAGATGAATCCGCACGTCTGTGTCTTCACCATCGTCGCAAAGAATTACCTGCACTATGCGATCAATCTGATGTCGAGCGTGGCCGAGTCTCTGCCCGAGTCGCGCCGGGTCGTGGCCCTCTGCGACCGTCCGGACGGACTCCAGTTTGATGCGCTGCCGTTCGAAGTGATCGAACTCGAGAGCATAGAGATTCCTCATCTGGACAGACTGCTGTACCAGTACACGATTCTCGAGCTCAATACGGCGATCAAGCCTTTTGTCTTCGCGCATCTCTTTCGACACGGCCGATGCGACAAGGTCATCTACTTCGACCCTGACATACAGCTGTTTTCCGATGGCGGGCCGTTGCTCGATGTACTGGACGATTCCGAAATCGTACTGACGCCTCACCTGTCGGATTTTCTGGACGACGACAGGCATCCGTCGGACCTGTCTATCCTGCAGAGCGGCACCTACAACCTCGGATTCATTGCGCTCAAGCGCTCGGCGGCGACCGAAAGGCTGCTGGACTGGTGGGAAAGGAAACTATTGCGCGACTGCGTCGTGGACATACCGCGAGGCCTGTTCACCGACCAGAAGTGGATCGACCTCGTTCCCGGAATTTTCGAACGCACGAGCATCGTGCGGCACCCGGGCTGGAATGTAGCCTACTGGAACCTGAAGCACCGCCGTGTCGAGGAGTTGGACGGCCGCTTCCTGGTCAATGGTCAGCCGCTGTTCTTCTTCCATTTTTCCGGCTTCGACGCGAAGCAGCAGACGATCAGCAAGCACCAGAACAGGTTCAGGCTGAAGGACCTTGCGCCGGCGGCGCGGCGCCTGTTTCAAATCTATGTGAGCAATATCGAGGCAAGTGGAAGGTCGCGCTACGAAAGCCTGCCGTATGCCTATGCCGCCATGCACAGCGGACTCCCGATACCGGTTGCCGCGCGCACGGCGCTGCGCACGGCGCTGGACTGGGACGCCGCGCTGCCGGATTTTCGAAGCGCCGAGGGAGAGCGGTTCGTCGTCGGTTTCCTGAACGTGCCGGTGGACGGGGGACAGCCGGCGATCACCAGGCTCGCGATGACCCTGTACGGGCTGCGCCCGGACCTGCAGTCTGCATTTCCCGACGTACTCGGCACGCATCGCGCGGCATTCGTCGCGTGGTTTAGCGACACCGCGGGGAGAGAGGCGGATCTCGACGAGGTCTTCCTGAAACCGATGACCGCGCAACCGGCGAGCGCGCCATCCGAGCGCGTGGAGAAGGCTGTGTCCGGTGCGCAGGGCTACCCGATCGCGGACAGGAGTTTGCGTGAACTGAGCTATCGCGCGTTGTACCGTCTGGCTTGGTGGACGCGCAGCTTTTTCCGACCGATCTTCAGCCAGGCGCTTCGCCACCGCGTGCGAATATATTTGCTGCGCAAGGCCCACGAGGGCCCATCCCGGGCCGTGCCGAGGGCGACCGCGGAGACTCCCGCTGCGGTGCAAGCCGAAGCCATCCAGGGACTGAACGTCATTGGGTATGTGCGGGCCGAGAGTGGGGTGGGCGAGTCGGCACGCTCGACGCTGCGTGCCCTCAAGGCGGCCGGCGTCGAGCATTCGATCGTCGACTATCGATACGGCAACGTTTCGCGCATGGACGAGGCGATCGACGAGACGAAGTTGAACGGGTTGCGTTTTGGAGTGAGTCTTTTTCACATCAATGCCGATCAGCTGGCGATCGCGCAGGAAGCGCTGGGCGAGGATTTCTTCGGGCGCAATTACCGGATCGGGTACTGGGCGTGGGAACTGGGACGGTTTCCGGATAGTTGGCAATCCGCATTTTCCTGTCTCCACGAAGTCTGGGTGCCGTCCACGTTCTGTCAACGGGCCGTCGCGGCAAAGTCGCCGGTGCCCGTGGTCTGCATTCCGCACAGCGTGGAAATCGTGAATCCCGGCCCCGGGGACCGGCGGCCGTTTGGCCTGCGGGAGGACAGTTTCGTTTTCCTCGCCATGGCCGACATGCTGAGCATCCCGGAACGCAAGAACACGCTGGGCACCGTGGAGGCCTTCATGCGGGCATTCGGCGGCACGCAGAGCGCGGCCCAACTGGTGCTGAAGCTGTCGAATCCGGAAAGGCGGCCCGACATCATGGAAGCCCTGCATGACTGCGCACAGCGATGCCGGGGCATCGTCTTGATCGACCGCTATCTATCGCGCTCGGAGATGTCTGGGCTGATCGACGCCGCGGACTGTTTCGTATCGCTGCATCGTTCTGAAGGGTTCGGACTCGGGATTGCCGAGGCGATGGTGCGCGAAAAGGCCGTCATTGCGACAGGATGGTCCGGGAACATGGATTTCACCCATGTTGGCAACGCCATGGTGGTCGACTACCAGCTGATCGAACTGGATCGGGATTATGGCCCGTATGCCAAGGGGGAAATGTGGGCCGACCCGAGCATCGACGACGCTGCCGCGAAAATGCGGGCCGTATTTGAAAGCGTGGATCTGCGGACGCGGCTGGGCCGGCGGGCCCGGGCGGATTGCATGCGATTGTTGTCGCCCGAAGCGATCGGTCGCGCAGCGAGGGAAAGACTGCAGCGGATCTACTCCATTTCGGGCCGCTGACCCGCCGCGGTCCGCACTAACGGGCAGTCACTTCGATCGTCTTTCCGGTGTCGCATTCGATTCGGCCAGAGCGCGTTTGCTGGATCAGCCGCGCTGAATAGTCGCCCGGTCGCACGGCATCGGTGCCTGCTGAAACCACGTAACCGGACGTCGCGAACGCCGCGATACCACTGGCCTTCGCGACATCGTCCCGGTGCAGGCCGCGCAGCGCATACGCGTAATAGGAACGTTCGGTACTTCGAAGCAGGATCGCAGCTTGGGCGGGCACGCTGTTCGTTTCCCCGTCGGCCGCCCAGCCCTCGATTCGGGCCGTCGATCCCGCGCGTAGAACGATCCTGTCGCCGGCAGGTTTGCCGTCGACAAGGTCGATGGAACAGTCGCCGGACCGGCGACGGCTTGCGAAAGCCGTTTTCTGATCCACCGACGCAAAGGCGACGGCCGGCTCTTGCCCCGATTGTTGCGTCGGGGTTTTCACGTCGCCGCAAGCTGCAGTGATGCACGCCGCGAGCGCGAACGTACCGGCGAGTATGGTTCTCATGTTCGTCTACGTTGATTCAAGTCCGTCAGATGGCGCGCCAGGCGGCGCCCGAGCGCCTGCGACGGCCGCTCAACCGATACCCAGCAGAGCCAACTTGCCGCCACGACGGCCAGCACGGCTGTCCAGAACGCGATGTCGAACCGGAGCCATCCTGCGAGCCCGTCAAGAACGGCAAATCCGACGATCGGGTGAAGCAGGTACAGCGAATAGCTCAGGTCAGAGGCTCTGCGAATTACGGCCGGAATCGCCAACCTGTCGGCATACAGTTGTGCGCCGAGAAAGACGACCAGCGCATAGACGAATGACAGCAGGAAAGAGTTGCCCGGCTTGAGAAACTCGGGTTGTACCGATCCGAACGCGTAAATCGCGGCTGCCAACTGTATGAGTCCGGCCACAAATACCTCTGCAAAGCCGAGCTTGCGCAGGTGCAGGCCGAAATAGAGGATCTGGCCGACGAACAGAAACGGAAGGTACGAGACCGAAACGGAAAAAAGGAAAAACTCATGGCCCAGATTCCTGGATAGCAGGGCAACCAGAGCAACGAAGCAGGACTGAATGACGATCAGGATATGGACATGGTTTCTTGCCAGCGGCATCATCAGCCAGATCAGACCGTAGAAAACCATTTCGATGACCAGCGTCCACGCGACGCCTTGAATCACGATCTGCGGCACGATGAGATAGTTGGCCAGCGTAAAGGAAAGAAGGACTTCGGACACGGTCCAGGGAATCTTCCCCGATCCAGGTGCTTCGATCGCAACGATTAGCAGTATCGACACGATCAGCGGCGGATAGATCCGGAAGATACGTTTAAGCAGAAACTCGCCGCGTGTTTCGCGCTGCGCGACATGCGTGATCACGTATCCACTGATCAGGAAGAATAGACACACCCCGAAAGCGCCCAGATCCTGAATGAGGCCGAGCGGCTCGAGCAGGTGGGTTCGCAGCAATTCGGCCGGCGGCCACACCTTGCCGGACTGCTCAGGCCACGTGGCGGCAAGATGGTCCCATACGACGCACAGAGCCGCCGGGCCGCGCAGCAGATCCAGAAAATCGATGCGTCTCGTCGGCATCGAAGCCGAAACCTTCGCGTCGGAAAGATTCTTCTCTTGACGATCCACCGATGTCATACCTCGCGTGCTACCGGCGCATCAAGCGGGGCCTGCGGCGCGTGCACGGCGGCGTGCCCGTCACCGGCTGCGACACGCGGCCGTGTCGGCAGTGCTCACCGCCAGGTTGTGCGCGATGACAGGGTCCTCGGGCGCAAGCCCGGCCGCCTGCCGCAGCACCCGCAGCCCCTTGTCCCATTGCCCCACGGCGGTCCAGATGACCGCGATGGCGTTCGCTACCTCGTGCAAGCGCTCGTCCACCGTGGCAAGCTTGAGCAGCCGCGGCATGATGGCCGCCGGCTGCTCAGGTTGTCGCTGCAGCGCCACGAGCAACTCGCGGTAGCGTGTGTCAAGCTCGGAGATGCGGTACGGCTGCGGCATCGAAATCAGCCCGCCGTCGTCGCGCATCGGCGTCAGAAAGTGGCTCTGCTGCAAGCCGACATCCACGCTCTGGAACAGGTTGCAGTTTTGGCAGGGGGCGGTCCAGCAGCCGGTATGGAACGACTGGCGCAGCCGCCGGTAGTAGGGCCCGTGCCAGATATCGACGAAGCTGTCCTCGTTCAAGTTGCCAAGCGGATGACGGTCCGGCACGCAGCAGGCTTCGATCTGGCCGTGGAACTTGACGTAGCAGCTGCTGTAGATCGCGCCGCACCGGATGCGGCCGTCGAGGTCACGCCACAGCCAACTCTTGGACATGACGGCCGGCGCGTTGCGCGCAGCGTCGTCGAAAGCGCTCGGGTGTAGCACGTCCACGCCGAGGGCGGCGGCACGCTGCAGCGCTTCACGCAGGCCGCGGTCGTAGCGCGCCCGCGCGAAGAACAGCGATTCGTTGCGGAACCGCTCTTCGTTGAAAAAAACCTGGAACGAGAACACAAGCGCCCGCACCCCGAGCTCGGCCGCCAGCTCGACGAGCGCGGGCATCTCGTGCACATTGCGTTGAGAAAGCACGACTATGAAGCTGCGATGGGAGGCGGGCAGCGCACCGCTTGACTCGCGCGCGCGCAACTGTCGCAGGTTGCCGACCACATGCTCGAAGTAGCCTGCGCCGCGGAAGTGCGCGTAGGTCGGCTCACTCGCGCCGTCCATCGAAATGGCGATGTTCAGCCCGGGGTGATCGAGCTTGTCCAGGTGACGGTCCAGCAGCACGGCGTTGGTGATGAACGAGATGCCCAGTCCTTCGACCGCGCGCGCGCGGTCGAAGATATTCCACCAGCGCTTCGACATGAAGGGCTCGCCGAAATCGCTCAGGCCGACGGCCGGAATCTTGCCCGGGCCAAGATGGCGAGCGAGCTTGTCGAACAAGCCCTCATCGAGGTAGCCCTTGACGAAAGGCGCGAACTGGGTGTGCCCGCAGTGGGTACAACGCAGGTTGCAGTGGTTCGTGGTTTCGAAACTGATCGCCTGCGGCAGCGGCTCGCCCAGCAGCGTCGGGTGCAACTGAAATGCGCGATAGGCGATGAAGGCGGGGTCGTTGCTCATGCGGAAGTTCGCTTCGTGCTGTAGCCGGGTCTTTGAACCGGCACAATTACGCCATTCTACTTTGGCGCCAAATTCCAGCCGCGCTCCGCGTGTGGACCACCCGGGTTCCTCGCGTCAGCGGAAATCGCTGTCGCCGCCCATCAGCCACCACCGCCCGTTTTGTTCCTCGGGGTCCGGCCCGTCGGACCATGCATTGGCGGGGACGATGATGGATAGTTCCCGGACCTGGATGTCGTCTCCGAGATGCGGCAGGACGGCGTCGCTCGCCCATGCATGGAGACGCGGCACACCCGCGGCGGCGGCCAGCCGGCGTGCCTGCTGCACCACGAGCGGCGCATGGCCGGGGCGTGCGATGAAGTCCATCAACTCCCATTCCTGCCCGTTCGGCAGGATTACGAATACGCCCAGCAGATCGCCTCCAACCCGGCGACGCACGGCGAACGGATGGTAGACCTTGTCAGGGTGCTCCAGGTAGCGGTGACGCAGCCAGGCGGAGTCACGCACGCCGATGATCGCTGCGGGCAGTTCGCGCGCCATCGCCGCCCAGAGCGCATCGACGGCCGCGGCGTGAGCCGGCACGGAAAGATCGAGCGGACGTACCGTCGAGGCAAGCCGCGGACGGCTGCGCCGGCAGGTCCAGCTCGCCTCGACCACGCGGCCGGTGGCGCGGCCGTAGATCCCCAGGCGCTGGGGCGTCTTCCAGGCCCGTTCGTTGGGAAATCCAAACGCGAGCAGGCATTCGCGGCCATATCCGAGGTAGGCTTCCACGAGGGTCGAGGCGGCAAGAAACAGCGGGCCCGAGCGCGACAGGATCCCGCGCTGGCCTGCATCGACCATGACGTCGCAGATCTGGACGGCGCCCACCGGGTTGCCGTCGAGCAGCACGCGTCGCACCGTGCAGCCGTAGTGCGCCACCAGACGGTCTGCTTGCCAGACACCCCTGCCATGGCCGTGCCCGTCGCCGTATTTCCACTGCCAATGGCGTTCGCTCATCGCGTGGCCGAAGACCTTGGCGAACAGTTCGCGCATTTCGCCGGCGTTGGCGGCATCGATGTGGCCGATCCTCCAGCGCGGGCGCGACGCGCGCCGAAGCTTGAGCAGAAAATAGCCGCACCGGCCTTCCCGATATCTTTCACGGAGGGCGGCATTTGCGCTGTCGAGCGCGGCGAGCGCATCCGCCGTGACCCCGAGGTCACGCTGCAACGCAGCCGCGTGACGAGGCAGCACGCGCAGCAGGTAGTCGAGTGTCGGCGCCGCCTCGCGGGTCAGATCGAGTTGCTCGGTCACCGCGAAGCCGAAGCGGGCGGCGAGAGCGATGAAGTGCGGCAACAGGTGCAAATGCTCGTGTCCCGGCGCGGTGCGGCGCAGTGCGAACTCGTCCAATACGATGATTTCGCCGTCCTCCGTGAGCAGCCGGCTGGCCTGATCGAACAGCGCCAACGGCTCTATGTACTGGGCGCTTTCCTGGAACAGCAGCGCCTCCCAGTGCCCGGGGCTGTCGCTGAAGTTCTCGAGCTGGGCGCACATGGCGCGCAGCGCGTTGCCGTGGCGTGCTTGAACGCATTCCAGCTGGGCGGGGTCCGGCGTGATGCCGGTTGCCGCATAGCCGGCGGCGATCAGGCGCGCCAGCGTGGTACCGAAGCCCAGCCCGACATCGAGCAGGCGGCACGGCGCGGGGAGATGGCGCCAAAGCATTTCGGTCGCACGCCGCTGGGCAGCCAGCGCGGACATGTCCGGCGCCTCGAACAAACCGAAATGCAGGTCGTCCGCACGTCCTTCCTCGAGTTCGAGCGCGCGCGCGTAGACGTTCAGAGGAAAAACGACCTTGCGCAACTGCGCCGCCGAATTCTCCGGACGGGTGCCGTCGCGCCGCGCGGCAACAGCGTCGCGCCCTGGGTGATCGCCGTCTGTACCGGGGGTGTCGCGCGCGAACAGAATGTTTTCCATGATGGGTCGCGTATAGCCGCCGGCCACCGCTGCTTCGCCGGCGGCGGCGGCAATGGCCTCTGGGTTCATCTGGCGCGGCAACTCGCGCAACCTGGCGATGTCAATGCGTGCCAGACGGGTTGCCTGGTCTTCCAGGTCGGCGCATGCCTCGCGGCTCCATCGGCTGCCGTCGAAGCCGAAGGCCTGGAATCCCCGTGCTTTCATCCACTGCAGCCATTGCTTGGGGTCGGCGCCCGCTTCGAGCATCGCCAGCGGCGAATACTCGCAGAGGATTTTGAGTCTCGGACTGCGCGCCAATGTATCGGTCAATCCGCGCAGCGCGTACGGTTCGAATCCCTCAACGTCGATCTTGATGAAATCCAGCGGTGCCAAATTCAGCTCATCTCCGCGCAGCGCCTGCACCCCGATGCCGTTCGCGTCGCAACATACCGACGCATAGAGCCTGTGCATCCCGGCGTTGTCCTTGCAGCGAAACAATTGCGCGGAACCCGAACGCTCGGACAAGGCCAACGCATGGAGTCGGACTTGTCCCTGGGCCTGCAGTTCGCGTGTATTGGCCTCGAGCAGCGCGAAATTATCAGGATCGGGCTCGACGGCATCCACGCGACCGGTAGGACCGACGCGCTCGGCGAACAGAGTCGTGTAATAGCCGAGATTGGCGCCGATATCGAGTACGCGATCGCCCGGGCGAAGCAAAGACGCGCACAACGCCGACGCGTCCGGTTCGAATACCCCGTTCGCCGCCAGGCGCAGGCTGTCGGCAGCATCCACCCAGATGCAGCGGCCATCGGCGAGCACGGCGCGGCGCCAGCCATCGGCGGGCCCGGTCCGAACGGCGCGTTCAGCATGCTCGTGTCCGGGCGAGGTGCGCCATACGTGCGGCAGATTGACCAGTCCGGGCTCGGGCAGAGCATCGTCCACGGTCAACGTCGCATACCCCGTTGCACTGTCGTAGATATGCAGCGCATTCTCGCAACCCAGGTAGATGCTGATCCGATATTCGCCTTTGCGCAGCGGCAGCCGCGGGAAAGTCAGCGTCGCCTCTGCGCGGCCCAACGCATCCCTTTCAAGCGCGATCCCGTCGGAGCGGCTCACGACGGAGCTCACGGCCACCAGCGTACCAAAGTCGAGCGTCACGCCCAGCACGGGCGGCGGCAGCGCCGGGTCGGAATCGAACTGCACGCGCACCACCAGCGTGCTTTCTCCCGGACGCGCGCGAAGCAGCGGACCGGGATTGCCGTCCAGCGTGACCTCGATATGCGTGAAGCGGGCATACCCCGGAACGCTCGTCGCCGGCTGGTCCGGCGCCACGGCGGCGGGTTCGCTGCGCGTTTCGGCCACCGGCATTTGCCCCTCGGCCAGAAATTGGCTGTAGCGCCGGACCACTTCCCGCGGCTCGCCAAGCATCGTCTGGCGGCCCTGCTCGAGCCACAGGACCCGATCGCAGAATGCCTCGATGTGATAGGTCGCATGTGAACAGAACAGGATCGTGGTACCGGCTTTCTTCAGCGCCATGATGCGATCAAAAGATTTTCGCGCGAATTGGCCGTCACCCACCGACAACGCTTCGTCAACCACCAGGATGTCCGGGTTGACGCTGGTCGCGACCGAAAACGCCAGCCGCACGTACATGCCACTGGAATAGGTCCTGACCGGCTGCTCGATAAAATCGCGCACGCCGGAGAACTCGACGATCTCCTCGTAACGCTGATCAATCTCCTCTCCGGTGAGGCCGAGGATGGACGCCGCCATGTACACGTTTTCGCGGCCGGAGAACTCCGGATTGAATCCTGCCCCCAGTTCCAGCAGCGCGGCGACGCGCCCGCGCGTCGCGATCGAGCCCGAACTGGGCTTCAGTGTCCCGCACGCCAACTGCAGCAGCGTGGATTTGCCGGCACCGTTTCGGCCCACCAGGCCCAATACTTCGCCGCGGGCTACCTCGAAGCTCGTCTCCCGCAAGGCCCAGAACTCGCGGTAGTAGCGGCGTCCGAGCATGCGCCCCCACAGCCCCTGGCGCAGGCGGTCGGCGGGCCGCTCGTAGAGCGTATAGCATTTGGACAGTGCTTCAGCGCGGATTGCCGGCGCGTTTTCCGCTGACCGATCAGATGACATCGGCGAACCCGTTGCGCGTTGCGGCAAACCAGCGCGCACCCAGCCATGCGACGGCCAAGCCGACGACCAGGTTCAGCGCCAGTTGCGACCAGTGCGGCCACTGGCCTTCGAGTGTCACCCGGCGCAGTTCCTCGATCACCGGTGTCAACGGATTGGCCTGCAGCCACGGATGCCAGCGCGCCGGCAGCATGCTGAGCGGGTAGAAAATCGGCGACAGGAACAGCAGCAGGTTGACCACCAGTGTCGTGATCTGACCGATGTCGCGCAGGTAGACGCCGAGCGCGGCCAGGAACCACGCCAGGCCCAGCAGCAGCGGCACGAACGGCGCGAGCACCAGCGGCAGCGCGACGACCGTGAGCGGCAGGCCGCCGCGCGCGAGGCCCGCCGCCGCCAGCAGCACCGCGAGATTCAGGACCAGGTGAAACAGGCCGGCCAGCACGGTCACCCAGGTCAGGATTTCGAGCGGGAACACCACCTTCTTGACCAGGTTCGGCTGATTCAGCACCAGCCGCGGGGCGTTGTTGACGACCTCGGCGAACAGGCCGAACACGATCAGTCCGGAGTACACCTGCAGCGCGAACTCGAAATTGTCGCTGCTGCCCGTTCCCCAGCGCGCCTTGAACACGACGCGGAACACGAACGTGTAGACCGCCAGCATCAGCAGCGGCGTCAGGAACGACCATCCCAGTCCGAGCAGCGAGCCGCGGTAGCGTGCCAGCACCTCGCGCCGGGCGAACTGCCAGATCAGCGTGCGCTGGCGCAATGGCAGGAAATAGGGGTGGTTCATCGATTCAGGCGTGCCAGGCCAGCCGAGACGTATCCGGTTCCGGTATCTTCGGCGGTTCCGTCATCAATAATAAGCGACTTGTCCGGACAGTCCGAATCCGCGCGCGCTGGCTCCGTTTGACGCGGAAAAACCAGATACTTACTTTTGCCGCAGTCATCAGCGCTAAGCTCGCAATTGACAAGGTCGAATCACGTTGCCTTGGGCGGATCGGTCCGGCCCTCGGCCACGTCGTTGAGATAGCGGCTGTCTTCGACTTGAAACTGGTCGCCGTCGCGCTTCAGGACGCCGCGCGCCTGCAGCACCTGGAACACGCGCGTGACGGTTTCGCGGCTGGTGTTGACCATTATCGCAATTTCCTGGTGGGTCGGCGCATGCGCGATCACCACCTTGCCCTGCGCCAGCCTCACCGACAATTGCGCCAGTTGCGCGCATACGCGCTGCGCCGGGCTCGGCAGGCCCAGCAGCGTGCGCTGGGCCGATTCCAGGCGCAACCGCCGCGCCAGGCGCGTCGTGAGCCGCTCGGCGATGCCCGCTGTCGAGAACATCAGCGTGCGCGCCTCGTCGCGCGGCAGCGTGACCACGCGCGAGCGGGCCACCGCGATGACGAATTCTGGGCGCGGCTGGCCGTCGATCACCGACAATTCGCCGAAATAGTCGTTCGGATCGACAAAGTAAAGACCCACTTCGCGGCCATCGACCGTGAAATCGACTCCCTGCAGCCTTCCTTCGAGCAGGAAACACAGCGCGTTTCCGTGTTCGCCCTTCTTGATCACCACCTCGCGGCGGGCGAATGTCCGCTCGCTCATGCGCTCGCTCAGGCGCGCGAGCTTATCCGCCGGCAGACCGTGCAGCAGGCTGAAGCTTTGCAGAATGGCAAGCGGAACGGGCATGGGTAGCCGAGGGGCTGCGGTGGCGACTAAGCGATTGCCGGGGGGTGAGTCTGGCGCCGGTGGACCCACCTGCGGGACGCGCCCGGGTACCCGCGCATTCTGAAGGCGGTCCGAAACCCGGATTGTGACGGCGGACACACACCCGGCACGCTATAACGGGGATAATCTTCCGCTGATTTCAGTGGAAATGACTTTCTGTCTGGACTGAAGGACTTGCATGATACCGCGAAAAACCACCGCAAATCTGTTTGCAGCTGATCATCGGTCGCGATGGGCGCGCGTGATGTGCCTGTGGCTGGCCGCGATGGCGATGGGCGTCTGCTCGGGCGTTGCGTGGGCGGCGGGGAGCCCGGTCGCCGAGGTGTCGCTGGCCATTGGCGTGAGCCGTCTGATCGACGAGGACGGGCGCAGCAGTGCGATCGTGCGCGGCATGCCGGTGCACGCCGGCGAGCGCGTGGAGACCGAGCAGGGCGGACACGTGCATCTGCGCTTCATCGACGGTGCTTTTGTCAGCGTGCGCCCGGGAAGCCGGCTTGTCATCGAGACCTACCGTTACGACCCGGCCCGCCCGAAGGACAGCGCGATTCGCTTTACGCTCGAGCTTGGCGTCGCGCGCGCCATCAGCGGCAAGGGGGCGGAGGCCGCGCGCGAGCGTTTCCGCCTCAATACGCCGATCGCGGCAATCGGCGTGCGTGGCACCGATTTCGTCGTGCTGGCCGGTCCCGAGTGGGTGCGCGTAGCGATCAATAGCGGCGCCATCGTGCTGTCGCCGCTTGGAGAAGGCTGCCTGGCGGCCGCGTTCGGTCCCTGCAACAGCGCCGGAACCAGCACGCTTTCGGCTGACATGGGCAAAGTCGTGCTCGACTACCAGCTGCAACAGGGAGCGCCGCGGCTGGTGCCGATCAATGGCACGCCGTCGCCGGACCGGCTCAACCCGCCGGCGCCGGGGGAGCCG